>JAEWFD010000006.1 GCA_023388995.1 Bacillota bacterium
GCATAGTAGCGGCTGTCTTCCGCTTTCCAGGAAGAACCTACTGCTTGTTGAATTGCAGCTAATGCTTCTTCTACAGAAGCCTCAAAAGGAACATGTTGCTGTTTGGCAGCTTTTTTTGCTGTCGCAACAGAAGTATCGATCAACTCTTGAATACCGCTTGCTTTTAATGCTGACAACGCAACCACAGGACACCCTAGTGCCTCTTGCAATTTCGCCAAATCAATATAATCATTATTCTTTTTCACAATATCAATCATATTCATTGCAATGATGACCGGAATTCCGGTTTCCATAAATTGTGTCGTTAAGTATAAATTACGCTCCAAATTGCTGGCATCAACAACGTCAATGATAGCATCAGGTCTTTCATCAATCAAAAAATTACGTGATACAACTTCTTCCATGGTATACGGAGACAACGAATAAATCCCCGGCAAATCCACGATTGTAACATCCGGATTCCCTTTTAGTTTACCTTCTTTTTTCTCTACCGTAACACCCGGCCAGTTTCCAACGTATTGAGAACTCCCTGTCAGCTCATTAAATAATGTTGTTTTTCCGCTGTTTGGATTACCAGCTAATGCAATTTTCAATCCCATTTTTATCACTCCCTACTTCACAATAATCTTCTGCGCATCTTCTTTACGCAAAGTCAACTCATATCCGCGAACATGAACTTCAATTGGATCTCCCAGAGGTGCCAGCTTGCGTACAAAGATTGATGTTCCCTTAGTAATACCCATATCCATAATGCGCCGTTTCAGCAATCCTTGCCCTTCCAGCTTTTCCACAACAACAGTAGAGCCGATTTTAGCATCTTTTAGTGTTTTCATGTGCACTCCTCCTCATATACAATGTTTTATGATCATATTGCTTGCATTTTCAGTTAGACTACGCTAACCATGAGAACAGTTTACTACCGCTAACTTACCTTGTCAACCAAATATCAAACATTTAAGCAAAAAGATTGTTTCATCTAGCAAACTATGATACTATGAAACCAATCGTATGGACAAAAGGAGGAAACCATGACACTGCAAGAATCAGGAGAAAATTACCTGGAAACAATACTAATGCTGGAGCAGGAAAATGGCTTTGTTCGCTCTATTGATATTGCCAATCGAATGAATTACACCAAGGCGAGCATCAGCAGAGCTATGGGCATTTTACGAGATAATGGTTACATTACAATGATTAAGAATCGCATTCAATTAACCGAGGTTGGCCGCGATAAAGCGAATGCAGTACTGGAACGCCACCTTACAATCACAAAATATCTGCACGATATTCTAGGGATATCATCTGCGAATGCGGCGCTTGATGCCTGCCGAATTGAACACGTCATCTGCGAAGAAACATTTGAAAAAATTAAAGATCTCGTATCCAAGAAGAACTGTTGAGTAGAAGAAGTGGAAATCCACTTTTTTTTACTTGCATGCCACCATATTTCCAAATCATTATGCAACAATGTCCTCCGGCTTCCGAAATAATGCCTGCTTCCTTTTTTATGCCAGCTAACATCCTGCCGTAATACCTATCATATAAAACATACTAAGATTATCCAGCAAATCCTATATTCCCGACAATTAAATGAGGTGATCACATGGAATATCGCTTGGCATTATCGAAAGATTTACCAAATTGGCTGGAAGTTGCTGCTGATGTAGGCTCGGTTATGAGGGTGCCAAACATGCCTTATAATTTGGACTTCATTACTTATGCAACCAGAAAGCTGATGCAAGGTAATGCCATTATGGCTTGGGATTCTGAAAACATGCAATGCGTAGGCTTTATCGGGTTCTCCCGGCATAACAACAGCATTACATGGCTTGGCGTAAAACAACAATACCAGAATAGAGGAATCGGCTCAACACTGCTATTATCAGCATTGCACGAATTAGACACCAGCCAGCAAATCACAGTGAATACCTACCCTCATGATTACATCCCTGGGATACCTGCTCGAACACTATATTTTAAACATGGGTTTGTTGAGACCGGCAATAATTCTTTTTTCGTTGATCAGTTAGAAATGGTAACGTTGACGCTGACCCCTCAGTAAATCTGACGACAGAAACCATTCCAGCCCTTTATCAGCTATTTATACCATTTCCCGGATCAATAAAAAAGAGATCTTGCGACCTCTAATTTAACCCTAAAATGCTATCTACCGGCAAAGACAGCAGAACTCCCTTCGCCTCTGTTTTCAATCCGGCTAAAGCAGAAACCTCGTGCATGACTGCACTCTTGATTTCTTTCGGAACCAAAATAGCAACAATTTCCTTTTCTGATTGAATCGACAGACCAAGGAATTTTTCAGCCTCTTCATGACCAATTCCGCGCCCGTGGATTACTGTTCCTCCGGTTGCGCCTGCAGCTTTCGCAGCATCCATAACTTGATCTACATATCCCTGATTGATTACTGCCAGAACCAATTCATATTTTTGCTTATTTTCCATATTGCTTGCTCCATTCTCTACTTGCTCACATGCCTGCTGGCCGATCGCCTGGCAGACTGCCCCGCTTAATCCGGAAAGCGGCAAAATTGCCACAATTCCTTTGCCGGGACGTTCCAAATGCAATTCATAAGATAAGCGTTCAAGCGCATGCTGGATACGCTCTTCTGAAACCAGACTTAGCACTACATCTTTTTTAGGTTCACCAATTCCCAGATATTCCAGCAACTCCGAGCTGGCCGTACCTAATCCGAAAGTCAAATAATGGAAATGAATATGTTCTTCCTTTAAGATGCGAATGACAGTATCGCGTTTTCCTCTATCAACTATGGTAACCATTAATTTTACCAATGGTATTGTTTTATTCACTTACATTCACCTCCGCATACTCAATTATATCATCAAATTCTTCGATCAGGTCAGCTGCTTCAATATGCTGTGCATGATCCATTTTATTTTTGGTTAATACACCCAGCAGCTGAATGGTAATCAGCGGAGTCATTGCGACCATGGCCACACATCCAAACGCATCCGTCAGAATGTTTCCGCCAACAGCTTCGCTTGCTCCCATCGCAAGAGGCAGCAGGAAGGTTGCTGTCATCGGCCCGCTGGCTACTCCGCCGCTGTCAAAGGCAATGGCGGTAAATATTTTAGGCGTAATGAATGTCAAACCAATCGCCAGTGCATATCCCGGAATTAACAGCCAGTAAATTGAAATACCGGTTAAGACACGAATCATAGCTAAACCTACCGAAACAGCAACGCCAATCGACAAGCTGTATTGCATTGCTTTAGCCGAAATGGAACCGCTGGATATTTCCTCTACTTGTTGATTCAATACATGAACTGCAGGTTCTGCCGCAACAATAAAATATCCCACAATCATGCCAATTGGTATAATAATATAGTTATATGGCAAAGCTGCCAGCTCTTTTCCGATGAAATTGCCGGCAGGCATAAATCCCACATTTACTCCTGTTAAAAATAGCGCCAAGCCCAAGAAGGTATAAATCGCCCCTACACCCATTTTGATCATCTGTCTTTTCTTAAACCGCTTAGTCATCATTTGGAAGACGAGAAAGAAAAGAGCAATCGGCATCAATGCCATCGACACTTCTTTTATAAAATGCGGCAGCCCAATTACGAATTGCTTTACAACATCCTGAGAAGTTACTACATCCGGAATTTCCACCGGGGAATATGTTCCTGTTGTCGAACGGAATAAAATGCCAAGTACCATAACCGCGATAATCGGACCGACACTGCAAAGTGCTACCAGACCGAAACTATCGTCTTTTGCATCTTTGTCGCTGCGCATAGACGCCATCCCGATTCCCAGCGCCATAATAAAGGGAACAGTCATCGGTCCTGTTGTAACACCGCCGGAATCAAATGCAATCGGCAAGAATTCCCTTGGGGTAAAAATAGACAAACCAAATACAATGATATAACAAACAATAAGCATCTGCGATAGCGAAACTTTGAACATCGTTCTCAGCATTGCTACTACAAGAAAGACACCTACACCGATAGCAACGGAAAAAATTATAATCAAGTCCGGAATTGATGGTGCTTGCTTCGCAAGTACTTGCAAATCAGGTTCCGAGACTGTAATAAAGAAGCCGATTAAAAAACATACAAAAATAATTAGCGGCACTTTTTTCATTTTGGTTAATTGAGCACCAATTCCATTTCCCATTGGCATCATTGCCACATCTGCTCCCAATGAGAAAAATCCCATTCCTAAGATCAACAAGACTGCCCCAACTAGAAACATCATCAACACGCCGAGTGGCATTGGTGTGATCGTTACACTTAGTAAGAGTACAATTGCTGAGATGGGAAGAACTGAGGAAAGTGCTTCTTGAATCTTTTCTTTTAATAATAAATTCATCATACACCTCTTTCGTTTTGAAACGTAAATTTCCGTGCGCAATCAAGAAAAAAAGATGGTAGTTTATTCATTCTTTGGTATGACCGAAGATCATTCAATGATTTGATCTGCACTACATCATGAATCATGCTGCATACGAAACAAATGTTTCCTATCTGATATTATATCAAAAAATAGCATTCGATGCAATGAAGGCTCTTTTTTTTCTGAAAAAAACTTTCATTGACTTTTTGTTGGTTCACTACTATAATGATGCAGGAGTTGAGATTTATGCATCCATCCAAAGATGATTTTATTGAAGAATTAATTGAATATCTACCACTTTTACTGCGTTTTTTATTTCATCATGAGACCACTAAAATTCATGAATTGCCACTAACGCAGCTGCGTGCGCTGGTCGTCCTTCATAAACACGGAAAACTCAGTGTCACTGATATTGCAAGTCACTTGGAAATACCACGTCAGCAGCTGACAAAAATCATTGACTGTTTAGAAGATAAGCAGTTTGTCAGCAGAAAAGAAAATGAGCAAAATCGTCGTATCACGCATATTGAATTGACCCAAACCGGCGTAGCATATCTGCTTTCTTTAATGGAACACAAAACATTGTTGTTGAATCAGCTTCTGGATAAGTTGAGCATTGCAGAACGGGAAACCTTGCAATCTGCACTTGCTATTATTAAGCAGCACTTGCCAAAATAGAGTAAAAAGGCCATGCGCCTTTTTTTGCATAAAAAATTGCATCCTTTTTTTTGGGAAGACATTCTTTGGCAATTTGTTTATACTGTTGAAAAGGAGGATTTTTATGCAATACGAAATGCAACTGGAAACACCATTAGGTTTATTTATCATGCAAGAAGAACAAGGTGCCATAACCCGCGCTTATTTTATAGATGAGAAAGCAAGCGTATATCATCAAGATCAAACTGAACTGCTTTGCACAGCAGCAAAACAAGTACAGGAGTATTTTAGCAAACAACGTCAGGAGTTTAATCTTCCTCTTCGGCCGTTTGGTACTCCCTATCAAAAACAAGTGTGGGATCTTGTTTCTAAGATCCCCTACGGCAATGTACAAAGTTACGGGCAAATTGCCAGACAACTCCAGCAGCCTAAAGGGGCGCGAGCAGTGGGAAAAGCCAATCATGATAATCCCATCTTGCTGTTTATCCCCTGCCATCGCATTATTTCTTCTTCCGGTCAATTACAAGGATATTCAGGCGGTTTGCAGCGCAAGCAACACTTGCTTGATTGGGAACGGGAAGCCTATGAATATACACGATAAATTACAGGAACTGGCAGATCCCGCTTACTTGGCGTTTTCCTCCAAGTTGCTGCCGGGCATTAACAATATGATCGGTGTTCGCCTGCCTGTATTGCGCAAACTGGCAAAGGAAATCTGCAAAGGCTCCTGGGAATTATACCTAAATCAAGTAACTTGGGATTCCTTTGAAGAAACTATGCTAACCGGTATGGTGATAGCAGCGCTTCCGCTGCCGCTCGATGAGAAGTGGACATACATAGAACAATTTATTCCGCACATTGACAACTGGTCCGTTTGTGATAGCTTTTGTGCAAGCCTGTCTTGCGTAAAAGAAGACCGCCAGCAATGCCTGCAGCGCCTGCAGCCATATTTATCCAGCAGCGAAGAGTTTCCTTTCCGCTTTGCAGTGGTGATGCTGCTGTGGTATTATAGCGATGAAACATACTTGCCCCAAACAATTGAAACATTGGTATCGTTAACACCTTATGGATATTATGCCGAGATGGCCGCAGCATGGGCGATTGCAACTTGCTTTACTGCCAATCCTGCGATCACGCTTCCTTACCTGCAGGATTCCCGCCTTTCACCCGCAGTACGGCGAATCAGCATCAGAAAAATAAAGGAGTCCACAAAGATATCCGCCGTTTGGAAACAACAAGCAGAAAGAAGCTGAAACTATGATATCAAAAGCACAAATGTGGAATGCAGTAATCAACAATGATGCATCTTTTGATGGCGTTTTTTATTATGCCGTGCAAACAACAAACATTTTTTGCAAGCCTTCCTGCAGATCTAAGCAACCCCTCCAATCTCATGTACAGTTCTTTCATACCAAGGAAGATGCATTGCAGGCAGGATTTCGTCCATGCAAACGTTGTCGTCCTGATTTAGTATCTTATCTGCCGCAGCAAGAATTGCTCCATACCATTAAAACCCTTGCCGAAAAGCATTTCACTGATTTCGGATCTATGAAGCAAATCATTCTTGACCAAGGAATCAGCTATGCGCATTGCTCTAAGTTGTGGAAAGAGACTTATGGCAATTCGATATCCCAATACATCAATCAGCTTCGTTGTCAGAAAGCAATGCAGCTGCTGCGGGAAAGCGAAAACAGCATCATGCAAATTGCTATGCAATGCGGGTTTTCCAGCTTGTCAACTTTTTATTCTAAATTCAAGCAGCATTCCTCTGTATCACCAACGCAATACCGCATGAACACGGTGCAACTTCATGATTCTTAGTGCCAGCCGACGAACAGATATCCCCGCATTCTATATGCCTTGGCTGATTAAACGACTGCATGAAGGTTTTGTCTATGTGCCCCATCCCTTTCGCAGCAACCATTATCGCAAATTGATTCTGCATCCCGATGTAATTGATTGCATTGTATTTTGGACTAAAAATCCGCTTCCAATGCTGCCCTATCTGGCAGAATTGACAAACTTGGGATATCCGTACTACATGCAATATACATTAACGGGATATCCGCAAACAATTGAGGAACATTTGCCAAATCTGGATGCAAGAGTTCAGGCATTTCAAGAACTGAGTAAGGTGTTAGGAAGAAAGCGCATTGTTTGGCGCTATGATCCAATCTTATTTACCGACACCATTGACGTGAACTACCATATGCAGCAATTCTCTGCTTTATGTCAAGCATTGGCGCCTTACACCGATACTTGTGTGATCAGCTTTTTAGACTGGTACCCTTCTATTTCAAAGACATTGTCATCATTTGCCAAAGAAATAAGGGATGAGGAGTTGCTCTGCCTGGCAAAACATATGAGTGAAACAGCATCTTCCTTCGGAATCAAACTGGAAACTTGTGCAGAGCAGATCGATCTTTCTGCATATCATATTTCACACAGTTCCTGCATTGATCAAAAACGCATTGAGCAACTTTTGCATGTACCCCTCACAGCAAAAAAAGACCGCAATCAAAGAACTGAATGCGGTTGTGCGGAAAGCATTGATATCGGGACTTATCATACTTGCCTGCATGGCTGCCGGTATTGCTATGCGACCTCATCAAACAGCCGCGCTCGACTAAATAAGCAGCTGCATGATCCTCATGCGCCAGTACTTATTGGTTCATTGCCTCACGATGCTATCATTCATGAAGTTCCAATGAAGTCACTGAAACAATCACAATTATCACTATTCTAAAAAAGCGGATTCCTCCGCTTTTTTACTAACAGGCATCTGCAAATGGATCATTTATTGTTTCTGCACTGTGATTCTAAATGAAATGCCGCTGTCGTTCATATACCTTGTAATTGCTGTTCTATGGGCAGCTTCGATCAGAAAACCTCCTTTCCTGTGGCATAACAGGAACTTCGAAATTACCCGAAATCAAATCCTCTCCCTTTTTGCTCTACAAGTATGTTGAAACACAAAGAATGATAAATGAGATACGTGTGGTTAGCGTGTTCTTTTTTTGCTATTCCATTTTGCTGTTTCAATTGCTTTTGTTTTTTCTCGCCGTTCTTTATAATAGCCGGAACGCATCGTTCTTTGCATGAAACGCTGCTCTCTCATCAATTTCTGGTAATTGCTCATCTGTTCTTCGGAAAGGACACCTTGCTCGATTGCTTGAAGTACTGCACAATCAGACTCAACAGTATGGGTACAGTCATGGTATTTACATTGCACAGCAATTTCTTGAATCTCTTGAAAGAATGTAGTTTCATCAGTATGATCCCAGAGTTTCAGTGTACGCATGCCCGGCGTATCAATGATGCATCCGCCATCCGGAAGCTTGATAAGATGCCTTGATGTGGTAGTATGCATTCCTTTATCGTGTTTTTCGTTAACCGCACTCGTTTTCATAACATCTTGCTTTGCCAGCAAATTAATTAAGGTTGATTTACCCACCCCGGATGACCCCATCAAAACTGCTGTAGTATTCTTATGGAGATAAGAGCGGAGAAGGTCAATACTAGATGGATCATACATCGATAACTTCAATGTTTCTACCATTGGAAACCGAAACATAATCTGCTCTATCAAAGCATTGCTGTTTTCTGCCAGATCTGCTTTGGTAAGAACTACAACCACTCGCAGCCGCTCTTGCATTACTGCATATAAGTAACGTTCTAAGCGATTTAAATTGAAGTTCTGATTTGCTGAAATGCAGACAAACACAATATCCACATTGACTGCAATTAGCTGTTCCTTCATTAGCTTATCATGATTGCCTCTATTTATTTTGCTTTTCCGTTCCAATGTTTTTTCAATCAGATAACGATCTCCCTGATCAATTTCCCGCAGATACACGAAATCCCCAACAACCGGCAAATCCGCATCATACACAGCCTGATAAAAAGCGCTGCCTTTCAATATAGCAGGAAATTCTCCTCTGTTGGTAATTACTTTATAATATTGTTTATTGGAATAGATAATTCTGCCAATGAATGCCTCATCCTTCCAATACTTTTCTTCTAATCCGTAGTCACTTAATTGAATCATTCACTATGATTTCCTTTCTTTTTGATAGGTGAAACTTAAAAAAACGATTTCGCCATCATCAAAAAGCTGGATTTTTTAGTGTATGATGGCCAATATGAGCATAGTAAAATAGTTCTTCATCATATTGACCACCTCTCTTTCGTGATATTAGAATAGCATATGCGAAAAACATCGTCAATGGCTTCTGTGAATCATATATTCGCTTACATATATTTAATTGAGCAGACCATACTTTTCTTTTAATGATAAAATCCGCAAAATGCTCTCATCAATTCGCTTTACGCTAATCGTTCCGTTTGTCACTGCATCATGTACGCCAGTATAAGCTTCCGCAAAGTTTTCCGGCATTAAAATAATATCTGCACCACCCAAAATTGACTTCACAGCAGCTTCTGCGGAGGTATAGCTATATGCGATTGCTCCCATTTCCATTGAATCTGTGATTACGACTCCATCATATTCCAATTCTTTTCGCAGCTTCCCCTCAATCATTTCTTGAGAAAGTGATGAGGGAAGACCATCAGAAGTTATATTGGGAGCTGTAATATGTGAGATCATAACCATATCAGTATGGCGAAAGGCTTTAACAAACGGGATCAACTCACTTTGTTTCAGTTCATCCCATGTTTTTCTTGTAGATACAAATCCTTTATGGGTATCTTCCTTAGTATCCCCATGTCCTGGGAAGTGCTTGATGCAGCTCATTACACCGGCTTTGTGAAACCCTTCAATTGCTGCAACCACCATTTCCCCAACCAATACAGGGTCGCTGCCAAAAGAACGGTTTCCAATCACAATATTTTTAGGATTTGTATTCACATCGGCTACAGGAGCAAAATCCAGATTAAATCCGTATTGCTTTAAATAGGAGCCAATTGTGAGCCCAACATCTTTTGCATTATTCAGATCTTTTGTCAGACCAATTGCCTGCATGCTTGGATATTTGATTACATCAAATCCCGCTGCATTCGCAATTCTGGCTACAGATCCGCCTTCCTCATCAATGCTGACAAATAAGGGAATATCGCTGTTTATCTTCATTTCATTGATAAAATCCATTAGCTGTTCCGGTGATACAATATTCTTTTTAAATAATGCAACTCCGCCAATATGATATCGCTTTAAGTCAGCAATCATTTGACGATCCATTTCTGTTACACCATAAGCCTTGGGATTGCTAATTTGCTTTTCAGTAAGATCCCGCTCCAAGGAATCCGGACGAATGATAAAGAGCTGTCCAATTTTTTCTTCTAAAGTCATGATTCGGAGCAATTGTTCTGCTTTTGTCAGGACTTCAATTGGCGGCGCTTGAGTAGATTTTGTGCTTTGGGTTGATGTTGCAGTCGATGAATCACGATGTTCCGTATAAAAGGCACTGCATGCAGTCAATATCAGGATCAGGATTATATACAATGTACGTTTTATCATGATTTCACCCCATCAATTTGATTGTTTACAATTACCTGTTACTTCTTCATTATAGTATTGTACCATTTTAAATGATTATTTACAAATTGCGTTCAAACATACTTTTTCTTACCTTATTTTCAATGTCTTGCAATCAAGTGCATGGCTGATGCTCTTCCAATTCGATCGCATCTGTGTTCTGCTCGCTGAAACAATAACAAAACAAGACCATTCTCTTGGAATAGTCTTGTTCATTAATTTTTTCAATTATAATCACGCTTAATGCAATGATTAAGGTATTCAAAATCACTTATTTCTCCTTAATCGGAAACAATAAATCAAGTTGCAAATACCGCATTTCAGAATTGTACTTTCGAATAAAGTTGTAAAAATTCAACGTTTCTTCAAACCCTTGCCCAAAGAGCGTTTCAGCAGAGTCCCATCTTGGAGATCCCCAGTCATTGTCATATTTATCGCTTGCATTAACCCATTCTCTCAGCCTGCGCCAATCCTGGAAATCCCACGCCCTTAGTACATGCGCTGCATATAATCCGCCACGGAACTCACGTCTTACTAATGGGGCAGATACTTCCATATCATCAGGAACAGAAACCCATACTTCATATGCTTGTGAGTTTTCACCCAGCACTACTGATCCTTGAGAGCAGTCAAAACCGAAACTTCGTGCATCAGGTTTCCTGTCCAGCAATCCGCTCTTTTTCGTAAATTCACTTATTATATCTAAAACCGTTCCCTCACAGCCTTCTCCCGATGCATAAGCAGCAGCCACAGTCATTGGCGGAAGGTAAACAATTCGCACATCTTTGTCTTCCAATTTCATTAATTCTTCATTGGCTCTGTTTAAGTCTTCCATAGATAGATTGTCCTTCGTTTCCTTGATCAGATTATCTGAAAATGAAAGAGAGTTAATCACAGAGAACATGGCTTCATCACCGAGAAGCTTCAAGTTAACTCCGGCTTTATCATTAATTTCCTCAACAAAACGCAGCAATATAGATTTGACCGTTGACAGCGCTGTGATTTCACTGTCTATTTCACTTATATTTTGCCTGAAAATCTCCACTGCTTCCGCTGCATCATAATTGTTAAGAATGCTAATGATTTGCTTCACGGGGACCCGAAGTTTGCGCAGAACTACAATTTGGCGTAACCGACTCATCGCATTCTCATCATAAACGCGGTAAGCATAATCGTCTTTCCGCAGACTTTGGATCAAACCTACTTGCTCATAATAACGCAGCATTCTTGGGGAAATTCCATAATCCTTTGATACTTGACTAATTGTTTGAAGATTCATATTTTAACCTCATTCTTTTTCTTTTTATCATAAAGTACGACACGGTGTCAGAGTCAAACTGTTTATAAGGATATCTATTTGGAACTATATCAGTTTTCCGGCATTTCCATGAGGCTATACTATCGTAGAAAAATTTCTCTGCACCCATCATACTAAATAAATATTTTGCTATCAAGCATTTCAAAATTAATTTTACTTTTTCTTTATCGAAGTAAGAATCCTTCATATTGATATGTCTGAGATATCTAAATACACCGCCGATTACCGCATTTATTAAGTTACCTGATTTATTTCTTACCATATGATTTTATATCAGCTATAAATTAGAACTTAACAAAAAAAGGAATAACACAGTGTTATTCCAACAATTTTAGTACACTAATTTAAAACCGGCTAATATGAGACTTGATAACAAACTGCTACTTTGCCGTTTTTTTGATAAAATCAACTTCATAGAATCGGTCGCCATACTTCTCTTCATTGTCAGTAATAGTCCCCTCTGATAAATTGATACGCAATACGATTGAATTCGGATTGTCTTCATCACCAACTTCATCAAACCAATTGAAGACTTTTTTGAAATTTGCTCTGATTTCCGCATTCTTCTCATCCTTAACCCAACCAAGATTTTCAGCAGTGCCTTGGAGCGCAAACCATTCTAGACCACCAACGGAGACCTCATTATTATTTTCAATTTGCAGCATTTTATTTTTCTTTGCATCTGTCGAAACATAGAACACACCTTCTTCATAATAAGCGCAGACCATACGTACTGCAGGGCGAGGTTTGCCAGCGGCATTCGGGGATAGCGCTATAGTCGCAAGTGCCATCACTACTTCATTTCCGTTCCCGCAGCGTTCTTCCATCAATTTCATTGCATTTTCGTACTTACTCATTTTCCTTTTCTCCTTTTTCATTTATGTATTTTGTACTGCAACTACCATCAATTCATTTAATGCAAACGCTATAATTCCAGCTTTAGCCATAGAGCAGGTCGGACTCCTCCCGTACACCAGCCATCGCTGATATTACCTTTCAAAATATTGTTTCCTTGAATACCGATATTACCATCAGTTCCAAAGATATAAACTGCTTTTACATTAACACGGCCGGGTGATCGAAGCCACCACCACCATGTTACTTCTTTGCCCAAAACTTTCGCTAGCCGCTTACTGTTGTTTTCATCTTTTCGTTCAAACCAGTATCTTTGCTTCTTTCCTGGGTTTTGCAGCTTAGAAAGACTATTGCCGAAGTATTTGCATACTTCCTCAAGACTTAATAAAAATATCCTATCTTGCGTATCTGCCCCACCTTTTGCACCATACCACTGGTTGTCAAGATTCTTATTTAAAACAGGAACAATTCTTGCTTGCTCAGCTGCACTGAATTGGTCATAAAATTCACGGTTTAAATAAGCTCGCATCGAACAGTCAGCCCATGTAATATCGATATAAGCATTGTGGTAAGGGCGATGTTCAATGATTTCTTCAGTAACAACTAAAGCCATATCATTTTGGATATCAAGGACACACCATTTATAATTACCAAATAAAATGGTTGATCCTATTTCAAGTTCATTCATTTCCCTTCTCCTTTATCGGAAATAGCAAGTCAAGTTGCAAATAACTCATTTCAGCATCATGTTTCTGAATAAAATTATACAGATTCAATGTTTCTTCAAACCCTTGACCACAATCTGTTTCAGCTGATTCCCATCTTGGAGATCCCCAGTCATTGTCGTACTTATCACTTGCGTTGACCCATTCTTTCAACCTGCGCCAATCTTGGAAATCCCATGCTCTTAATACATGTGCTGCATACAACCCGCCACGAAACTGCCGTCTTACTAATGGTGCCGGAATCTCCATATCATGGGGAACAGAAACCCATGCTTCATGTCCTTGCGAATCTTCCCCATTTACCATGCAGTCAAAATCGAAGCCGCGTGCATCGGGTTCAAACTCAACAATCTGCTTTCTTTAATAAATTTATTTAATAGACTCGATGCTTTGTCTAAACAACCTTCTCCGGAAGCGTAAGCAGCAGCCACAGTCATTGGCGGCAAATATATAATGCGTACATCTTTGTCATCCATCTTCATTAATTCTTCATTCGCTTTGTTTAAGTCTTCCATTGACACATTCTTCGTTTCTTTTATTAGATTGTCAGAAAAAGAAAGAGAGCTAATTACAGAGAAGATCATTTCGTCATCCAGAAGCCTCAAATCAACAGCAGCTTTTTCATGAATTTCCTCAACAAAACGTATCAACAGGGATCTTACGGTAGACAACGCCGTTATTTCACTATCTATATCACTTATGTTTCTCCTGAAAATCTCCACTGCTTCCGCTGCATCATAATTGTTAAGGATGCTTATGATTTGCTTCACGGGAACCCGCAGTTTGCGCAGGACTACGATCTGCCGCAACCGACTCATTGCATTTTCATCATAAACGCGGTATGCATAGCCTTCTCTCCGCAGACTTTGGATCAAACCGACTTGCTCATAATAGCGCAGCATTCTTGGGGAAATCCCATAATCTTTTGACACCTGGCTGATTGTTTGAAGATCCATATTTAACCTCATTCTTTTCATTTTTGATTATAAAGTACGACACGGTGTCAGAGTCAAATGGTTCATGCAAATATTCATATTTATTTTGCTAAATATGATACTATCCATTTCCTTGTGACGCTACAATCTATCGTGGATTGTTTCTGCCACAATCATACTAAATAATCATTTTGCTATCAACTGGATAAAGACAATTTGATCACTGCATATAAAGAAAAACCGAACACATCTCCAATCTGGATCTGGTTGCATTAAATACTCGAAAAGGTGCATAAACAAATGATATTCTATTTTCAGCTAGAAATTTTTGCTTTTCTAATGCACTTAAATTGTTCCACCATTCTAAATTCAAGTCTTTTTTTGTTTCTTTATCATATAAACGAAAGAATTCAAGCTTTACTGATTTTGCCCCCCTTCGCAAATCTTCCAGTCGTTATCTTTTGCTTGATTAAACATGCACCATCGGTTATCATCAAAGTTTTTTTATGATAGACATCAATGATAAAATAAAACGATTTGTACCATTATACGTTTTATTCGTTATAGCATTTTTTGGAGTTTCTAGACATAGAGTTCTGCAGATCCATTTTTTTTGCCAAGGAATTTTTCCTTTTTCCATTTCACCACTTATAAATTTATTGTTCTAACTAAAGGTATGACTGAAATGAAGATTCCCCAAAAAACATTGCAATAACTAAAATCAGTAAAGTTGATCCGTATTCTTCAAAAAATATTTTCATTTTTCTCTCCTTACAAATCAAAAAGCACATTAAACCTTTAATGTGCTTTTGATAATTTAAAATGTGTTAATTTGAAATCATAAAATTATAACAAATAAGCAATTTTGCTATAGTTTTTTCGTATAAAATATGTTAGATTCATTCTTATATGAATGTAACAAGATATCACATTTTAATACTATTTATTTTTTAGAATTTTAATCATCTTAGAAGAATAGTCAATAATTTTATTTATATCTACATTACTTCTAAAGTTTGCAATGTCAATCTTCTTATTACTGATACTAGATTTGCCATCTTTTATTTTTATGAACCCATCAAGAGTCTGAATTGAATATTTATTGTTTTCTTTGCCATTTAAACTTTCACCTGGTGCAATAAAGTTTTTTAGAAAAACCAAATATTCTGCACCAACTTCCATTTCTTCTGTAAATTGTGCATAATTATACAATTGATTTTCAAAAACTCCTCCCTCGTGAATAATTTGTACAATATTGTTTTTTACTTCATCCCCATAATAAACATCGGTGAACTCTACTTCTACACTTGACCATACGGTAACTGCATCTTCAGGACCAGCTACACGCCATCTAGCATTAAAATTAAAGCCCCCATTATTGTTAACCACCTTTACACGTGCAATAACATCTGTGAGAAACTCAAGTTGGGCCTCTATTGGTACTGGGCCTATATCGGCAAAACTCTTCGCTACGTTTTCATAAGGCGTAAACAGATCCGAATCTCTATAATCACTCAGATTAAAGTTTTTCTCATCAAATAGGATATCAGAATATTGATTATTTAAAGATTGGACTTCATCTTTTGCAATGAAAGAACTTGTTGTTTCGTTAGTTAACTCTTGAGTAGTTGTAGTCCCAATTGTAGTTGTAAAGGGAACACTGATTTCGGGTTTCTTTTCATTATTTTTTGAGCACCCATAACTTAAAAACATAACAGAACAAATTAATATATTTGAAATTATTTTTTTCATAAGAAATCTCCTATCTTGCATGAATAGTATTTAAATCAGCTTGACTTGGTGAAACAATTACGCTTCTATTTCTACCATATCCCATTAAAGAAGTTGTGTTATTGTCACCAGATGTTACTTCATTAACATCATATAGATGCATCTTTTCATGAGCAAATGTGCTTTGTACAGCAAGTTTATATTTAAAGAACTTGATGAACCATATGTTAATGATGTTGGATAAAAGTCATTTAATACTTCATTTATTTTAGGCTGAACTGATGTTGTACTTTTTGCCTTTACTTCCAGAGTAAGGTTTGCACTTACTACTTGTTGCATATAGAAACTTGAAAACATGTTTTGACTAAATTTATAACTTTTAGATACATAATTATTTACTTCATCAGCAGTCCAACCATTATTACCAGTTGTTTCCAAAAAAGTAGCATTATAGTAGTTAGTAGAAGGATAATAGCTGCTAACATATGTATCAAGATCATTAGTTAATACTATTATTGGATCAATAACAACTGGATATACTGTAGTTTTATCAGTTAAGAAATCATTATTTGCAATAATTTTGTAATAGTATTTATCATTTTCTTGAATTATTTCATATTTCACATCGTTACTATAAATTTCATTGTTATCATACATATATAGATCTTCAAACCTACCAATAATTTCTTCGTTATTATTTTTAATTAGCACTTTATTATCAATAATATCTAATTTCCCGTTTTTAAGAGTTATCTCAAAAACGAACTCATTTATTCCAGAATATTCATATAAAATTATTTCCTCTTTAATAGCGTTTGTCATTAAAGTATATAATATGTCGGCATTTGTAAAAATTTCGTTAAAAATAACAGATTCATTATCATCGTCCAATTTTTTATGAATTTTTGCTTTTTCACTAGATCTTATTAACTTAGGATCATTGACTTGATTTCCATTTAAGAACCTAAAATTATCGAAGAATTACTTAAAAACAAATTATTCATAAAAGACTCCCCCATTTCTTTTATAAATTTAGTATTATCTAAATTTAATTAACTACATTATATCTTAACAAATCTAACAATCAATATGAAATTAAAATTAAATTGCTATTATTTATACTATTTGGAGGAGTATCCTGATACTTCATATGTTGAGATGGATACTGTTATCGGAAGAATCGGCGGAAAAGCCTTACTGACTTTTTCTTTCCCGCAAAGCAGTTTTATGATTGCTAATTACGAAATTCAAATAACTCTAAGTCTGTGATTGATATCTTTGATCATCTTTATGAACTGCTTGGCCATGATCTGTTTACTACGTTATTTCCCGTTATTTTAACTGATAACGGTTCTGAATTTTCTAAACCACTGTCGTTAGAATTTGCAGATCAAATCAAACTGTTCAAAGAACACGTATTTTCTATGCCAGACCCCATACGCAAAGCGATAAACCTCATATTGAGAAGACTCATGTTGAGTTTTCTAAACAAAAAAAACTCAGCCTAATTTCAATAGAAATTAAACCAAGTTTTGGTAAAAACTCATTTGGTGCAGCCAATGAGACTTGAACTCACACGGTTATTACCACACGCCCCTCAAACGTGCGCGTCTGCCGATTCCGCCATGGCTGCAGGAATGCTAATACATTATAATCAATAAAAGCTGTATTAGCAAGAATAAATTGTATGGATCTCTTGTTTTCTAGTAACTAGCATCCAGCAGGTAATTAGTTGTCAATACTCTTTTTTCGATAGAATACAAGGAAGATTACACCCGCAATCAAAATCCACGCTGCCATGGAACCAAACCCCACTAGATTAGAATAGGAAATTTGCGCTCCCCCGTCTTGCAACATCAGAAAAGTAATTGGTCCTGTAGGAAGAAGCTTCGCAATTTTATTCAGAATTTCAATATCACCCATTAAAGAGAATAATGGAATAGCAAATAATAGCATAAGTGGTGTCCCTAGAACTCCGGCAGATTGTTGTGTCTGGGAAAGCAAACCAACAATTGATCCAAAAAATAATAGAGATACTGTTGTAAGCAGCAGCATTAGCAGATACTTTCCCAGATAATGCATTGGTGCACCAACAATAAAGAAAGATGCTGTCATCGCCAGGGTAAATAATATTGTAATAATGATCATCTTACATGCAATAAATGCAAAGCCTGAAATATCGGAAAGAACAAGTGAACGTAAAGTCTTTTTTTCTTTTTCTTCGGCAATAGACAAAGCCATCAATGAGGATCCAACAACCATCATACCTAATGCTGTAATCATCACCAGCAAGAAATATATTCCTTTTGGGTCATCTCCTAAGTCCATCGAACTGCTGTAAATAACAGCAAACAAAATCGGCAGCATTAACAACAGCAATATATTCTTATTATTCAAAATCAGTTTAAAATCTTTGCTTAATAATGCTTTCCATTTACGCAACTTCATAGCTATCTCTCCCTGTTACTGTTAAGAAAATTGTTTCCAGTGTTGGCTCATTGGAATGAATGCGCACAACTGGATCAAGTGCTGCTTTTGCAGCAATTTGTTTTAGTCCGTCTAAATCCTTAGTGTACACACTCGTTCCTTCCTGCGAAAACTGAACTGTTATTGTATCTTGCGCATACTTCAATTTCAAAGAAGCACACGAACCCAATTCAACGATCCTTCCTTGATCTAAAAAGGCAACCCGATCACACAACTTTTCCGCTTCATCCATCGAATGAGTTGTTAGAAAGATAGTTGTTCCTTCCCGATTCAACATCCGAAATAAATCATGAATCTCTGCAGTTGTTCGCGGATCAAGCGAAGCAGTTGGTTCATCTAAAAACAAAAGTTTTGGCTTATGCACCAGTGTCGTTGCCAGAAGCAACCGCTGCCGCATTCCTTTGGACAGTTTTTTGACAATTTTTTTTCGTGCCTCATATAAACCTATTTTCTTCAGAAGAGGATCCACAACACTTTCATCCATACCTTTGATAGATGCGAAAAACTTTAAATTATCATACACTGACAAATTCTCATACACATCATTGGAATCGGACATAATACCGATTTGGTCATATACCGATGAATGATGTTCTGCCAGTGACTTTCCGAATAGTTCAATACTCCCTTGCGCCATCTTCAACTGCTTGGTGAGTGCTTTGATGGTTGTGGTTTTTCCTGCTCCACTCGGTCCTAAAAAACCAAAGATTTCACCTTCCATTACCTGAAATGTTAGATCTGCAATTGCTTTTTGCTGATGGAATGAAACTGAAAGGTTCTCAATTTTTATGCATGCCTTCATATGCTGCCTCCTTTGTGTACATCACCAACTATACGCGCTTCCAAACAATTGGAAAGTGGTTTTGGCTCAGTGGCATGATATGAGAGCTGAGGTGCATCAATCAAGCTTCCAGCGGCATCAAATCGGCTCTGAATGGAGCAGTGCTTTAAACTCCTGATACCGCCGTTTGCTTAGCGGAATCTCAATATTTTTTTCAGAATCTAAAATGAGCGCATAGCTATTGCGTGTCCACTGCTGAATCTCACTCACATGGCTGACATTTACCAGATAGGAACGGTGCGAGCGAAAGAAATGAAATCGCTGCAATTTTTGTTCCAGTTCCTCTAACGTGTAGGTTGTTGGTACCAGCGAATTTTTAACATACACATGACAAACAGAATCAATGCTCTCCGCATAATAAATATCTGCTACTGTAATGAACAGCTCCCGGCCCTTTGTTTTAATCTCTAATGTTTCCAAATCACTTTGCTGAGATATTGAATGACTCATAAACGCTGCATCCAATGATTCATAAATAGGTATATATGTTCCATCTTTGATGTGATAGGTATTTCCAGGCATCAAAACAACATTGCGAAAGGATGGTGAAGTTGTAATGACGGTCATTCCTTGCTCCGGCAGTTGGTCAATCACTCCTACCAAAAGCTTTGCATCTTCTTGTTCAAGATCTTTCAAGGGATCTTCAAGTACCAGCAGGTCAGGTTTCGTCATAAAAGCTCCGGCAATTTGAACTAGCTTCTTTACAGAACTGGTAAGTTTCTTAATTTTCTGATGCAAGTACGGATGAAGATGAAGCAACTCCGCAACCCCAAATAAATCACAATCTGAATCGGTAATGTCCGAGTAAAATAAAAGATACTCTTTCACAGTAAAAAAACTATACATTGCATCATCTAAAAATACGAAGCTAATTTGTTTATTTGCATAGATATCTCTGATTTTATTTACTAGTTCTTGATTCTCTTTACTTGTACATTCAAAATGAACAGAACGATTTGCTTGCTTGATCAATAGTTCTATATTTCCAAAATCCATATTTCCACCGCCTAATTCTTTGCTTATTATAGCAAATCTGCCGTCTATTTACACACTGTCAAAAAACTCATTGCAAAATTTCGGTCTTCGTCTAATAAATCGCAATAAAAAGATATCTGATCACCAGATATCTTATTGTTAAATATACAGCTTTCGAAGCAGCTGCCCTCGTTCTTCATCAACAGCATAAACAGCATTGATTACTTTATAAATCAGTTTATCCATTGTTCCATCTTTATTTCCCAGCAATACGCTTTTGAGTTGATTTACCCGTTCCATCCGCACAACATAGCTGAAGAAGTAAAACAATTTCTGATACTCTACGATCTCTTTTGCGAAGTCATAGATAAGCCTTGGTCTGCTTGCCAATGTTTCATGAAATTCTGCAATAAACTTCCGCCATTCCTGCATCGAAATATCGATATTCCCTTTGCCATCTTGAAATGCGAAGGAAGCTTTATAAAAATGCTGCTTCCAGGCATTATTCATTTCTATTTCCTCATCATAAATCTTACCTGTATAAATATCAACATTAAACACTTTCTCATAATAACGGCGAATCCGCGGGTCCAGCGATGTTTCAAGTTCTGCCTGTATTGGAGCCATAAAGCCCGGATACTGTTCACAGAAATACCAATACAAACTCATAAACACATCTAACCTCGGCAACTGTGTTTCCCAATTGCTCATCTTCTTCAAATGGTTGACATAGGGCAAAAATGTTTCCTGAAACCAAGGTCTGCCTTGCTTAGACATCCCAATTTGTTCATGAAATTTTCTTCTTATTTTAGAAATCTGATCATATTCTGCGGTATTTTTCAGTATCATCTCATCTGCAAGTATAAATGAAACAGTAAGCTCATGAGTTTTCAACCGTTCTTCTTCAAGACCTGTTAAAAATAACTCAAGGGGATTTTGCTTCGGTTTTTCTTTTTTAAATAATTTCTTCCACATACGAAATCTCCTTTCGTTTTGTTTATTCTAGCATATCCTGACAATATCTCAAAAAGTTCTGCCTTATTCTCCTATAGAGTATCATAGGATTATGGAACTTTCATGGTATTGTAGTCTATACTATTCACATTTTTCATATATGCTATGCGCCATTTCAAACAGTAAAATATGTAAAAAAATCCTAGCGATGCCGTAATAAAACAAACACAGATACAGTGCCTTACAGGCTGTACCTGTGTTATAATAATAAAAAGGATAGCAATCACAAGAAGTGTGACCATCTATCATATCTTCCCATTGAGGGTTCCCAAAACCCCTTGCTATTTTTATGTTGTGACCACAAAAACTACTATGTAAGTTAGGGAGAGGAACGAAAGCGCAATGAATTATATAAATCCACCAGCAGAAGCACCGAAAAACATTACTCATAAAACATTCTATAGTCATACATTAAATCACATAATCGGCTATAACATTTATCTTCCATCTGCTTATTGGGAAAGCGAAGAAAGATATCCGGTTGTATATCATATTCATGGCTGGCAGGGGAACGAATCATCAGACATATGGTCGATTGAAACAGTTTATAGAAACAGACCGGCTATCACTGTTTTTATGAATGTCATTTCTTCGAAGACCGAATATTTTGATGCTTTATTGCAAATTGAAGCAATTCTTATGAAAGAATTAATTCCTCATATCGACGAGCGATACAGAACAAATGCAACCCGTGAAAATAGAATGTTGTCAGGTTTTTCGATGGGCGGGGCAATGGCATTTTATTTTGCTGTTAAATATGCTGAACTATTTGGCTCTGTCACTTCTTATGCCGGAACATATCATCACCAATACCATAAGGATTATCATGGCGTGGGGAAATCACCCGAAACAGCGATCGAGTTATATGAAACAATGATGCATGAAAAACGATATTTAGAAGAAAATAATATCTTATGCCTAGTACGTCAAAATGCAGATAAAATACGCAGAACTTTACACATTGCCGTTCACATTGGAACGAATGACATCTTGTTTTGTGACAATGAAATCATGCATTTATATTTAGCCTCATTAGACATACCGCACGAATACAAGACATTTAATGGTGTCGAACACAATTTAGAAAAAATAGTATAGCACCCGCTAGTAGGTGTTGGTTTATTCATCTTTGTATTATACGACTAACTAGCTTCTGTTTACTAATTCATAAAACGGTGAGGATAAACTCCCACCGTTTTATGTTCTCTTGCTTCTATCTTTTATGCATACTTGTCATCTGTTTTTACTGCTAATTTCGTTGTTTTGGGTTTTATTGGTCTATGAGTATCCACAGGAGGCAGCTCTTCATGATATGTATAAACAGAAGCATCCTGACCTTGTAATTGGAACTGGCTGACAAGCTGATTTAAAATCATCGCCTGTCCGGATAATTCCTGGCTTGCTGCTGCACTTTGCTCGGCAGTCGCTGAATTATTTTGAACGACAGCAGAAATTTGATCAATACCAATTGTAATTTGTCCGACAGAAGCCGCTTGTTCCTGGGAAGCTTTCGAGATCTCATTGATTGTTTTCACAATCTTCATAGAATTCCCAACTACTTGATCCAATGATTGTGCTGTCTCACTCGCAATTCGCGATCCCATTTCTACCGACTGGATAGATTTCGCAATCAAAGCAGTGGTTGTTTTTGCAGCATCAGCACTTTTGCTCGCCAAGTTACGTACTTCGTCGGCCACAACCGCAAAGCCTTTTCCGGCAGTTCCCGCACGTGCTGCCTCCACAGCTGCATTCAATGCCAAAATATTCGTTTGGAATGCAATATCTTCAATGGTTTTAATGATCTTGTTAATCTCCATTGAGGTATCACTGATATCCCTCATAGCTTGCACCATCTCTTGCATTTTTTGATTGCTTGTGGTGATATCGTTGCCGGCAACCGTTGTCAGCTTGCCGATTTCCGATGCGTTTTGGGCATTCATGCGAATTTGATCCGAGACATTGGCAATGGTGCTGGACAATTCATCAATAGAGCTTGCCTGCTCTGTTGCACCTTGGGACAAAGCTTGGGCGCTGGAAGCCACTTGATCAGCACCTGCTGTAACTTGGGAAGAAGCCTCATTGATTTGGCTCAATGTTTGCGACATGATCCGTGCTGTGTCTTGAATAGCATGTTCAATTGCTTCAAAATCACCTGTAAAATGATCTTCCAGCTCATAGCGGAAATTGCCATTGGCTGTTTCCTTTAAGAATTTGGAAATATCCTGCACATACTTCGACAATGCGCTTACAGACTCGCTAAGACTATTCGTCAATTGACCGATTTCATCTTTTTGATCCACATGCTCAACCGGTGTTGTCAGATCACCCTTGGCAAGCAATTGCATCCGCTGCGTGACCTTCGCAATTGGTTTCGCAATCCGGGATGCGAACATCGATGAAACAATCAATCCAATCAAAATCAATACAAGTGAGGAAACCGTCATAGCGATTGCAATCGTTGTAACTGATGTTGTCATTTCTTTGATCGGGGCAACGATACCATAGGACCATCCAAAAGATTCAGGAATACTTGCATGGTAAATAATACGCTCTACTCCATTATAAGTATAGCGGTCAATGCCGGACTTTCCAGCCACCATATTTTGGTAAACTTTAGCAGCAGAAACATATGCTTTATCTGTCTTTGCAAACTCAATAAAGTTTTGCCTTTTCTCTACCAGCTCAGGCCGCATATTTGCAATCATGGTACCATTATAATCGAGGATGAAGACATTGCCGCTTTTTCCTACGCGGATATTTTTAATCATTTCACTCAGAACCATGCCGTCATACAGCACCATGAGAACTTGGTTTTTTCCGGGAATCTTGCTGGAAACACGGATAACCAATTCACCGTTTTCATTTAACTCTGTAGAAGAAATCGTTGTCTCCCCTTGAAATGCTTTCTGTACATAGCTTTCTGCTGTTTTCCAATCCTGATAGGTACTTTGTGTCAATACCGTTCCGTCTTGATTGATGATCGCAACAGCCTTTAGATTCTGCTGGGTTTGATATGCATTCATTGCTGCCAGCACTTCTTCTTCAGACCCCTGCATATCTTTGGCATTAGCCATTAAATAAATGCGGTCTTTCATTGCCTTGAGATTGCTGGAGATAGCAACTTCAGCGATTTGACCACTTGTCTGCAATTCTCCCTCTACATTGCGAATCAATCCTTGATAGCTTGTAGTCAGGCCTGCTGCCAAACTCGCAACCGCCATCAAAACAACCAAAGCAGACGTAAACAATAACAACTTTAAGCGAATTGATTTCATTCTTTTTCCCCTTTTCAAACTTTTTATGTTTATATTCATAATAATATATATTTTATAATTATACAATAATCATATAGACTCATTAAGTAGCCTATTTCATGAAATAAGGAATGCATTTTTGCATTCCTTATTATTTACATTTGATCCAGTAAAACGGCACGTACCGGTGAAGCTTCACTGCCTTTGATTTTCAAAGGCAAGGCACTTAGAAAGTAATGACCTGCTTTTACGTCTTTCAATTGTAAATCCTCTAAAACACCAATTTTTTGCGATAAGATAATTTTATGAGTAGGATGATCGGCTTTATCCCGTTCGATGCTCATAGCGTCCATGCCAAGGCATTTAATTCCTTTTTCCACCAAGTATGTGGCTGCATCTTCCTCCAGATACACAAATTTAGGATTGTAACTTGTGTCGTAGGAATTTGTTGTCTTTAGCAAAATGATGTCTTGCTTCCGGATATCCAGCCCAACAAGATCTTCTTTCACAATATATTCCTTTACATGAGTTAAATCAAATACCTTGCAAGGACCAATGAATTTGGTCCAGTCAACTTGTTCCATTGTAATTCCGTGCTCAATCATATGGAGCGGTGCATCCGCATGGGTTCCGGTATGCATATCCAGTTCCAGCCGTGATTCGTAATAAGATTGGCTCGTATAATCCGCTTGTACCAAACGCTTGATCCGCTTGGAGTCCCGATTTTTGTAGACAACCATTTCCTCAGAAATTTCTTTTGTAATGTCATAATAGTTCATATTCGTTCTCCTTTCGTTCGCTGTTAAACCATGTATGGTGATATTGAGCCAGCATCGCATCGCTTTCTTCCGGTCCGAAAGATCCTGAAAGATAAGATACAAGCGGCAAGTTTACTTCATGCACTTGTTCCATCATCCGATCGATATAATTCCAGCTGGTCTCGATTAATTCCCATTTAGGGAAGAGAGTTCGATCTTTGCTCATTGCAGCTTTCAGCAGGCGTTCATATGCTTCCGGTGTATTCAAGCGGTAAATATCCTGACAACTCTGGCAGAAATCCATGCTGACCACTTCGTTTTCATTGGTCTCACCTGGCTTCTTGGTATTAAACTGCAAATACACACCTTCATTTGGCTGTATTTTGATAATCAAGACATTCCGCGGATGATCGGGGTCTGTTTGTTTAAATTGCACTACCACTTCCGTTTCCCGTTTCCACAGTTTTTTGCCGGTTCTGATATAAAATGGAACATCCATCCATCTTGGATGATCAATGAACACCGTAAGCGCTGCATAGGTTTCCGTTGCCGAATCCGGCTGCACCTTATCTTCCATGCGGTAGTTTTCATATTGACCTAGCACCAGCTGCTTGCTGATGTTTTCTTGATCCATCGGCCGCAACTTGCGCAATACTTCAATTTGCTGCTTCTGAATGTCACCGTCTTCAGACGGTTCCATAGCAACCAATGACAAGATTTGGAACAAGTGATTTTGTACCATATCCTTGAGAGCACCGCTATCGTCATAATAGCCGCCTCTCGTTCCTACACCAACCGTCTCAAATGCCGAGATTTGAATATTTTCAATATAGTCTTTATTCCAAATCCCCTGAAAAATCGCATTATGGAAGCGGATTGACTGAATACTTTGAATCATTTCTTTTCCCAAGTAGTGATCAATATGATAAATCAGGTCTTTTGTGAAGACTTGTTCCATCACTGCATTAAGCTGTTTTGCCAATGCCAATGTCTCGCCAAATGGTTTTTCGACGATTACGCTGCAATTGGTACATGCAATTTGCTTAAGTCCTTCCGTAACCGGCAGAAACATTTTCGGTGCCACCGCAAAATAGAAGATATGCTCTTGATACTGTTTCGATTGGTAGAATGAGGCCAGCGTTTGGTACTCTTCCAAATTCGCAATGTCTACTTGCACATAATGAATTTGCTTGGAAAATTGGTCAAATCGTTCTTGTGTAAATACTTCCTTTGCGAAGCGTTTCACCCAATCCCGCGCAATCGATTTATATTCATCTTGTGTAAAACTTCGTCTGCCAACAGCAATAATATCCCATATCGTTTCTTCTTTGTCTTGCAAGAATAATTTATACAAAGCAGGAAGCAGCTTCCGATATGTCAGATCACCGCTTCCTCCAAAGATAGTAAACGCTTTATTCATGAAGTCCCTCCCAATCATAATGGAAGTTACCCGGACGATCAATTCGTTCAAATGTATGTGCTCCAAAGAAATCTCGTTGTGCTTGAATTAAATTGGCTCCCATTTGCGGTGTTGCATAGGTGTCCAGATAAGCCAGCGCATTGCTGAGTGCTGTGACTGCAATTCCATGTTGGATAGCCAGAACCAGAGTATTCCGCAATGTATCAAGCGACTGATTGATATGCTGCAGGAAGAACTCATCAAAGATAAGATTGGACAGGTTGGCATTGCGTTCATATGCGTTTACGATGTTTTCCAGGAATTTGGCTTGAATGATACAGCCCCCGCGAAAAATGCTGGCAATTTGGCCAAATGGCAGCTGCCAGTTGTATTCCTTGCCCGCAACTTCCAATAGTTTAAATCCTTGGGCATAAGCCGCAATTTTACCGGCATACAGGCTTGCCCGCACCAGTTCAATCAATGCTTCTGTATCTTGCACAGCCATTGGTTCCGGACGTTTGATTACTTTGCTTCCGTTTATGCGATGTTCTAATTGGTTGGACATAAACCGGGCATTAACCGCTGCCGTAATCAGGGAAATATCGACACCGAGTTCAATTGCTTCTAAATTAACCCACTTCCCGGTACCTTTCTGGCTTGCCTTGTCTACAATCAGATCAATTAATTCCTGCGTACTTTCCGGATCTTTGGTTTCAAAAATACGAGCAGTAATACCTATCAAATAGCTATGCAATTCACCTTCATTCCAGTTATGGAATATAGCTGCCAGTTCTTGATTGGTGAAACCTCCTAATTCTTTCAGTAAGCGGTATGCCTCCACAATCAGCTGCATATCTGCATATTCTATGCCGTTGTGAACCATTTTGACATAATGCCCCGCACCACCTGTCGCGATATAGGTACAGCATGGATCATTTCCAACTTTCGCAGAGATATCTTCCAAAATGGGCTGGATATGGCGGTATGCCTCCGCATCGCCACCGGGCATGATGGCAGGGCCAAGCCGCGCGCCTTTTTCACCGCCGGAAACGCCCACGCCAAAGAAATGAATTTTTTTCTCTTTTAAATATTGATAGCGGCGTTCACTGTCCTTAAAGTAAGAGTTTCCGCCGTCAATGATAATATCTCCTGGTTCCAAGTATGGCAGCAGCTGTTCAACCATCCCGTCAACAGCAGCACCAGCTTTTATCATCAGCATAATCTTGCGGGGGCTGGTGAGATTTGCACACACATCCTCCAACGAATAATGACCTTTTAAGTTCGCATGAGGATGAGATGCCAATACTTCATCAATCACAGAAGTTGTTCGATTATAAATCGCTACTTGGTATCCATGATCAGCCATATTGAGTGCGAGATTACTTCCCATTACGGATAGTCCAATGACTGCAATATCTTGTTTCATAAAAAATCCTCCTCTAACGTAGTTACTTTATATTATACGCATAACCTTGTCTCTTCACTAGTAATTTGCCTTTCTATAAGGAACGCTGCTGGTTTAGGATATTCATGATTATTAAGGTAGAGCAATGCCTGCCTTATTCACTTATGTTGTTGTTTGCAGGGGCACTATTTACCTGCTAAGTCTGAATGTCTCAAAGGAAAGTTATTTACGCAAAAAAAAACGAAAGCTGCTTGCGGCTTCCGTCTCTTGCTTCTATTTCTTCCATAATTCCCGCTGCTTCTGCAGCCCCTGATACAAGATGTCCGTATCAATTGCTGATACCGCAAACTGAACTTGATCTTGAAACTGCTGAATCATTGCTTCCTTGCCAATGATACCGAATTCTATACTCTGATCATCACATAGATCAGCAATGTTTTTCATAATAGCTAACTGCTCTTCACGCATGACATCACCAGGATGGCCTAATGAAATGGCCAGATCAGCAGGGCCAATCACAATCCCATCCAAATACTCCTGAACAGCTAGTTCAGCTGCGTGCTGAACTCCGGTTAAAGTTTCAATCTGCACATATACTTTGCAAGTTGCATTTGCTTCTGCGATTGCTTCCTGGTGGGTAATTGCTTTGCGGTATATTGTATTGGCCCCACCTGCATATCCCCGTACCCCCAAAGGCGGGTATTTTGCGAATTGCACGATTTCCGCAACCTGAGCAGCGTGTTCTACCATTGGCACGAGAATACCAGTCGCTCCCGCATCCAAGGTCTTGCAAATTTCGGTTTTCGAGATTTCCGAAATCCTAACGATTACATTCAGCTGAATAGACTTGGCATACATAGATAAATCATGCAGCTCCTGAAAGCTATAAAAGCCATGTTCATTATCCAAAAGTACAAAATCATAGCCAATTTCCTTCATGATTGCCAATGTTCCCATATGCTTGGCAACTTTCACCAATGCGCCTACATTCATATGTATGCCTCCTTACGATTTTGGATGTAACTCCTGATGTTTGATGTAAGATAAAATTTCTTCTGCACTTTTTGCGTGATCCAGAATCTGGAAGAAATGCTCTTCATTAAATAAGGCCAGCAGCTGCGACATCGCCGGCAAATGCTGGTGATTGTCAAGAGCGCTTAAGAAGAAGATATATTTGACCGGGTTATTCTCGCTTTCGCCAAATGGCAGCGGCTGTTTTACTGTAGCAATTCCCATCGCACAACGATTTGCTCCAAATTCCGGTTTTGTGTGCGGAATGGCGATATGCTGCGCAATCACCATTGCCTGCGGCTTGCCTTCATTAATCTCAATGATCTTTTGCACATAAGAATAATTCACGGCACCATTTTCAATCAGCGGTTTACTCGCCTGCAAGATGGCTTCTTTCCAGTCGCTTGCTTCTATTTGCAATAATATCTGATCATTTCCAATGATATCCGACAGCAGCAAGCCATCTTCCTGCTGCTTGTTTTTCATGCGGTTAGGGGATGAGAAATACTGCAGGAAATCATGGTATAAGGATGCTTCATCCTTAATCTCTCCATGCTTCTTGATAATATCGATAATCACATCAATATTTGGCTGCTTAAACATAGGATTCTTCAAGCGGGCATAGACTTCTCCCATCACATCATATTTTTCCCGCATATCCATGATAGGGCTTACGCGAATGATCGGAATATCGGGATTCATCATATTTGATTGCGATATTGTTGTGAAGATAATATCCACGACATCCTCATATTCATGCATTTTATTGTATTCAATCGGATCATAGAAATATAGTTCAGGAAACATCTCCTGCAATTGGTGATATAGAATCGCCGATGATCCGATGCCGTTGGTACACACCACCAGCGCTCTTTTTTGAGGAATTTCGTCACTCACTCTTTGCTTGGAGAAAATGGCCGCAAAATGCACCGTCAAATAAGCCAGTTCATCTTCCGGTATTTCCGTATCAAAAAGTACATTCAGCGGGCGCATTGTCTCTTCCACCAAGGAATAGAAATCCTTGTATTGCAGCTGAATCTTGCTTCGCAGTGGATTAAAGATCGGCAGTTTATATTTCAGACGATAATAAGCAGGCCGCAAGTGCGAATAGAGCTGCTTAAAAATTTCCTTGGTATCTTTATAATAACTCCCGCTTAAGAACTCAAAGCGAGTCATGATGCGATGCACGATATCTGTGATCAATGCTTTGTCAGGCGTATCCTCATTCACATTGCCAATAGAAACAGCTAAAATCCATGCACTGATATAGTATCTTTCCCGTTCACTCATTCCTTCAATATTTTTGTAGCACGTTAAAAGCTGTGTCGTAAACACGTACTCTTTCATTGATTCAATTGCTATATCACCTGGTAATACCGGTTGCTCTGATTGCAATCCGGAGTTGATTCTAGCCTTTAACAAAATAAAAATATAAATGAATTCATCCAATCGATCCCCAACAAACACCAGCTGGTGCTTTTCTGATAACTCTGAAATCACCAGCTTGGAATAGGCAAAGGTATCTATATGCAAATCATCAATGAATTGATTGAATACTGTCATATTTTTCTCATTGGACAACGAGAGCATAACTTGCTTCATCATGTAGCTGCGTAAGTGCAGCTCATCACCTTGCAGAAAGTATCCTTTTTCGCGATTATTGGCAACCTTAATTTCATGATGATCCAACTCTTCCTGCAAATCTTTCAAGTCTAACAGAACGGTGGAACGGCTGATCTGTAAGCCTTGAATGAAATGTTGCAGGGAAACATAGTCACTGTTCATAAACAGCAGCAAATAAATATAGATCATTCGTTCCTGCTTATTAAAGTAATATTGGTTTTTGACCGGATGTTCAAGATAAAAGGAAAGAAGGAACTTTCGCGTTTCGGACGCCATCTGCAGTTCTTTTGCAGCACCAACCACAATGGCAGGATAGCCGTGATTTTGGACAAGGGTATTGAGTTTATCAAGGCGATACAGCAATTGCCGTTTTGTTAATTGCAACTCTGTTTCCAGATCAGCTGTAGTCATCATCGTCCGACTCAATATCGTATCAATTAAGAGTGCTAATTCCTGATCCATGGTCGTTCCTCCTTTCTTTTTCTTTTTTTATGATTATTTGCTGCGTGTGGAATCAATAATTGTCTTGATTTTGACTGCATTCGCTGCAATTTCAGCCGTTGTGCCCTTCGTGAGCAAAGAGCCGAACGCGCAGATTTCTGTTCCTGCTTCTACCCATTCAGCTAGGTTATCCAAGCTGATACCTCCGGATGCCAATACAGGAACATAAGGCATAGGTGTTTTATAGATTGTCACCAAATCGCTGCCATAGAAGTTTGCAATCGGGAAGGCTTTAATCATCGAAGCTCCAGCCTCTAAAGCCTCCACAATTTCAGTGCCGGTGGAACAGCCTGGGCAATATGGAATTTGATATAAATTACATAAGCGAGCAACCCGTTCTTTGAAGTTTGGTGAAATAATGAACTCTGCCCCCTTCATAATTGCCATCCGCGCTGTTTCCCCTTCCAAAACAGTGCCAGCCCCAACAACCAAGCGGTCTTGGAATGTCTCTTTCAAAGCCGCAATGACTTCTCCGGCATTGGGATAAGTATAACTGATTTCCAGAACATCGATACCGCCATCCAAGCACCCTTGGGCAATTTCGTGTGCTCGTTCAATGCTTTTGGTACGGACAATCGCCATTGCTCCGGTTTGTTCCATGCGATTCAGTAAATTGCTTCTTTGCATATCAAATTCCTCACTTCAACTTTCCATAATGCTTTAAAACATCCGCAATGGCATCTGTATGCTGCTCTGCAAGCGGTAAAATCGGCAGCCGTGGATTCCCGACCGGAATGCCCATCATTTGAATCAAACGCTTCAATGCAGATGGAACTGTTCCAAGCGGCAATACTTTGCGCAAAACATCAACATCAGCTTGCGCTGTTTGTGCTTGTTCCAGATTTCCTGCCTTGTAATTTTTGACAATAGAAACAATTACTTCGGTAATCACGTTGCTTGTAGCAGCAACTGTTCCGGCAGCACCAAGCTGCATCGCTTCTAAAATCTTGGAATCAGAGCCAACCAGAACAGAAAACTCCGTACCTTTTGTGACTTCTAAATAGCCCTTAAAGTTCTCCATGTTCCCGCTGCTGTCCTTAATACCTACAATATTCTTGCATGGCAGCAGCGCTTGCAAGGTTGCCGGATCAATATTCACCCCTGTATTCTTAGGCATATTATACAATACAATCGGAATGGCAATGGCATCTGCAATGGCACGATAATGTTGAATCAATTCGTTTTGCCCTAACGGCAGAAAATAAGGAGTGATAACAGATATGGCATCTGCTCCCACTTCTTCATAGCGTTTGGCAAGCTGAATGGTTTCCTGCGTGCCGCATGCCCCTGCTCCAACATATACCGGAACACGATGATTTACATAATCAATCACCGCTTTTGCATAGGCTACTTTTTCATCATCATGCAAACTGAAGAATTCCCCGTTGGTTCCTAAAATAAACAGACCATCTACATGACGTTCCAGCAAATACTCAATTAGTTGATAAGCTGCATGCAGGTTAATTTTTCCCTCATCGTCAAATGGTGTTACCATTGCTGGTATTACTCCTTGTGGTTTTATCATTTTGTTACCTTTCTAAAATGGATTTTCCAAGAGCACCGCCCGGATGCCATTTCACATACTCTTCCGGTGTCAGTTGATAGTGGTTTTGCAGCAGCAGGCTTAGACATTGCAAAACAATGATTTCCGCCAGTATCGAAATGCGCGGCGGCTTGTTCATGGAGTCTCCTTCCTGCTTGATGCTGGCAAGCAGCAAGACATCGCTATGAGTTGCCAGCCAAGATGCAGCATTGCCTGTTACAGCAATGATCGATGCCCCATTCTTCTTCAATGTTTCCACAGTGCCGATCAACTCGGTTGTTTCTCCGCTGTTGGAAATGGCAATTACCACATCTCCTGCAAGAACTTGTCCCGAACTGCCATGGACAGCCTCGGTTCCATGCAATTCATAAGCAGGTGTACCTGTCGAAGAAAGCAAGGAAGCAATATAGGAAGATACATGGCCCGGTTTGCCAATTCCGGTTACATGCACCCGATTTTTTCGTTCTTGGGCAGTCAAAATCAATTCTTTGGCTTGCTCTAAGGAAGCCACATCAATTTGTTCAAAATACGTTTTTAATTCCTGATCGACAGTTTCAAGGTAATTCTGAATTTCATTTTGTTTCATAACACACATTCCTTTTCCTTATAAAGCAAAGAACAAGGATTTCAACTCCTTGTTCTTCACGGATGACAATGAATTAACGGAAGAACCCAAGGATCCAGTTGATAATCGTTCCGATGATATTGTAGTCAATATTCGGGAAGGATGCTCCTTCGATTCCCATTGCAGCAAATGCCGGATACAAAATCAGTGGCAGTGCAACAAGTCCGATACCTACCAGGAAGGATCCCACCAAAGCACCTTTCCAACCACCATATGCGTTTCCAAATACACCGCTCGTTCCGCCTGAGAAGAAGCAGATACCGGCAGCCGGAATCATAATCACAGGACTCTTGAACACAATCATCATCATCATTGCGAACAAACCGCCTAAGAAAGATCCCACAAATCCGATTACAACAGCTGTAGGAGCAAACGGGAAGATTGCCGGACAGTCAACTGCTGGTTTTGAATTAGGAATATATTTTTCGGAGATAGCAACGAATGCTGCAGTAATTTCAGCAATAAATTGACGTACCCCGTAAATCAGAACGCTCATGCCAGCTGCAAATTGCAACCCTTGCAGCAATGGATAGATAAACCATACATCATTGCCTGCCATTTTCAAAACCAATTCCATATTGCCTGTTGCTACGTTTGCGAATACCGCAATGTAGAACAAGACGACCATAAACAAGGCAATAGAGAATACAAAGTCACGGAACAAATCAAATACTTTAGGCATTTGAATGGTGCTAGCGTCTTTTGTTTGGCCATCTTTATTGAAACCAGCCATCAATTTGCCAACATAACCAGCAAATGCATATCCGATTGCGTTGAAGTGACCGATTGCAAGGTTGTCACTGCCGACAATTTTATTCATGAACGGCTGTGCCAGTGTAGGGAGTGCCGCTCCGCAGAAACCAAGGATAATACCACCTAATACAACAGTTACCCAAAGAGGCATACCGTGAGCAATAAATACCAATGCCAGAACACATGCGAAATACAAGAAGTGCTGACCTGTTAAGAAAATCGCCTTGAAGTTTGTATATTTTGCAAACAGCAAGTTAGCAACAAATCCCACTACAACTACAAGGGCAACTTCGGTACCATAGGTATTCAATGCCATTGCAGTAGCAATTTCTACTTGGGTAGTAACTCCTTCAATGCCAAATCCGGCATTGAATAGTGTTGTAAAGTTAGTGACAATACCGCTCAATGCACTTGACCCGATATTGAAGATCATAAATCCCATAATTGTTTTTGCAGTTCCGGAAATAACATCTTTCGCAGATTTCTTTTGCAACAACAAACCCACCAAGGCAATTGTTCCAACAATCAACGATGTATTACGAATCTGCATTAAAATAGCATTCATCATAAATTGAACTCCTCTTTCTTTCTTAGTACTACTGTTTGGATGCTAGAAATGATTCAAGTGCTGCTTTGATTTCTACTTTGTCCATAATGTTGCGGACTCCAACCGCAAACGGCACTTGATTTTTCAATTCGTTCATCAAGTCTTCCATAGTAACAACCAGATCTCCTTTAAACCCGATCAGAGAATCTAAATTACCATGTTCTGTTTCAATGGGCATCTTTTGTTCATTAATTACTTGATCCACTTTGATCTTCAACAACATACTGGATCCCATGCCAGCCCGGCAGCATACGAGTGCTTTATACATCAATCTTCCTCCTTTCTATTGGTTATCTTTGCAAGAAATCCATAATTTCTTGCGGATCAACGGCTGTGTCTAATAACTGATAAAAGGCATCATCTTCCAGCAAATTTGCAAGATCCGCCAATGCTTGCAAATGACTTTCGCTGTCCGTTGCACACAAGCAGAAAATATATTTGACCGGATCATTCACGGCACTGCCAAACGGAATTGGCGTGTTCAATGTAGCGATCCCGATTGCTGACTGCAATGCACCTGCTTCCGGACGAGTATGCGGCAGCGCAACATGCGGTGCCAGCACAAAGTATGGTCCCGCTTCTTCCATATTGCGGATAATGCCATCAATATAGTTCTGAGTGAGTTTCCCTTGTTCTTTCAACGGCTGTGCTGCTTGGCGAATTGCATCTTCCCAATCAGTTGCTTCAATACGCAGTTTTATTAAGGATTCATCCATTAAATGTTTAAGCATTTTCTCACCCACTTTCTTATCGGGAACAATCCAAAGGGATTCTTCCTTGCAAATTCATCATAAGCCACTGCTTGTACCATTACAATGTTCATTCAGTTCATCTTTTGTTTGGAAGGTGAACAAATGTTAAACTGATCACTTTATTTTGGCAGATGCAAAAGATGTCTGTCATAGATAGGATGATACCAAACCGAACAATTATCCTTTATGATTGCACAACTTAAGGCTGATTCTTACGCTTTATAGTTCTATCCTTTTTCAATCAGCAAAAAACTGTATATCAGAAAAGATAACATGCAGATTGTGACTATGTCGTAAGTAATTTACAGTCTGTCACAACAAAAAAATCCCGACAATATAAATACTGTCGGAAATCTTGTAAGATCACAAGAAAAATAGTGGCGGAAATTATCCTTGCCCGAATGTAAAGGGATCTATATTATCCAGCAAAAAGGATCAGTTTACTGGTGAAGTCTTTGTACAGCGAATAGCCTTGACATTGCTATTCATCACTTTGCGTCCAATCGTTTGAAACAGCCATTTTTTAAATGGCGGCAGCTGCTGCTGATGCTTTTGAAAAAATTCATCAGGCGCATCAAAGATGCCGAAATCATGATTGATTCCCTCTTTTTGGATATACGTATCATTGCCATTCCAGTCTATTTGCGGGTGCTGAAAGTTATCTGTAGCTACACCATAGCCGCAAAAATTGGTTTTCACATTCCTGAACTTTTGCTGCAATTGTTTTAAGTAGGGCCGATCTAAAATAAAACCTTCCAGATTGTACCAGTTTCCGTCATATTGAACCTCCACCCAGCTATGCACAATACTCCTCGGTGCCAGCAAATAGATCAAACCTGTCATAGCTCCTTTTTGCAGTTTTTTATCGATGGTAAAGCCATGCAAGCGGCATGGAATTCCTGCCGCACGCAAAAGCGCCATCAATAATGTGCCTTTCGTATTGCATTGTCCATACCCATCTCGTAACACAGCAGAAGCAGACAAAGTATCGTCTATGTTATATCCAAAAGCAATCTCATCACGTACAAAGTCATAAATGCTTTTGATTCTCTGGAACTCATCTTTTTGCATCCATCCTTTTTCTGCAAGCAAAGCATGGATGGATTCCTTGCGGAAGTCCAGCATCCCTGTTTCTTGTAAATATTGATTCATCTTCTTATCAACCCTTTCAGTTGATTACACTTTACCAAAGCTCACTTTAGATTACTTTCAAAAACTCGCTATCTTTTCTGATATCGGTTGAAGACATTCCAGTCATAAGCTTATTGGTATATGCAAGATGCGATGGACTGTCAAATCCGACTTGCAATGCTGCTTCTGTAATCGTTGCTCCTTGGAAGATGATGTCATATGCTGTTTGCAGTTTGTGCAGTACAATATAGCTTTTCAATGGCACACCGATTTCATTCTTAAACAAATGCGCCAGGCGGCTTTTGGAAAGATGTACCGCTTTTGCGAGATATTCAACTTGATGATGCTCCTCATCATGAAAACAGGTGTCAAGCAATCCTAAAACAGATATGATCCGCACATCCAATTCCGGCAATGCCGCACAAGGAAAAGGGATCGTTTGGTAAAAACGGAAAATTGCTTCCTGATCTTCCTGCTTGATGGCATGTTGCAAAGCTTGCTGCAACTGGATCGCTTGGTTAGCCGGAAACGCATAAAATGATTGATCTTGGAGAAAGCAACGCAGATTCCTGCCTAGCGTGGTAGTCGGATCAATCAGCATCGTAAGATATACATCTTTTTCTGCATGACATTGATGAACTGTATCCATATTGACAAGCAGCGCATGACAGTTTAAGCGCTGGCCGTCTACAACTATATTTAGTGGTTCCTGACTGCTGATAAACAGCTGGAACAACCAATGTTTATGCCTTCCCGCATCAATTTGGCCGCTTACAGCCATATAATTCTTATCCAGCTTTATCAAGTAATTCATTCTGATCACCCACTTTCTGCATTGATGCCATATAATATCATTTAGAAAATATGCATCCCTTAATTCTCGGCCCGTATTGCATTTCAGTATACCATTCCTAGTCTGCCAAAAACAGTATTTACTGAAAAGCACATATGATGATCAATTAGAATTGCAGGTAAAAGCAGGATATAATTAGCCTGTCATAGCAGCACAAGTACCGTATTATACCGACGTGCAAGCTGTCTAAATATGCCCAAGTAATTAATTCTCTTATCTAAATTTCTTTTTGCGAATACACAAAAAAACAGAAAATCAGCGATTGACTTTCTGCAATATAATTTAATCTAACGATTCTAAACTTCCTAATTTTTTTATCGCTTCTTCTTCTGAAGATACAAAGAAAATTTGCTTCCCGCGATTGCTTTCCCATATAAAATCTCGCAACGCCTTGCTGCTGTAGCTTGCGAAATCACCCACGATGGCAAGCCGCATATGGTAGTTCACAACCTTCTGCAAAACTTCTCCGGCAAGTTTTGTACTTAACACAAAAAACGTTTCTATGACTGCACCTTTGTTTAATACAATGGATCGACATCCTGTTTCATACTGGATTGTCATCATGAAATCCAGTGCACTCTGACCGTCCACAATACAGACATCATCACTATGTACAACAGCAATACCTTGTTCATCCAATTTTCTTACATTCATAGTTTCTATTCCTTTCCATACTAAGTTAGCAAATAACATTACAACACCTTCTCATATAAGTGGAAATAATGCAGTCCATATTTGCCTAGTCCTAAATCGACAGTATCTATATATTGAAAGCCATATTTTTTATACAAGCTGATTGCAGGCACATTTTTTTCGTACACATCCAGGCGAATTGCTTTTGCCTGTTGGTCTGTACAATGACTGATTGCAAAATCCATGATCGCTTTGCCGACACCGTTTTTTAAATAAGCAGGATGAACAACAAATGTATGAACTACAAAAACATTGGAGTACTCGGCATCAACCAACCAATCAACCCCATGATAGGCTGGTTCGGGAGTGTGGTTTAATATCACAGAGCCAACGATTTCATCTGCTATTTTTGCTACATAAAGAGTATTGCCTGCAATACCCTTTTGTGCATCTTCGCGCGTTGGATAAACCCCTTTTATCCAGCCGGGATAATTCACATGGCTTTCCAGAAAATCATTCAAATCATCATAAAGCTGCGCAAGCTGATCAATATCATATAATGTTCCTTGTTCAATGACTATATTCATATATCCTACCCCATCTCAACATAATATGCTGCTATTTAGATTGAAACTACGCCTTTCGAAAGTTTCACCTGCTTGATTCTTTATTTCTCGGTTTGCTCGGTCATCAATTCCCATCGCATGCCAAATTTATCAATTAATGAAACAAAACATGAACTATATGTGGTACTCTTCATTGGCTCTATAATGACACCTCCAGCTGCCACCTTTTCATATGCTGCTTTAACCTCATCCGCTGTTTCAAAGGTTAATACCAAGGATACAAGATTGCCTGTTGGATTAGTATCAGATGTATCAGACATCATAATGCGTTGTTCCCCGATTATCAACTCTGCATGATAAACAAGATCCTGATCGGCATTAGATTGCCCATCTTCCGGGTTGGCGTCAGAATTGCATAAAAGCAATTTGACTTCTGCCCCAAACGCTGTTCTATAAAATTCGATTGCCTGTTTGCAATTTCCGTGAAAGTGAAAGTTTGGCGTTACAAAAATCATGTCCAGTCTCCTTTAATATTCTGTATTTTCATTCTAGCGGCAAAAAGAAAAGAAGTCAATCTATGCTTCTTTGTTTCAAGTTATGGCGCCTCCAGCAGGAATCGAACCTGCAACGGTCCCTTAGGAGGGGACTGTTATATCCATTTAACTATGAAGGCTTGTGACCCTTAGTGCTATCCTATTATACATTACCAGTTCAAGCAAGGGAAGTCTATTTTTGCTCTTTGGCTGGATACAATAAGCATGCTCAAAGCAACCTTCATCTATTTATCACACTCGTCTTTTTTCTTGAGTGCTGCAATTTCTGCTTTCATGACTTCAATTGCTTCTAAAATCAAATTCAATTGGTCCGAATTATCGCTATCCTGATCATCCTTACTGTTATTGCTATTTTTACTATCTTTATCTGTATTTTTTTGTTCATCGTCATCTGATGGCTGTTTAGAATCGGCTGCTGCCTGCATTCGATTTTCAATCAATGCTCGCTGCGCCACTACTGTCTCTATATATTGACCCACCAACATAATCCAGTTTCCGATCGAATTCAATTCATCAACCGTAAAATCACCAATTAATGCAATCCCGACTACCACAGCACTCAAACTGAATAGATTCGGATCAATATTAGGCGGAAATGATCTCATAATCTTCCTCCATCCATTGCTTCATTGTATTCATTTGCTATTCTGTTTCATTACAGATTCACTGCGTTCCCTTCTGACGATATTGCAATAATGATAGTATAACAACAATCTTATTTCTTTTTTTCCCTGCTTTATGGTCTCTGTAAGCGGAAACAAAGCAATGACAATGCTACTTTAATTGTTCAAAAAAAACATTTTTATTGCTTTATTGGGTAAAATAATCTAAAATTAACGGGTTAAAGGTGGTAGCAAGATGAATGAATTCCAAAAGATTATTAACATAGCCGTGATTGCCCACGTTGATGCAGGTAAAAGTACTCTGGTAGATGCTTTGCTGAATCAAAGTGGTACATTCAAACATACCGGCGAACAGATTATGGATAGCAATGCTCTTGAAAAAGAAAGAGGCATTACAATATACTCAAAAAACTGCTCGATTCAATATAAAGACTACAAGATTAACATCGTAGATACTCCGGGACATGCGGATTTCTCCAGTGAAGTGGAACGTATTATCCGGACTGTCGACACTGTTATTTTGCTAGTTGATTCCAGTGAAGGCCCAATGCCGCAAACACGATTTGTGCTTCAGAAATCATTGGAAATTGGTCTTCGCCCAATTCTGCTGATTAATAAAATTGATAAGCGGGATCAACGAGCAGCAGAAGTTGTTGATGAAGTATATGAATTATTTTTAGATTTGAATGCCAATGATGAGCAATTAGACTTTCCGATTCTTTACGGAATTGCCAAGCAAGGAATCGCAAAGCGCTCGGTTGATGAAGAATCAACCAGTTTGGAACCATTGTTTGAAACCATCTTGAGTCACTCACAACCATATCCTGATTATACCAATGAACCATTGCAATTGCAGATCAGTGCTCTTGCATATGATGAATATTTGGGAAGAATCGGAATCGGCCGTATCTATAAAGGTAAAATCAAAGCAGCACAAGCGGTCAGTATCGCCAAGAACCATGGCTCAGTAGAAAAACAAAGTATCAACCAACTGTTCTGCTATCATGGTCTTGTTCGTACACAAACCCCTTATGCTCAATGCGGTGATATCGTACTGGTATCAGGCATCGATCATATTTCGATTGGAGATACCATCTGCGAACGCGATACCGTGCTGCCGCTGCCTCCTATTACGATTGAGGAACCAACACTGACAATGAACTTTATGGTTAACACTTCCCCCTTTGCCGGGCAAAGCGGGAAATATGTAACATCGCGCAATATTCGGGAACGTCTGGAACGGGAGCTGGAAGTAAATGTTGGTCTCCGTGTAGAAGACACAGAGTCCGCTGATTGCTTCAAAGTATCAGGACGCGGTGAATTGCACTTGTCTATCTTACTGGAAAACATGCGTCGTGAGGGCTATGAAATTGCAGTCAGCAAGCCGGAAGTAATCATGCACTATGAAGATGAGAAACTGATGGAACCTGTTGAAACAGTTATTATCAATGCCCCTAAGGAGTATTCCGGTTCTTGCATTTCCAAACTGAATTTGCGCAAGGGTATTATGAAGAATATGGACGAAGAAAATGACTTTGTTCATTTGGAATATGTTGTGCCAACCCGTGGATTGATCGGGTACCGCAGTGAATTTATCAATGATACGCACGGCGAAGGAACCTTCATCCGGCATTTCTCTCATTATGAGCCATATAAAGGTGATATTCCGCTGCGCGATAATGGTGTTCTGACTTCCATGGATAACGGAACAGCGATGACATACTCTTTGTTCTACCTTCAGGAAAGAGGAACTTTGTTTATTACGCCGCAAACTAAAGTATATGAAGGCATGATCGTTGGCATGAATAACCGTGGTGAAGATATGGATGTGAATCCAACAAAGAATAAAAAAGGAACAGCAATCCGTTCTGCCGGAAAAGATGAAGCAATGATTTTGACACCTGCTAAAATCATGTCATTGGAAGAGTCCTTGGAGTTTATTGACGAAGATGAGTTGGTAGAATTAACACCTACCGATATCCGGATCCGCAAGAAATATCTGACAGCAATTGAGCGTAAAGCCAATCAGCGTAAAAATCGCATCAAAGAATCCTAATTATTAAAGAACAAAGAGCGGCATTCATTTCCGCTCTTTTTATTTGATTCCTTTGGTTATTCTTCTATTCCAGATTTGCATCGCTTTGGCAAAGGATTCATCGTCAATGCCTTTGGTATTCCCCACAGTCACTTCGATGCCTGCTGTTTCATATGCTAATTTTAAAAAATCAAATGTCACATCGGTATTGCTTTGCAGCGATGTAAGGAATAACTCACTCCAAATTCCAACAGCATCCAAATAATGCTGCTTATTCGTCAGCAATTGTTCTTTGATGTGTTCCCATTCATAAGGAATGATTCTCTGCTCATAGGAATAGAAACCTTTTTCAATTTTTAAAATACCATAGCTGAATCCATTGCACCGCATAGGCAAGCCAACGGAGCCTGGGTTCACAAACAAGCGTCCTTGGATCCTATGTTCATAAGGAATATGGATATGGCCACCAACATATACATCACAATCATACTCACGAAGCAAGCGCTCTGCCGTTTCCGCATCTCTAATCGGATGAAAAACCTTGCGGGTAATTTCAGGCAAGCCATGATATACCAATACCTTAACACCCTCTGCAATGATTTTTTGCATCATCGGCAAGGTCGCCAGATACGCAAGATTATCTTTCTTCAAACGCTGATACGTATATTCATGTCCCTTGAATTGCAGTGGCGAAATCTTTGCAGCATCAAAGGCCAGCATATAATCTTCTTTATTACCCCGCAATACAACGCTCCCCAACTGACGGACACAGTTTAGAACAGAATTCACATTGGGCCCATCCGTAATATAATCACCAAGAAAATAATATTGATCTATTTGCCGTTGCTTGCAATCTTCCAAAACAGCTTGCAGCGCAGCTCCATTTCCATGGATATCCGATAATAGCGCAATGTTCATGCTCCCAACTCCCTTTGGCGTTTATTATACCAAATTTCAGCGGGAAATTCTTACCTAATGCAAATACGGTCTTTCCGCATGCAAGCGCAGGCGGTCTGCCAGCATTGCAATAAATTCAGAGTTTGTTGGTTTTGCCTTTGATGCACTGATGGTATATCCAAACAGCTGATTTAAGGTTCGCGCATCGCCTCTGCTCCAGGCAACCTCAATCGCATGCCGCATGGAACGTTCCACTCTGCTGGCTGTAGTGTTATGACTTTTCGCAATATGCGGATACAATACTTTGGTAATTTGATTTAAATATTCCATATCATGATAGCTTTCACAAATAGCGGTACGTAAATATTGATATCCATTGATATTTGCCGGAACTCCGATTTCATGTAGCAAAGTTGTTACCTTATGCTCAATTAAGCCATGGTAGACGGATTCATTTTCCTGTCGCACCGTAGATTGTTTGGATGTTTCGAATACTTCTTCAATACGATCTTGCAGCTGCTGTGCTGAAAATGGCTTCACCATAAAATAATCAACTTTATATTTCGCCAAATTGCGGATTACCACTTCATTGACAATAGATGAAACCAGCAGCACTTTCGGCTTTTTGTTTCCCAATCGCTTCAATACATCGAATGCATCCGCACTTGGCATCATGACTTCCATAATCGCAAGGTCTACTGCTTGTTCCTGCAGACATTGCAATGCTTGATTGCCATTCTCCACACATGGCAATATTTGAAATTTACTGCTGCCAAAGTCTTTTATTTTGTCATACAACTCTAAAAACGGATCTGCAATCATAATATTCTTTTTCATACACTGCCTCTCTTATTTCTTGTTCGCTTAGTATAGCACGTAACCCTTTTCAAAACGAGAAGTAAACGGAAATGTTCGAATCAAAGCAACCAAACAAGAAATTATTCGACTTTATACGAAATAACTTGACAATCTCCAACTCTATGTTTACATTAAAAGCACATGGCGTATGGGGAGAAAAATCATGAATCAAGATATCAAAATTTTAATCGCCGATGACAATATAGAATTATGTGAATTATTAAAAGGGCAATTCCAAGCAACTTCCGATCTTAAAGTAGTTGGCTGCTTTCATAATGGCAAAGATGCTTATGACTTTTTTCTGAAACGAAAACCAGATGTTGTGCTGCTGGATATCGTCATGCCTTATATGGACGGATTTCGTTTTTTAGAGTTAATCAATGAAGAAGACCAGCTTGGTTCCAGTAAAATTATTCTAATCAGTTCCATCCAGGAAGAACGTTTCATAAACTACGGATTGGAATTAGGAGCTGACTATTATATGATGAAGCCGCTTGATCCGAAGCAAGTAGAATATCGCATTCGCAAACTGTTCGCAAAGCAAACAGAACGTACGAAAGCAAAGCCTATTGCCAAAGCTAGTGTTCCGGTCGTACGGCAGGTCAACATTCACAGCGAAATTGCCAAGATGCTGATAGACAGCGGACTGCCAGTCCATACTCTCGGCTATAAATACTTTCAATGTGCAATTCAATATTTGCTGAATCAAAACAGCGATGTCTTTTCAATCACTAAAACCATTTACCCCTATGTTGCAATCAAATATGAAACAAGCAGTTCTTGTGTTGACAAAGCAATGCGCCACAGCATTCAGCTGGCACATCAGGACAATGGTGATGTCCTTCATTATTTTTTGCAGCAGATGAATTACAAGGACAGCACTGCCAAACCATCAAATTCCGAATTTTTAAATTTATCCATGGAAAAAATGCGGCAAGTAATTGCCAGCAATCAAGCATCTTAAAGCACTTCGATAGATTGCATTTACCGAAACATGCCATAGTCCCGGCAAAATCACAGAATCCATAAGAAACGTCAGAAATTTGCTGCGTTTCTTTTTTATGAAACTTAGACAAAAAAAGCCACAGATATTCTCTATGACTGATAACTCCCAATATTTTCTAGTTTTCTTTTGCTTCCATCAGTTTCAAGGCAAGATCCAATACTTTCTTCGCATTTACACTGCCATAGTCGATGGGGTTAATCGCCTCTACCGGAACATGATATGTAGTTCCTAATTCTTTCGCCTTCTTTAGCAGATATCGCACCTGCGGTCCAAGCAAGCATACATCAACATGCTCCAGCTGCTTTTCAAATTCCGCCTGACCGACAGCATACACCTCAATATTCTCTAAATTGCGTGCCGCAATTTCTTTTTCCATTTTGGTAACGAGTAAACTGGTAGACATCCCTGCTGCACAAAACAACATAATCTTCTTCATTCTATTTCCTCCGCAAACTATATTGTATTATAGTATCAATTATACCCATAGTCAAACACGAATTGCATGAAAATATTGATTTTCAGATAATTTTTTTAATCTGTATAAATTCCCAATCCAACCATTTGTGAATGTTCGAACAAATGAAATCGCTACACTTCGCTGATGATAGGAATGTAGTCTGAATGCATGGCATTCTATTAGATTTTCTTCCTTCTTTTTCACAAGATGCGAAAACCAACAAAAAAGATGCTGTTCAAGCATCATCTTAAGCAAGTGGCGCGCCCGAGAGGAATTGAACCCCTAACCTTTTGAACCGGAATCAAACGCTCTATCCATTTGAACTACGGGCGCTAATCAAACAAAAAACAAGAAGCTTTTACTTCTTGTTAGAAGTAATGGTGGTCGCTAGGAGACTCGAACTCATGACCCCTTGCACGTCAAGCAAGTGCTCTCCCAACTGAGCTAAGCGACCATATCCTATAAAATAATAGGGTATTTTATACGAAAAGTCAAGGTTCTTTTTATAGTTCAACTAGGAAGCCATCGGCTTTTTATGGTCTTTGCGATATGCCTCGTAAAGTCCTTTTCCGCTGCCCGGTTTACATCCGGATGAACAATCACTGCAGCTGATACCGCATGGATTGCGAAGAATTACTAACTTGCGAATTGCCAGAAATATCCACAGAGCAATCAATGCTCCAATAATAATAGTAGCCATATCGTGCTCCTTTCTTAGGTAAGCTTATGCTAACATAATATGATTGAACTGTCAATTCGGAAACGGTGGTTTTATTGTACAGCTTTCGTTCATACTAATGAGGGATGTCGGTTTCCAGTACTTCGTGATATTTCAGTTGTCAAGATAGCGTGAATTTGCTATAATGATTGCGCTAGTGTATCAAATAAATATCAATGAGGGTAGGTGTGAACTGATGTTAGATATTATATTAATGATTGTGGCCGTTTTATTGATTCTTCTTTCTTTGGTGCAAGGAGGCAAGACAGAAGGTGCCAGCGGTGCTTTAACCGGTAGTTCAGGTATCAACTTATTTGCCAACAGCAAAGAACGTGGCAGTGAAAAAGTGCTTTCTAACCTAACAATGGTTATTGGTATTTTATTCTTTGTCCTCGTACTTGTCAGAAGAATTTTCTAATAAGGGCCTAGTGCCCTTTTTTGTTTCAAGGAGGTATACATGAATACTGAACAACTCTTAACACTTATCCGGAATGCCGGGCCCAAAGGATGCTCCATTGAGGAAATGCAAGCAGCACTTGCAATTACCAAGAAAGCTGACTTCACAAGTTTATTGAAACTGCTGAATGAATTAACTGAGCAATATCAAATTGCATTAAATCATAAACAATATTATGTATTGCCTAAATACGTCAATCTCTTTACCGGTATTCTGCGGTTGAATAAGAAAGGGTTTGGCTTTGTCGAGATTGCCGAGGAAGAGATGGATGATATTTATATCGGCCAAAACGATCTGAATTTTGCCATGGATAAAGACAAAGTTGTTGTGGATCTTACGCAAACACCGAACTCAACATTCGGAAAAGTGATTGCTATTTTAGATCACGGAACAAAATTTCTGGTAGGAACAGCAAGAAAAAAAGCATTGCATTGGGTTTTGGAATGCGATAATACCAAGATCATGGTTCCTGTTATGATTGAAGATGCCGGTGCTCATAAGCTGATAGATGGATATAAAATAAAATTGAATATTACACAATACTTGAAAAACAAATTAGTTGGTCAAGTTGATCAAATATTGGGTCATGAAAAAGAGCCGGGTGTTGATGTCTTATCCATTTTAACGGAATATGATATCTTTCCGGAGTTTAATCATGCCGTGCTGGAACAAGTCAGCAAGATCCCTGATAAAGTCATGAGCTACCAGAAGAAAAACCGCGTTGACTTGCGTGATGTCTGGGTTTGCACGATTGACGGCGAAGATGCGAAGGATTTGGATGATGCCATCAGCATCAAGCGTTTGGATGACGGATATCTGCTTGGTGTTCATATTGCGGATGTATCTTATTATGTCACGCAATACAGTCCCCTCGATCTGGAAGCCTACAACAGAGGAACCTCTGTTTACGTAGCTGACCGCGTAGTGCCGATGCTGCCGCATCCGCTCTCCAGCGGTGTCTGCTCTTTGCAGCCCCACGTAGATCGTTTAACTTTAACTTGTGAAATGGAATTTGACAAGGATGGTCATTGCACAGATTATCGCTTGTTTCCTTCCTTGATCCGTTCTAAAAACCGCATGACCTATACCAATGTCAATCGCATCTTAGATCAGGATCCGGAAATGATCAAGAAATATCAAGATCATGTAGAAGATTTTCAGCTGATGCACGAGCTTTCCTTGAAAATCCGGGGATTGCGCTATGAACGAGGAGCAATCGATTTTGACACTTCAGAAGCCAAATTGGTGGTAAATGAAGCAGGCAAAGTTACGGATATCTACCGCAGGGAACGATTCGAAGCAGAACGGATCATTGAAGATTTTATGATCAGTGCCAACGAATGCGTTGCCCAGCATATGCGCTACCTCGAATTGCCTTTCCTGTATCGCATTCATGAAGAGCCGGAAGCCAAGAAGATCCGGGAATTTGCCAAGATTGCGTTGCTTTTAGGCTATCGTTATAAAGGCAGTGCCAATCAATCACGCGTTAAAGATTTTCAGACTATTTTGGAACAGGCAAAAGACAGCGAAGAATATCCTGTTCTTTCCATGTGGATGCTGCGCAGCATGAGCAAAGCCAAATATGATCCGCATTGCTTAGGCCATTTTGGCTTAGCCAGTGAAAACTATACCCACTTTACATCGCCAATCCGCCGCTATCCTGATTTGATTGTGCATCGCATGCTGCGCAAATATGTATTTCAGGACGAGCATGATTTAGCTAAAATCCAGCAAGATGCGCAAGCAATGTCTGATATTGCATTGCAGTCAAGCAGCCGCGAAAGAGCGGCAGTGGATGCCGAACGTGCGGTAGAAGCGATGAAAAAAGCGGAATTCTTTGAAGATAAAATCAACATGCAGTATAATGGAATTATCAGCAGTGTAACCAACTTCGGAATGTTTATTGAATTGGAGAACACGGTTGAAGGACTTGTACATATTCAAACGATGTATGATGATTACTATCATTTTGACAGCGGGCGGCAAGCTCTTGTCGGAGAACACAGCGGCAAACTATACCGTCTGGGACAAAAAGTACGGGTTTGCGTCAAACAAGCCTCTAAAAAGAATGCGACAATTGATTTCGAGTTAGTGTATGACCGCAAAACAAGCGGAAGACGCCCATTCGCCAAAAAAGCCGCATCTTCCGCAAAACCGAAAAGACAACCCCGAAAGGAGCGTTAGCTGAATATCAGCGCTGCGTATGAAAAAATGGTATCTCTTATGTCTGTTAGCTTGTGTTGGATGTGCTGTTGTGAAAGCCCCGGTAATCGATGATAAACCGCTTCCTGTCATACCGAAGGATGATATTGTATTATCTTTTGCAGCAGTAGGCGACAATTTGATTCATGGTGCTGTATATCATGATGCCCGCATTGCTGCGAACATCTATGATTTCACCCCGATGTATGAACCTGTAAAGGAAGATATCGTCAAAGCAGATATCGCCTTCATCAATCAGGAAACGATTCTTGGCGGCAAAGCAATGGGTTTATCGCATTATCCGCTCTTCAATTCACCGGAAGAAGTCGCCCAGGCCATTTCAACACTAGGGTTTGATTTGGTGAATCATGCGAGCAATCATTCGCTGGACAAAGGGGAAAAAGGCATTTTAAATGCTATTGCCACCTGGCGCCAATATCCCGACATTGTAATGAACGGCATCCATGACAGCAGCGAGGCACAGCAAACCATTCCTCTTTTAAAGCGGAATGATGTTACGATTGCCTTTCTTGCCTATACGCAAAATACCAATGGCTTGCAGCCGCCGAAAGGAAAAGGCTATTTGGTAGATTACATTGACAAGAAGCGTATTGAGCATGATGTAAAGAAAGCCAAGGAATTGGCTGACCTGGTTATTGTTTCCATGCATTGGGGATCAGAAGATACCTTTGCAGCAAATGACTATCAGAAAGAATATGCTGACTTTTTGCATGAGTTAAAGGTTGACGTTGTAATTGGAACTCATCCGCATACCATTCAGCCCGTTGCCATGAAACAAACTGGCGATCATCAAACATTAATCATCTACTCCCTTGGCAACTTTCTTTCAGCTCAGGATGATGTCGATAATATGATGGAATTGATGATGAAATGGTCGATCCGCATTCAGCAGGAGCCCAAAAAAGTTACCATTGAAAATGTAACCTGCGTTCCGCTGATCAATCATTTCGCAGCAGGATTCAAACAATTTCGTGTTTATAAGTATAAAGACTACACCAAAGAATTATTGAGCAAGCATGGCTTGCAGGGATATAAAGGTCAAAGCATGACTTTTCCCAATCTAACAAAGAAATTTAATGAGGTACTTTCCGATGGGTGCAAAATCGATTTATAAAGTTATAACCTATATTTGTATTGTAGTTTTAGCGGGCTGTGCAATGCAGCCAACTCCGCAGCCGCCAAAGACAACAACTACCGCTCCGGTGGAAGAACCGCCGAAACCAGCGGAAACACGGGTATCTTTTGTGGGTGTGGGAGACAACCTGATTCACGAAACCATTTATTTGGATGCAAAAAACAATGCATCCCAAGAAGGAAAAGAAGGCTATGACTTCTCACCTATGTATACTAAAATGAAACCGCTCATTGAAGCAGCCGATCTGGCATTTCTCAATCAGGAAACAATTCTTGGCGGAGATGATCGCGGATTAAGCGGATATCCTGTTTTCAATTCCCCTTCCATACTGGCCGATCAAATGATCGAAGTTGGCTTCGACTTGTTCAATCATGCATCAAATCATTCTATGGATAAGGGGAAAAAAGGAATTGAGCACGCAGCAGCACTATGGCGCAGCAAGCCCAACATTGCAATGAGCGGCATCTACGATTCGGAAGAAGACCGGAATACGCCGCGGATCATTGAGCGCAAGGGCATCCGGTTTGCCTTTTTGGCTTATACCTACGGTACCAATGGCATTAAAATACCTGATTCCTATCTTGTTTCTTTATTTGATAAAGATAAAATAAAAGCAGATGTAGATCGGGTACGCAGTTTGGCTGATGTCATTATTGTCAGCGCCCATTGGGGAACCGAAGGAATATTTACCGCCAATTCTATGCAGAAAGAATACGCGAAGTATTTATCCTCACTTGGTGTTGACGTAGTAATCGGAACCCATCCTCATACCATTCAGCCAATTGAGTGGCTGCGCAATGACACAGGTAAAGAAACATTGGTGGTTTATTCCCTGGGAAATTTTATCAGCGGCATGCTGGATGTATATAATTTATTAGGCGGAATGATCGGCATGGAGTTTGTAAGACAGCCTGATGATACAGAAGTAACAATTGAACATGTGACTTGGACACCGCTGGTAACGCACTATGACGGCAATCCAAATAACATCATAAAGGAACGCTATCATTATGAAGTCATGCCTCTATCCGCTTATACTGAGGAACTTGCAAAACGTCATGCTCTTAATGGATACAACAAGCAGACAGTCTCCATCGAAAACTACCGGCAGAAAACAAAAGATGTGATTCAATCCAGCGTTGAAATTATTTGGGAATAAAGGGGATCTATATGGAGAAAACAAAAAAGATCATTACCAACAACAAACGAGCAAATCATGATTATTTTTTAGAAGAACGTTTTGAATGCGGACTGGTTCTCACCGGAACAGAAATCAAATCAATCCGCAAAGGAAGTGCCCAGCTGAAAGAGTCCTATATTACGTTTCTCAATCATGAAGCTTTTATCAAAGGTATGTACATCGGTGCTTACGAATTTGGGAATCGCTTTAATCATGATGAAAAACGCGACCGCAAATTGCTGCTTCACAAAAGTGAAATCCGCAAGCTGCAGCAAAAAGTACAATTAAAGGGATATACCGTTGTTCCGACAATATTGTACTTGACGAATGGACGCGCCAAGCTGGAGATTGCACTTGCCAAAGGAAAAGATGTTCACGATAAACGCGAAACACAGAAAGAAAAAGACGCAAAGCGCGAAATCGAAAAAGCGCTCAAACTACGTTTTCAATAACACCTTTGGGTGTTTTTTTGCAAACAAAAACGCAGTATTGCTACTGCGTTTACCAACTGCCGCCGCTGCTTCCGCCAAAGCCGCCACCGCTGAAACCTCCGCCGCTGCTTCCGCTGGTAAAGTTTCCCCCGCCGTTGGAAATCTTTATTTCCGGCAAAGCATTCAACTGCTGCAGCGTATTCATAGAACGATAATAACGAGGCATGAACAGCATGACCGGAACTTGTTCCTCACTATGATACCACACTGCATTTTCCATCATAATATTGGCGAATTTCTTAGACCAAACATCGCTGACTCCTAACACATAGGCATATGGCAGAATATGATAGAAGTATTGCGGATTCAAATGTACCAAAGCTTCTAGTCTGCCTTTTTCAGCAGTCAAAATAAAGTCTTTCAGTCCTAATATCTGCCCATACCAGCGAACACCTTGAGTTGTTCTTTTATCCATGAATAAGGCACAAGTCGTTACTGCAATCGTGCATAATACGCCTGTCATTAACATTACCATATCGCCTGTTCCATAGTACACCAGGGCACTGTATCCAAGAAAATACAGCAAAGCAGCAATTGTTGCGATGAAGAGCAACCCAAAGAATTTCATCTTCGATAATGTGACTCTGCGCGAGATCGTATACGCAAATAGAATAACAACCAAAATCCCCATCATCGCAATCACGATAGAGAGTAAAAAAGCAACCCCAAATGAATAAAAAATCTTATGGAATGCATACAGCATTCCAAAGAAAGTCGGCAGGACAGCAGCAAACATAACCAAGCCTTGCATCAACAAAGAACTTTGCGAGAAAACGCGTGTTTCCTTGTTTTTTGAGTGATACCGCGAGATATCTTTAATGGCGGTTTGCATATGCACATAAAAGGATGCTTGAAGAGTGTTCGTTTCAACCGCATCAAGATCTCCAAACAATGCTTTAAACAATCTCCGTTCATAGCGGAGCCGTTCATCCCCCATATCTTTCTCTTTTATTAACTTGAGGTTATTGCTGTCAAGTTCTTCTATTGATAAGTACCCTGCATTCGCCCATTCAATAATGATACTCAACATATCACGTGCGCTGACATTGCCATCCAGTACATAGCTGATAGCTGGTGCTGTCAAGCCGATCGGCGCTTCAAACTCAACTGTTCTAATTACCACATCATCTTTTCCAAACCGATAAAACAATAGAATGGCTACTGCGGCTAAACCAACAGAAAAACCAATAATCGGTTTAGAAAAATCGACTGGTTTAGGAAACGCGAAATAATCATTAGGTAAATCCACCTGCAATGTCACAGCTTCCTTAGGATGCAGCGTATTAATCATATTGCCAAAAATCGTTGAACCAGCAATCTCGTATTGAAATCCTGGATATGCAGTGTTTTTACTTCCGTAATCCCCCAAATAGAAATTAACCGCATTTGTATCAAATGGTTTTGGCATATGAATAATAAAACTGGAAGTTTTGATATCCGTATTCCATTTTCCGGAAATCAGGTTCACATATAACATTTGCTTCCCTTTTAAGCCCAAATCCATCGTTTTTATTTGATAGGAAATCGTATAATTTACGGCTCCGCTGACATACTTGTCAGCATCTCCGATTTTGATACGTTTGCCATTAGTCTGACTTTCTACCTCATACGGATGATCTTTTACTTTGATATTTGAGATGGGAAAATGATAGCGGCGATTGATCTCTTGCCCATCCAACGTAAACTGCATTTGATAGGTGGTAGGAAGATCAAAATAAAGTCCATGCCGCCTTTCAGAAAACGTAACATCCAATGACTCGACGACATCAATTAAGCCATTTTCCTGAACATTCATCTCTACTTCAAAATGGTCAATGACGAACGCTTCTGTTTCCGCACTGACAGGTTGAACGATTAAGAGCATAAATAAGAACAGGATGATATATTTGATATTTTTCATGCTTCCTCCTAAAAAGGAAATCGACTAGCGAAATCCTTTAGAATGATACCTTTACACTTTCACGATGCGACTCTTGTTCTACTACATAAAGCGGCTTCTTTGTAAAATTGAACATGTTCGCAATGATATTGCTTGGAAAACTCTCACAAAGGATATTGTAAGTATTTACAACACCATTGTAGTATTTCCGAGCATTGGCAATTTCTTCTTCCATTCTTTGCAATTGCTTTTGCAAATCAATAAAACTACTGTTTGCTTTTAAATCCGGATAGCTTTCAGCAATCGCAAACACATTACCCAGCATTCCTTGCACTTGTTTTTCCTGTGCAATTTTTTCTTCCGGAGTTCTTGCTTGCACCGCTAAATTACGTGCCTGCACGATCTTTTCTAGAGTTATACTTTCATGTTTTGCATATCCTTTTACAGTTTCTACCAAATTTGGAATCAAATCATAACGTTTCTTCAAATAAACATCCATCGTTGAAAAGGCTTCTTCTGTTTTATTCTTTAATGCAATGAATTTGTTGTATAAACTCATAAGCCATACAGCAAGTACAAGTACAATACCACCTATTACCCAAGGGAACATAAAATCACCTCTTTCTTTGGTCATTATATCATATCTATATCAATAGTAAAATCATTTCCATCTTGGCTGAATGATTGCCAGCCAAGTGTATTTACCAGAATTTAGCTATACAAAACTTCATGAAATACTACATTTTAGAGGTTCAGAAATAGTATATGCAAAGTCATTACCCGATAAAGATAGTTTTGAAGATAAATTCTACTCGTAATCTACTATTTGGGGATGTCTATCATTATATAAGTTGTGTATGATTAGCATAGAATAACGGGAGGTATTTTGATGAATCAAATAGCAATCGGAAGATTTATCGCACAGAAAAGAAAGGAAAAGAACTTAACCCAGGATCAACTGGCAGAAAAAATAGGTATTTCCAATAAAACGATTTCAAAGTGGGAATGCGGAAAATCCATGCCGGATTATAGTATCATCAAAGTGTTATGTCAGGAACTAGAAGTGGAAATAGCAGAATTGATGAATGGCGAAATGTCGGATCACAGAACTCCTCAGCTTGATAACCAGCAATTACTGGAGATGCTGGAACGCATCCAGCGGTTAGAAAAAGAAAAGCAAGCCATGTTTGGCTTTTTATTAATTATTATGGGAATTTCAATGTCTGCAGTATCTCAACTAACCGGGGGAACTGACTTCAAAGATTTTATTTCTGGTGTTATTCTAGGGTTGTCAATAGGTATTATGCTCGTTGGGATTTACATGACTGCACAATCAATTGCTAAGCAATAATATATAAATCTTGATGGCAGAATTATTAAAGATGATCCACCATTTATCCAATATTGTTTTTCTTTTGAATATAGCTATCACATTTCACGAACTGCATGACTTCTAACTAGCAGAATGATAATCTATTTTCAGCAAATTTCGCAACAATTATTCTGTAAGATGTTTCCAGTTGACGCCAGTGAGTGAATATTATATACTATAGTCGCACCTAATGTGCAATTTTATGGGGATGTCTTGGTTTCGACAGGATTATGTTTGACTCAAACTGCAGTCGTGTGGTGACGTAATCACCAAAAAAAATTAACTGGAAACAGATTATCTTTCGCTGCCTAATCGACTAACATAAGTCTACAGCGTGTCTACTCAAGTTCGCCATTAGGCTTGAACTAGGCATCACTTAATAATGGATAAGGAGGCGGCATTGCTTGTGTGCCAAATCCCGACAATCCCCAAGCAAGCAACCTCGGTTTGGAGCGTCTGCCTCAACAAATCGTTGTACTGAATGCAGACTAAACTGTAGACGTTTGAGTGTGGAACTTTTTTTGGACGGGGGTTCGATTCCCCCCATCTCCACCATTAATTTCCCGTGCTGGAAATGCATGGTATGATATATTTTGCTAGGAAACATGAGCTTTTTCGGAGGCTCATTTTGTTTTAGCTCATTGTACTATTTATTGCTTATTTAAGATAGTCAAAGTTCATACTATATCATTTAGACATTAATGCATAAAAACTATACGATGATAGCGTTATTTGCGTTATAATAAATCATATCATAGGGAGTGATAACATTAGCTTTAAATTAGTTATTCGATGGTTAATTATATGATATATTTAACCAATTAACTTAGAAAGGTACTCACATGAATCAATATTTCGAAACAGAAGCAATTGTTGCTTATTATTCAGGTAAAATAATTCAACATAAGCTAACTATTAAAAAGTACATTTACTCATTATTAGCATATACACTGCTTATTCTATGTGTTTATTTTTCACTAGCTAATTCAATTGACAAATATAGTTATGGCTTCAATGATCGTTTATATTTGATTATTGGATTATCTCTTTCAGTATTGGTTCTTTTTATGCTTATCACAACTTATTACATTGGAAATATTATAATTTTGAAACGACATATTTTACATTGCGAGGAACAGAATGTTCTAATTTCTCATTCGAGAACGACTGAAATAATTAAATAAGTGTATTCCGTTCAGCAAAAGAAAGATAAGAAGATCAACTTATGGAAAAAATCTTTAATTAGTTCTAAACCTCTTGGCGGCCGCATTATTTCAGATTTCTGTTATGCTAACGAAAATAACGATAATATTACGCACTAATAAGTTCAACTATCGATCTACTATGAGTGTCAATGATTATACCCCATTCCATTATTAAATTCCTGTGCTGAAAAAACATTGGCATGATATATTTTGCTAGGAAATATGAGTCTTTTGAAAAGGCTCTTTTATTTTGTCTTAAGCAGGTCAATAAAACAAAAAAGTTTACGCACTTATTAATCACCCATATTCATAAATGCAAATGGCAATTTTATTTTATCACAATCAAATCTAGAAATCGAAACAGACTGCAGTACCGTGATATCAAGCTTTCTTGACTTTTTGCTATTTAATGCAATAATAAATTTAGAGTTATGCATTAAACTGCACCAAATGCAAAGAAGCCATTGCATTTCCTTGATAAAATCTTCGTGGGAGGTGAGGACATGAACTGGCAAAAGCAAATTAACCAAACAATGGATTACATTGAAAATAATCTTGCAGAAAAAATTGACTATACTACAGCCGCCAAGTTTTTGGGCTGCTCAGAATGGGAATTTAGAAGAATGTTTTCTTTTCTTGCACAGATGCCCTTATCAGAATATGTTCGGAGAAGACGGATTACAGCCGCAATTGCGGATATACAAAAGGGAAAAAAGATTATTGATATTGCGCAACGTTACGGGTATGAATCCCAGGCGGCTTTTTCCAGAGCATTTAAGCAATTGCATGGAGTTACGCCATCACTAGCTCGAAACAGGAACATAAAGCTTAAACCATTTCAACGCCTTACCTTTAAATTGGTTTTAAAAGAGGATGAAATGATGCAAAAAAATGCGAATTGTAGAAGGCATATAATGGGTGCTAAAGATACCGGATATGCCATCTCAATAGAAATGGATAAAGACACTATTCATAAAACAAATGAAACATTTTGGGATAGTGTCGGTACAGAATTAGTTGGGGGAACTGCACTTCCAAACTATGGTGCATTTATTACAGAAGAAAGATGCGAATTTTTCAAAGATGTTTATGGTAAAAAAGTTCTTGAAATCGGGTGTGGAACAGGTCATTCTTTGCAATATCTTGGAAATCGCAAGGCTTCAGAATTGTGGGGATTAGATATTTCGAAAGATCAGCTAGCTAAAGCAGAAAAACACTTGTCTGCAAACAATCTTACAGCAACATTAATTTGTTCTCCTATGGAATTAGAATGTGATATTCCAAGCGATTATTTTGATTTTGTATATTCAGTGTATGGAATTGGTTGGTCAACAGATTTGGATATTACATTTAAGCAAGTCTCAACGTATCTTAAAAGAGATGGCATATTTATTTTCAGCTGGTCCCATCCGATTCATAAATGTGTTGCTCCAGAAGATGATGAGCTGGTATTCAAAAAAAATTACTATGATGAATCTTGGTATTCTGTCTCATTAGAGGGAAGTATGTTTTCTTTAGCAGACCGAAAAATGTCAACCTATATAAATGCACTTGCGAAAGCAGGCTTGTATATTGAAGAGCTAATAGAGGAATCAGATGATAAAATTCTTTCTAAGAGCGGTAGTAAGTTTGCAAATAAAGCAAAAATGATGCCGGTGACTTTTGTTATAAAAGCAAGAAAGCTATAGAAAGAAATATTAGCTTACTTGTTCCATCTCCACCAAAAGATCAATGAATGCTGATTCTATTAGCTTTTTTATTCTCATAAAAGCGGAAAACTTCTACAGGTTTTATCTAGCTATTTCTTTCGCTTGATTATGATTTCTCGCATTCAGAAGTTCATCAGCTAAGATGCCTTATTCACTTTGCCATATACCGTAACAGTAATAACTGAAATTAGAACAACCATAGCATTTGCGGCAATTGTTCCCGTCCAAGTCATCGTCATAGTACCAAATAGAGGCGAAGCTGCGTTGAACATTGTGTGGAATAATACACACATAAACACACCACCTTTGCCTGATATTTTATAGATTGCACCATATAAAAAGCGAAAAGCCACAAGCTGAACTGTGAACATCCAAAAGTTAATGAGACCGTCACCGTGGTTTGTTCCCGGAATAAAGAAAAGAGGGATATGCCATAAAGTCCAAATGGCACCAAAAAATAAGGACGATTGAATATAACCGTATTTTCTATCAAGATTAGGTTGCAATATGTAAGACCAGCCGGCTTCCTCCAAACCTCCGATGATCAGACAACCTGGCAAAGAAAGGAAGAATGTATAGAATGGGAGAACCATTTCCATAGTACCTGAAACTGCTATATGCACTAAAAAATATAGTATAAGCGCTGCAACAACGAATAGATAGGGATAGATCTTATTGGGTACTCTGAAAACGGCCTGCAGCCATTCCTTAAAATCTGCTATTTGATTATTTTTTTTGAAAACGATATAGGAAGCTATAGCCGGTGACAAAATATAAATGGCAAAAGGAATATTCATTGCGAATTGCTGCAATGAATAAACCCAGTTGTGAACCGAATATCCAAATGGTCCCAAAGCAATCAAAACGCCCGATACAAGGTAGGCAATACAAAATGTCAATCCTGTAAATTGTGTTATAACTTTATTGTCTGTCATGATTTCTTCACCTCACGTTTGGAGTATGCATTACTTTAACGAATGTTGCTTTATAATGCCAAATTACGGCTTGCATAAAACAGAAATGATGCTAACACAGATAGCCGGTATGTCTATCCAGCCATCTTCAACTATATTACATAATATAAGATTTTCATGGGAAAAGAAAGGTATATTCCCCTGGAAACCCGCAATATCTTTTTCTTTCATTAAATGCCATTTCACATTTGCCATCGACTTCCCTAGTTTTGTATAGTAAAATGATACGATCAAATACCAATTACACAAACATAGGAAACATACTGAAATTTAGTGGAGTACAACATGATTAAAACATTCGATGAAACAGTCTTACTATTACAATCACTGAAACCGGATTGCGCTAAATGCAGTGGCTTATGCTGTACAGCATTATTTTTTTCAAAACTGGATGGCTTTCCGGAAGACAAATCCGCCGGGACTCCTTGTACTAATCTCCAGCAGGATTTCCGCTGCCAAATTCACTCAGAACTTGATCAGCGTAAATTAAAGGGTTGTATTGGGTATGATTGCTTTGGTGCAGGTCAGCACGTAACGCAAATTATATATGCCAAAGAAACATGGCGTAGCATGCCAAAACAGGCGAAGGAAATATTTGATGTATTTCTATTCGTTTTTCAATTATATCAAATACGTTATTTTTTGCTGGAATCCTTGATTGTATCTCCAGCAGCGCTGTTAAAAAATAAAATAAAAACGCTGCTCGAAGAAAATGAACGGATATGCAGGTCTCAACCTTCAGAGATTCTGGCATTTGAAATGGAAGATTACCGAGATAGAGCAAATGTTGTTTTAAAACAAGTTTGTACTCTACTGCAAGAGAGCTTAAGCCATAAAAACAAAGCTTATCCATCTGACTTCCTTGGCCGGAACTTTGCAAATCAAGATATGAGCGGGTTGGATTTAAGTACTAAGCTGTTAATCGCAGCAAAGTTTAACCATTGCAATTTCGATGGGACTATTTTTATCGGCGCTGATATGCGAGATGCAGATTTAAGCGATGCAGACTTAAGAAATGCTGTTTTCTTAACGCAAGGGCAAATTAATTCCGCCAAAGGAGACAAAACCACTAAGCTTCCATCCTATTTAGATCAGCCAATCACATGGAAATAAGTGTCATACTGTTCTTTTTTATGTTAAACTATTTAATATACTAATGATAGCAAAGGATAACACTTATGACAGAAACAATTTATTATGATATTCACCAAAAAGCAACAACCAGTAAATATACCTCACTTGCCTATTTTGATTATGAAGAATATAGCAGCCTTACGGTTTTGAGCCATAATCAGGATTTTGTTACGTTGATTGATCAAACCGTAACTCCTGCTTTAATACATTTCGCAACTGACAATTTTGAGTTGGTGATTTCTCAGCTGAAGGAATTGGAAGGAGATTTCCAGATTAATTTCGTCCCCCACGAATTCAAAGATATGCTGGAAGAAATTGGTTTTTTGCCATGGGCAGAATTTATTGATTACTTCAATTATGACTTAGCAAAAACGGCAATAGGTCCGCAACAATATAATGACATCATTTTTTTAGAACAGAGTCAATGTGAAGCAGTTTCACTTGTATCGCAAAAATGTGCCAATCAATCCAGAGGCTTTGCGGGTGAAACAAGTATATGGTTTTCCGACTGGATCAAAGAAAATGAAGTTATTATAGATCTTCAAAACAACCAAATTGCAGGATTTTGCTGTGTATCCATTTATAATGAGGGTACGACCCTATGGATTAGAGAAATTGCTGTTGATCCGCACTTTCAAGGCAAAGGAATCGGAAAAAAGCTTATCGAGCAAGCTATTTGCTATGGTTTAAAGAAAGGTGCGGTAAAATCCTTTCTATCTGCCGACCTATTGAATGATACCGCCATTAAACTCTATTGCAAGTATGGCTTTCAGCCAAAAGACCAAAAAGGTGAGCTGCAAATGAGAAAAATGACAGTAAGCTGCAAAATTGATAACAGCGAAAAATCGTAGTATAATAGAGATACTATACGAACCAATTACACAGAAAGGACGGATGTATATGTGGCAATGCCCAAAATGTCAGCGAGAATTCAAAAATACCAATCAAGAACATTTTTGCGATAAACCAGCAGCAATCTGTGATTACATCCAAGCACAGCCAGCAGAAGTACAACCCCTTTTGGAAGAATTGCATCAAACGATCCGCAATACGCTGCCGGCCGTGGAAGAGCGGATTTCATGGGCCATGCCTACATATTGGGATAAGCATAATATCATTCATTTTGCCTCCTTCAAAAAGCATATCGGGTTATATCCCGGTGAAGAAGCAATTGCACACTTTTCTGAAAAGCTTACGGATTACAAGACCAGCAAAGGAGCCATTCAATTTCCATTTAACAAACCAATTCCCTTTGCATTAATCGCTGAAATTGCCAACTGGTGCTATAGTAGCGAAAAATCATCAATAAAAGGCAGGTAACTATTATGGTGCAAAAAAAAACGAGAAGAAGTAATTGATGGAATGACAATTAAATACCATGCAAATGGGCAAACCATTTGGTCAAAAGGTAAGATGCTTGATAATATGCCGGAAGGCTACTGGGAATGGTATCGTATTGATGGCTCAATAAAAAGATCCGGCTATTTTGCAAAAGGAGAGCAGGTCGGCAAGTGGACTACTTATAACATGGAAGGCAGTCCAGTTAAAGTCACTACAATGAAGCAAAAATAATGATTCTGGTCTATGAAGAAATCACTGCAGTATGAATGCAGTTTTTTTCTGGTTTGCAGGATGTAATTTCCCCTTCTGATTTAGGAACATCTTTACAAGGATATCAGGTGCTGTTATTCTAAATGTAGCCCTGTCAAAAGCGGAACAGCAACGTGTTATGACAAAGAAAATGATAAGCATTTAATACAACTCACTAGCGTAGTTTAATATCAGAATATTGATTGGAGAATCTAAATATGGAAATTCTGTCATTAAGCAATAAACATCTGTTATTTCAAGATCATCTTCCTGACTGGGACTTAAATGTGCATGTGATACTCGGCAAGCAATTTCATTATCTAATTGATACGGGTCTTGGTTCTGGCAGCATGCTGCCGATCAAACCCTACCTGTACCTTGAACCGAAGCCAATTATTGTAATAAACACCCATCATCATTGGGATCATGTTTGGGGAAATCATACATTTGATAATACACCAATTGTTTCTCACACCTTGTGTCCAGAGTTGATACAACAGCGCTGGAATCTAATGCTGGATAAAAACCGCCAGTATGTACATGGAGAGGTTAAAATGAGTCTGCCAAATATAACATTTGAAAATCAATTATACTTTCCAAACGATAAAATCCGTATTTTTTATACACCTGGTCATACAATTGACAGTATCAGTATTTTTGATGAGGAAGAAGGTATATTGAATGCAGGTGATAATATTGGAGATACCATCATTGAACCAGTTCCTTCCATTGAGGTTGATTTAGATATTTACAGAAATACCTTGCACTTATATCAAACGCTGCCAGTGCAGAAGTGTATATCCGGGCACAACCAGGTATTGGATGCAGATGTGTTCAGAAAGATTGAACAGCTGCTTTCTCACAAACTATCTACTTAATGAACCATAGCATGAAAATTGCAAATGCATTATCGGAGATCAAAGCAGTAACACTAAGTCCTAAGCACCCTAACACGGCCAGCGGTAGCAAAAGTCCAAAGCATATATACTGCCCTTTACGAAAAATAATAATGCTTCATTTGCCTAAACGGAAAGCAATGGGTGTACAATAAGGATAGCAACGAAAGGGTGAATATTATGAATATACAACAAAAAGATCGCATGCAACATGCACCAGGTTTTATTGCCGCATTGGATCAAAGTGGCGGCAGTACGCCAAAAGCACTGCGCTTATATGGAATCAACGAAGATGCTTTTTCCAGCGAAGAAGAAATGTTTGGTCTTGTCCATGAAATGCGGACTCGTATTATTAAGAGTCCCTCTTTTACTTCAGATCACATCTTAGGGGCTATTCTCTTTGAGAATACCATGGATCGCAAAATTGATGGATTATACACCGCTGATTATTTATGGGATAAAAAAGGAATCATTCCATTTCTTAAAATCGACCAAGGGTTACTGCCTGAAGAACAAGGGGTGCAGCTGATGAAACCAATTGCGCAATTGGACAGCCTTTTGCAGCGAGCACAGGAACGCCATATCTTCGGTACTAAAATGCGCTCTGTAATCCATCAGGCAAATCCGGAAGCCATTGACGCTGTGGTGAAACAACAATTTGCAGTTGCAAAGACGATTCTGTCCTATGGGCTGGTACCAATTATCGAACCAGAGGTAGATATTCAAATTCCTGATAAAGAAGCAGCAGAGGCTATTTTAAAAACCTCTCTTGTAAAGTATTTAGCGACACTCGCAGCAGATGAATTCGTTATCTTCAAACTATCTATTCCTACAAAAGTGAACTTGTATGAAGAATTGATGGCCCATCCAAATGTAATTCGCGTGGTTGCCTTATCCGGTGGTTATTCTCGGGAAACAGCCAATCACTTGCTGGCACAAAATCATGGCTTAATCGCAAGCTTCTCGCGCGCACTATCTGAAGGTTTGACTGCGCAGCTGACTGCCGCACAGTTCGATCAAATATTAGAAGAAACAATTGCATCTATCTACCAAGCATCAATTCAATAAGCCGCTGCAGAGCGGTTTATTGTTTGCAAATTAAAATAGTTGAACGTATCGCGGCTATTTGCTGCCAATACCTTCAACTTTTTTTCTACAGCCAGTCTCCATATTTTTTTATATATACATGCTTTAATCCTTGCACTGCAAGCCAATAGCAGGCTACCAAACCGCAGAGCCATGGCACATAGTGCAGCGGCAGTTTCATCATATCAAATCCAATCGCCAAATCCGTAAACGCAATGGAAGATGCAACAATTGCAACAACAATGGTAGAAAGGAAAAGCGGTGCAGCTGGATGGCTTTGTATAAATGGTATTTTGGAAGTCCGAATCATATGAATAACAAGTACTTGGGAAATGGTTCCGAAAACAAACCAGCCACTTTGAAATAAGGCCGCCAGCTCCTGCGAATTGGCTTTCAATACAAACCAGAGAACAAGGAAACAAAGAGTATCAAAAATAGAACTAAGTGGTCCCATTACCATCATGAAACGCCGGATAGAGCGTGCTTCCCAACGTCGTGGATGCAATAAATAATCACTATCTACATGGTCAAACGGGATGCTGATTTGGGCTAAATCACAAAGCAGATTTTGCGTCAAAATATGAATCGGAAGCATCGGCAAAAACGGCAGAAAGGCAGAAGCAATCAATACTGAGAACATGTTCCCAAAATTGCCGCTGGCAGCCATTTTAATATACTTGGAAATATTGCCAAATGTCTTGCGGCCTTCCAGCACACCTTCATGCAGTACCAGCAAATCTTTTTTCAGCAATATGATATCTGCTGTTTCTTTGGCAATATCTACTGCTGTATCTACCGAGATCCCAACATCGGCTTGATGCAGCGGCGGTGCATCATTGATGCCATCGCCCATGTATCCAACGGTATGCCCTTGATTTTGAAACAGTCTGACAACACGTTCTTTCTGTGATGGTGTCAGCTTAGAGAATAAATTGCAGTGTTTGATTTCCAAAGCAAGGGCTTCATCATCCAGCATCGCCACATCGGCGCCTGTTAACGAGTGAAATGTATCAATCCCCACTTTCTCGCAAACTTTCTTCGCAACACCTTCGCTGTCCCCAGTCAATACCACCGTGCGAACACCATATTCTTTGAGCGCTTGAATTGCTGCTTTGGCGCTTTCTTTTGGTGGATCCAAGAATCCTAAAAAGCCGATCAGAACCATGTCACTTTCATCCGCAATGCTGAATGTCTCGATATCCGGCACTTCATTTTTCTGAGCAACTGCCAAAATACGCAACCCTTCTGCATTATAGCGATGATATGTCTTGAGAGCATCTTGGACATAGTTTTCTGACAACTCCACAATCTGGCCTTCCAATTCCGCATACTTGCATACGGCCATAATTTCTTCTACGGCACCTTTGGTAATCAACTGCCGCTTTTTTTCTTTATCTTCAATCACAACGCTCATTCTACGCCGGGTAAAATCAAACGGAATTTCATCAATACGGGTGTATTCGGTGAGCAGCTGATCCATTTCTTTTTCATGGGCGCGGTTAATTACTGCTAAGTCCAATAAGTTTTTCAAGCCTGTTTGAAAATAACTATTCAAGTAGGCATGGCGCAACACCCGCGTATCATCATTGCCTTCCAAATCCATATACTTCTCAATAATAATATGATCTTCTGTCAAAGTTCCCGTTTTGTCGGTACAAAGAATATCCATTTCCCCAAATGTCTGAATCGCCCCCAGTGATTTAACGATTACTTGATGTTTCGACATGGAAATAGCACCCTTAGCTAGTGTAGAGGACATAATAACCGGCAGCATCTCCGGTGTCAGCCCGACAGCAATAGTAATCGCAAATAATAAAGCACTACCCCAGTCTTGCTTGGTAACGCCATTCACCAAAAAGACGATAGGCACCATAATAAACATCATATGAATCAGCAGCTTACTAACAGAATCCACACCACGTTCAAAACTGTTTTTTGCCCGATCCCCATTCAAGGATTTGGCCATCGATCCAAAATAGGTTGCATTTCCCGTTGCCAGAACCAAGCCGATTGCACTTCCGCTGATTACGTTTGCTCCCAAAAAGCCAATATTGCTGATATCGGTAAGAACCATTTGTCCATCTTCTATGCGATTTGCAAACTTCTCAACCGGTGCTGATTCTCCGGTCAACGCTGCCTGCGCCACAAACATATCTTTTGTAGTCATAAAACGAATATCAGCCGGAATCATATCCCCTGCTGACAAGCGTACAATATCGCCAGGAACAATTTCTTCCATACTGCATTCCTGAATAACACCATCCCGCAGCACCCCCGCTTTATTCACAATCATATGGGAAAGAGCTTCAGCCGCAGCATTCGATTTCTCACTTTGGAAAAAAGAGACCATGCTGGAAACCAGTATCAAAAACAAAATTATAAATACGGTCAGATAGTCCGGTTTTACCGATGATACGACATCAGTAAAGATCGTAACGCAGGCAATGGTAATTAATACCAAATTAAAAGGATTGATGAAGGCCTCTGCCAAACGTCGCAGTCTGGTATTGGTACGATTCAATACAATCTTATTTTCGCCATATTTTTCAATTCTTTCCTGAGCTTCTTCTGCAGTTAGTCCAAGCTCTGTTGTTTGCATTGCAAGATAAGCTTCCTGAGCCGGCATAGCTGTCAACTTGCGCAGAAGTGTTTCACTTTGATTCATCCCATGAACCGGTACTTGTCTTTTTTTCATGTTTCTCATCCTACTTTCTAATGAGCAAACAAACGACAAAAAAACCACACAAACGTGGCCTACCAAAACATGACTAAATTGCTATGATTTAAGCAATAAACGGCATGCCATGCATGGTTGTTTCGTAGTTTGTATTTGCTGCATGATTTGGCTGTACTTCCTACTTCGGGCATTCGCGTCCATTGCTCCACTTCCCTTCTTTCATGCGTATCTTAACACTGAAAACTTTTTAAGTCAACGTAACTTTCTGCTTCTAAGCAGAAATGTACCTTTTTAGTCAACCTGATTCACTTGCAATACATCTTTTATGATTCCCGCTCCCGCAGCAGCTGCTTGATTCTTAAATAAGATAAAAGCTCCTGCTGATCCTCTATACTCCAAGAATCATACTCCCTTAGTAATTCAAATACTTCTAAAAACCCTCCATGAACTGCTTCCTGATATGTGCTCGTATGCTCATCTTCTAAAAAATAGGAGTATGGTGCTTCAAGTGCATCTGCAATAATTTTTAGATTCTCAAAGCTTGGGTTTTTTACTTCCCGTTCTACATCTGATAAGAAACTGACAGAAAAATGACAAAGCGCAGCAAGCTCTTTAATTGTCATCTTCTTCTGTATCCGCAATGCACGTAGTTTTTTTCCTATTTTCATGAAATCACCAACCATAACTGAATTATACTAGTTAAACCGTTCACTATATTTCCATTTCCTTCCAATACGCCATCGGAGTATTATATATTGTATTATTTACTCATTTAGAGTATTATATTAAATGTATATAATTACATGGTTTCGATCTTTTATAGCATTTACCGGATGTTTCCTGGTTTTTACTATAATCAGGATCTGATCTTCTATTTAATAGGTAGAAAGGCAGCTATATGAAACATCTATCAATTAGTAAAAAGTTATTCTTTGGATTTGGAATTGTACTTGCTTTATTAATTATTTCTATCGGATTGGCACTCAACAGCATTCGTTCTATTAATATGCAAGTAAATCTATATGGTACGGAAACACTTCCTAATACATCCAGTGTCTGGATCATGCGCCGTGACTTGGTATCAGTGCAACGTCACGTTTTGCGTTCCTTCAGTGCTGTTGATGAGCAAACCAAGCAAACTGCACTGGATAGTGCGCAAAAGGATGCACAAAATTTGTTGCTGACATTAGAGGCCTACGCCAGCAGACAAACTGACCAAAAGCAAATCCAACAAATTTCTTCTATAAAAAAACTATTGGAGGAGGCAGGGCAAACACGCAATAAAATTGCCGAGCTGGTATTGACGAATGAAGATGCATCACTGCTGCAAGCACAGGAGTTGTTTGATTCACAGTATGTTCCTGTATTCGACCAAATTGCCGATCAACTTATTCTTTTTTCTGATATTGCTAATAAAAATGCAGACACGCAGTGGCTTGATGCAAAGCAAACAGAACAGATGGCATGGACTTTATTGCTGCTATTTGCCGGGGTTTCAATCCCCTTGGCACTGCTGGTATCCAGAAGCATCCGTACTTCTATTTTGACACCTGTTCGCGAAATTATGAGAGCTTATGAAGAAATTGCAAAAGGTAATATCAATACGCAAATTACCTATGAAAGCAAAGATGAACTAGGGCAAATGGCAAAATTGATCCAACAGGCAAACCAAGTGCAGTCGATCATTCTCACCGATGTCATTGAAAAATTCACCAGAATCTCCAAAGGTGATCTATGTATTCATGTAACAGAACAATATCCCGGTGATTTCACCGTTTTAAAAAATACCATCGAACAAACAGTAGATACCCTAAACCAAACGATGCATATCATTCATGAAGCTGCTGAGCAAGTCAGTGCTGGATCTTCACAGGTTTCTTCCGGTGCGCAGGCGCTGGCGTCAGGATCTTCTGAGCAAGCATCAAGTGTCGAGGAATTAAATACTGCTATTTCTAAAATTACACTGCAAGCAAAAGAAAATTCCGATCATGTAGAGATGGCGGCCCAATATGTCAAAGAAGCTGTTTCGCATGTACAAAGCGGAAACCAGCAGATGATTCAGCTTTCTGCTGCAATGCATGAAATTAGCGAGTCTTCGAAGCAAATAGCGAATATTACCCGTGTGATCGAAGATATTGCTTTTCAAACCAATATTCTGGCACTGAATGCTGCAATTGAAGCTGCACGTGCCGGAACTGCCGGCAAGGGATTTGCGGTAGTCGCTGATGAAGTGCGCAATCTGGCTGCCAAATCAGCAAATGCAGCGCAGCAAACAGCTGAACTCATTCAAACTTCATCTTCTTTGGTTGAAAAAGGATCTTTTGCGACGATTGAAACCGCTCAAATTTTGCAGGATGTTGGAGAGAAGGCCAATCTTGTGAATGATAGCATTGTAAAAATTGAACAGTCTTCTCTTGAACAAGCTGCGGCCATCGAGGACATCAACTTAGGTCTATCCCAAGTTGTAGAAGTCATCCAGACCAATGCTGCTACTGCCGAAGAAAACTCAGCAACCAGCGAAGAACTTTCTGCACAGGCTTCTACCTTGCGAGGTGAGGTTGCCAAATTCCGTCTTATGGCATAGTGATTTGTATCTAGCACTAATACACCGTGCAGCTTTTCCCGAGTTTTCAGTATAACAGGAAATGGTGATAGAGAAAAGGAGTTACATATGAATGAACAACAAACTCGTGCGTTGCATGATATGCTGCCATTTGGTATTTGCTATTTAAAACCAATTCAATCTACTCCGCAGGCAGTTGTTGATTACTGGATCATTGATCAAAATGCGAAGTTTCAATCACTGCTGTCTTTGCACCAGAATACTGCATTTCCCAAGCGTATCTCCGATGAATGGAAATCCAGCATTCCGTGGCTGTATCAAATAGTCATGTCCCTTCCTTTTGAACAAGACCAGCACAATACCATATCTGTGCAGCCAAATGTGAATATTGAGTTTCATCGCTCTGATGATTTCCTGGTGCTGACAGTTCAGGAAAAAGCAATATCTCTGCCGCAGCATGCCATTACAGATTGGGAATTGATATTTCAGCATACCCATGATGCCATCAGTGTCGTCGCTTATGATCAAGTTGAGTTTCGCTATGTCCGGAACAATTCAATACATCAAGCGCGCTCAGGAATTGCCTCCATTCAAGGACGCACCCCCATTGATTTGGTAGGTCTTGAGACAGGCAGTACGCTTATGCAGTATTATATGCAATGCTTGGAAACCGGAAAATCTGTTACTTATGAGCAAACATTTGCCTTTTCTGTAGGGAAGCGCATCTGGCAAACAGAAGTTATTCCTTGGCACTATCATGATGGTGTTCAGTATTTGCTATGTGTAAGCAAAGATATTACCGAACTGAAAAAAGCACAAGAAGAAAAAGAACTGCTGATGCAAAAATTGCAGACGATGTTTGCTCAGCACAGTGCCATTATGCTACTTGTTGATCCCTTTACAAAGCGCATTGCAGATGCCAATCCGGCAGCGTGCGCTTTTTATGGATATTCACTGGATGAATTTATCACGTTGAAACTGCCGCAAATTGATCCCTATATACAGGATTGGAATGCTGATACCAGCTATCAAACAACTGTTACACATCAGCTGAAAAGCGGCATGCATAAAATTGTTGATGTATATGCGAGCCCTATCGATCATAATCAACTCTTATATTTGATTATTTTTGATGTCACAGCTCGTGAAAACTACAGGCTTGCTCTCTTGCATGAACAGGAACTGCTGCGAACGACACTATATTCTATTGATGACGGCGTTGTAACGGTGGATCATTACGGAATAATCACCAGCTTGAATCGTGTAGCGCAAAAAGTGACAGGATGGGATCACAGTGCAATCGGAAAGCCTTTTGCGGAAGTCTTTCAAGTTGCAGATCAAGCGGACTCAATGCCCCCTTATTTAGCGGACCACCGAAGCATGGCTGAACAGCAATCTTTCTGTATGCTGAAAAATCGTTTTGGGCAAAATTATCCAATTACCGATCATGCATCTTTGATCACTACCGAAGACGGTAAAACACTGGGTGTCGTGATTGTGTTCCGCGACATGAGCAAAGAGCGTGAAAATGCTCATCAAATACGCTTTCTCAGCCAGCATGATTCCCTTACCAATCTCTATCATCGTCACTATATGGAAGCTCAATTTCCAAATTTGGAAAAACCAATTCATCTGCCTCTTTCTATCATTTTGGCAGATATCAATGGTCTGAAAATGACAAACGACATTTTCGGACATCAGGCTGGTGATCATGTCTTAAAGCAAGTTGCTCAGCTGCTTACCTTGCAATGCCGCAAATATGATCTGATCACCCGCTGGGGTGGCGACGAGTTTTTGATTTTGCTGCCGCAGACAAATACTGCGGATGCCGAAAAAATCATGGAGCGAATCAAAGCTGATTCAGCACTCGTGGCAGACAGCAAGTTACGTTTAAGCCTGTCGTTAGGGTGTGCCACAAAAGCATCTGCTGAAAAGAATATACAGGATATCATCAAAGAAGCAGAAGAAATGATGTATCACCAAAAACTGTTAGATGAAAAAAGTTATCGCAATACGATGATTACCATGCTTCTGGCAACCTTATATGAAAAAAGCATGGAAACAGAAGAACACTCAAAGCGCATGGAACGCCATTGCAACTGGATCGGACAATCTTTGCAGTTGTCTGCCAAGGAGTTGGATGAGCTGTCTTTGCTTGCCATCCTGCATGACATTGGCAAAGTAGGCATCAATCCCGCCATTTTAAAGAAACCAGCACCGCTAACACCATTTGAATGGCAGGAGATGCGGATGCATCCTGAGATAGGATATCGTATTATTCAGACAGCAACTGATTTAAAACCAATTGCTTCATATATCTTGGCACATCATGAACGATGGGATGGAACAGGATACCCGCAAGGCCTAGCCAAGGAAGAAATTCCTCTTGCCTGCCGCATCCTGGCTGTCACAGACGCCTATGATGCCATGACAAACAATCGCAGCTACCGTACAGCATTGAGCCATGAACAAGCCTTGCTGGAACTGCAGCGGCATGCAGGCACCCAATTTGATCCATCCATTGTACAATTGTATGTCGCTCTGCTAAGCAAGCAGCAATCATCTTAATCTGCAAAACACTTTTACTCTGCAAGGAATTGGTTAAGGGAGTAATGACAGTGAACAAGCATGATTAAGGTAAGAATTTCTGTCTGTCCAGTTACCGCTTTTCATCTAAAAAAAGCAGGGAATAACTTATCACGTAGCAGGTGATGATTGCTGCTGACTTGTTTGTTTCCTACCTAATGCAAAAGCAAAAAAAACTGATTATAGAAAAAGCTTGCTGTATGCATCATGAAATGCGATTCACAAATCATCTTTTATAGAAAAATGTGGAATATTCGGCAAAATAGGCTATTCATTGTCTATCTTGAATAGACATATGCATCATTTTATGGTATGCTAAAACAAATAGAGAAGAATTGTAAAAGACTGATTTTTATTGAAAAAATGAGGAAAAAGACAAGTACAAGTATACTAGATTCATGAGATTGCCATACATGTCAGCCGGTAGCATGTAAGTTTTATTTTAATTATGGTGACCTGCATTCTCGTGAACAGGATTGGAGAATGAACATGAAACGGATAAAGAAGAAAAGAACATATTACTTTTCCGAAAAACTCACACGGCAACTTCAGCAAGTTCCCTATTATCCCGTCACTGTTTTGGAAGCACCATCAGGTTTTGGGAAAACAACAGCTATAAAGGAATATTTGAAAGAAATCCACCTTGGTGAAGCTAGCGAATATTGGTATACCTGTTTGGGTGAATCATCAGTCAACACTTGGAACGGAATTTGTGATTTGCTGTCTAAAATAAATAAACAAAATGCTGCATATTTAAAACGACTTGGTCCGCCAACCCTGGAAAGTTTGCCCTATATCATCCAGATTTTCCAGCACTTTCAATGCCGCCAGGAAAGCTATCTCATTATTGATAATTATCAGTTGTTTGACTGCGAAATTCTCTGCGAATTGATCAAAGTCTCTTCATTGCATGGCTGTGCGGGACTGCATATTATTTTCATTACGCAGCCAATCGGGGCTAAGCAGCAATTTATCATACAAAGATCAGAAATACTTATCATTGAAGCATCTGTACTTTTTTTCGATAAGGAGGAGACTGCCCATTTATTTGCAATGGAAGGTATCCGCTTATCCAAACATGATTTAGAGCAGGTTTACGACTGTACAGGAGGATGGATTTCTGCCATCCGTCTTCATGTTATACAATATAAGGAAACTGCATCATTCGAATGTGTACCGGATATTGAAAAGTTGGTGGAAAGCGCAATATGGAACCAGCTGCGAAAAAACGAAAAAGAATTCCTGCTTGCTGTCTCTGTTATGGACTCATTTACTTCCCGGCAAGGAGCAATTCTGATTGGAAAAGAATATTTACCTGCGTCAGTCGAGTTGTTATTAAAGAGCAATGATTTTATCTACTTTCACCACGATTCGGGAAAATACAATATTCATAGCATATTGCAGAATTATCTGCGCAGGCGTTTTTACTTCTATTTACCCACCGATGCACAAAATCATATCTTTCGTCTAGCAGGAAAAGCACTGGCGGATAATGAACAGTATTTTGAAGCTTCGCAGTTTTTTTTCAACGCGCATGATTATGAGGCAATTTTGTTGCTTCCGCTTAGAGGGCGTTATTTAGGCAACCAAAAAGAAAAGAAGCTAATAGAGTTTATTGAAGCGATTGTTCAACGGTGTCCGGAAGAAATTTTATGCAGATATCCTTTTGCCATGCTGATATTTGCATATCCGATTTTATTTGGAGGTTATACTGATACCTTTCAAAAACTATATGGGTTTATTCAGAAAAGTATTGCAAGTACCCAGTTATTCACTGCAGATGAATTACGCAGAATAAAGGGCGAATTTGCTTTGCTCAATTCTTTTCTGTCCTATAACAATATCGAAAAAATGAATGACGGACATAATCATGCGTGGTCGATCTTAGGGGAGCCAAGCAACATTATCAGCAAAGAAATGCCATATACGCTAGGAAATATTTCTGTCTTGTCCATGTTTTGGCGGGATCCAGGAAACATCATGCAGGTGCTGCATGTGCTGCAAAATGATTCTTCGTACTATAGATTGACCCAAGGTCATGGAGTGGGGGCCAGCAGCGTGATTCAATCAGAATTGCTAATCATGCGCGGAGATGACGTAGAAGCAGAAATTATGTGCTACAAAGCTCTCTATGAAGCTCGCCGCAATCAACAAATTGGCATTTGTCTTTGTGCAGAATTAGTACTGGGAAAGATTGCGATCTTACGCGGAGATGGTGAGGGATATCGTTTTACAATAGAAAGAATTCAAAATTATATAGAAGAAAATGCCGATTTGTATATTCTTAGAATGGTAGATTGCTGTTTGTCGGAGTTGTGTTTATCGTTGGGAAGAACAGATATGACAGCAAACTGGATTCGCGATGTTGATAAGATACAAAAAATATTATATGCACCAGCAATTCCGTTTGCTTTAACTCATTATTCCAAAATCCTGCTTCTTGAACAGCGCTATTGTGAGCTATACGGACTATCTCCACTGGTAATGAAGCTATCCGAACACTTCCACTATCTGATGCCACAGTTATTTCATCATATTTTTCTGGCGGTTGCCAAATACCAAACTGGCAATGAAAAAGAGGCACAAGAATACATAAACGAAGCATTGGCTATTGCACTACCTGATCAAATTTATTTGCCATTTGCTCAAGGAGGGGACTTGATTCTACCATTGCTGGAGAATGCAAAGCTATATGGATTTGACCGGTTGCGTATTTCTGCTCTGATTGCTTGCTGTCACCGCTACCAGCAGGGAGCTGGACTTATCCAGAAGACTCTAGATCATAGCAAGTCGGTTTTGACTCCAAGGGAAAGAGAAGTTGCTCTGTTTGCCAGAGAACGACTCAGTGCCCGTGAGATTGCAAAGAAACTGTATATCTCAGAATCTACCGTTAGAACCATGTTGAAAAGTGTGTACCAAAAACTGGATATTCATTCCAAATCCGAGTTAATATCTAAGGATTTTTGATAATCTTACAAAATACCTCATTTCGGGGTATGTAAAAAACAACCTGCCGTACTATATTGTACCTAGCAGGTTGTTTTTTAAAGCCGATCTTTCGGCCAAATTAAATATACCGAGAAAGAGTGATGCATCAATCATGAACGGGTTTATGGCAAATAATCGAAAACGAAGAAGCAAAAGGAGATGATACTATGGCACAAACAGAATTATGGGATCAATACGATGTGGACGATAATGCATTGAAAAACAAATACCTGCTTTTTTCAATTGGGAATGAGTTGTATGGCATAGAGATTCGCTATATTACAGAAATTGTTGGTATTCAACCAATCACAGAAGTTGTTGAGATGCCGGATTATATCAAAGGAATCACCAATCTTAGAGGTAAAATTATCCCTGTTATGGACGCTCGACTGCGCTTTCGGAAAGAGGAAAGAGCCTATGACGAAAAAACGTGCATTATCGTAATCGATAATCATAATCTGTCAGCAGGTTTAATTGTTGATAGTGTATCAGAGGTATTAACGATACAAGAGCAAGATATTACATCTTTGCCGGAACTCAATAAATCCGGTCCTAGTTATATCAAAGGCATTGGAAAAGCAGATGGGGATGTCAGGTTATTGCTGGATTGCGAACGGCTGCTGGCCATTGATGAACATAAACTAGTCGGCACTCTGGCATAATATAAAAAATTCAGTTAATCAGTTGATGTGAATAAACAAATAATAATGGAGGACTTTATGAAAAATTTATCTATCAGTATGAAGTTAATCGCTGGCTTCGGTATAGTATTAGCATTGATGCTGTTATCCATGGGAATGTCGGTATACAGCATTATCACAATCTCAGCGCAAACACAGAAATTTGAGACATTGACAGTACCCAACATGAATGATATCTGGGAAATGCGAAGAGATATGGTTTCCATCCAGCGTTATGTCGCTCGTTCCTTTATCACCACAAATGTTCAGGATATGACCACTGAAATGAATGCTTCGGCACAAGATGCCACCAACCTGCTTTCCGTGCTTGAACGGTATGCAAAGAATCAGCCAGATATCAGCATAAACACAAAAGTAGATGAATTCAAAAGCTTGCTTACCAAAGCAGGTGCCGTCAGGTCCCGAATTTTTGATCTGATGAATCAATGGACCGATGAGACCGAAGATGAAGCAAAGGCCGTCTTCGCCAATGAGTATGTACCATTATTTGACCAAGCCGCCAGTATTGCAGTAGAGTTATCCAATGTGGAGGATATTCGCGCTGAGGCACAAAACAAAGCAGTATCTAGCGCAGAAATGCAAGCTTGGCTGATTTTAGCGATTTGCGGGATTGTTGCACTCTTACTTACTGTAATCGTGATCGTTGCAATCAGAACTTCTATTTTAACACCTGTGAGAGAGATTGAACGAGTATACAAAGAGATTGCCAAAGGCAATATGCAAGTCCAAATTAACTATGAAAGCCGCGATGAATTAGGATCTATGGCTAAGTTAATCAGACAATCCAATGAACTGCAAAGTAATATTTTAAGAGATGTAATTGAAAAATTTACGCGCCTGTCACAAGGAGATATGCGCATTGCAGTAGAGTTGGACTATCCAGGTGACTTCATTGCTTTGAAAAAGGCGTTGGTTAATACTGCTTCCTCATTGAACAGCACCTTGCAAACCATCAATACGGCAGCAGAACAAGTTAGTATTGGAGCATCGCAAGTATCTAGCGGGGCAATGGCACTTGCGGCTGGCTCCAGTGAACAGGCATCCTCGGTAGAAGAGCTAAGTGCATCTATCACACAAATTGCTGAGCAAGCTGCAGAAAACTCGAACAACGTTAAGCTAGCTACTCAATATGTGTCAGATGCCAATTCTGATGTCCGAAACGGTGATGAGCATATGAAAAAATTAACGCAAGCAATGGATAACATTGGCTCCTCATCGCGCCAAATTACTAATATTATTAAAGTCATTGAAGATATTGCCTTTCAAACTAATATTCTTGCCTTAAATGCAGCTATTGAAGCAGCTCGTGCCGGCAATGCCGGAAAAGGTTTTGCGGTTGTAGCGGATGAAGTACGAAATCTTGCTGCTAAAAGTGCCGATGCTTCCAAGCAAACTGCCGATTTGATTCATGCTTCTGTTGAAACGGTAGCGGATGGCACTCAAATTACTGTCCGCACTGCAGAAATCCTTCGAAGCATTGAGGAAAAAACAAATTCAGTGAATGAAATTATTGACCGCATCAATCTTGCTTCAGCAGAGCAAGCATCAGCGATCACGCAAATTAAGCAAGGACTGAATCAAGTATCCTCCGTCGTGCAAACTAATGCAGCAACTGCAGAAGAAAATTCAGCTACCAGCGAAGAAATGTCTGCCCAAGCTGTTACTTTACGAGAAGAAGTTGGCAAATTTAAGCTGGAAAGCGGACATGAAACTATGCATGCCAGAGGGTTCTCTAACAATGTACATTCAGCAGCAATGAAGCAAACAGCATTCGAGATTAACCCAGACGATAAATACGCTGGTTAGATAGCTGTTAAGAAGTATTGTTTCTCAACAAAATAGCAATACAGACTGATCTTATATATTGTCTATTCTGACACCATTGATTTTATTATAGTGTTGCTGAACCACGGGATACAAAGCATCGATAGCAATAAAGCCTGGTGGTTTCATCAGGCTTTTATATTAAAAAGGAGGAAATGATGTGAGCGAGAAAATGATCCGCTTCTTATACGGCATCATATATACAGGCATCGTATTGTGGGGATATTCCCTATTTTGGGCAAGGGATGTTTTACTGTATATCGTTTCCGTTTATTGTATTGTTTTAATTTTGCAAAGTTTGTATTTTATTACGAAGTGTCAAAAAGCCCTGGAAGCAGAACGCAAGACTGCGACACGAATGAATTTGTATGAAAGTATTATAGAAGAAGCTCCTTTGTCCATTGTGATTACGGACAAAAACGCAAATATCCAGTATGCCAATCAGTTCTTTACCTCATTGACCGGATTCACAGCACAGGAAACAATAGGACAAAATCCAAGTATTCTCCAATCAGGAAAAACAAAGCCGGAAGTTTTCCATGAATTGTGGCAAACTTTGAGCGAGGGAAAAGCCTGGCATGGAGAATTTATCAATCGGAAAAAGACCGGAGAAGAATATATAGAGTATGCAGAAATTTTTCCAATGATGAACAACCAAAAGGAAGTCATTCATTACGTGGCATTCAAAAGCGATGTCGGAGAGCGAAAACAAGAGCAGCAGAAACTTTTGGATCAATTTTACTTCACATCCCAACTGTTGGATTTCTTTCCTTACCCGGTTTTCTATGCCAATCTGCAAGATAATAATCGAGGCTGCAATAAGGCATATGCGGAATGCTTTGCACTGGATCGCACCCAGGAAATCCCTCCATTGCCAGAGCTGAGTTATCTTACGACAGAATTCCATGCATTATTAAAGCAGATGAAGCAAGAAGCATTGGATACAGGCAAGACAATAACAAAGCGTATACGACGTAAATTTGCAAATGGGGAATATCGAACAATTCTATATTCTTTATCATTATATTATCTTGCAGATCATACTCCCGGCGGATATATTGGCATTCTGATCGATATTGAAGAAATGAAACTACGCGAAGAAGAACTCAAACTTGCATTGCAAAAAGCAGAACAAGCCGAGCGGATCAAAGCACAGTTTCTAGCAAATATGAGCCATGAGATTCGGACACCCATGAATGCAGTTATCGGTATGGCATATTTGGCAATGCGGACGGAACTGAATCCCAAACAACGTGATTATGTTGGTAAGATTCATCAGTCTGCGACTGCCTTGCTTGGCATAATCAACGATATTTTGGATATCTCTAAAATTGAAGCAGGAAAAATTGCAATTGAGCATATGGAATTCAACCTATCAAACATGATCCATGATACCGTTTCCTATATTAGTCAGCAAGCTAAAGAAAAAGGATTAGCCTTCCATTGTCTGATCGATCCGTCAGTTCCAAGAAAATTGAAGGGAGATCCATTGCGGTTGGGAGAAATTATATCCAACTTGATTAGCAATGCAGTGAAATTCACCGAAGCAGGGGAAATCAGGATAGTGGTAAGATGTTTAGAGAGACAAACAGATCAAGTAGAGTTGCAGTTTGAGGTAAGTGATACAGGAATAGGCATGACGAAAGAACAGCTGGATCATATCTTTGATGCGTTTGTTCAGGCGGACAATACAACGACCAGACGTTTCGGCGGAACTGGGCTGGGTCTAGCAATCAGCAAAGGATTGGCGGAATTGATGGGAGGAACGCTTGAGGTAGATAGCATCGAACATAAAGGCAGCACTTTCCTGTTAACACTGCGGCTGGGCGTGGTAGAGGAAACGCAAAAGCTCGGAGTATATGCAGATCAACATTCGGCAGTACTGCAGAATGAATATTCACTGGAGGGATATACTGTTCTTTTGGCGGAAGACAATTCCATCAACCAGCAAATCATCATAGAATTACTGCAAAATCAGGGAATGGTCGTGGATGCGACAGATAATGGCAGACAGGCTGTTCAGCTGTTTCAAAGTATGCCTGCGAACAAGTATCAGCTTGTTTTGCTGGATCTGCAAATGCCGGAATTGGATGGCTATGAGACTGCCAAACAAATTCGCTTGCTTGATTCGAAAATTCCCATCCTGGCGATGAGTGCCCGCAGCATGGCAGAAGAAAAAGAAAAATGTTTTGCGGTGGGAATGAATGCACATATCGCAAAACCAGTTGACGTAGATTTGCTGTTTGCAACAATGGCTAAGTGGTTGCACCAAGCAAATGGGATACCATACTTGCAGCCCGATTTGATACAAGCAGACGAAGCAATGATAGAACTTACGGAACAAAAAGCGGATCAGACAGCACCCTTATTGCAGCCAGAGGAATTGCATAATCTGCTTCGGCTCTTGCAAGAGAGTGATATGGAAGCAATAGAATGCTTCCACGAGATACGGATGAAATTGCGCAGCATCTTGCCGGAGGCTAGCTTTTTGCTGGTGGATCGATCTATGAACCGATTTGATTTTGAGTTGGCAAAGCAAACATTGGAACACAGTTTAGACGGATTGGAGAATTGAAGTGGCAGAAAACAAACAAAAACCGGTAGTGTTGGTCGTAGATGATACATTAAACAACATTACGCTGATAAACGAAATACTAAAAGAGGATTATCGGATCAAAATCGCAACCAACGGTGAAAAGGCATTAGTAGTCGCAAGTGCAAATCCGCCGGATATCATTTTGATGGATATCATGATGCCGGTGATGAATGGATACGAAACGTGCCGTCAGTTAAAATTGAATCCCTCGCTTTGCGATATACCGGTACTATTTTTAACTGCACGTTCCGATATTGCGGATGAGCAGAAAGGATTTGCTTTGGGAGCTGCCGATTACATCACCAAGCCAATCAGTCCACCCATTCTGATGGCGCGGATGCGAACCCATCTTTCATTGAAGGAATCACATGATTTGCTGGAGCACCAAAATCAGTTTTTAGAGGAAGAAGTGCAACGAAGAACCAAGGATCTATCTATATTGCAGGAGACCACAATTATGGCAATGGCTGCCTTGGCTGAAACAAGAAATTTCGAAATAGGAAGTCATATCCAACGTACAAAGCTATATATTCAGGAATTGGCAAGCTATATGGGATTAACCAGCAAATACCGCGATATTTTGAATACCAGTCAAATTAAAACAATTGTTCTTTCTTCTCTGCTTCATGATATAGGGAAAATAGGGATTCCAGATCATATTTTGATGAAACCTGGTCCATTAACCACCGATGAATTTGAATTAATGAAGCAGCACACTACATTGGGAATGAATGCTATCTTATCTGCAGAAAAGATGATGGGAAGCAAGGAAACCTTCCTTACCTGCGCTCGGGAGATAGCTTACTGCCATCATGAAAAATGGGATGGCAGCGGCTATCCATCCGGACTTATGCAGGAAGAAATTCCTCTTTCTGCACGCTTGATGGCTGTTGTTGATGTTTATGATGCCATTACCAATCATCGGGTTTATAAAGATGCCATTCCTCACGAAGAGGCTGTAGAACTGATTCGAAAAGGTTCCGGCAAACACTTTGACCCCGATGTTGTGGAAGCATTTCTGGCTCTGTCCAATACGTTCAAAGCTATTTTACTGCAATATGCAAATACAGACAGAGTCAATCTCTTATCAGCCTAGAAAACAGCAGTCATGAGCTGCTGTTTTTTGGTCTAATAAAATCCAGGCATGCATTTTATTGTGCATTACCTGGATAGCGGAATTTATGTGCCCTTTTATACTGATACATAGTATCATCAGCAATGCTGAGCAACTCGCTGGCGCTCAACAAATTGTCAGAAGCTACTTCAATCACTCCATAGCTGATTCTGCGAGAATAAAAGATATCAATGCTAACATATTGATCAGTCATTTCATGTTGTAAAGAAGCTAGCCGCATTTCAGCTTCATGCTTATCCATATTTCGAATCAGCAGCATGAATTCATCTCCGCCGATTCGGCATAATACTGCTTCCGAAGAAAAAGTCCGCAGGATATTTACAATATAGAGAATATAGCGGTCCCCCTCGGCATGACCGAACCAGTCGTTTACATACTTCACATTATCTATGTCGACAAAACACAAACAAAATGCTTGCTTATCGGTTATCCAGTCTTGCAGCACTTGCATGCCATATCGTCGATTGGCAATCTGCGTTAATGAATCACGATATGCAAACTCGTTCAGGTTTCGAAGATGTTCTTTTTCAGCACTGATATCTGTTAATACAAGAGCAAGTGCTTCCCGTCCGTGCCAATTTAGAGGATGTATGGTAACAGAAAAAGATTGTCTCCCTAAAGAATTGGCAAGCTCTAACTCTGTGGTGAAACTTCGATCTTTATGCTGCATGACTTCAACTTGTGCATTCAACCAAAGCAAAAATTGTTCCTCGTCATCAGGTGTAGTAAGAACTTGATCAGAAGAGCGATTAAAAAACAACCATTCATTGGATTTTGTATCCATCACAATAATCCATTGTGAAATCTGGCGCGCAATCAATTCTAATAAGCTGTTATTTTGAGCGAGTGCCTGCATTTGTTGGTGTTTATTCTCAATTTCATCCAACAGCGCAGCACGCTGCTGCTCCAGTTGCGTCGTCATTGTATTAAATGCTTCAGAGAAAGTACCCATGAAATTTACCCGCTGCTGATAATCACCCTGAGCGACTTGCTGCGTTTGCCAGGTTAAATGCCGCAAGGATGCATGCAGTGCTTTTACAGGTGCAGCAATCTCATTTTCCGGACGAGGAAGCGTATGATAATTTAAGTCACCTCTTGCCAATGCTTTCGCCAAAGCCGTCGTTTCCAAAACACACTGGGCAAAGTATTGCATCCCTTTGCCTAAATCCTGAAAATCATCAGACAATCCGGACAGATCCAAAATCGCATTTCCGGGATCATAGATCACAGACCGGAGATAATCAAATAGTATTTTTGCATCAGGGTTCACAATCTTTCACCACCTTCCCTGTTATGCATCAAATTTTATTATTTTAAGCTAATCCCCTGGAAGCGGCAAACCCGTGCACCAGTTGCCCAGCAATCAATTTCTTGCAGATCATATTTCTTTCCTGTATAAATCTCAAAAATGCCGCTAAAGAACCCGACATCAAAATGACAGACAGTTTCATTGGTTACCGGCAAGCCGCTGCACGCTAGATCTTCTCCAACCGTAAGCACGAAATTACCAGTCGCCAGATCACAAGATTCCACCCGCAAAACACCAACTTTGAGTATCAGATATTGCTGTTGCAAGTTCGCGAGGAAGGTATTAAAATCAACATTTAAATCGAGCACATTGCGAGCAAATTCACTGCCTGCCAGATAACCCGCTTTGCGAAAGTACTCGTTGGCCTGTTTCTCTCCGTGAATCTCACTCAGAACATCGAGCAATGCGCTTTGGGCCATTCGATGTACCATAACCGGCATATCTTCTCCCAAGTCACCACGCCCTTCTTGGATGCGTGGCTGGCTAAGGCTCTCCCAGGAAAATTTGCTATGTCGCTGGTTCCTTAAAAATACATTTTCCATCATTGTTTCTCCTTATCATAAATATGTCATAGCTAGTAGGATTACTCCTCCAACCCTTCTTAGTATATTATTATACATATTGTATAACTTTAGCAAGTTATTCATATATTTCCGCATTTAATTTTTACATATTTCATTAAATGAATTGGATTAATATATTGAATGATAAGCTTTCCCATACTATTGCGGATTATATAGATGCTTTATGGAGGATACATTTATTATATTTCATGGGTTGTGATTGCACATACCACATTTCGAGGTATTTATCAGATTTGTTAATCCATATAAATAAGAAAAACAGCCTGCCGGCTGCCTCTTAATATTGTTCCTTCATCGCAATTGCTTTTGTTTCCTGCACAGTTCCAAACGGATGGTGCGGAGGTGCATATACTGAGCATAGTTTGAGTGCTTTATTTGCGGTATTAATGACATTGTGCCAAATTCCCGCAGGAATAATAATGGCATAGCCTTCCCAAACATGCGTCTGGAAATCCAGCCGTTCTTTCTGCTTGCCCATCATCACGACAGCCTGTCCATCTTCCACTGTAATTAATTGATCATGATTGGGATGAATTTCAATTCCAATCTCGTCGTTCGCAGCAATATTCATCAATGTTACTTGTAGATGCTGCCCGGTCCATAGTGCTTGGCGGTAGTATGGATTTTGCATTGCAACTTCTTTCAGATTCACAACTAGCTCTTGAGGCCCATAATCTTGCATTCTTGTGGATGGCACAGCTGATGCTGGCATATTCTGCGGCTGCATGGCAGGTTGATAATAGGACGGCGCCTGGTTCGGAAGCTCTGGTTGATAAAAAGGAGCTTGTGTATATGGTGGAAGCGGACAGCCTCCACCGGCGCACATCCCTTGATTGGTCGGCATATTCTGAAAAAACGGATATGGATTTCCTTGTGGGTTTTGAAACATACCGTATCCTCCTAGTTCGCTACATGATATCTTATGCCTACCATAAGCAAATGGCCCGCTATTCGTCTTTCTACTATGAACAAAAGGCAAAGATGTCCATCATTTGGCCTTTTGCAATGTAATTCAGTTATAGCTTTTCACCATTAGAGCGAATTACTTCCTGATACCAGTCGAATGACTTTTTCTTCATTCTTTTTAATGTACCATTGCCATAATCATCCCGATCAACATAGATGAAACCATATCGTTTGCTCATTTCACCGGTACCGGCGCTTACAAGATCAATACAGCCCCATGATGTATATCCCATAACCTCAACCCCATCTAACGTAATTGCATCCCGTAACGTTTTCAGATGTTCGCGCATATACGCAATGCGGTAATCATCGATAATTTCTCCCTTTTCGTTGATCTCATCATAAGCACCAAGACCATTCTCAACAATAAAAAGCGGTTTTTGATAGCGGTCATACAGCGCATTCAAGGTGATTCTCAATCCCAGCGGATCAATTTGCCAGCCCCAGTCACTTGCTTGCAAATATGGATTTTTTACCGACGCAAAGATATTTCCTGCTGTTTTCGCCAAGAGTTGCTCATCTGTAGTCGCAACTCTGGATGCATAGTAGGAGAAGGAAATGAAATCAACGGTATTTTCCTTCAGCAATTCCAAATCTCCTTGCTCAATATTCAATTTTATGCCTAGTTGTTCCATCCGCTTCCATGCATAATTGGGATAAGCTCCGCGCGATTGCACATCGATAAAGAAATAGTTATCTCTATCTTTCATCATGGCTTCCCAGACATCATCCGGATTAGGAGTGTATGGATAATAATTGCCGGCGGCCAGCATGCAGCCTACTTTATTTTCAGGGTCAACCTCATGGGCAATCTTGGTAGCCAGCGCACTTGCTAGCAGCTCATGGTGAATTGCCTGATACTTGATGGTATTTGCATCTTCTCCCTCTTCAATGAATAAACCGGCAGCCATAAACGGAGCATGCAGGATCATATTGATTTCATTAAAGGTCAGCCAGTATTTCACCAAGCCTTTGTAGCGTGTAAATAAAGCTCGGCAAAGACGCTCATAGAAAGTCACCATCTCCCGGCTGCGCCAGGAACCATACTTCTTCGTTAAGTGAATCGGGCAATCAAAATGAGTGATTGTTACCAATGGTTCAATACCATATCTCTTGCATTCTTGGAATAACTCCTCATAAAAGCGCAAGCCTTCTTCATTTGGTTCCAGTTCATCGCCATTGGGGAAAATTCTTGTCCACCCGATTGACATCCGGTAGGTTTTAAATCCCATCTCCGCAAATAATGCAATATCTTCACGGAAATGCGTGTACATATCAATTGCTTCTTTCGCCGGATAATAATATCCCTCTTCAAACGCAAACATCTTTCTAAGGCCGCGAATTACTTTAAAGCGATCAGGTCCATGAGGAACTAAATCAACATTTGCGATCCCGCGTCCTCCTTTGTCATAACCACCTTCGCATTGGTTGGCTGCAGTTGCACCCCCCCATAAAAAGTTTGTTGGAAATGTCATATAATCCTCCTTTTGCTTTTAAGCATTGACTTCCGTCTCGTAAGCCTCTTTATCCAGCACTTTAAAGAATGGTAAGTAAATTATATAGCTGATTAGGATCGTTAGCAATTGAAAGACAACCCATTGCCAAGCACCGCCGCTTGCAAGGAAGCCGGAAATCATGATTGGAGTCCCTAATGGTGCTGCAATACCAGGCAGTAACGGAAGCAATCTTGTCGTCATTCCTAAATAGGCAAGCGTTGTGGTAAGCAGCGGAACACAAATAAAGGGAAGTGCCAATCTGAAGTTCATGACAAGCGGTGTCGCAAAGATAATCGGTTCATTAATACCGCATGCATTTGGAACAACTGCCAGCTTGCCAAGCGTGCGATATTGTGCTGATTTCCCGCGCAGCATAGCAATCGCAAGGCCTAATGTCTGTCCGGAACCCATTGTTACTGCCTGGGCAAAGAGAGATAAGGTAATGATATTAGGAATTGGCGTATTGGCATTGAATGCTGCAAGATTTTCTAATCCAAAGGGGGTTAGGATAGGGATCAAAACAGAATATACAATCAATGTTCCATGAATACCAAATAGCCACAATGTATGAGCAATAATAACACCTAAGAAGATCGCAAGGAAATTGCCGCCCAATGCTTGCAGAGGAGTCGCAATCATTTTAAAGATCAGGGTGTGGATATCTCCATAGGGAGTTAGATGAAAGCCAAAGCGAATCGCAAGCATGAGTATCATGATAATCGCACTTGGCACTAACCCCGAGAACGTTTTTTGCACCGTTGGCGGAACACCGGCAGGCATTTTAATAACCCATCCTTTTACTTGGAATGTTGTATAGATTTTACCCACCACTAATGCAATAATGAAAGCTGTAAACAAACCCCGTGCTCCCATCCAACTGACAAGCAATCCATTCATAGTTCCTGCTTCTGACAAACCATACGGAGTTACTATCAAAAATGCCATCAAAGATAATAGTCCGGGAATAACGCCATCAATTTCTTGTGATTCCGCATATTTTGACGCAATTAAGAAAACAGCATAAAGTGCCAGTAAATTATTCGTGATTTCATTGGGAATGGATGTAATTGTTTTAAGTCCGCTGTCAACCAGGAAAGATTGGTACGAAGCAATCGGAATCGCATTGATCAAACTACCTAGCGATCCAACGATAGTGACAGGCAGCAATGACATTAATGCGTTAGTAATAGCATTAAAATATTGATTTCTTTGAATTACACCAGCAATCTTTTGCATGCTGTGCTGAAATGTTGTATTATTTCCCATATTATTTCTTCTCCTTAATTAACTGAATTGCTCTGTTCAAGACATTTTTGCCATTCATCATGCCATAGTCCATCATCTGAATCGCTTCTACCGGAATCCCCTTTGGTTGTAAGTCCCTTTGCAGCGCATCAACCAGATGTGACACTTGCGGCCCTAACAGCAAAACATCATATTCATCAATAATCTTCCGAGCTTTGCTTTCGGATACCGCATCGATAATGACTTGGATATTTTGCGTCTTTGCACTTTCTTTCATTTTTTCGACCAACATACTGGTAGACATTCCTGCAGCACAGGCTAATAGAATTTTATATTCCATTTCTCTGATCTCCTATCACTTTAAGTTTTCAATAATCTCAATTGCCAAATCCCGAACTGTCATAGCATTCATGAGATGGTCCTGGGCATGCACCATCAGCAGCGTAATCGCTGTTTTGTTTTCCCCGCGCACCTCTGATTGAATTAGACCCGTTTGTGTTTCATGGGCATGATTGATCTGTTCCGATGCATAGTCAAGCAATTCTTTCGATGCGGCAAAGTCTTTTTCTCGTGCTGCTTTGATCGCCATAAGGCTTTTGGTGCGTGCCTCTCCCCCATGCATGATTAACTTCATAATAATTTGTTCGTATTCCATATAGCCTCCAATAGTTTAGTATTTCATCTTACGCATTACAGAGTTGAATTGGTGAAAGTCTTTCACATTTGTAATTTGATGCAGCAGTTCTTGGTCAGCGATGATACGCTGCAGCAATTTACTGATTTCACGGTACATAAAGAGGTCTCCTTTGTATATGTTAATCAAGAAAATAATGCGAACCTCTTTATCCATGTGCATCATGGATTCTCGTGGAATAATGATGCCTACAGCTTTTTTAATAGCATTCAAAACCATACTGTGCGGTCCTGCAACACCATTTTCATATATGGTAGAAAAATGCTCTTCTCGTTCCATGACTGAGTCCGGAAACGATGGATCAGCATATCCTTCTGCCACCATCTGCTTGCTCATCAGATGGACCACATCAAGATAATGAGTCGATGATGTCAGCAAGAAAAATTTCTCACTGAAGATATCCAGCACATCTTCTGATTCCGAAATTTCAGAGCTGCCGCCATAACGCAAGACTAAATAGTCCTTTAAATTCGTAATTTCTTTCTCCGAAACAATCTCATTAATCTGATACACAGGACATACAAGCTGTTTTTTGTCGATAGCCATTGTTGTCAGAATCAGATCAGGTTTATTGCGGTTAATTTCTTCATAATCAATATCTATGTCATAAGCGATATGCGCTTTTGGAAATGCTTCGGCAACCTTTTGCCTAAGCAGCATTACATTCCCTCGCCCCAGTTCAGACAAGATCAAAATCCGCCGGAACTGCTGCAAGATTTTTTGCTTGCTGCGATCAAGATTGCTTGCAAAATGCAATGCTAAATATCCCACTTCATCTCGGGACAAATCGACTTTTTGATCACCCTTCCATAATTCCACAAAGCGCAGTGCAACCAAAAAGACATTGGCATAACGGCTGCTTACAAATTCAATCAGCGGATTGCGTAAAGAAATCTTGTGGGCAATTCGGGTCAGCAATGGATACATATGCATCAGCAACGCATGGTTCAGCAGTTCATCGCCGGAGAAATCAGTCATAAATTCAGCATCAATCATGGTGAGAACACGATGAATCTCAGTGTTTAGTACATCGATATCTTTCGCTGGTATCGACTCGACTGATGCTTTCCCATGTAGCTGCGAGGCAAGATAAGTAACTTCTATATCAGGAATAGTGACAGCATATGCTGCTGCCAAGTCGTCAATAATTGTTTGCGCAACAGTATTGAATATTTGAGGCACTTGATGATTCATAATTTTTAGATCACTAATATAATTGTTGTTGCTGACGCGATATAGCAACACAGACAAGTGTTCCAGCAACGATTCAAATGTAGCTTTTGTAAAAACCAACCCTGCATTGGCGATTCGTGCTTGTATCTCATCTGCAAAATGAGATATATTTCGTTCTTGCACAAAATCAAAATACGGCTGGGTCATGCTGGTATAGCAAGAAGAATTCACAACAAACTTTGCAAATGCCTGGCGCACATCTTTTTCGCTTCCGGCAATACGGATACCATAGTGCGGCTTGGCTTCCAATTCAAGATTAAGCTGTTTGATAAAGATCCGCAGCATTTCCAAATCGCGTTCAATCGTATTACGACTTACCAGCAGCAAATCGGCCACCTCCTGTATGGAGATGTAATTGGTACGCTGCAATAGAAAATAAAGCAGCTGCGGTATGCGCAATTTACGATTGCCTGTAAATTCATCGAACCCATTATTCACTAGGTAATCTTCATACTTTTTCTGGTCTGTGATATGCAATTCATAGCCTTGCCCGCGGATGGTCTCAATGCGGAATCCATTTTCTTTCTGTGCTTTGTTTAATTCTCTTACATAAGTGCGTAACGTTCGTTCAGAAACACCAAGTTTATCACTCAGCTCTGATGATGATTTCCTTTTTTGTAACTCAAGGTGATTCACCAATACTCGCTTCATTGCTACCTCCCAAAACTGCTGATCATGATCACAACAATACCTTACCCGGGTTACATGTACTATATCAGCACTGCAAACCCAAGTCTATACGTCTTTTTTTCCAACTAATGCGGAAATTGTGGCTATTATCTATCATTTTACTGATACCAGGGTAACGAATTTTAAACTAGCAGTTTTTATTGCTTTTTTTCCTATCTAAGTTTGACAAATTTCTATACAAATTATATAATAACGCGGTATCACTCATGAGGGAGTAGTTAGCGCAATCCCGCGTGGCAAGTCAACATACTGACCCTTGGTCTGGTTTGCCGTAAATAACGAGACTCATGGATAACGCTGTTTGGTGTTATCTATGAGTCTTTTCTTTCGACAAAGGAGGAACTATTCATGTCTGGATTAGAATTATTTTTTGTTGCAATTGGCTTATCGATGGATGCATTCGCTGTTGCCATCTGCTTAGGATTATCCGGCGGAGCACAAACGAAAACACATTCTTATACGGTAGGTGCATACTTCGGCTTTTTCCAAGCTGCAATGCCGCTTTTGGGCTATCTGATAGGCAGTCAGTTCGCAAAATATATTACAGCGATTGATCATTGGATTATTTTTATTTTACTTTTGGCCATCGGTGTCAATATGATCCAGGAAAGCAGACATGAAGAGTGTACTGTTGTTGAAGATTTGTCCTTTGGGAAAATGCTGCCCCTTGCTATTGCAACGAGCATTGATGCTTTGGCAGTCGGCATTTCCTTTGCGTTTCTCCACGTTCCGATTTTCACGGCAATTGGCTTTATCGGAATCATCACATTTGCATTATCAACATTCGGGACTCGTATTGGGCAAACCTTCGGTTCCAAATTTAAATCACGCGCTGAATTATGCGGCGGCATCCTGCTTGTTGCTATGGGAACTAAAATATTATTAGAACATTTGCAATTATGGTTCTAATTCAACAAACGCCTTCTCTTCTATCTTACCGCTAAGTTTCATATACTGGCGATAGAAAAGGGGGCGTTTTGTTTGTTAATTCATGTGATTCAAAAAAATGACACCATCTATAATCTTTCCAAGATGTATCATATTCCTATGGAGCGCATTATTGAAGACAACGCAGTAACTGATCCTAATCATTTAGTGATTGGAGATGCTTTTGTCATCCGGAAAAGAAGTACAAGGCATACCGTTATGGAAGGGCAGTCGCTCTATCAGATTGCCCAGCAATATCAAACCAATGTGCCGCGGATTCTGGCGATGAATCCCGGCTTAATCAACCCTTCTAAAATACAGGCAGGCATGAGTATCCGCATTGAAGAGGAGCCTACCCGTTACGGTGTGATTGAAGTGAATGGATATGTCTATCCTAACATCAATTTAGACACCATGGCGAAGCAAATGCCCCATCTCACTTATCTGAGTATCTTCAGCTATCATGTGCGCCCAGATGGCTCTTTAAGCCCGTTGGAGGATGATCGCTTAATTGATTTAGCGGTTCCTCAAAGAACTACGCCGATCATGGTAATCACAAATATCAATGATGCAGGGGAATTCGACAGTGAGCTTGCACATGAAGTATTAACCAATCAAGAGGTACAAGATAAAATCATTAAGAACATTCTCGCCACCATGCAAGATCGCTATACAATGCTGACTGTCGACTTTGAATATATCCGGCAGACAGATAAGGAAGCATTCGAAAATTTCTTGCGCAAACTGGCCGATATCATGCATCGAAACGGGTATGCGATCAGCGCTGCACTGGCTCCGAAAACCAGTGGAAATCAAAAAGGACTGCTGTATGAAGCACATGACTACGCGGTTTTAGGAGAGATTTTAGATCATGTCATTCTTATGACTTATGAATGGGGTTATACCTATGGCCCTGCACAAGCAGTAGCTCCATACGATAAAGTGGAACAAGTCATTCAATATGCCGTCTCTGTAATTCCAAGCAAGAAAATCCTAATGGGTATCCCTAACTACGGGTATGACTGGAAATTGCCATTCCGCAAAGGCTCAGCGGCTCGAACCTTATCTAATACCCAGGCAATTGACCTGGCTGCTGATGTCAATGCGGAAATCAGTTTCGATGAAAAAGCAAAATCACCTTTTTACGAATATTATGACTCCGGGAAAAACAAGCACATTGTCTGGTTTGAGGATGCACGAAGCATTCAGGCTAAACTGGAATTGGTACGGAAATATAACTTAGGTGGCGTTAGTTTTTGGACTCTGATGTCCTATTTCCCGCAGGCATGGGTTGTATTGGATTCCATGTTCTTTGTGAAGAAAAGGGATTGATGAAAAAAACTCCAAGTGACAGTCGTCCTTGGAGTTTTTTCGCTATCATAAATATGTTTTAAATCTCTACCTTATATAATCTAGTTATACAACAATATTTCCATTTATATCAGCTTTTTTAAATGCTGCTACAATGCCTTCAATAATACCAAGTAATACGGGTATTGTCGTCCAACTGAAAATGATATACATAACCCCTGATCCGACTTTTCCAGCTACAAATTTATGTATTCCAATTCCACCTAAAAATATAGCGCATAGAACATAGACAAGCTTATTTACAACTTTTCCAGCTTGTGCATACACGGGTATTTGATTCGATGTTGTTTGCGCTTGCGTTAAATTAATGTTAATTCCTTGTCCGCTTTGTGAAATACCATTATTAGCAGATTTATCGGCTAAAACAACGCGTAAAGAATTTTCAGAGCGAAAAATATCTACAATATCACCAACTCTCGGAGAAAACGAAAGATCTTCTAATCTAACTTGTGTTAATGTCCCATTTTCTTCCCCAATTTCAACAACTTCCTTTGTAACAGATAGTATCTTAGCCATAGTATTACCTTCCCATATTATATGAGTTAATTATATATATGTACGTATACATTGTCAATATTTTTATATCATACAATTTCTATTTATTAGTAGCCACCAACAATTATGTTGTCATATAAGCCACAGCCAAAATTTTTAAGTATATTAAATATTTGATACAATCATCATTTTACCAATAAAAAAGTTTTAAATCATCCTCGCTAAAACTTCTTGTTGCGTTTTTTGCAACTGAGTCAACATCATCTATCTCTTTCATGTGATTTTATCTTAATTGCAATTAATCTTAAATTTAGCGCAGAGTTAATACTGCTTAAACTTCTAACTTTATATTACGAAAAAGCTCTCAGCATATCTGAGAGTTTCCTATTATTGATAATCTTATTGATTCTGTGAATCAACAATTTGGAATCCTTGATCAATCAAAGCTCGCTTGATCTGTTTGACATGCTGCCGATCTCGTGTTTCCAATACCGCATCCACATAGCAAATACTGACATCATATAGTTCATTCATACGGTCATGAGAAATAGAAACAATATTCGCTTCTTGCTGGGCAATGATTTCTGTCACTTTGGTCAGCTGCCCTGGTTTATCATATAGCTGAATGCGCAATTCACTCATTCTGCCTGCCTTCACAAGCCCCATATTAATGACTTTAGACAAGATACTGACATCAATATTTCCGCCTGAAATCAAACAAACAATCTTTTTGTTCTTCACATCAAATTTCGGAAATAATACGGCAGCAGTCGCAACAGCACCTGCTCCTTCGGTCACAATTTTCTGCTTTTCCATCAAGGTTAGGATAGCAGTCGCAATCTCTTCTTCACTGACCGTCACAATCTGATCAACATACTTGCACACCATATCAAATGTAATATTACCAGGCTGCTTAACGGCAATACCATCTGCAATTGTCGCAACATGGCTTAGTTTCACCATACATTGCTGCTGTGTGGATTCCAGCATGGAAGGGGCCCCCAGCGCCTGCACCCCGATAATTTCTACACTTGGTTTCAGTTGCTTGATCGTTGCTGCAATACCACTGATCAAACCGCCGCCGCCAATGGGCACAACAATCGTATCAACGTCAGTAAGCTGATCAAGAATCTCCAGTGCAATGGTCCCTTGCCCGGCAATGACATCCAAATCATTAAAAGGATGGATGAAGATCCGTCCTTCCTGCTCACAAATCTCCAATGCTCGTTCATATGCATCATCATAAACACCATCCACCAGCTCTACATTCACACCATAGCTTCTTGTCATTTCGATCTTCGACAACGGTGCTGCTTTGGGAATGCAAATCGTTGCATTGATATTGCCATATTGGGCCGCCAAAGCAACACCTTGGGCATGATTTCCAGCACTGCAAGCCACAATCCCTTTTGCTTTTTCTTCCTCTGTAAGCTGTGATATTTTGTAATACGCTCCTCGGATTTTAAATGAACCTGTTGTCTGCAAGTTTTCCGCTTTCAGATACACTTTGCAGTCATTGCGCAAATGTCCTGCTGGAATTAAATCCGTTCGCCGCACTACTTCTTTGAGCACTTCCTTGGCCTTAAATACTCTTGTTAATAGCTCCATAATCAGACCCTCGCTTCTTGCCTGCTACTGTTAATGTGGATGGATTGCTTAATAAGCGATGCGTTGCAACCCGTTTCGCTAATAATCCTGATTCATTTGCAATAATTTCATACTCCTGAGGCAATTCATAGATACTGATCACATTTGTCGGATTCACCAGTACAATCAATTCCTCATAATCCTGATCTTCAATATCGCGCAGACGATATACCAAACTATTATCTGCGAATGTTTCCAGCACAATATGCTGCTCGATTTCTGCTTTCGTTTGATAGCGGAAGCAGTTGAATTGCTTTCGCAAAGCAATCATATCTTTTGTGTACTCAACGACACTCATATAACGATCTTTCCGCTCCCAATCAATGCTGTTGATTGCATCGCTGCTGGCATAGGAATTATGTACGCCATTCTTCGTGCGGCAAAATTCCTGGCCCATATGGAGAAAAGGAATTCCCTGCGAAACCAGTATCATCCCAATGATCAGTTTTTGTTTCTCCAAACGGCGCTCGCGGTCATCTTCCTTGCAGCATTCTTTCAATTTATCCCAGCAAGTTGCATTATCATGGCATTCCACATAATTTAATGACTGCGTCGGATGAGCAAATTCAAAGCGCGTTGCATTTGGAAGCACATTTCCTAGGAGCACGCCCTTCGTCTCCTGAATCATGAGCGTATTGCCGCTGGCATAACCCTTTACGTTGATTTCATCACTGCCGGATTTTCCTTTTATGATATCGCGATAGCGATCATTGAAAAAAGCAGTATATGGCAATTTGCTATGATTAAACATCATCGCTTTTCTTTCATCCGGCAACATCGTCGGCATATTCCAGCCTTCGCCATAATACATCGAATCAGGTTTGATTGCCTTTCCTTGCTTCACAATCATGTTCATGGTCTCCACATCAATGATTCCCATCAAATCAAAACGGAAGCCATCAAATCCATATTCTTCCATCCATAGTTTGCAGGAATCCAAAATATAGTTTCTGCCCATAACACAAGCGGTTTCGAAATCATTGCCGCAAAAAGAGCCATTGGAATACGCCCCAACTTCACTGCGCCGGAAATAATAATTCGGCACAATTTTCTCAAATGCAGATTCGGCAATGCCATAAAAATGATTATATACTACATCCATAATGACACGAATCCCATGAGCATGCATCTTCGCAATCAGCTGCTTCAATTCCAAAATCCGGGAGTACGGGTTCGCAACATCTGAGGCATAGCTGCCTTCAGGAACCATCCATTGAATTGGGTCATAGCCCCAATTGTAATATTTTTGCGGATGATTCTCGTCTACCGTATAAAAGTCATATACCGGCAGCAACTGCAAATGGGTGATTCCCAAGTCAACGAGATAATCAAAGCCAGCTTTCTGCAAACTTGATGTCTGCAAGCCTTCTTCCATCATCCCAAGAAAGGTACCTGCATGCGGTGTATGCAATGCCATCGAGAAATCGCGCACACTTGCCTCATAGATTACTGCATCTGTATAATTTTGAAAAACCGGCAGTTTATCATGATTTAGATTTACTTTTAGTTTAGCAGGATTCATGACGACACTGCTTTTATGATTAGGTGAACTGGCTTTGGCATAAGGATCTATCGCTTCCTGCCAGATGCCATTGACCCGCACCAGATAGACATATGTTGCCAATTCTAAATCCAAGTGCACAACACCGCGGAATACTCCTTTTTCTGTACGTTTCAATTCGATGCACAACGCTTCTTTTGTCTTAGGCAAAGTAACTTCTACTTTCACCTTGGAAGCGGTAGGAGCCCAAACTGCAAAAGTCGTTTTATCCGGTTGATAAATAGATCCTAAGTCATGCTTATCATATCCGAATTCTTCTTCAAATTGTTTTGTTTTCACAATCATCGAATATTCAAGCACTTTGGATTTCGCATGTTCTTCTACCAATTCATATTCTTCCCCAATGATCAAATCATGCGGAGCTTCCAGACGATAAATTGTTTCATCCCGCATATATTGTTCGATGCTTTTAATTGTTAATTGTTTTAATTCGCCATTTGGATAGCGCAAATGAAAATGACTGCATTTCCCATCATAATAGCGATTGGACATAGCTACGGTAATCATTTCATAAGAATCCAAATATGCTCTAATGTCTGTTATAGCTTCCATACATACCTCTTTACCCTATATTTATATCATATTTTCTAATCTTTTGATATGAAAAGAGGCAATTCAGCTTGTGAATTACCTGCATAACAGATTCGTCTTATTGGTAAATTTACAAATAAGATTACCCGTTCCAATCTCGTACCTTTCTTTTCGCAAATACTAGATACAGGAACGCACCGACCACGATCGCCCCCATCAACAACATTCCTTCCTGCCATGGGATTGCATCATTCAAAAAAACAGGACTCACTGGATATCTATTATGCAGCAGGCGATAACCCACAAACAGGACAGAACTTAAAGAAATGCTAGCTAAGATAAAATACTGCTTGGCATATTGCCAGACAAGTCCTAACAGCATGATCGTTGCGGCAAAGATTATGATATTCAGATACAGTGGAATCGTAAACATAGATTGTACGATCGGAAAAAAAGCAAGCCAGGAAATAACCCAGAGATTCGCTTCTTTCTGTTCGTATATTTTACCGGACCAGATAGCCGAAAGAGGCAAAAAGAGCATGATTCCACATAGGCGCATGCCTAAGACAACATCTTTGGCCAGTCCAAAAGAAGGGACTGATATTACAACATCCAAACTAGCAAGCCATCCTGCTACGAGTATTGTTGTAATTCCAAGCGTTAAAAACGGATTGCTTTTCATTGCCGATTCCCCCTTGCTTCATTTTAATCATGAGGCAAAAATGATCTTCCTAGTTTGAAATAAAGTAGCCATACAACACTGCATCCAAGTATATATAGGGCACAATATTGCCAAACCAACTCGGCTGCATATCCTTGTTTCAATAAGGAAGTCAAAAATAAGAGGATACTGTACATCGATAAATTCAATGCAGTGTAGTACCGATTCAAATACTTCCATGTGAGCAGCGACAGTAATCCATAGCCTAGAAGACTGCATAAATAGATAAGTATTGTATAACTATTGCGTGGTAAAAACCAAACGAGCGATATAACTACATAATTCCATGAGCCCCGCCTATGTGTCGGTTGGATCAATGAACTCCATTCATTACACCAGATTGCCCCAAAGAGAAATATCATGGTGATACTCATTTTTACCAGAAAGCTAGCCCATAAAGACAATTTCCATATTACCAAAGGTTTAAAGAATGAGGATATCAACCATATAAGCATAATTAAAACAAATAACTCAATGATAGTAGATAAAAATAAGCTTTTCTTCATGTAATCCCCCTTACACTGTTGTTTTCTTTTTACTCCCTACCGCTGCTTTCTGTTTTGTTTCTTTGACTTCCTTGGAAGCAGATTCCTTCTTTACTTTGGCAGCCGTCTTCTTGACTTTTGTCTCCGCTGTAATTGCATCTGCCGATATTTCTTTTCTCGTCTTTACAGCTGTTTTTTTGGCTGCCTTAACAGTCGTTTCTGATTTTGTTGTTTTTGCTGTTCTTGCCATTTTCTTCTTCGGCAGCTCTTCTTCTTCTACCCCTAAATCAAGCTGGAAAATAATTCCGGCAAACGGTGCAATGCAAATAGAAATCGCCTGTTCTTGTCTGTGATATTGCGAAGGGAAACTATTGCGCGGCAAATAGTTGCACATATTGCATCCTTCATAAATATCTTTCTCACTATTCAAAATTTCTATGTACTTGCCTGGTTTTGGAACCCCGATACAATACTCTTGGTACGAAACCGGCGTCATATTTAATATCACTACAAAGAAATTTCCTGCCTGATCAAAACGGTAATAGGAATAGATGCTTTGCTCTGCATTATCCGCATCAATCCATTGGAAGCCATTTTGCATGCCATAGTCCAAGGAGCTGAATGCTTCATGATATTTATAGATCATATTCAGATCACGGAAAAAGCGATTGAATGAAGTGTGCCGGGTATAGCCAAGCAAATGCCAATCCATCGGCTTTTCTTCATCCCATTCCCGGAAATGAGCAATTTCATTCCCCATGAAATTCAGTTTCTTTCCCGGATGGGTAAGCATATAGGTGTATAGATTACGCAGTTGTGCGAATTTTTCGTCATAGCTGCCCCAGATTTTATTGATAATCGTTCCTTTTCCGTGCACAACTTCATCATGGGACAACGGAATCAAGAAACGCTCACTGCCAAAATACGCCATGGAGAATGTAATCTCATTGTGATGGTATTTGCGATAGACAGGATCTAATGCATAGTATCCCAGCGTATCATTCATCCAGCCAAGATCCCATTTATAATCAAATCCCAAGCCGCCATCCAATGTGGATTTTGTAACACCTGGATAATCTGACGAATCTTCAGCAATCATCATTACAGTTGGGTGTTGCTTATGCACAAGATAATTCAGGCGCTTGACGAAATGCAAAGCACCTTCATTCACACCCAGATTCTTATTGCCTTTCCAAAAGATCAGATTGCTGATGGCATCCATTCGTATGCCATCAATATGATAATAGTCAAGCCAAAAATTAGCAGCAGAGATTAAGAAGCTGCGAACTGTTTCCGAATGCAAGTCAAAATTCAATGTACCCCATTCACTGTAACGATCCCGTTCATTGTAGTACTCATATAAATAGCCGCCATCAAAGGAAGCCAGTCCGTGCTCATCTTTCACAAAATGAATCGGTACAAAGTCCAAAATAACCCCGATATCATGCTGGTGGCAGGTATTGATCAAATGCATCAATTGCTTCGGATTGCCATAGCGGCTTGTTGCTGCATAATAGCCCGTTGCCTGATATCCCCAGCTGCCATCAAAAGGATGTTCTAAAACCGGCATTAATTCGATGTGGGTAAATCCCATGCTCTTAACGTAGTTCACCAATTCACTGGTTAATTCCTCATAAGAATACCATTCCTGATTTCCTTTGCGGCGCCATGATCCTAGATGCACTTCATAAATATTCATCGGCTGATCAAAGTTGCGCGTCCGGTGCTCCATCCATGACTGATCATTCCATGGAAACTGTTCGATATCAAATACTTTGCTGCAAATTCCTGGTCGCTGTTCATTGAAGTAGGAATATGGATCAACTTTTTCAATCCAAGTCTGCTCCCATGTTAAAATACGGTATTTATACTTATCATATTCATTTGCGTTGCCGACTGTCAGGCTCCAAACCCCGCAGTCATCAATTTTACGCATAGGCTGGCCATCCCAGTTGTTAAAATCCCCCAGCAGCACCATTGCTTGGGCATTGGGCGCATATACCGTAAAGGTGACCCCGTCTTGATGCTTATGAGCACCAAATAATCGATACGCTTGTGTGCAGTGACCTGCAAGAAATTGTTCCAATATTGTTCGTTCCATAAAGCACCTCTTTGCTTATCATTGTAAAGGGTGCATCATAAAAACGCAAGTAGCGCATCAAAAAACTGCTTTGGTAAGCAGCGTTTTGTCTTTATTCAATTATTTGTTTCATTGCCTGCTGATAGCGAAGTGTCTTTTCTTTGGCATCAGCACCAGTTTTTCCAACGACACAATAGTAAAATTTGCACTTAGGCTCTGTTCCGGAAGGACGAGCTGCAATCCAGCTGCCGTCTTCCAAATACAATTTTAAGACATCACTGGATGGAAACTCCAATGTGGACATAGTTGTTTTGTTCCATGCCGTCAACGTTTGATAATCTTCCCACTTCACAACAGCCGTTCCTGCTACTGCATCTGGCTTATCAGCACGCAAGCTGCTCATGATCTGAGCAATTCTTCTAGCCCCTTCTTCACCTGCCAATGACAGGGAAACCTGGCTTTCTTCATACCAGCCAAAGGTATCATACAAGGACTCCAATACATCAAACAATGTCTTGCCTTGCTTCTTATAGTAGTTTGCAGCTTCCGCAATAATCAAGCATGCCTGTACAGCATCCTTATCACGTACGAATGGCTGAATCAAATATCCATAGCTTTCTTCGTATCCGAATACAAAGTTTTTATCTTGCTTTTGTTCATGCTGGTGAATTTTCTCGCCGATGAACTTAAAACCGGTTAATGTTTTTTCTACCTCAACCGCAAAGGTTCTTGCAACTTTTTCTCCCAAGTCACTCGTAACCACGGTATTAAACAATACTGGATTCACAGGCAGCTTGCCTGTTTCCTGCAATTGTGACAGCACATATTGAATCAATACTGACCCCGTCTGGTTTCCGCTCATCAGCTGATAGCTTCCATTATGGCGTACAACAACCCCAACACGGTCAGCATCCGGATCTGTCGTTAATACTATATCCGCTTCTTCTCTTTGCGCATATTCTATCGCCAATTCATATGCTTTCTGTTCTTCCGGATTTGGTGTTTTCGTATTCGAGAAATCAGGGTCCGGTTCTGCTTGCTCTTTTACCAATGTATAGCGGTATCCGGCTTGCTGCAACACTTCTTCTACTGCAACACGTGCTGTTCCATGCTGCGGAGTGAAGATAATATGCAAGTCCTCTTTGCTTAGTTCGGGATGAATTTGAATGCCCAACACTTTTTCATAGTACGGCAAATCAACTTCCTGATCAATTACATGAATCAGCGCTTCTTGCTGCGCTGTCAAAGAAACAGCAAGCTCCAATTCGTCTTCGATTTTCCCAATATGATCAATGACTTTCCCTACCAGTTCAGGCACTAACTGACAGCCGCGTTCATCATATAATTTATAGCCATTGTATTCTTTTGGATTATGGGAGGCAGTAATCACGATGCCTCCGAAGCATTGCAGGTGTCGCACCGCAAATGACAATTCGGGCGTCGGACGTAAGCTGGAGAATACATAGGAAGTAATCTGATGCATTGCCAGTACACGAGCAGATTCAAATGCAAATTCTTTTGAAAAGTGGCGATTATCATAAGCGATTGCAACCCCTCTTTGCATAGCTTCTTTCCCGGCATCCACGATATAACGCGCAAATGCGACATTAGCTTTGCGAATGGTATGCATATTCATGCGGTTTGGCCCCGGCCCTAAAAGTCCACGCATACCCGCTGTTCCAAATTCCAGATTGGTATAAAAACAGTCTTGTATTTCTTGATCAGACATTGTCCGCAATTGCTCTTTCAATTCCGGCAATGTATTTGGATGTTGCAACCAATGCTCATAACGTGTATTTTTCATAACTTGCTCCCCTTACAAAAAAAGATGGCAGAACCATCTTTACTACGCGATAACCTTTTGTGTACGCAAAATTTCTTCAATTGATTGCGCTGCAACTGCTTCGTCTTCGCCAATGCAAGTAATGGTGATTTCCGACTGAGTTGGAATTCCAAGTGACATTACACCCATGATTGATTTCATGTTCACTTCGCGGCCTTTATACGCAACTTTCACTTCTGATTTAAATTTACTAGCAGCATTCACAGCAACTGTTGCCGGACGTGCATGTAGTCCTACTGGGTCTACTACAAGAACCTTAATTTCCTTCATATGATAATAACCTCCTCTAGTTTATTTCATGTTAATTTTATCTTATTTAATCGTGAAACACAACTATTTCCTTATTTTTCTTGTGCAATATCGTATTTTCTCTAGTTTGAACATCAAAGTTATGGTTTTTGGGTATATGAAACAGAAATTCTAATGAACAATACCAAACAGTTTACCTTTTATTTATGATAGGGAAGCTGATTTTGAATTGTAAATGCACGGTAGATCTGCTCAGCCAGCATCACTCGCACCAGCTGATGCGGAAATGTCAGATCCGACAGCTTCCACAGCCAATTGGCGCGCTGCGCAATCTCTTGGCTCGTTCCTAAAGATCCGCCGATGATAAATGTAATAGTTGATTTTCCTTGCACAAACAACTGATGTATCTTACTGGAAAGAGATTCACTGGAAATCATGTCCCCTTGCAAGGATAGCAATATCACGTATTCTTCCGGCTTGATTTTCGCAAGAATCCGTTTGCCTTCTTTTTGTTTTACCAATTCTTGTTCCTTCTCAGAATCACGGTCACCATTTTTTTCATCTTCTACTTCAATAAGTTCTAATTTTGAGTATCCACCGATGCGTTTGACATATTCCTTAAGGAGTGCCACCGATGCAGCTTCTTTCATTTTTCCTACGGCAATGATTCTAATCATGTTAATTTAATCGTCGCTTTCACAACTTCTCCTAGATGACTGTATTCAATCGTTACGACATCATTGATCTTCTTGCTGTAAAGCAGTTTCCGGAAATCCTTAAAGCTATCGATTGCCTTGCCATCAAAAGAAAGAAGAATATCCCCGGCGGCAAGTCCTGCCGAAGCTGCCGGTGTATTTTCCAATACTTGAATGATGAGCAAACCACGTACAGCTTCTTGCGAAACAGCATAATAATTGCGTTCAAAGTAGTTCATTTCCGCAATAGCCCGTGCCGAAATACCTAATGTCGGGCGACGCACGCTGCCATATTGCACCAATTGCTCGACAATCGGCACCATTTCATTAACCGGAATCGCAAACCCGAAACCTTCCACTTGTGACTTAATAATTTTCAAGGAATTAATGCCGATTACTTCCCCTGCTGCATTGATCAGAGGGCCACCACTATTACCCGGATTAATTGCGGCATCCGTCTGCAATAAGGTCATATCCCAGTCCTGAATGCCGTCATTATCTAAATCCACACCTAAAATACGATCCTTGCCGGAGATAATCCCTTGCGTTGTTGAACCTTGAAAATCAAAACCAAGCGGATTGCCAATGGCAATTGCAATCTCACCGACCTTCACTTCACTGGAATCACCAAGCGGAATTGGTTTTATCTCAAAATCCACCGTCGTTTTCAACAGGGCAATATCCGAATATAGATCCATCCCTACAATTTGCGCTGCTTCCTCTTGGCCATTGGCAAAGCGGATGACAACAGCGTCTGCATCTTGGACAACATGATTGTTGGTAATGACATATACTTCTTTGCTTATCACATCATAAACAAACCCGCTGCCGGTGCCGATTGCTCTCCCGCCGCGCATGGCCGAAATTCCGACGACCTTGGCAGAAACGTCTGCCACAACATCCGTAATATCTGTTGAAAAGCTTGTGACAACTTCGCGTACTGTGCGTGTCGTGCCGGTTGCGGCAGCAGCATTTTTCAATTGGTGAATTTCCAAGCTTAAAAAGATATTCCAACCCAAAAGCACAGCTATCAGCAAAATTATCAGTTTTTTCATCGCTTTCCTCCATGTAATATTTCAAATTGTCTAGCTGCTTGGATGCGCTTATCAGCAGTGCTGATTCTTGTGCTTTCCAGCAATCCATATAAGGTATCCAGAGCAAGTGTTTCATCATTTGCTTCCATGCTCAAGTGAGCTAAAAATAATTGCATTGTTTGCGGTCCTACCAAAGATGCCAGTGCAAGCGCACTATCCTCATTGCTTAGGTGCCCTTCTGCAGATAAAATGCGCTGCTTTGTCAGGTAAGGGCGACTCGAGTTCATCAGCATCTTGGGATCGTGGTTGCTTTCAAAAATATAATATTGCGCATTTGCCAGTTCTTGCTTCCAGCGATCATTCAGATATCCGGTATCCGTCACATAAACCAGTTTTTCGTTGGCGGATTCAATGATATATCCCACTGTTTTCGCATAATCATGCGACAGCGGAATGGAAGTAATTTTCAGATCTTTTACAATAAATGTATCATGCGTCCCTATGATATGATGCCCACTCTTCGCAATCTCAAACGTTCCATAGCTCTCGATGTCCCTCATGGCTTTAATCCGGGATACATGATCCTGATGCCCATGCGTCAGCAGCAGGGCATCCATGGATGAAATTGATTCGTGCAGCTCTTCCAGCGCATTCGTAAAGTATTGTTTGGAAGTACCGCAATCAATCATAATTTTGGTAGTGTGTTCCTCAACAATGCATACATTGCCGCTGGAACCACTGGCTAATATTGAAAACTTCATTCTTTAACAACCTAAGTATAAACACGGATTAATCCGTACTCCATTCCTTTCTATTGCAAAGTGTACGTGCGGACCTGTCGCAACTCCTGTTTGCCCGATATTCCCGATAATTTGTCCTTTTTCCACTTTCGTGCCTTTTGCCAGCGGTGATTTAGAACGCATGTGTCCGTAATACGTCAGCAAGCCATTGTTGTGATTAATCTTCACAAAGTATCCATTGGTGCTGTTGTAGCTGTTTTCCACAATCGTTCCTCTGTCGGCAGCATAAATATTACCGTACCGGTTGTACCGGTTTTGCAAGTCAATCGCTTTATGTCCTGCGTAGCAATACCAGCGGCATGTAATGGTCGGATAATCCACCGGCCAGCGGAAGGTACCTGTCCCTGTTCCCGGCACCACTTTGGTACCGATGCGGACAACTTCCTGGATCGGCGCAATTTTAACTTCACGGCCGACAATTTCATTTCCTTGCAAGACCCCGTTCACCCATGTCTCCATAACCCGGACATCATCGCTTCCGACTTTTTCTTTGGTAACTGTCTTTTGCACACCTTCATTCAAGGTTGGATCTTTGATGTACTTCGTACTGGATGGATAATGCGGTTCTTTCCGCAATACTTCCCTGGTTACGGTAATGGTAATCGGAGAGTTATAGTAAGTAACATTCAGCTGGGAACCAACTTTCAAGATTTGATCTGGTGATTTTAATTCCTTGTTGATCATAACCAAATGATCCGCTTCCAAGCGATGTACTTGCGCAATCCCTTCAATAGTATCGTATTTTTGTACGGTATAATACTCCGGAACCGTATCATAGCCATAGCTTAAATAATATACAATTTCGTCTACATTCTTTAAAATCTTGGAAATCGGTGCAAATCCGCGGCTAATTTCAATATCTTCTTTAATTTTAATCGATGTTTCCTGAAAGCCATAATTTGTCAGCAGCGGCTGATTAATTTTATTTTGGATATTGGTGTAGGCATCTTTTGAGATAAACATCAATACATAGCGGTCTTTGGCCACCGTAAAGTCATCCAGATTCTTTACATATGCCTCATTTCCATTAGAAAAAATAATCTTTGTTACTTCAACAGCGAAGTAATCATGATTGGCAATGTAATCCAAGATCTTATCGTCGATATTCTCATATGAATAATATGTTGTTTCCTTACTGATATGAATGTCTTCTCCTAAATTCAGCTTAGAATCCGGGAACTCTTCTGCATAACGCTGCGTATATACCTTCTGCAGCAAAGGCTTCATGAGTTCTACATCATGCATTTTCCCGATTTCCTGATTTTTATAGTAGACGCGATAGATTTCCTGCGGTTGCGCATTTACTTGTTCCACTTTTTGTTCTAAGATCGCTGAGGCCGAGGAGTTGGACAGCATCACAGCCGTTTTCTTTCCGCCTATCTTCGGTCCGTAAATAGTCAGACCAATGACACAAAGCAAGCAGATGGAACCAATCAGCAAATACTGTTTGATTTGTTCTTTTTTCATGTATCCAAATCCTTTCTTATGCTTCCGATGACTTTTCTTCGTAGTTGTAGAATTTACTGATGGACTTCGAGAAAGCCAGATTAATTAACCCGGTCGGTCCATTCCGGTGTTTCGCAAAGCTTACATCCACTTTTACCGTATCTACTTCTCCCGCCTCTTTGGTTTGGTAATCATCACGACTTAAAAAGATAACGATATCGGCATCTTGCTCAATAGAGCCTGATTCCCGCAAGTCAGACAGCATCGGTGTCTTGTCTCCGCCGCGTTGTTCCACGGAACGTGAGAGCTGCGATAGGGCAATGACAGGTACTTCCAATTCTCTCGCCAGCTGTTTTAATGAACGGGAAATTTCCGATACTTCTTGCTGACGGTTGTCTCCTTTGCCTCTGCCGCTGATTAACTGCAAGTAATCTATAATAACAAGGGATAATCCATGATCCGTTTTCAGTTTCCGGCATTTGGAAAAGATGTCATTTACTTTAATAGAAGAACTGTCATCCAAATACAGTTTGCAGTCCTTTAATAACCCGGCACCATGATTGAGCTGGCTCCACTGCGCCGTTGTCAGCCTGCCAGTTCGCAGGATATGAGACTCCAGATTGCTGACGGAAGAAAGCATCCGTGCTATCAGCTGCTCGGACGGCATTTCCAGCGAGAAAATAGCGACAGGCGCATCATTGATCATGCTGCATTGCTGCCCCAAGTTCAGCGCAAAAGCCGTTTTCCCAACTGATGGACGTGCAGCCAGAATAATCAAATCGCCTTTCTGCAAACCGTTGGTTTTGTTGTCGAAATCGATATAGCCGGTGCGCAGTCCGGTGATGTTGGTTTTGTATTCACTCATGCGGTGAATGTTCTCAATGACCGCATTGACTACCTCGTAACTGGTTCGGAAGTCACTTGTTTTGCGATTGCGGGTAACTTCCAAAATCACTCGTTCTGCTTCAGTCAAGGCTTGATCCAGCTCATTGTCTGAGATAAAGCCGTCACTGGCAATTTGCTCCGCTGCCAATATCAAGCGTCGCATATGCGCTTTTTCCTGCACCAGCTGGATGTGATACTTGCTGTTGGCGCTGGATACCGCTTGTTCTGTCAATAAGAACAAGTAATCTACACCACCCACAAACTTTAATAAATTCATGTCTTCCAGTTTTGAAGTCAGCGTTGTAATATCAACTACTTTGTTTTGACTGTACAGCTCATAAATCGCATCATAAATACGTTTATGATGCTCAATATAAAAATCCTCTGCATGCAGTCCTTGATCCATCGCTTCTTTTACTGTCGAAGCATATACAATTAAAGCACCCAGCACCGCCTGTTCGGCTTCTGCACTATGGGGCATTTGCTTTGCCATGAATTCACCTCATTCTTTGGTATCATATCAGATTCTTGTCAAAAGAAAATGGGAAAAGACATTCTGGATGTCTTTTCCATTGGTTATTTTTGTTCAATTACATGCACGGTAACTGTGCCGATCACATTTTTATGCAACTCGATTTGCAGTTTTGTTAGACCTAAATTGGTGACGCTGCTGTTATCCAGAAACTTGCGTTTATCCACGGTAATTTGGTGTCTGCGCTGCAGTTCTTCCACAATCTGCTTGGTGGAAATGGCGCCAAAAACTTTGCCTTCTTTGCCGACTTTTACTTGGAATTTCAACGTAATTGTTTCTAACTGTTTTTGAATTTGCTGGGCCTGCGCTTCCAGTTCCTGTTCCCGCAGCTTCGCATCGACTTTTTGCTGATCCAGCACTTGCATGCTTCCCTTGGTTGCTTCTACAGCCATACCGCCGCGAATCAAGAAGTTGCGGGCATATCCATCGGACACTTCCACAATCTCTCCTTTTTTACCTACCTTTTTCACATCATTAAGCAAAATCACTTTCATTGCTAATACCCTCCTCACTAAAGTATTTATTGATTGTTTCAATCAACTTCGTATTAATCTCTTTTACTGTCTTATTTTCAATTTGTGCGGCAGCAGCGCTGAAATGACCGCCGCCATGGAATACTTCCATGATAACCTGCACATTCACATTGCCCTTGCTGCGGGCACTGATCGATACCCGGTTGTCCGGGGCCACAGCGATCACGAAAGCAGCTTCAATATCTTTAATGGACAAGATATTGTCTGCAACTTGCGACAAAATCGCCCGCGGTATTTTTCTGCTCTCATCCAGTGCCGAAATAACAACACCATGATCCAGAAGCTGCAGCTGCCTGGATGCTGTTGCCTTCATTTCATATTCACTGAAGTTATCTTTCAATAGTTCATCTGCTTCCAGGACATCGGCGCCCAGCTTCTTCAATTGCGCCGCAGCCTCGAAGGTTCTTGTTCCTACGTGGTTGCGGAAGCGATGGGTATCAATCAAGATACCGGTAAACATAAAGGTTGCTTCAATTTCACTGATGTCCACCTGCGTTTTCTGATAGGCCATCAATTCACTGATCAGTTCGCTCGTTGACGATGCCGATGGTTCAATATACAACAGAATTGTATTTGGAATCAAATCAGTTCCCCGGCGATGGTGGTCAATGATAATCACCCGTTTGGAGTTCAGTATCACTGCCTGGCCGCTGCTTTGATTCAGAATGTGATGATCCACTGCTATCACCAGAGTATTTTCATCCATGAGTGATAAGGCTTCATCTTCTGTCACAAATTGATGTCTTTTACTGAGGACATCCATATACTTTTCCATCCCCAGCCCGAGTTTTTCTTCCAGCCCGCCGCTGATGATCACAAATGCCTCTTTATGATAACTTCGTACCAGGCTGCTCATTCCCAGCGTAGCACCCATGCTGTCATAATCAGCATTTTGATGCCCAAATACGATAACATTGCTTGCTTCTGAAATTAAATCCTTGATCGTTTGGGCCATGACTCGAACGCGAACTCGGCTGCGTTTTTCAAAGGCTTCTGTCGTTCCGCCAAAGAATTTTGGATCTTGGCCAAATTTCTTATACACAACCTGATCTCCGCCGCGGCTTTGCGCTAATTCCAGGGCACTAAAGGCCATTTCATCCAAAGCCATAATATCATTGGTTCCCCGGGCAAAGGACATTGACAATGTAATCGCAACGTCCAGTTTCTCCGCATCGCGCCGGATGATATCCAAAATCTTGAATTTATCATTTACTATCTTGCGGTAGTTTTGTTCATTGGTTACCAGCATATAGCGATCATTGCGATAACGCCGCAAAACCATATTGTATTCTTTCGACCACTCAATAATACTCTGGCGAATCGTACCTGTAATGCTGGATGCTTTGTGCTCATCCACATATTGAATGGCTTCTTCATAGTTGTCCAGATTGATCAAGCCGAGAACTAAGGATTCATCTGTATATTGCTTTTGCAGCAGCTTCAAGGCAGTGATATCCTTAATAAACAGAATTAGTGTATCTTCTTTGCGCATCACTTCATAATAGCGATCCTGCGCTTGCACTTCAATAATATCAACCTCACCTTGAATCAGCGGTGTAATCTGCGGAATGCTCAAGGCTATTTTCTTATTCAATTCTACCAGTTTCCGTTCATGGCATAAATCGCTCATCCATGTCACGTTGCCTTTTTCGTCATAGGTTACAATGCCAATCTCGCCATATCCGAAGGCTTCCTTCGCATCCGTCCCCAATACCCGGGTGATGCTGAAATTGCGCTTCTTATTATCCTGCTCCTGCATTTCAAATACTTGTATGATCACAATGCTGTTTACGATTAAAAATAACAATGCCGCAGCAATGTATGTTACACCCCAAATAATACCGATGGCCACAAGGGCTACCAGCTGTACTCCTAATATCACAAATACTCTGGATCTGAATGTTTGAAACATCATACTCTCCTTTCTGATTGTCGCGATACTTTTATGGTCAGCCTTTCCCGCAGATTCCAGATGCTGTCCGCAATCCCGATAGGAAGCAGAAACACCATTGAAATCAATAAATAAAGAAATGCTGATTTTCTCTTATTATAATACGCTAAAATCGTCAATAAAGAAAGATATCCGTTGGCAACGAATAAAAACAAGGCTGCGAAAAGCATAAAATACAGGATATTGATCAGGTATTCGCTTTGTATCATCATCTGGCTGACAGCGACTGCGCACACAAACAAAAGCAACATAATCCCTGCCTTCCGGGATAATTGAATCTGGCTCAGCGGCTTCATTGGTGCGATCGTCAGTTTGAGGCGAGTCAGCACCAGATAGCTCATCAAATGAATGACAATTCCTTCCATTACCCCCATCAACACCAAACCGAATATCACGATGACCGATACAAACCGGGTAACATCCGGGATTGGGAAATGAATCAATTCAGCGAATTGCGTCATTGTTTCTATCGTAACCAACGCATCGCGGTACATATCAAAGCCAAACAAAGAAGCAAATACCAGCATCGATAAAAAACTTGATACGAGCGATACAGCAATACTGATACCCAGCAGGATGTGGTTGGGATACTTTTTCTTGATTCCCCAGCCATACAAGAATGCCGCCAAGCATGCCATCGCAACATAGAAAACAGTTTGGATGGGCGATAGCATCATGGCAATAGCCATGACGGTGACCAATAAAGCGCCGGCATCCTGCAAGCGGTATTTCGCGATATATACAATGATCGGGATGGATGCAATCCAAAAAATGGTGAAATCAAAAAATCCTGCGAATTGGCGATCTGCCAGCAGCAGCACACCAATCATCGCCGCAAACATAGCGCCATCTGTAATTTTTCGAGTGCTCATATCCAGTTCCTTTCATTTTGCAAAAAACCTCCATCAGCGATGGAGGTTCTCAATTACTCTTTGACGTAAGGCAATAAAGCCATTTGACGTGCACGCTTGATTGCAGTTGCCAACAAACGTTGGTATTTTGCACTTGTTCCAGTAACGCGTCTAGGAATAATCTTTCCGTTCGCTGAAATAAAGCGGCTTAGTAATTCAATGTCTTTATAGTCGATGGTCGTAATGTTGTTCTTTTTGAAGTAACAAACTTTTTTACGGCCCATGCGTTGTTTCTTGAATGCCATACAATACTCCTTTCTCTAGAATGGTAAGTCATCGCTTGAGATATCAAGGGTTGGTGAAAAGCTGTCATCGCTTGGAAAGCTCGGATCTTCCATATAACCACCGGATTGATTGTATCCGCTGTTGTTGTATGGTGCCGAATAGCCGCCTTGCGTTTGATTGCCGCGAGCACTGTTTCTAGGTTCATAGTTCTGAACAGCCTCACAAATGATTTCCGTGACATATACCCGTTTACCTGTACTATCGTCATAGGTACGAGTTTGGATGCGTCCATCAACACCAACCAAAAACCCTTTGCGAATATATTGCTCCATGAATTCAGCTGGTTTTCCAAATGCAACACAATTGATAAAATCGGTTTGTTTTTCTTGCCCAGCACGCACAATGCGATCGATCGCAATGGTAAAACTGGTTACCGTAGTACCGGACTGCGCTTTTCTAGCAATTGGATCCCGTGTTAAACGTCCTACTAATATGCAACGATTAATCATTCAATCACCCCTTTTTTGATTACTCTTTGTCTAAGTTTACAATCATGTGACGAACAACTTGATTGTGGATACGAGAACGACGGTCGAATTCTGCTACTGCTTCAGCGGAAGCTTGTGCGTAGAATACAACATAGTATCCCTTGGTCATGTTATCGATGCTGTAAGCAAGTTCTTTCAAACCCCAGTCATCAACTTTTGTAATTGTTCCTCCATTTGATGTAACATAGTCGTGTAATGTTGCCATTACCTCAGCTTTAGCTGCTTCATCCAGAGAGGGTTTCATAATGTACATGACTTCGTATTGATTCATTTTTGTACACCTCCTTATGGTCTAACGGCTTCTTGCGAAGCAAGGAATAGATCAACTTAAAGATCTACCCGTTTTGATATTTTATCACAGTGCAACTCATAAGTAAATGAAATTCGCTTTGTTTTTAGACTAATATCCTGAAAATTTTCAATTTTTACAGTATGCCTGTTTATCTTATTTCTGGAATATCGCTTTCCGTTGCAGTCTTCGTAAAACTCTGCTATCTTGAAGATATAGAAAGCAGGTGTTATATGCTAGGTTCATTAATCAAGAAAGAACGGATCGCACAAAACATGAGTCAGGAAAGTTTGGCTCATGGAATTTGCACGCCTTCTTATTTATCAAAAATTGAAAACGGGCAGGTAGAATGCAGCGAGGCGATGATAGAACAGTTGTTTTGCGCACTGGACTTAACATATTTGCAAGACGAAGCTTTGCTGGATACCTTTCAAAAATCATTTCAAGAGTACTTCGAAGCATATTTGCACTTGGAGTATTCTTATCTCAAAGAGCAGCACCAAGTGCTCACTGAGCTGGCTGAACAGGTCCGCATTTCTCCGCTAGCCATTAATTCCTTGCTGGCACTTGCACTTACTACGGAAAAACCCGCTCTGCTAGCCGAACTAGAAATCTATCATGGCTTATTCGACGAAAAACAGAAGTTGCAATACCACATTGCAAAAGTACAACTCTTGGAAAAGGAGGAAAAACATGCAGAAGTACAATCTTTTCTTCTTTCCATATTGCACTTAGATACCATCGGTCTCTTCCATGGCAAACTAGCTTGGTCTTATATGACAAACGGCGAATACCATCGCTCCTTGCCTTATGCCCAAAAAGCCTACGATTTGTATGCTTTGCAAGCATGCATCCAAGGGATGTATGATATGTCGCACCAAATGGCCTTCTCGCACTCTAATCTCTTCCATTTAGCAGAAATGGAACATTACTTCTTACTTTCCAAACGTCTGCAACGCTATTTGCCGGATACTACTTCTACCATTACAGTGCCTTATAATTTAGGTGCTACTTATTTATGTACAGGCGACTACGCCAAAGCCAAGCAATACCTGGAAGAAGCATGGAATTTGATGCAGGAGAACGAAAAAGGAGACACTGATCCTTGGATTTCTCAAAAATTGACATTCTTGTACATTCACTCAGGCGATTTAGAACAGGCAAAAATTTTCTTTGCACAAATTCCGGATGCTTTTCATGTTGTCCTGGATCAATCTAAGAAATTACTTTCCTTCATGCTGGGCAATCCACAGTATCAGCATAAGGAAGAATATGTTCAGCTGTTAATATCTTGTCTGGAGTTAAGCGAAAAATGGCTGCATCGCGGCTTTGTGGATTTCTATGCACGTTATCTGGTTGAAGCTTTTATCGCAAAAAGACAATATAAAAGAGCTCTGGAATATACACAAAAATACAATATTTCTCAAATTAACATTAATTAACTCAGTTAAACAGCAAATTTATCTTTAATATTTCCCAATCTTGACCACTATCAACATCTCGCTGCATTTCGTACAATAGTTATACAAGCGAGGTATACTATGAAACAATCCCTATGGAATCGTAATTTTATGTTGTATATTTGCGGAATGGCAATTTCTGCACTAGGTGGTATAGGCTTGAACTTGGCATTAAGCGTGGTTGTCTTTGAACAGACGCAATCCACCTTGCTGGCATCTGTCTTTACAGCAATTTCCATGATTCCGCATTTTATTATGCCACTTTTTGTAGGTCCCTACATCGACCGTCATAATCCGTTAAAAGTATTGCTGCGCAACGAAAGCTTTCTAGCTGTCTTTTTCCTGGCAGCAGCGGCAATTGTGCATGTTTACGGGTTTCATTATTATTTATACTTACTAATCACCCTGCTTACCAGCAGTTTTGGTGTCATCTCCCGCTTAGCTTCTGAGAGCATGGCTCCCCAGCTTATGGAACAGCAGTATTACAGCAAGGGAAATGCCATTATCAATCTCGTCTATCCTCTTGCCAGCGTGATTGCGGTACCGATTGTAATGAAATTATTTCAACTTTATGGTGTCACTTTTATCTTTGCTCTTTATGCAATCACCACTATCCTGGACATTGCCATTGAAAGCCAAATTAAGGTTTCTTTTGAATTCATCGAAACAGAAACGACCACATGGAATGATTATGTTCAAGATTTAAAAGAAGGCTATCATTATGTTCGCAACGATACCGCTGTCTTGGTTGTCTTTATCTACTTTGCTTGCGTCATGTTTGCGGAAGGTTCAAGTTCCTTGATTTATCCTTTCTTCAACCAGCATCCTCAGCTGACGAATGATCACTATGCTACCTTGCAGTCCATTCGCAGCCTTGGCTATTTGGCAGGAGGATTTCTCCATTACTTCATTCATATTCCCAACCACAAGCGCTACCTGGTTGCACTCGTGGTGTATCTGCTCTTTGTATTTGCGGATGGCAGCTTTTTCTTCATGCCATTTGCACTCATGTGTGCAGCTAAATTTTTCTTGGGAATCGCAGGTATGAACAGTGCCAACATTCGCGTCAGCGCCATTCAAACCCGTGTTCCGGCACGTTACCGCGCTAAAGTAAATGCCTTTTATTCGATCTTGGTGTTTGGCGCTCAAATCATTGGTGAATTAGCTGCTGGAAGCTTGGGCGAATGGCTGGATTATCGCTGGATTCAAATCGGCATGAGTACAATGTATCTTGTTGCCATAATTATATTGGTATTGCCGAAAAAGCATAAAGTAAAAGAACTCTATAATTTTGAGCTGACACCTGTTGAGAATGTACTCTCTTAACTAATACTCTTTTGAATAAGGAGAAAGTGCATGCTAAGTACTTCATGGCAATAAATAAGCTGGCATTCTTGGATTGCCAGCTTATTTATTGATTACTCTATTGTTTGCATAGAAACAATCTCTAAATAGCGATTCCCTTGATTGCGCAGTGTAACCCTCCGCCGTGCAAAGGTATCCTGATGTTTCAAAATAAGCGACGGATAATATAAAGAAGATTCTTCGCAATTGGAATAACGGTAGGTATTCCCCTTTTCATCTTCTATATATTCATTCCAAATATCATAAAAAGCTATGTCAGCTACGATTGTATCTCCCGTTTTTTCTGTATTCAAAATCATTCTCTCCGTGCTCCTTGACCCTGGCCCATCTCCTTCAGGAGTATCAAACAGCACATAACCCCGGTCTAGTTCAAACTGTAATGCCGAAAACCCGTAAGGCCGAATTTCATTTGTCAGTTCAAAGGGCTCAGACCCCGGAAATAGCTCTTGCTGGAGCTTTGCGTATTTTTCAGGAAAGCCAACCGCATAATAATATTTATCTTTTTGTATCTCTTTTGGAACAGCAAAGTTCGGAATCTCTTTGTTTGTATAGGACGAAACAAATGTTCCGTCATTATGATAATATAACTCGCTCATCACCAATATAGCGCTTGCCATCTTCGCATTCATTGCTGCTTCAGAAGGTTTGGAAAAGTCTTTTGTCTCTTTATCCAATGCGCTCACTGTCTTATAATATGATTCCTGTTTTTCAGGGTTTGTATGGAAGGTGCACTGCCCCCATAGCGGCCCCAACAGCTCGTCCAGCTTCCGATTATATTCTTCGGTGCTTGTAACAAAAGTGCTATGAACACCACGGGCAAATTCCGTGTCATGCTGTGCCATCGTTTCCCGCATAACATCCAATACTTGGTACATGGTCTTAATCTGGCTGTCATATTCCTGCAATTTCTGCTGAACTGCATGTGCAAGTGCTTCAATCCAAACCGGCTCAAATTCATCGATACTTTTTTTCGCTGGATATCCATAGTCTTCCGCAAATTCCAAAGTCCCGTCCTGATACAAGAAAGAAGAAGCATAATGATCCATATCCCCTGCAGATACCGACAGCTTGCCATCTGCTAGCCAGAAAGAAAAGACCCCTTCTTTGCGTGCACCGTCTTTTTCATATACAAACAACTGATCCAAAACCGAAAAAGCAGCTGTGCTTTTGCTGATATCGCCTCGTTTTAGTTCTATTTCAATTCGTTTTGTTTCGTTCATCATAAAAATCTGGAAGTTTCCATTAGACCAAAAAATGTAAGCACCAGGTTTATCCGTCAGCGGATCAAGCAATTTTTGTTCTTCGATTGTTGCAGACAAAAGTTCAAACAGCTGCTCATCATCCATGACTTCTTTTTGTTTTGGTTCTTCTTGCGGCATGACCTGTTTTTTGGCACAACCAAGCAGCAATACCAATGTAATCCCGAATATCAAAAATTTTTTCATCTTCTAACTCCTTCTTACACTGTCTCAGATAGTCATCAGTTTAATCTTGTGTACGAAACAATTTCCGGATAGCGATTTCCGCGGTCTATCATTATCACATTACGCTGACTGAATCGATTGACATATTTCTTCAGAATATTATTTTGATGCAGGCTCGACTCCAAGCAATTAGAATACCAATACGTATTTTGCGCTTGATCTTTCAAAAAGCTGTTCTTCGTTTCATAATATACAAATTCAGCATCAATCATGCCATTTTGTTTCTTGTAGTCTTTTAGCCATATGGACATCGAATGAGGATTGCTGTAATCAAACATACCTGAGCTCAAAACGATAACTCCCTGTTCGGGATACTCCTCGATGAGTTGATATCCGCCAGGCAGTTCTATTTCTTGCGATAGCACAAAAGGAGCAGAACCAGGCAAAAACTGTTGCTGAAGGTCTGCATAACGATCATAAAACGCAATTGTTTCATATTCAAAACCGTGTACCTTCGGGCCTTGAAACCCTTCCACCGGTTTCCATGTGTATGAGGAAATGTAAATATCCTCCCGAATAGAATACAATTCACTTTTCAACAAAATATTACCTGCAATCTGCGGAGTAATTACAGCATCCTGAGGTCTTGTGAACTCAGCGGCATCTCTATCCAATATCCCTGCTGACGAGTAGTAAGGTTCTTCTTCCACCGGATATGCCCTGCTTTGATATGTGCACACCTTGCCGCTTTCTTCTTGCATAGCTTTGTATATCCGTTCATGATCCGCAGCATCTGATTGCCATACACTGAAGTCTTTTCGCAGAAATCTGCTGTCGGTTGTCATAATTGTTTCATGAAGCACTTGAAAAGCATGTTCCAATGCCTGAAGATCAGCTGCATATTCATTCAGCACCCTTGTTACTGTGGCAGTAACGGCTGCCATTAGAGGCTGGGAAATATCTTCTATATCTCTGATGGTTGGATCCATATTATAATATCCCATCATGATTTTGCCGTCTTTATATATGAGTGATACATCTCTAATGTCATAGGTGTTCAAACTGATAGCGATATCTTCTTTTTCCACAAGCAGATCAATGACACCTTCCTCTTTAGCCTCACCATTCATAAAGGTGAAAAGAATAGCAGGAACAGCAAAGCGAAAGCCATCGCGATCAGGCTCTCTGCGATAAAAGTTCAAATTTATCTCTTTTTCTTGATTCAAAATGGAAATGCCAAGCTCATCAGGCAATGCCGCAAAGCTGTAAAGCCCTTTTTGATCAGTGAGCGAAACAAGAAGTTCTTTTTGCATGATTGTTTCCGATAATAGAGTATATAATTCCTCATCTGAAAGGATCTTGCCTGCAGGTTTTTGTTCCGGCAGCGATGTATCTGGTTGCTTGGTTGTACAGCCATGAAGCAGATACAACAGGATGCAGCAAAAAAGAATTTGGCACTTTTTCATTTATATCCCCTTTCCTGTGAATTACATGCTCGTTTATCTTGATTGAATAAGTACAGCAAAATCTGACAGCCCAACTTCCACATTTATTTAAGATGATAGATCTGGATAGTACTATCATAATAGCAACCTCAATAAAAGTAAATATATAAACCATCATATGCTATTTTCGTGATTCAAGTTACATTACGCCACTGTGATTCACGCATACAGTTAGAAACGCAACAAAAAAGCGAGAGTATTTCAACTCTCACTCTTATCATTGACACTGGGCTTGCGGGGATTGCAGCTGATCACACTGATTTCCTTTGTGCTCAAATTGCTGCACTGCATATCCTTTGGTGCGTAATTGATCAATTAGCTGTCCTAAGATTTTCATATTGGTATCAGAAATGCTATGCAATAAATAAATAGCACCGGGATGAGCGCCTTTCATTAATTTATCCAACGCGGCCTGCTGTGATGGCTGTTTGTTTACATCATAATCATAATAGGCATACGACCACAGCAACGTATGATATCCCAGTTTCTGCGCAATTGCTAAGGAACGTTCACTAAATTCACCCATTGGAGGCCTCATCCATTTCATTTGATATTGAAATTCATCTCGTACCATTTGATCCAGTTTTTGAATCTCATCATATACTCCTTGCGGATTCAATGTCGGAAATGATTTATGAAGCAACCCATGGTTGCCAATCTCATGACCCTCTGCTATCATTCGTCGCACCAAGTCTTTATTCTTTTTCACATAGTCTCCGGTTAAAAAGAAAATAGCCTTCACATTCTTTTCTTTCAGCACATCCAATATCTTTGGCGTATTGCCATTCTCATAACCATTGTCGAATGTCAGATAAACCTCTTGTTTTAGAGGACCAACAAAGGTTGCACCATATTTACCATACTTCGCGTTCGCTTCACTTGCATCACGTGGCTGCCCGTTCTGATCCATCGTGGCACCAACACCCCAAGGTATATTTTTATTGGGAATAGCAGAAAATGAAGAAAGATCTATGGTAGCTTGTACAGCGATTTCTTTGCTTACTGTCTTTTCTTCAGGAATAATGCGGATCGAGCTGCATCCCATACAAACGAAAAGCAATGCGATCCAATACCGATTTCGATTCATACATCAATCACCTCATCAGTATTAGAGTGTCCGCAAATGAGATACTCATTATTTTTTCTTTAAGTTCATAGATTAAAGCATTTAAACATAGAGAAAAGTTGGTAATTGATTTGATGTTACACCTTATCTTACTTCGCACGGTATATGGTATATTTTATTAATCATTTGAATTTCTAACAAATCAATTAATATTGTTCACCTAAAGATTTTAGATATCATTTCCAATTTTTATTAATCACATAATATGCTATGGGTGGCCTGTAACCCCATATCTATATTAATTATTGCATACCAAATTCATTCACTGATTAATTTGCTAAAAGACGATGTCACAATCAGAGAAAGTTAGTCTTGTTTATTTGCACTTTTTCCGAACTTGAATAATAACGCAATAAAAATTAGTGTTGCTTGTAAAGTTGTAACTAGATATATACTGGCAAATGGTTCAGCCCCTTTTAAAGCTCTTGCAATATAGATCGCAAAATAATATGGAACTAAATATACAATAACTACTGCAATCAGCAATTTTAAGTATTTCAAAATGATCACCATGTTCTTTCTATTCTATTTCTATAAATAAGAAACGCAATACCTCTCATATTCATGTATACTTTCCCTTTACCAACGAATATATTAATATTTGCTTATCGCTATTATTCATTTATTATACATCATCTTTTTATTTACACAAATAGATGTTTTGCATACTTTATGACCAAAAAAGCCACCAATTTGATGGCCTTCTATTAACGAGCTAACAATCTAAGACTTCTGCATTTACAATATTATGCGGCTTTTTATGATCCAGCACTTCCAACAGTCCATGAATCACTTCTTCCACCATTTCCATTCGTACATCATTTGCCAAAGTTCCGATATGGGGTGTCATCACAACGTTATCCAGCGTAAGCAAACCCGGATGAATTTTGGGTTCATTCTCAAAAACATCCAAGCCAGCTCCGGCAATTTTCTTGTCGTGCAAGGCATCCACAAGCGCTTGTTCATCTACCAGCTTGCCTCGTGCTGTATTAATGAAGTATGCCGTCGGTTTCATGAGGGCAAAAGTTCTTTGATTCATCAGATGGTGATTGTCTTTCCGATATGGACAGTGCAAAGAAACAATATCCGCTTTTGCTAGCAGCTCTTCAAAAGGCATGTAAGCAGCTCCCAGTTCTTCTTCAATTTCCTCACTTACACGGCGGGAGTTATAGTAAATGATATGCAATCCGCAGGCTTTCAGCATGCGTGCAACGCACTGTCCGATTCGTCCGAAGCCAACCAGACCAATTGTTTTTCCATACAAGGATTGGTGCTCTGATGAAAAAAAGGAATTAGGCCAAGCCATTTCCGTGCGCAGCATTCGATCATGATAGCTGAGTCTGCGCATGATATCGAACAGCAAACCAACTGCAATCTCAGCTGTCGGCCGGGTTACGCTATTCGGTGTATTGACCACTGCCAATCCGCGTTTGGTGCATGCTGGTACATCCACATGATCATATCCCACACTGCAAGTTCCATATGCCCTTAGCTGCTTGCCAGCTGCCGCCATCATATCCGGCTTCACTTGCCAACCAACATCGAGAACCGCCACTGCTTCTTGCAGATATACTTCAATCTCCTCTTTCGTGAACTTCACGGAAGGGATCACAACATCATATTGTTTCTTAATTTCTGTCAAACATTCTTCCGGCAAATATCTGGTAACTAAAATTTTATCCATGAAAAACCCTCCTGATTTTCCTTATTATACACCAATCCCTGCTTACAGCGAACATAGATGCAAGCTTGATATGCGTTCTTCGTCATACCGAACAAGTTGATCGTACATGCGGGATAAGCATTGCTCCACTTTGAAATAAACCGTATAATTATTCAGGAATCTACGAACAAGGGGAATATCAATGAAAAATACAACACAACTGCCAAAGGGATACACTGCAATATTTGATTTAGATTTGCAAAAAGACAAGAAATTAGCTTTATTGTTGAACGGCTTAGCAATTTTACTCGTGGCAGTGATGACAATGATCGGGGCATTGTTGATACCATTGCCGACATTATTTATTATCGATGGCACGATAACGGTTCTGCGACCACTTATTTTGCTATTTTCGCTAATTATTTATGTTGTCCTGCATGAATTAATCCACGGAATTTGCATGAAACATTTTAGCGGCATACCTGCACAGTATGGCTTTACCGGCTTGTATGCATATGCTGGCAGCAAAGCATATTTCAATAAAAAGTCATATACCATCATTGCGCTTGCTCCGGTAATCATTTTAGGAATCATACTGCTATTATTGCATTTCCTGCTTGATTCTTCGTGGTTTTGGGTTATTTATCTCATTCAAGTAAATAACATCTCAGGAGCAGCGGGCGATTTCTATGTAACCTATCGATTCGCAAAGTTTCCACCTGATATTTTGGTGCAAGATAGTGGAGTTTCCATGACTGTTTATTCCCCAGAGAAACATTAATCTTCTACACAATTAAAAAAACTGCTGCCGAAGCAACAGTTACAGTAATTCATGCACAAAGATATTTTGACTGCGATCCGGTCCCACAGAGATCATGGATACCTGGCAGCCTGTCAGTTCTTCAATTCGTTTTACATAATCCTGACACGCTTTCGGAAGTTCTTTATACTCTTTGATATTTGTAATATCTTCCGTCCAGCCTGGCAGATACTCATAGATCGGCTTGGCTTTTTTCATTTTTTCCAAAGAAGCCGGAATAGTCTTTACAACTTCACCATCAATATCGTAAGCTACACAGATTGGAATTTCTTTCAACCCTGTCAGAATATCAATCTTGGTAATCACAATATCGGTTAAACCATTGATCAATGATGCATAGCGCACAACATTCAAGTCGAGCCAGCCGATACGGCGCGGTCTGCCAGTTGTTGAACCATATTCGCCACCCTTTTCACGCAACTCATTTCCAACTTGATCCAATAGTTCCGTGACAAACGGACCTTCTCCAACCCGGCTGGAATACGCCTTCACTACGCCAATGATCCGATCAATGCGTTTTGGCGATACACCCGCACCGGTGCAAACACCGGCAGCTGTTGGATTAGAAGAAGTTACGTATGGATAGGTACCATAGTTGATGTCCAGCATCATTGCTTGCGCACCTTCAAACAAGACAAATTTATTATCATCCAAAGCCTGATTGACTTCCACAACAGAATCAATGATTCTAGGCAAAATCAATTCCCGGATTTGTTCAAATTCTTTTACCAGAACGTCATAATCAAATGGTTCTTTCCCATATAGCTTCACGATCTGATCATTTTTCACTGGCAATGTCTGTTTCAGTTTTTCTTTGAAAATAGCGAAATCAACCAAATCACCGACACGAATCCCGATTCGTGTATATTTATCAGCGTAGCAGTCGCCAATGCCCCGCTTTGTCGTTCCGATTTTATTTTGTCCCTTGCTTTCTTCTTGCAAGATATCCAGCTGGATATGATATGGCATGATGATATGCGCCCGATCACTGATAAAAACATGATTTGTTTTCATCCCTTTGGCCTCTAAAACTGCAATTTCATTCAAAAAGACTTGCAAGTTCACAACAACACCTGGACCAATAATACAGTTTGAGTTTGTATGCAATACGCCTGAAGGCAATAAGTGCAGAATGTTTTTTTCTCCATTTACCACTACGGTATGGCCGGCATTATTACCGCCTTGAAATCGTACGACATAGTCTACATGACTCCCTAGTACGTCGATTATTTTTCCTTTTCCCTCGTCACCCCACTGGGTTCCAACTACTACATAACCTGCCATGATTGAAAATCCTCCATTACCTATCTATTATACACGAAATCATGATGGCTTTCATGAAAACAATTGATTATTTACAAAAAACAGCTATTTTCTGTTTTCATAATCTATTTCCAATAAGCCAGATCTTCGGCTGTCGTGATTTTGATGTTGTCGTAAGAACCCATCACAATTTTGACAGAACAATTGGTATACTGCTCTACCGCACTGGCATCATCTGTCAGTACGGCCTGATCCGCAATTGCTTTTTCATATGCTTGCAGGATTAGTTCGATATGGAATGCTTGCGGTGTTTGCGCCTGCCATAAAAAAGAACGATCCAGTGTTGCTTCGATGTGCATGTCAGTGACGCGCTTGATCGTGTCTTTGCATGGCACTGCCAGGATCGCTGCCTGCTCTTCCCGCAATGTCTCCAACAGAGCATTGATTGCTTCTTGTTTTAAGAATGGTCTTGCTCCATCATGGATTAAAACCACTCTTTCACAGACTTCCTGCAAACCGGCATAGACGCTTCCCGTTCGCGTCTCTTTTCCGCATACCAAAACCAGCTGTTGATGCGATGACAGCAAAGGCCGCAATTGCGTTTCCCAAATGTCTTCTTCGGAAGGTGCATGTACAACGATAATCTGCTTGCACCGAGGATCATTCACAAAAGGCTGGATGGTTTTTGCAAGGATCATCTGCCCGTCTTTTTGGTAAAATAATTTATTGTAGCCAAGCTGCATGCGGTTACCTTGTCCCGCTGCCGGCAATACGACACTATAGTCCATTTTGATCACCTTCTCCATCATATCATGATCCCATCAAAAAAGGTACATGCATGATGTACCTAGCGTAAAACACGTTTATTTTTGATAATCGCATATCCTGCAAGCAATACCGAGAAAGCCATAAAGAACAGGAATGATTGCATGAGGGCTGCAAGATTATACGAATTCATATTCCACAGCTTCGGAACGTCTCTTACAATATGCGTTGTCGGCAGCAAATCGGAGAAGAAACGCATGGACTTCGGCAGCTGATCAGAAGTAATCCCCATCATGCCGGAGAAAATCATGATCAGAAAATACATCAGCATCGTAATCCCATAAGTGACACTGAATTTTCTTGCCAGCAAGGATATACCGTAAGCCAGCAAATAGAAACAGATTGTCAGAACCACAATACTGCTGACGAATACAACCAGACCATACAGCGATGGAGCGGGAATTTGCAAACTAGGGATAACCACTGCACAAAAGATAGCAAGGGAAAACACCAATACTGCAATCTGCGCAAGCAGTTTTGCTTTCATCTGCTTCGTTTCCGTATAACCGAATAAATTCATCCGGTTGGTGACATCTTGGTCGATTTCTTGGGAAAACAAAGCAGAGAAGCCGATAAACACCAGCGCCAATGGCGACATCAACAAGTTGCTCACAAAAATATTGATCGCAAACGCTTCTTGGGTGATGCTCGGCATTTTGGCACCAATGGCATGGTACAGGAATACCGTCATCATAGTCGGGAAAAAGACCCCGAAGACAATCGCAAAGATATTACCTAAGCTGTTGCGAATCTCATATACTACATATCGTTTCATATTAGTTTCCTCCAATGGCATTCATCGTGAGAATTTCGATATCATGATCACTGCGTTTAAAGTTAATCCCGGCATCCAGCAAACGACTGATGATTTCTTGTTCTTCCTGCTTGTTGGCACAAGCCACGGCAATGGCATTGGAAGGTGCCAGCAGTACTCGGTAACCTTCACATAGTTGTTCGTAGCCTGCTTGGAAAATGACAACGGAATGGCCGCAATACTGCCGGAACAACTCGTCCCGCTCACCAAACGCGACCACTTTTCCCTGATCCAAAATCAGCAGTTTGTTTGTCAGCTGTTCCAGCTCTTCATAGTAATGGGTCACAAACAGCATCGCTACCTCTTTATTCTGATACCACGAAATAATTTTTCCCATCAATGCCTGTCTGGTTTCAAAATCAAGACCGGTTGTGACTTCATCAAAGAAGGTAATCGGGGCATCTTGCATCAATACCAAAATCAATGTAAACCGTTGCTTCTGGCCTCCGGAAAGCTGCTTGTACTTCTTGCGCAGACTTGCTTCGAATTGAAAGAACCGCACCAGTTCCTGCAATTGTTCATTTTTTTGATAAGAAGTCTGCAAGATGGTTTCCATGATATGTTTGACGGACATCGTATCCACATAACCATTGTGCTGCATATGCACTGCCATCTGTTCCGGTTTGATAACACATTGGATAGAACCTTCATAGGGAACCAGTCCCAAGCAGGCTTTGATCAATGTTGTTTTCCCTGCGCCGTTGGCGCCAATCACGCCAATCCGATCATAGGGCTGAATGGTAATACTTTGTTCGATTTGCAATGCGGTAAAGTTTTGGTACTTCACTTGTAATTGTTGAATTGTCAGCATATAGCTCCTTTCTAAAACAGGATAGTAATGCAAACTCCTTGTTTTGTATTCTCGACCATACAGGAATATCCCAGCATGGAAGCAAATGTATCCACTAAATAAAGACCTAGCCCTGTTCCCGTTTGTGCAGTGTTGATAGAGCGCACAAATGGTTCTTTGATATGGGGAAGCAGCTGCTCTTCAATCCAGCTGCCATGATTGCAGACACAAAGACTGTTTGCAGTTAGTTCAATCGCAATCTGCTGCTTCTCAGCGGTATATTGAAATGCATTCAAAATGATATTCTCTGCGATAGAAGTTAAAACAGCAGAATCTGTCAGCAGGATGCACTCTTCCAGGTGTTTTGAAACAACAAGTTCTTTTGCCTGATATAGTATCTGATAGCGGCTCACCAAATGATCTACCAATTCATGAACCAGTACCTCTTCAATTTCCAATTCCTTGCTTTTTTCCTGAAAAATATCCATCATCGCTTCAATCATGTCTTTCATTTTTATTAATTCCTGCTGTACTTTCGGCAGATAGACATCGCGGTCTTTGTATTTCCCTACTTGGTGAATCATGCTTTCCACCAATAAGGAAGCTCCGGCAATTGGTGTCTTTAATTGATGTGATGCATTCATCATAAATAGTTCTTGTTTTTGCTTGGACTCCGTCAAAGCTTTGTTTTGAATATGCAATTCCTGCACGGTTCGCTGCAAGTCCTGGTGCATAGTATTCAACGCTCGCTCCAAAATCTCAAACTCATCGTTGCGATTTTGCTGCTTGAAGACAACACCATCTGTTTCATTGCGCTGCGTTGCTTGCTTTGCCAATGTTTCGATCGGTTTCGCAAGTGTCTTGCTGAACCAGCTGGCCGTTCCCAGTACAATACATGCAAGCACTGCCAGAATCATCGGAATGCTGGCACTGACAATCGGCACCAATTCATGCAACCGCGGCGTCAATGCTGTTCCCAGCGTCAGATAGATGACGTCCTTTTCTTCTCCGAATGCGAAATACGTATTATAGGAATTTACAGCATCCGTTGCCTGGGCCATCATAATAAAATGATTCTTGCCAACTGTGCGGATTTGGGAATAGGACGATTCATCCGCAAATTTGAAGTCTGAATATTGAATGTTCTTTATTTGCACCAATGCGGGAATCTGACTGGTATCAATCAGCTCATTTAAAGCTTCAAAATCAAGCGCATCGAAAGAAGCAGTATCCTCTATTTCCTGCATCTCACTAACTTGCTGCTTCAATTGATCGATGAATGCGATCAGCTTGGGATGCACAATTTCAACAGTTGCATTGAAGTACACGCTGCACACTTCTATTTCATTGCCTGTTAAAGGAACAACAAATGTGAAGGTTGGTATATCCGTATTCTGGTTGCGCAAGCTCGCACAACCTTGCCTGACGGCTTGCAGCTGGATTTGTTCCATGCTATCCATGTAGCTGTCTTCCTTGTACTTCGTATACAATCCCGGCAAAAGAAACATGAAGTAGCCAATAATTAAAAGTCCTACCAATGCTGTTGTGGCTGCGGTATAGATAAATACTTTGTTTGATAATTTCATAAACTTACCTGGTAGCGGTATCCCACTCCGATTACCGTATGAATGCAATCCAGCGGCAATTTCTTGCGCAAATTTTTGATGTGCGCATCAATCACCCGGTCACTCACCATAAAATCATCTGCCGCAATCACATCCAGCAGCTGTTCTCTGGAAAAGACCCTGTTTGGCTGCTCGTACAATGTTTGCAAAAGCAGAAACTCTGTTACTGTAAGCTGCAGCGAGACTTGGTTGTAGTATGCCTGATAGCATTCTCCTTTCAATGCGATCCCTTGTTCGAGTACCGGCTTTCCTTTGACGCGACGCAAAATAGCTTCAATGCGTTTAATTAACAACAATGGAGAAAATGGCTTAATCATATAATCATCCGCTTTTCTGTTGAATGCTTCCAGCTGGCTTTTTTCGTCCTGCAATGCTGTCAGCACAATCACGGCACACTCCGGCTGCTCTTCTGTCAAAACAGACAACACATCCAGACCGGATACGTACGGAACCATGATATCCAAAATCGCAATATCATAGGACTTAGTTTGCAGCAAGTGCAGTGCAGCAGTTCCATCACATGCCAAATCCACCTGATATCCTTTCATAAGCAGGTATTCCTGGGTAACCTCACGGATGTTTGCATCATCTTCCAGATATAGTATCGTTACCATATATTCCTCCTGTTTCTATTCAATCATAACGGTATGAAGTTCGTATGAATGTATTATGAAGTTTTCTTTGCTTTCTGTAAAGTAGCGGCAGAATTAGCAAACGATCTTTATTTTTCAATCGATCAGTCGATATTAGAAATATAGGAGTGTACCTACTCCGAAATGGAGGTATCAATATGGAACTTGGCCGCGTAAACAGCGTCAAAACTACTGCCGTATTGTCTGCCGAAGAAAAGAAAACAGAGCAGGCAGCAAAAACAAAAGAAGAAACAATCAAGCCTTCCACGGATCAATTCGTGAAAAGCGACGAAACACAAGCAGTCACATATAGCCGCAAAACAGCTGTTGAGGAAATCAAAGCAATGGAAGAAAAACGAATGAACTCTTTCATTGAAATGCTGAAGGGCATGATCGCCAAGCAAGGAGAAGAACACAATGTTGAGATCTTAGATCTCAAATTAAACGTAACAGAAAGCGACTCCTTGAAAGCTCAGCAGGCAATTGCGGAAGGCGGCGAATGGTCGGTGGATGCCGTTGCTACCAGAATCATGGACATGGCAATGTCCTTAGCCGGCGGTGACAAATCAAAAATCGGTGCCCTTCGTGAGGCAGTTGAACAAGGATTTGGTGAAGCGCGCAAGGTATGGGGCAGCAAAATGCCTAGCATTACCGATCAAACCTATACCGAAGTGATGAAGCGCTTTGATGAATGGGAAAAAGGTGAATAACGTTAAAAGAGACTGCGGTCTCTTTTTATATCCAACAAAAAACCGCGCCATCTGCCACGGTTTTCGTTGATTATTACGCTACATTTCCTTCACTCTCATCTGCCATATACTTGCGCAGCAATTTCATCCAGCCGCGAATCCCGTCCTGATTCGCAAAGCCTTGGTAATATTGTTCCAATTTGGTTTCATCATACGGGAAGTCCCAGGATTCCAATGTTCGCTTGGCCATTGCAAAGTATTGTTCCTTGCTCAGCGGCTGGAAGTAAAACAGCTCTTCAATCATATTGTAGATCTGCGGCAGTAGTACACTCTTCACATCATGATCTTGCTGATGCTGGCTGGCAAAGCCAAACCCCTCCCGATATGGTGTGTTCACGCTTAAGATGACAAGGCTGCTTTTCAGATCAATCCAAAGCCCTTTGCTGTCTTTCCAGCCACCTTCTTCCAGTGCTTTCGCAAAAAACATCTGCACTTCGGGATGCGATTGATTGAAATGCTCCAAAAGCAGCACACATTGCGGATTCTTGCGAAGCTGAGTCCATGGCTGATGATGGATACTGTCTTTGCTGGATGTGAGATAGTAAAGGCTGTTCGCTTCCTTATACAACTCCATATTCAAATGAATTAAACTCTTTTCTTCTACAAAGTAGCCTTCCGAAATCAACTTCGCCAGCTGCGACTTACCAATTCCCCCCTGACCTGCAAAGCACCAGATTCCATATGGATGATTGGAATTGGTCTGATATTCGCATTGCCGGATACTGGACAACACCTGTTTCAATAAATCTTCCGAACCGATAAACTGCTCTGAAAGATGGTTCTTTAACTTAGTAATGCGCACCTTGCGATCCAAGGAAATATTCGTCAAATCCTCAATCACTTGCGTAATTTCTTCTTTGGTCACCATATCCTTGCATTTCATCTTTGTTTTTACACATGCCATGTCAATTACATCAATTGCCTTGTCAGGGAAATGACGCATCGGGAGATACTTATCGGAAATCGTAACGGCTTCCTCAATAATGCCGATTTCCATTCCTACGCTGTGGAACTGCGCCAAGTTGCGAATCTTATTTTGAATCATGCTGACCGTCTGCTTGGCAGAAGGCTCCGTAATCACAATAGTCTGAAAACGGCGATCCAAAGCCCGGTCTTTTTCAATGTACTTCGTATACTCATCCATTGTCGTAGCACCAATTACCTTTAGTTCACTGCGAGCCAGATAGGGCTTGAATACGGTCGCTGCGTCAATGGAACCTTCGGCCTTCCCGGCACCGATAATTTGATGTACTTCATCGATAAAAAGAACCGCGTTCGGATATCTCTTAACAAGGCTGCATACCTTATCAATCTTCTCTTCAAATTCACCGCGGTACTTCGTTCCTGCTACTAGATTATTTACGCTAAGTTCAAAAATCACCAGATTTTCGATACTTGCGGGTACTTGCCGTTTCGCTATGCGTCTGGCAACTTCCTCAACGATGGCTGTTTTTCCGATACCCGGTTCGCCAATCAAAAGCGGATTGGACTTTTCCTTCCGACATAAGATCATAATGACTTTTTCAATTTCTTTTTCTCGTCCTAGGATAATTTGATCCGCACCCGCCATTTTCGCATTGAGGTTTGTCAGTTCTTTCATTTTACTTAGTTCGTTCATTGTACTTTGCTCCTGCATTCCTTTCATTACGAGATCAATATCAACTTCATATTTTCTTAATATTTCATAAGCAACACATTTTTCCATTGAGAATAAGCAGAAAATCAAGTCATCTATATCTGCTTCCTCTTTACCCCTTTGCAATGCATGGAGCATCGTTAATTCTAAAATCACTTCTACCGTTTTGGTAAAACGCACAAGCTGCGTTATTTCTTCTTTTTCATCAAAGAGAACCATCAAATCATCGCGCACTCTTTGGTAGGTAATGTGATATGGTAGAAGCAATGCTCTTAAAGGAGACTTTTTGCTTTTTAATAGTGCCAATAATAAGTGCTCACTGCCGATAAATGCATTTTGCATATCCTTGGCAATGGTTTCCGCAAGTTCAATCACAATAATCAACTCTTTACTCATATTTTGAAACACATACGCCACATCCTTTCTTTGTAGTGTATGAGGGACTACATCTAGTATGGACTTGTAATCGTGAAATAATAGAAATAACAACTGTTTTGCTTGTACTTTTTTCTTTTCCAAGTTGCTTTATTCGTGTTTTATCAGCTTGGCCATGATATGATAATTGATAACGAAAACAAGAAAAAAGGAGAATCTCATGAATGTAACGACAAAGACCGGTGATGACCAAACGACCTTTCTGCTGAAGCGGCGCCCTAAAGATGATCTGCGTGTTGAAGTATTGGGATTAACGGATGAACTGATCGCTCATTTCTTACTTTTGCGATTAGAAATACCTTCCGTGCGTGCCGAATTGCAGCATATTATCCAACATTTAGATGATATATTAGCTTATATGGCAGTGGAAGGCTGGGGCTTTAATCCTTCTTATATTACCTATCTGGAAGAACGCAATCTGGAGCGCCGCAGCTACTACGAAGAATTGGATCACTTTGTAAAAGCCCAGACAATTGCAGCTGCTAAGTGCAATTTAATCCGTACCAAAGTCCGTACATTGGAGCGTCGCTTTACCACATTGTCCAAGGTAGAATCTGTCGATTCTTCGGTTTTAATTTATTTGAATCGCTTATCAGATTATTTATTTATTTTAATGCTGGCTTTGAATCAGGAATGATTGCACAGCAGTAGATTGAAAGGATTTTCAATAAAAAAATCCAAATAATATCTTTGGGAAAAGTAATTAATATGGTACTATATTGGTTATAAGTATGAAACGAAATAGCACACAAAAATGCGATCGCTTACATGCAAAAAGAGGGTAGCCTTATGTTTACGATTTGGGAGGAACAACACGATGGCATACGAACAGCAAATGATTGAAAAGTTGAATCAAGATCTTCAAACTAATTTTCCGCATTTATTTCCAATTGAACCAACGGATCACCTGACACACAGCGGTGTATCTCGTTTGGTCATGCTGGATCGCTATGCGCAAAAAGACCAGTTATTAAAAACCCTTGGGGTCAATGATCTGGTACTGACAATTATCAAAGAAGATCCAAAATTTCCTGCTCGTGGTGTTGGTAAGGTTGTATTCGTTGACTATGAAAAAGAACTTGCCCATATTGAGATTGAAGAAGAATACCGGGCAACTTTAGAAGATGAAGCAGAAAGTCTGACAGGTATCATTCAACGGGAATTCCGCCAGATTGATAAGCCGCTGGAAATCTATTATGAGCAAATTTCCCGCCGGGTCGGAAAGTCTTTGGCAGGCACAGAGCCAACAGCAAAGCAAAAAGACCACTATTCCCAATTGTTTTCTGAGCAGCTGCGCAAGTTAAACGTAATCCCGGCAGGCCGTGTCCTGTATGGAGCCGGCAGCGGTACTGAAGTTACTTATTTTAATTGCTTTGTTATGCCCTTCGTCAAGGATAGCCGGGGCGGAATTGCCGATCATCGCAAAGAAGTAATGGAAATTATGAGCCGGGGAGGCGGTGTTGGCACCAATGGTTCCACCTTGCGGCCAAAAGCGGCAGCCGCAAAAGGCGTGGGCGGGAAGTCCAGCGGTGCTGTTAGCTGGCTGAATGACATTGCCAATTTGACCAACTTGGTTGAACAAGGCGGCAGCAGACGCGGAGCGCAAATGATCATGCTTGCTGATTGGCATCCTGATATTGTAGAGTTTATTGTTTCGAAGATGCAAAACCCGAAGGTCTTGAAATGGTTGTCTGACAATTCCAAAGACGAGCATGTGCGGGAACTTGCAAAACGCAAATTGAAATTTATCCCCTTATCTCGTGTTGAGATTGAATTATATGAAGCAGTTATTGCCAACAAAACAGCCAGTTCTACCATTGTGGATCATGCACGGGAAGTACTCTTGGATGGCGGGCATTTTGAAGTGGTGCAGCCGGACTTCTTAACCGGCGCCAATATTTCGGTTACATTAACCAATGAGTTCATGACTGCAATTGAAAAGAATGAGCCATATCCGCTTCGTTTCCCTGATTTGGATGTCTATACCAAAGAAGAAAAAGACTATTACGACAATCACTGGCATGAATGCGGCGATGTGCGTGAATGGGAAGAAAAAGGATATGCCATCAAGATATATCGGACCATTATGGCCCGGGATCTATGGGATTTGATTTGTTTCTGTGCAACCTATTCGGCAGAACCAGGCATTTTCTTCATTGACAATGCCAATGACATGACAAATGCGAAAGCTTACGGACAAAAAGTTGTGGCTACCAATCCTTGCGGAGAACAGCCGCTGGCACCATACTCTGTTTGTAACTTGGCAGCAGTAAATCTGGCCAATTTCGTTAATAAAGATACGCATGAAATACTATATGAAGAATTAAAAGAGACAGTTGCCTTGACAGTCCGCATGCAGGATGATGTCATTGATGATACACCTTACTTCTTGGAGCCAAACAAGGAGCAGGCGCTTGGCGAGCGTCGTGTAGGACTAGGGATTATGGGTCTGCATGACTTGTTGATCTGGTCCAACCATCGCTATGGGTCCGAAGAAGCAAATGCTGTCGTCGATAAGATCTTTAAAACGATTGCGGTAAGTGCATATCAGGCTTCTATTGATCTTGCCAAAGAAAAGGGCAGTTTCCCTTTCTTAAAGGATCGTGAAGCATTTATCAACACGGGATTCATGAAGCAAATGCCGGAGGAAATCCGCCAGCAAATACTGGAACACGGAATCCGCAATTCCCACTTGCTTACTATTGCTCCAACTGGTTCAACCGGAACTATGGTTGGTGTTTCTACCGGCTTGGAACCTTATTTCTCCTTCTCCTACTTCCGCAGCGGCCGTTTAGGCAAGTTTATTGAAGTAAATGCGGAGATTGTAGAGCAGTGGCTGCAACGCAATCCCGGGTATACCAGAAGCACCTTGCCGGATATTTTCGTCAGTGCAATGCAATTGACTCCGGAAGAGCACGCAAATACCCAATGCGTCATTCAGCGCTGGATCGATTCTTCGATATCCAAAACGGTAAATGCACCTCGCGGATACTCTGTACGGCAAGTACAGTCTATTTATGAACTATTGTATAAAGGGAAAGCCAAAGGCGGAACTGTTTATGTAGATGGTTCCCGCGATTCGCAAGTGTTGACACTTTCCAATGATGACGAAACAAACTGGTCTCAGCTGGATTTGACGAAAGACTTCGGAGTTACCGTTAAAGAAGTCACCCCGCCGGAAGAAAAAACAGATAAGCGCGGAGATCGTCAGGATCGCAATATCGGGGTTGAGATTGGTGATATCTGTCCGATCTGCCTGGAAGGTGTTGTCGAGGAAATCGGCGGCTGCAATACTTGCACCAACTGCAATGCGCAGTTGAAGTGCGGACTATAACAAACATATAAAATCCTTAGAGCAAATCAGCATTCTGATTAGTTCTAGGATTTTTTACTATTGCACCAGTTTCAAATTTTTTTATTACCCAGTATAATAAAACAATATAGAGGAGGTACTCATATGGAACAGGCTTACTTGGATCTGGCAAGGCACATTATCGACCACGGAACAAAAAAAGAAGATCGTACCGGCACCGGAACGATCAGTGTATTTGGTTATCAGATGCGTTTCGATCTGGCAAAAGGATTTCCGCTGCTGACGACCAAACGCGTTCCCTTTGGCTTAATCAAAAATGAACTCTTGTGGTTCATCAAAGGAGATACCAACATCCGATATCTGCTCCAGCACAACAATCATATTTGGGATGAATGGGCATTTGCCCGCTATGTGCAAAGCAGTGACTATCATGGTCCTGATATGACTGATTTCGGACGCCGGGCACTGCATGATTCTTCTTTCCAGTTGCTTTATCAGGAAGAACTGCATCGGTTCTGCGAGAATATAGTAAATGATGAAGCTTTTGCTTCCAAGCATGGTACCTTGGGAAATGTTTATGGTTCCCAATGGCGTTTCTGGAAATCAAGCAGAGGAGAAACCATTGACCAATTGCAGGATGTCATACACATGATTAAACATAACCCTGATTCCCGGCGTTTGATTGTTTCGGCCTGGAATCCCGAGGATGTACCTTCCATGGCTCTTCCGCCATGTCATACGCTGTTTCAATTTTATGTTGCGGATGGAAAGCTAAGCTGCCAGCTATATCAGCGCAGTGCGGATGTCTTCTTAGGTGTGCCTTTCAATATTGCCAGCTATGCCTTGCTAACCCATTTAATTGCCCATGAAACGAATCTTCAAGTAGGAGAATTTGTTCATACGCTGGGAGATGCGCACTTATATACCAATCATTTGGACCAAATTCAAACCCAATTGGAACGAGAAACCAGACCCTTCCCAAGCTTATGGCTGAATCGGGACAAAACCAGTATCTTTGCGTTTGAAATGGAAGACATTCGCATAGAAAACTACGATCCGCATCCAACCATTAAGGCACCTATTGCCGTATAACGTAATCTTGCCATACCCTTCTGATAACGGGTATAATACACATAGAAACGTGGTGATACCTTGGAACAACAATCTTTATTTGATGATCGCGACTATCTGGGACCGCTGCCCAGCCGCATGCGGCCTTCTGATCTGGAAAACTATGTCGGCCAATCCCATTTGCTGGGAGAAGGAAAAATCTTACGGCAGCTGATTGACCAGGATATGATATCTTCCATGATCTTTTGGGGTCCTCCGGGTACCGGCAAAACAACACTGGCACGAATTATTGCCAAGCGAACTAAGGCCGCTTTTCTGGATTTCAGTGCCGTCACAAGCGGCATCAAAGAAATCAAGGAAGTGATGAACAGAGCAGAAGAAAATCGTCGCATGGGAGAAAAGACCATTCTTTTCGTGGATGAAATTCATCGTTTTAATAAGGCGCAGCAAGATGCGTTTCTGCCTTTTGTGGAGAAAGGAAGCATCATTCTAATAGGAGCTACTACCGAAAATCCCTCCTTTGAAATCAATTCAGCTTTACTTTCACGCTGCAAAGTATTTGTTTTGCAAGCTCTCGCTTTTGAGGATATTTTCATTTTGCTGCAGCGGGTGCTGACCCATCCCAAGGGCTTTGGTCATCAAAGAATTGAAATCGAGGAAGATAGTTTGGCGATGATTGCACAGTTTGCCAACGGGGATGCCCGAATTGCTTTGAATACATTAGAGATGGTCATTTTGAATGGCGATAAGCAGCATGACACCATTTATGTTACCAAGCAGACGATTGAACAATGCACCAACAAAAAATCACTGTTATATGACAAGCAGGGCGAAGAGCACTATAATCTGATCTCTGCGTTGCATAAGTCGATGCGCAACAGTGATGTGCAGGCGGCCATTTATTGGCTGGCACGGATGCTGGAAGCAGGCGAAGATCCGCTTTATATTGCTCGAAGACTCATTCGCTTTGCCAGCGAGGATATTGGCATGGCAGACAGCCGGGCAGTGGAACTTGCAGTCACTGTTTACCAAGCGTGCCACTTTATCGGCATGCCAGAGTGCAGCGTGCATTTAACTCATGCAGTCACGCATCTGACATTGGCCGCCAAATCGAATGCGCTTTATGTCGCTTATGAAACAGCCAAGCAGGATGCCTTGGAGCGCCTGGCAGAGCCTGTTCCGCTGCAAATACGAAATGCACCTACAAAACTTATGAAGGAATTGCAGTACGGTTCTGGTTATCAATATGCTCACGATACGGAAGATAAGCTGACTATGATGGCTTGTTTGCCGGATGCCTTGCTAGGGCGTACCTATTATCAGCCAACCACACAAGGCAATGAAGCACGTGTGAAGGAATGGATGGAAAAAATCGAAGACTGGAAAAAACAACATCAGGCAAATAAAAACCCACAAGGAGAATGACAGGTCATCCCTTATGGGTTTTTTATTACAATTTAAATTTCTGAACTTCTTCCCACAACACACTAGCCTGATTCGACATTTCGGCACTTGATGCGGACCCCTCTTCTGCTGTCGCAGCATTGGTTTGAACAACATCAGAAACCTGGTTTAATCCCTGCGTAATTTCAAAGATAGCGTTTGCTTGCACAACAGAAGCTTGTTCGATTTGGGTAATGACATCTGTAATATGTTGTGTCTGCTCAACAACTTTCTTGAGAATCGTTGCTGTTTGTTCCGTTGCCTGAATACCATCTTGAATCATCAAATGCGACTGGTTGACCAAAGCTTCCGTTTGTTTAGCAGCTTCTGAGGATTTGGATGCTAAGCTTCTTACTTCATCTGCCACAACCGCAAAGCCTTTGCCGGCAGTTCCTGCGCGTGCTGCTTCAACCGCAGCATTTAATGCCAAGATATTCGTTTGGAAAGCAATATCTTCCACCAGTTTGGTAATTCCGGCAATTTTCTTGGAAGAATCTCCAATATGGATCATGGAACGATTCAGCTGCTCCATCTGGGAATTGCTGCTATTAACATCTGCTTTTGTCTTTTGGACTAAGCTTGCTGCTTTCTGCACGCTGCCGGCATTGTCTCTTGCCTGGTCCGAAACCGTTGTAATGGATGCATTCAACTCCTGCAAAGTAGCTGCCTGCTCGGTTGCACCAGATGCAAGAGCCTGCGAAGAGGAAGAAATCTGTGATGCACCGGCATTCACCAAGTCGGCAGCCAAGCCAATTCTTGAAAGCGCGATGTGCAGCGATGAAACAATCTGGTGCAATGATTCTTTAATTGGCGCGAAGTCCCCATGATACTCATTTTGAATAGATATACGCAGATCTCCTTGCGCTAAAGTATTCAATGTATGGGCAATTTCACTGATATAGGATTGCAAGGCAATTGCTGTCGCACTGAATGTTCGTGCCAGATGGCCGAATTCATCTTTTGTAGTTACCTGAATATTTTCATGCAAATTGCCCGCTTTGATACTATCTGCCAAATATACTACACTATCCAAAGGACGAAGCGATTTCTTCATATATGTGGTTACACTGATAATTAAGATAGCCAAGCCAAGTAAAGACAAACCCAGAATACTGTAAATAATCAGATACATGTCTTGCAATGCTTCCTGTTCCGACACCACAAAGGTACTGGACAGCGGCTTTTCAATTCCTTGAATCACTAGCGGAAGCTGCATAATATAACTCATTTTCCCATTAACCAAGCTGGTTGCGTGTGATACTTTCGTGACAGCATTTTTAGTCATCACAATCACATTCTCAGCAACGGTTAATCCGTTTCCGCTTTTCCCATCCAGCAATGACTTTCCTAACAAGTTCTGATCATGTGAATGAGACAAATAATGTCCTTCGTTAGACAGCAGATAGCTATAGGAAGATTTATATCCGCCATTCTTATATTGCAGCGTACCAATCGTATCCATAATGATATCTGCATTGGCTACGCCTAAGAATTGATTGTTTGCATCAAACATTGGATTGCTGATGGTTAGCAGCCATACTTCTTTGCCGGTGCTCAATGTATATGCATAAGGCTCAGTCATATATGGTTTCTTGGTGTCTCGTGCCACAGCATAGTAGTCACCTTCTTTATAAACATCATAGTCATTAAATTCATCTAAAGCAAGCATACCCATATCACGGTAATAATAGAATGATTGACCATTTGGCGTCTGTTCAAAGACCGTGTTCGGTTCCCATGCGGTATAAACGGAGAAAATGCGCTCATCCTCCAATACACTCTTCATGAGTTCTTTGATCAAAGCATCTTTCTCACTGCGCGTAATCTGCAGACGCTGGAGTGCCTCCATCATATTCGATAAGCTTTGAGCACGAACCTGCATCGTATTTAAATACTCCGCAGCTATTTGTGCATTATCTGCTGCCAGATAAGTTATGTTCTTTTCCGTATTTTCCTTTACCATTCCCGAGACTAATACCGATACGGTAATTCCCAGAATTGCAAATATCGTGAGTGTCAGAATACTAACACGGAGGGGCATTCGGAATGTCAATCGATCAAAGAGAGGGATCTTATGCGATGTCTTATCATTTAGCTGTTCATTTCCTGTTTTTTTAAGTCGTATTTTTTTCATCATGCACCTCGCAAAAAACATGATTCAGGTTAATTCGAATCACCAAAAAAGTACCATATTTTTGTAAATTATAGCAAAGTTTAAAATTATCCGCAACAATGTAATACATGTTGTGTGTTTCAAAAGAATGGTATCTATTTCATTTGTTTAAATAAAATATTACAGCAATCATATGTGTACTTATCATTTTATAAAACGAAACAATGTTAATACTTATTCTTCTGAAATAGGACATTATTAACCTGCTATTCTACTTCAAACTCTATTACAATTCCATAGTACTCATATGCATGATCAAAAAAATATGATATGATACAAGAAAATAGTAATTCGCTTGAAATTTCTTACTTGGAGGTTTCTTTATGGATTTTTCTCACTACGAAGATGATATTAGAGTACAGCTTGAGATAGTCACAGCAACACATAGAACCGATAGCAAACGCTGCCGTATCATATGTGAAACTCTGCTATCCAAAGGGGATGAGTTGAATGACAACACCTTGATTGGTTTTGCCTACTGTTATCTTGCCTTATCTTATTTTGTGGATAACGAGTATCAACTGTTCGTTTCCAATTTGCTTCAAGGCTTAAAATATCAGCTGCAGCCTCCGATTCCGTTTTTGCTCACCAAATCCTACAACCTGCTGGGTATCAATGATTCATATACAGGCGATATTTCGATGGCTATGGACCACTATCTCCATTCTTTGCAATATGCCGAAGAAGCAGGACTGCCTTATGCCGCAGGTGCTGCTTATTACAACATCGGAATGATTTACCGGGATTTAAATGATATTGATGCGGCCATCTCCTCCCTTAAAAAGGGACTGGCCAATTTAAAAATCAGCCCCTCTTCCGAAAACCGGCAACGAAATATAAACCTGACATACAGTTCTTTGGCCACTTGTTACTTGGAACTCGGCGATACAACTTCGGCATTGCATTACTTTGAACAGCGGGATAAACAGCTGGAAGATATCCAAGACGATGCCCATATTGCTGCTTTGTCTTTTGAAATTAAATACTACCATATCTTAGAAGATCATATACGGCGGGATAAAGCCATTGATACAATTCTAACCATCGTAGAAGGTGCCTCATCCTTAACAGTTGTGTTTGACGAACTTTTTTTGCTCTGTGAATTCCTGTATAAGGTAGGATATTTAGACCAGCTTTGGCGGCTTCTTTGCAGCATTGATACTCCCAACAACCAAACCGGAGTCACCGAGATGATCTTGAAGTTTATTACTTACAAAGCATATTACTATCAAGGCAAAGGTCTTCATGAAAAGTATCTTGAAACTTGTGCGGAGCATTTTACCATGTCTAAACGTCAAGAAAAAGAAAATCAGGTACGGCTGAAAAACAGCATTAAACTTCGTGAAGACTTGGAAAAAATAAAAATTGAACAACGTCAAATGCAAACGGAGAATAAAATGCTCCTTGATAAATCTAAACGCGATTTTCTTACCAGCCTCCCTAACCGTGAATGGCTGAATGACTATGCTGATACAGCATTCAATACGGCCTTGCAAAATAGAACTCCGCTAGCCATCGAAATATTAGATATTGACAATTTCAAGCAATATAATGATATCCTGGGACACATGGCCGGTGACAGGTATCTGCAAGCACTCTCCGGCTTGCTCCATGATTTAATGGAAAGCGGTCATTTTTGTGCACGTTACGGTGGTGATGAGTTCGTGATCATTTATGAGAACCTTAGCAACACCGATATCCTAGAACTCTCGGAACGCTTGCGTCAAGATGTCATGGATCTTTCCATTGCGGACCAATCGGATGTATCCAATCTTTCTATCACAATTTCGCAAGGAATATGCAGTTCTGTTCCGATGTCTTGGGAACGCACTTGGGATTATTTCCATGCTGCAGACCAAGCACTTTATCATGTTAAGAATACTGGGCGAAATGCGATCCGCCTTGCCCCTAATCTGTTTGAGCTCTGCAAAAACCCTAAAGAGGTTGCGACTAGCTAACAGTACAACATTAGTGCGTATCTCAATTCAATGGTCTTTTACCAAACAAAACCTATCCATTGCCCGTGGATAGGTTTCTTTCGTATTCTATTTAACAAGTTTTTCCGGTGAATTCATGAGCTACATCATTGTCAGATTGCGTCCTTTATTTTTAGCTGTATACATTGCTTTATCGGCCTGGTTCAACAGCCATTCCAAAGAATGTACTTTACCAGCTGGTGAATATGCAACCCCAATACTGACAGTAATACGAATATTGTGATCTTGATAGGACACTGCTGTTTGGGCAATTGCTTGGCGCAGCTGTTCTGCTTGCTGATATACACGAGCTTCCGTACTGTTCTCAGCTAAAATGACAATTTCTTCTCCCCCATATCTTCCAATCAGATCTGTATTCTCTGAAAAAGTATTCTTCACAATATGTGCTGCAACTCTTAAAACCGCATCTCCAGCCAGATGTCCGTAAGTATCATTTACTTGTTTAAAGCCATCAATATCAATCATGAGCATTGCCACGGAGCTTTTTTCGGCATTTCCATCCTGCAGTTTCAGCTTTGCTAAATCAAAGAATGTACCTCTGTTGTAGATATCCATCAATGAATCAACAGAAGCTTGGATACGAAGTTCCTGAAGCAATCTCTCCTGTTCCGTAATATCATGCAGCAAGATGCAAATACCTTTCGAGGTTGTGTCATTTTGGAAATACGTTTGCGTAGATTTATAAAACCGAGTTTCCTGTTCTACTTGAAAGCTGACCGTACCTGTACTTTGAAAATGTCCGGCAAGGTTAATAAAATCACTTGGCAATCCTGTTTGAAGTGCAGGCATCAATCGTTTTGCTGCCTCATTCGCATTTATGAAATGAAATTTTTCATCACAGATAATAATAGCATCATTCATTGCTTCAATCATTTGATCCCATTTAAAAAGAAGATTATACGGCAATTTTTGAGCCTTTATAACATACAGCAAACCAAACATTGAAATTGCATTAGCTAGCGGTATAGGGTCATATCCCGCAAAAACAACATAGAACATACTGCAAGCCAAAAGAAGCAAGCATGCAAGCAAAATAACTGTTCGTTGATGGCTTCTGTTTTTCGTTTTATCTGAACGTAGATATTCGATTATGATATAAACAATGCACCCAAACATGCAATAACTGTAAATTGCATAAAAATGGTAGAATACAGGATATATTTGATCTTCAGTTGCAGAAATTGAATTCAGCATTGCAAACAGACTCAATACAGCTACAGAAAGCCAAAAAAGGCAGGTTCTTTTTAGCTGCTTATCCTTACATGCATCATGGATAAAAAAGTAAGATGCTAAAAGCAGAAAGAGAAGTCCGCAAAATTGAATCAATATTGCTGATTGTGATAAGGCTGTTGCGGAAGTGACGATTCTCCACAAATCACCTGTAAGATACAGCAAATTGCTGATTGATAGAAATAGCAAAAAATGACAATATGTTCCTGCTCGATGTTGACTTGCATAAACAGTCAAAGAAATAGAGAAGAATATTTCCAGAAAGACAACTAAAAAGGATACATTCATATGTTGCTAGTCCTCTTCTCTTCCATTTTATTGCTGAGCATGCACCGCTCGCCGGATTAAGTGATATTCCATTTCTTTCTCTCACTCCTTGGCAATATTCATCGCCTTATTCCATAAATTCTATTTCTTGCATTATACGTCTTTCTAATCATCTCTACCTTTATATTGTAACATATAATTTTTGTTTGTATCATAACAAAATACAACTTGTTGTAATAGAATGTCATGAAAACTATTAAAAAAAGAGTTTCTCTTACGAGAAGCTCCTACTCAGATATTCGATCATTACTCTTTTGTGGTATATCGTATCATCACTTCAATCATTTCATTAATCATTTCCATCTGATTTGGCTCTAAATGCTTAAGCTGCTTACCAAGCTGCTTTATACTATCAGGTATAACGGGGTTGACCAAAAGGTCTCCTAGCAAATAATCTGCTGATGTCTCCAATACATTGCAAATCTTTAAAAATAACGGAAAGCTAGGCAAACTTCCGCCGCTCTCGATCCTGCGGATGTGAACTGGATTTACACCGCATTTCTCTGATAATTGTTCAGATGTCATCCCTTTGCTTTTCCGTAACTGATTGATTCTTCTCCCTACTGCTTGACCCATTTGATTCTCGCCTCGCTTTTGTAACCTGAAAATTCCGTTTGTACACTACCAGTTTACAAAAATTGCACTTCTATAAATAGCGTTTGTTACGTTACAAAAATGCTTATAATGATACATTTTATCATTATTCTCCATACGCGAATTTTGTGGCTTCATGAAATTAGATTACCCATCATAATAATTAAAATGCATAAAAATTCTTTCTACCTTCGAGTATTTGCATATACCCTTCGGCAGGTGTCTATTACCTTCCAAATGCAAAGCATAAAAAGGATATCAAAGCACTGCGTATATTTCCGTCCCAATGATAAGACCCTCATCGTTCCCTTCAGTAAACGTCAAAAAAGCGCTGTAATACCAGCGCTTTCTTCATCTGGTGGAGCTGATCGGGATCGAACCGACTACCTCTTGACTGCCAGTCAAGCGCTCTCCCAAGTGAGCTACAACCCCAGTGCATTTATTATAGACGCGGACAGACTTTCTGTCAATTGCAACATATTCTGTCCAGCATTTTTCACAACGTTGCTAACATGCTTTTCTTCAATCGCAAAAGCAAAAACTGCTGTTTTGTCATAGAATACTATTAAAATCACAGATTCGTGTGTTATGATAGTTCTATACCAGGGGGAATATCCATGAACAAATACCAGATAATCTTTTTCTGTTTTACTTTTAGTCTTTTGCACTACCAATGGTCACCCATTCCTAAATGAAAACGAAGGAGCCCTTCTCAAAGTTTCTCAGCCGTCACTGAACGCCCTGACATGGACACGTTGCCAACAAAGGCATTGCCGTGCAGTTCTAAAATCACTTGGAGGTGCTCATCTCCAGCGTACATGGAAAGAACTACAGACCGATCATGTGTCTGCCTATTTGTAAGGAGAATCCGAAAATGAAACAGCGACCTAACCCCGTATTGCATAAAGCTAGCCTCTTCATAATGATTTTACTTGCTGGCTGTCCCTCCAGCATTCCCCCCAAAAACAATGTCGCTTCCGAATTACAAACTACTGCAGACAGCGAATCACAACCTGTGAGTGCAACAACGGCATTGCCCCTTCCAAAACAAGAAGAGCCGTCCATTGTCATTGCCTTTCCAGAAGAACCCCAGTATCCGCTTCCCGTTTCGATCCAGTCCTTTTACTTCGAACATACACTTGATATGACATGGAAAGAATACAGCATAAAAACAAATTTCGGGATGATTGATGTTTCCTATCCGCAACTTAATAGTCTAAAAGATCCTTTGATAAAAGTTTATTTGAACCAGCAAATCAGACAATACGTTGCCAAGTGGCTTTCCCGGGGAATTCCTAAATATCCAGGCATTCTTCCTGCTCTCCGCAATACAAACATCATCCAATACACCATCCGTGCTAGCTGCCGCGCTATAAACAACATCATGTCACTCAAAATTTCCGCACGTTGAATTTGACAACAACTGTTACATTTCCAGTGAAGCATATAAGCATTATGATTTGTTAACCGGTCAGCAGATTACCGTAAATAGTTTGATGAATTCCCCGCGTGGTCTCGATGAGTTGAATCAGCTCGTCATGCAATCCATGGATGCATTTGTGAATCCAGAAGATGTGGATAACTACAAGCTTCTTTATAAGACACCATTCCAACAGTCATTCCAAGGATTGCCAGAAATATTCTACGTCCATATGACACCAAACGATACTGCCATTATACTAAATGATGAATGTACCTCCTGTTACTTTAACTGGCTTTATGAACATTCCATAACCCCGCATTACCTTTCTTTGGCATCCTTCCAAAACACACTGTATGATCGCTATTATCAGGAACATTTACAGGAATATGCGACCGACGGAGAATTGTACTTTCGGTTGGGCTGGCAGACCAGCACTGATGATCTTGATCATCAAAATGTAGAAGTACTTGATTCTAAGCGCAATATCCGTCTGATTACCTTCAACAATTTTGAGGCCAATGCCTTTTTTGTCCAGCAGAAAAAGCAGCTAGCTCAGGAATACATGGCAAAAATCAATCAGCTGGAACAAGAACTTTCGTTATCAGATAACTGGACTACCTCGGCTTTTATTTCTTTTTGGGAGACATCAAAGTATAGTTCCATCAGCCTGCGCTTTGACCTCAATTACGAAGATAAGCTCTATCGCGGACAATTTATCCGCTACTTCCGTGCCGATACCAATGAGCAGCTTACATTGCCGGATCTGTTTGCATCGGGATTTGATTACCGAGCTTTGATTACAAAGCATGTGGAGGCACAGCTTGCGCAAGTTCCCGGAACGATAAAAGCAGAAGTGATCCTGCGAGACTTACCGAATATGGATTTTGAATTGTCCGGAAATTACCTTACACTTTATTCAACATCTTTGCCAAGCCAAAATGACTTTACGGATTATGAATCGATTCCATTTTCGATTTCAGTCAAAGATATAGTGATTGAAAATCTCGCACCATATTTGAAACAAGCAAAATAGTAAGGAGAACTGTCATGCATCGACTACGCTATCAAAATTGAACCAACGACCTTTTTTCTGCCAACCATTTAACATAAGCCGTGCTCCTATCAATCAAAATCGTGCATAGCGACACTTTCCAAACATCGATAATTCATTCACATGAAATCACTCATTATGGTATAATGGGGCTAGATGAAGGGGGAATTTTATGAAAAAGCTCTGGTTTATAATTCTTTTGTGCTGTTGCGCATGTACGCCAATTAGCAAACAGCAGGAAACGTTTCTTCCCGTCATGAAACAAAACATTATCTATCGAAATCAACTGGATATCACATCTACGTATTATCGTTCTTCGGACATGCCCTCCTATTTCATGATCCGCTATGATCAATTAGCTACTTTTCCAAATAAAGCAAAACAGGAACAAATCAACAATTTGATAACTAGCCTTGTGGAATCCTTTTCTTTTGCAGGGATACCTAAATATTCCGGTGTCATTCCTCTTGTTACCGATCATCCCGTCAACCAAATTGTTGTAAATGCTAGTATAGAAAGTGCTTATAATGACCTTCTGATACTTTCCTTGGATAAACAAGTTCAGTTGAAAGACGGCTACTACATTGAAGATTATGCGAATCATTGCATTAACTTAAAGACCGGAAAAGAATTAACACTAAATGAACTCTTGCAATCAAATTTTGCAACAAATGATCTTAATCGCTTGCTCCAATCTGCATTGGATTACGTTGATCCGTTTGAAATGGGGGAAAAAAGCCATTTATACAACGCTCCCTTCCATAAGGCATTCGAAGGATTGGAGCCAGGCTTTTCGCTTCTAATAAATCCTGATTCTTTGCATGTCATCTTGAATGATTCATGCAATTCTTGCTATTTCCCACTAACTTATTCGCACATAAGACCGCATATTATATCAATTTATGATTATACACCTGTAGTATTTGACCGCTACTTTCAATTAGATCGTTCCAAGTACGCAACTGAGGGCAGCTACGAGTTTTTATTTCACAGGCAAACCCGCGACTTTAATGACCAAGAAAGTTTCGAAGAATCTTTGGTTACTGGTGGTGATCTTTTGATTCGCGGGTATTATCCAAAAGATGCGAATTCCTTTTGGCTGGATCAAAAAATAAAAATGAAACAAGTACTATTTGATGATATACAAAAAAAGTTTCTACCGGATATAGACCGTTATTCTATGTATATCCATATGAATCTAAATGAAACTAGCTGTATCAATACCCTCTATGCGGACTATTACATTTACAATGCTGTTGAATCTTATACAAAGCGCTTTATTTTCCAATATCGTTCCGATACAAACGAAACATTGCAGCTAAAAGATTTATTTAAGCGTGATTTCGACTATAAAACATTTATCCGTAAAAGATGGGAGCTGGAAAAGAATATCCAATCAAGCAATTGGAATATCGATGCTATTATGGAAAGTGAGGCATATTTTATGATTTATCCTTGGGCAATCGAAGTATATGCATACTATGACGACAACTCCAAGGAGATTGAAGCAAAAACATCCTTTACTATTGACGATTTTGGAATCGAAAACTTAGCTGATTTTATCCGCAACCCCAATACTCAATAATGCTAGTCATTGCTATTATCATAAAGGAGACATGCTATGAAATGGAACTTGTATACTCTGATTGCTGTACTTGTCGTATCCTTCAGCGGATGTACCAAAATTGAGGGAAATTCACCTGTGGAAGACTTATCAGAAAATTTGATTATTGAGCCTGCAATTCCTGCGGTTCATGATCCCAGCTTCCCGCAGCCAGTGACCAAGCAGGCATTTTATTTTATGCATAACTTGGATGTAATCGAGATAAAAAAAGAAGTAGACGCTGCATTTGGAAAGATTCATGTTTCCTACCAGCAGTTAAACACACTGAAAGATAATGCGGTAAAGGACTATTTAAACAGTTTCATCGAGAAAAAGATTGATGAACTTGTAGATGATGGAATTCCAAAATATCCTGGTATTCTGTCCGAACTCACCAGCAATCGAATTGAAGAGATGACCATTGACGCTTACATGAATGCTGCCAATAATATTGTATCGATCCAGTTTAGTACCAGAGTATCCTTATCTAATCATAAATCAATCAATAGTACTAAACTTTATAACTTTGATCTGCTTACTGGCCAAAAAATCACGATAAACAATATCATGAACTCCAATAAAGGCTTAGCAGACTTAAACAATATGGTATTAACTTCTATGGATAGTTTCGTTGATCCTGCCGATGTAGAAGACCATGCTTCCCTATATGAAGCTCCATTCCAACAATCCTTCCGTGGGCTTCCGGAATATGTTTCCATCTATTTGTACCCAGCAAGCCCATTCCAAATTGTGCTGAATGAGACATGCGTCACATGCTATTTCCCGTGGCTATACGGACACCATTTGTATCCACATTGGATCAGCTTGCAGCCAACCAGCATTTATGATCGCTACTATCAGGATCAGCTAGAGGATTATGCATCAGACGGTGAATTCTATATGGACTTCGGCAAGCATTATTATACTCCGCCGATGTTCTCACCTGACGAGGAAATTATCAGCACCAGCAAAGCAATCAAACTATTTGTGAACGAACCAGCCAAAAGTGATACATTTTATTTCGAACAAAAAAAATCTCTGATCACGACACTATTGGATCAGCTGGCAGAAATTGAACAAATTATCGACTGGAAACCTAGTCATCAGGATGCACTTTATCTGAACTATGTCCACAATGAAAAAATCAGAACAATTGAAATCAATTACTATCTAGCAACTGGCAGCAACCATACATCTGGTGTACTGATACGCAACTTCCGCAATGATACCAAGGAGCCGCTGCTGCTAGCAGATGTATTCGACAGCCAATTTGATTACAAACAGTTTTTGGAAGCTAATCTGCAAGCACATCTTCTAGAAAAAGAGAATATTGCAATGGATTATGCAATGATACGGCAAAAACTAGATTCTATATCATTTGCAATCGGTTCAAATGGCATTCGTCTTTATCTTCCCATCATTGATGAGACCCAACGTACTATGAGTATCGTGGAATATACAGCTTCCTATAAAGATATTGGAATCGATCACTTATCTGCATACCTCAAGCAAGCACCAAAGGAGAGCTAACATGAAAAAAACAACAAGCAAACATCCTCAGCATTTTACTGCTATGATAGTATCTGTATTGCTGATTGCAGGCTGTACAACCAATCAACCAGCCCCTAACCAACCCCAAACCACGACTACCACGATCAAAGATCCTATTGCAGATTTAATGCCGAAACCAGGTCCGAATGCTAAGTTCTCATTGGAACAGTTACCACGCATTGATGGTTCGACAGTAACCATTCCCATCTCCGAAGCAGTCAGTGCCAAACTGCTGGATCTTCCTTTGGAAGATGCCCGAATGCTCATCAAGCATAATAAAACACATGAGGCTTATGTGAATTTGATTGATGGTAAAACTGATGTGATCTTCGTAACCTATGCTAGTGATGGAGAGCTGGACTATGCCAAAGAAAAGAATGTTGAGTTGGAATTTATCCCAATCGTAAAAGATGCCTTCGTTTTCTTCGTCAACAAAGAAAATACTGTCAATGGTCTTAGGCACGAGCAGATCAAGGATATCTATGCCGGCAAAATCACAAAATGGAATCAAGTCGGCGGAGCAAATACCAAGATTACTGCCTACCAAAGACCGGAAAACTCCGGCAGTCAAAGTGGCATGCTGGAACTCGTCATGCAAGGTACTCCAATGATGAACGCACCTACGGAGAATCGCATTGCAGCAATGGAAGGTATCATTGATGCTGTTGCGGCTTATGCAAACAGCATGGAGGCGATTGGGTATTCCTATTATTATTTTGTGAACTCCATGTATTATCAGGAAATGATCAAGCTGTTGGCTGTGAATGACATAGCTGTATTAAATGAAACAATAGAGAACAACACCTATCCATTTATCACCCATTACTACGCCGTATTAAACAAAAACAATCCGAACAATCAACATGCACAGGCAGTCATTGACTATATACTTTCTGATGAAGGACAAACGCTGATCGAACAGATTGGCTATGTAAAGTTAGGTAACTAGTGTGAAACAAGTTTTAACTTTTGGGATTTAGCCCACACTAAAAAGAACTTTAAGGAAACAGCAAAAAGATTAACTAGGTTCGGGAATTGTATCTGACGATGAGAGCGAATAAATTCCTTGTTTC
>JAEWFD010000017.1 GCA_023388995.1 Bacillota bacterium
CCTCCGACTTCCTTTGGTACCTCCCTCACGGGTAAGCCCTTGTCTTCAGCTAGTGGTTGGTAGTTATCGACCCCCACAGTGGACTTTCACCACCTAGATATATGCCATGCCCGGCACACTGAAAAAAGTGAAGACAAGCATCATGCTGTTCTTCACTTTTTATGTTTGTTTACTTAGGCTTGGTGAAACTGCCTGTATACTTCATTTTTGGAAATATTTAATTCCTTGGCTACAAACTTGATTGCTTCGGAAGCACTCATTCCTTGATTCATACATTCTTGAATCTTGGCTTCGATCATAGAAATGGTGACAGCAGGCTCTTTCGTTTTCTTACCTTCTGCAATCACAACCATTTCTCCTTTTAAGTCATCTGCAACCGTCAGGACTTCACTGATGGAACCCCGAATAAATTCTTCATGCAGCTTGGTTAGTTCCCGTGCCAGACAGATTTGCCGGTCACCGAAGACAGCCAGCATCGTCGTCAGCATTTTGGCAATCCGATGCGGTGATTCATAGAATACGATCGTAATCGGATATGGTTCCAATTCTTCCAGCTGCTTTCTGCGTTCTGTTTCCTTGGCTTCCAAAAAGCCGTAAAATAAGAAAGGCTGCGGACAAATCCCCGATGCTATCAGTGCATTTAAGACAGCACTTGATCCGGATATCGGAATCACCGGAAACCCATGTTCAAGCGCTGTACGCACTAACATAGAACCTGGATCAGAGATGCATGGATAACCGGCATCACTCACGAGCGCAACATCTTTTCCTTCCCGCAATAATTCGATGATTCCGTAACTGCTTTGTGCTTCATTGAATTCATGATGCGCTACAAGTTTATTTTTGATTTCAAAGCGATTTAATAACTTCATTGTATTTCTGGTATCTTCGGCAGCAATAACATCCACTTCCGTCAAAATTTTGATTGCTCTGGGGGTCATCTCTTCCAAATTGCCAATTGGCGTTGCGACTAAATACAAAACTGCCGAATTTGTTTCAAAACTCTTTTGCCGTTGCATGGATGCTCTCCTTTCTATCGATCAGGAAATAATTCTGCAAATGACAGAAACTGAATGTCCTCACGATTTTCGATTTTTGCTTGTTTTGTTAATACATTCATGCTGGTAATCCGATATTGTTTTCCTTTATAGGTAATTTGGGAATTCAATTTCGGCAATCCTTCACGCAATTCCTTGTATTGCTTATCCTCATATTTCAAGCAGCAAAGCAGTTTCCCGCACTGTCCGGATAATTTTTGGATATTCAATGCCAGAAGCTGATTCTTGGCCATGTTAATAGACACAACTTCAAAGTCGTTCAGGAAACGGGAGCAGCAAGTCTCCATGCCGCAGCTGCCAAGTCCGCCAACCATTTTCGCTTTATCACGAGGACCAATTTGCCGCAGTTCAATCCGGCATTTGAACATCGTTGTCAATTCTTTCAGCAGCTCGCGGAAATCCACGCGCTCATCTGATACATAAACAAAAATAACTTTGCTGCGGTCTAAGGTAAACTCCGCATCAATCAAATGCATATCTAATTGCAAGGACTCAATCGCTTTCGCACATTTCGTCATTGCCTCTTTTGCTAATTCACGGTTTTGTTCGTATTCTTGATGATCCTTTTCCGTTGCTTTGCGAATTACAGGCTTTAGCACCAGGCTGGAATTTTCGCTGTCAAACAGTCGCAGTTCACTCACTACTTCGCCAAGCTCAATCCCGCGCACCGTTTCGACGACAACGTGGTCGCCAAGGGCAATTGTCTCATCATCAGATCCAAATGAGTATGCCTTTTTGGTGCGTTTAAACTTAACGCCTACAACAAAGCGATAGATCCTTTGTTCTGCTTCTTTTGCTTCATTCTCAAGTTGAGGTATATTTAACTCTTTTTCATTCATGCTTTCACCTTCTGTGTCATACGATAAATCATTTGATCCGCTATTAAGTTTAGATTTGGATATCGTTGCAAGGAATCATTCGTTTCTAATAAAACATGGATCACTTGTTCCAGACTGGGCATGGAGCTTGCCTTTTTCACAAGTTCATTCCAAAGCGGCTGTGAGGATGCAAATGTTGGAGTAATCGCTTCATGGAAAAATACAATCATCAAGTCAATCAGTAATTTTAATGTTTGTTTCTCAAACTTCTTATCATCTTTCATGCAGCGTTGCAAAGCGAGTGCTCCGCTGACAGGATGACTCAGAAAAGCATCCATGATTTCAAAAAAATATGTTTTGGTTTTTTGATATTCACTTTGCATAGATAACTCATTCACTTGATTTGGATCTTTGATAATTCTGCTTAGCAAGTATGCATCCTCTTGTTCAACGCCCAGTTCCATGCTCTTTTCGGCACATGCTTCAATTCCAATTGGCCGGAATGCAATATTCTGACAGCGCGAGATAATGGTATCGAGTAACCGGTCTGTTTTTGAAGTAATCAGTATTGCATATACTTGTGTCCCAGCTGGTTCTTCTAAAAATTTCAAGAGGCTGTTCAATGCTTCTGGTGTGGCATTGTCGGCTTCATTGATAATATAGATTTTCTTCCCATACTGTTCGAGTCCCGTTTTATGAAACCGTTCTTGAAGCTTAATGATTTGTTCCTTTTTGATGCTTGCTTCACTGCCATCCAGCACAATAAAATCACTGTAATTATGCACTAAGATGCGCTGGCAAATCACACATTCCCCGCAAGCAAATACTTCTGGTTCCTCGCAAAGGATGCTTTGTGCCAGTAAATATGCCGCTTCCAGTTTTGGTGTTCCGTTTGGACCGGTAAATAAATATGCATGTGCTACGCTATTGTTATGAAGTCCATTCCAAAGTGTTTGGTAAACAACTGGCTGCTCCTGCCGCAAGCGCTCTGCCGTCATCATGATAAATACTCCAGCAATACCCGCAGTGTGTCCTGCTGTACTTCTTCTACTGACTTTGATGCATCAACAATCTGCATTCTATCTGCATAGCGGTTTAATATAGTTTGATAGCCTTCATACACGCGATGGTGAAAGTCAGCATTTTCCTGATCTAAACGATCTTTGCTCAACCTTGACTCCAAACGCTTTAATCCGGCATCAGCGGAAATATCTAAAAATACTGTTAAATCAGGCAACCAGCCTTCGATTGCAAATTCATTGATCATGTAGATCTCATCAATGCCCAAGCTGCGTCCCACGCCTTGATAGGCAAGCGAACTATCCACAAAGCGATCACATAATACAATGCGATCCGCTAGCAATGCTGGTTTTATTTTTTCAACGAAATGCTGTCGTCTGCTTGCAGCATACAACAACGCCTCGGTTTTCGCATCCATGGCCAAGTTGCGAGGGTTCAAAATAATATCACGAATCTGCTCAGCAATATCAATACCACCAGGTTCTCTTGTGTGGATGATATCATACCCACGTTGTTTCAACTCATTCGCAACATATGTACTGATCGTTGTTTTGCCACTTCCATCAGGACCTTCAAACGTGATAAATTTCCCTTTTCTCATAACTTCACCTCATGCAGTGATATTATATCATAAAACAGCATCTCCGCCATAGTATATTCTAGTTGTCTGTTGCAGTGCCATCTGCAACTATTGATTGCTCTTAAATCGCATTTTTGAACAATTTTCTTGTCCATTTTTCACAAGAATATATTTAATTCCAGGCAACAAATACATAAACGATTTCAAAATTATGCCATTTTTAATTTTAAACTTACAATTGCGAAGAAATGATTGTGATACAATATTCATTTTGCACAAATCACTTGACTTAATAATCTAATATTCGTACAATAAAAAATGTAAGCGATTACGAGAAGGAGATAATTATGAATATCAAGAAAATAGGTATCGCCGGAGCAGGTACCATGGGCTCTTCTTTAGCAGAAACATTTGCGAAATACAATTTTACTGTATTTCTATATGATTTGTATCCAGCTGCACTGGAACGGGCAAAAGCATATATTGCTTTGAATCAGGAAACGGAAGTAAATGAAGGAATTGTTTCTAAAGAAGAATCTGCTGCATTGCAGGAAAGAATTCATTATAGTACAGATATGCAAGGATTCCATGATGCTGACTTTGTAATTGAAGCCGTTTTGGAAAAATTGGATATTAAGCATAGCTTCTGGAGTCAGGTTTCCCGGATTGTACGTCCCGATGCATTGCTCGCAACAAATACTTCCGGTCTAAGCATTACCAAAATCGCAGAAGCGGTAGAATATCCTGAGCGTTTCGGCGGTATGCACTGGATCAATCCTCCACACATCATTCCTTTGGTAGAAGTTATTTCCGGTGAGAAAACAAAAGAAGAAACGGCAAAAGCAATTTACGATCTGGCTTCCTTTGTCGGGAAGAAACCGGTGCTGGTGAAAGATGCTCCGGGATTTGCTTTGAATCGCATCCAATTTGCAATTCTTAGAGAATGTCTGCATATCGCCAAAGAAGGAATTGCTTCAGTTGAGGATATCGACAATGTTATGAAATATGCGCTGGGTATTCGTTATGCTTGCTTCGGACCATTTGAAGTGGCAGATTTCGGCGGCTTGGACATTTTCCATAATATTTCATCTTACTTATTCAAAGAACTGGCAACCGAGGATGACAGTTTCCATCTATTGAAAGAAAACTTTGAACAAGGACGTCTTGGCGTAAAATCCAAAGCAGGCTTCTATGACTATGCAGATGGCAAAGATGTTGAGAAAATCAAATATCGTGACGAAATATACACGAAGCTTTCCAAATTGCTGTTTGGCGAAAAATAATTCTATACTAAAAAATACCACTTCATGACTGAGGTGGTATTTTAAAAATTATACTCATGACAGATCGGATAGGTGCCATCCTCACTCATCGTCAAGGTTGCTTGGATACCATAAATCTGCTGCAAGCTCTCTTTGGTAATCACCTGCTTCGGTGCACCCTGCATAACAACTTTCCCCTGATGCACTCCAATGATCTCATCGGCAAAGCGACATGCATGATTCAGTTCATGGAGCACCATCACAATCGTACGGCCTTGTTCTTTGTTGAGACGTTGCAATAGCAGCAGCACTTCCAGCTGGTATGACATATCCAAGTAGGTTGTAGGTTCATCCAGGAGCAAAATTTCGGTTTCTTGTGCCAAGGCCATGGCGATCCATGCTCGCTGTCTTTGACCGCCTGATAAGCTATCTACCGTTCGCTCCGCAAACTCAGACAAGCTTGTTTCTTCCATTGCCCAGCTAACCATTTCTTTATCATGCCGATTAAAACCGCCAATCGCTTTTGTATGCGGAAAGCGGCCATATGCGACCAATTCTTTCACCAGCAAGCCTTGCGGTGTTTTCGGCGATTGCGGCAACATCGCAACATGTCTCGCAATTTCCTTGGCATGCTGCTGCCGAATATCCCTGCCCTGAATTTTGATGATACCGTTTCTTGGTTTTAAAACGCGGCCAACCGTCTTCAGCAAGGTTGATTTGCCGCTGCCGTTGGAACCAATGATAATGGTAATTTTCCCTTCCGGAATTGCCAAGGACAGCTCTTCCAGAATATTCGCTTCTCCATATGATACGGATAAGTTCTCAATTTCGATTGCTTGCATGTTTTTACTCCTTTACCATCAAATAAATGAAATACGGTACCCCTAGCAGGGAAATTGTGATCCCGACCGGAATTTCTATCGGAGAAAACACATTCCGGGACATACTGTCTGCCAGTATAATGATAATCATTCCGATGCAGGCTGCTGCAGGAAGGAAGTATTTATGCGCCGGACCCACCATCTTCTTTGCCAGGTGTGGTGCCAGAAGGCCTAAGAAGCCGATGTTTCCCGCAACCGCTGTTGCAGCTCCGGCTAACAGCACTGCGAACGTCAGCAGTTTTTTGCGTTCTTTTTCCACATTGACACCAAGACCGACTGCCACTTCATCTCCCAGGTTCAATAAATCCATCCGTTTATGATGATATAGCACCGCTGAAACAATGAGTATGACAATTGGCAGTATGACCCAGAAGTATTTCCAGCCGCTGCCCCATAAGCTACCTGACGTCCAAATCAGAATCCGATTATAATCCGTGATGCTTCCCCGGAAATTCACGAAAATTACGATTGCATTGATGGCAATATTAATTCCGATACCAGTCAGCAAGAGCCTCTGCGGCCGAATTCCCTGACGATATGCCAGCAGATAAAGAATCAGTGCTGCTAACATAGCACCCAGCATCGCTGCAAAAGGTAATATATACACTGCCAATCCACCCAATTCGCGATAATATACATCGCTTTGCATCGTAATGAAGAGTACTGCCGCTAAAGCAGCTCCGGCATTGATGCCGATCATGCTGGCGTCTGCCAAATCATTTTGGGTTACCGTTTGCAAGATCCCACCCGATATTGCCAGCGCCACACCAACCAGCATTGCTACCAGCAAACGAGGAAGACGGATGGTAAACACCGTAATATGCTCCAGCTTTGTACCATTGCCCAGCAAAGTCTGCAGAATCCGCCAAGGCGTAATTTGATACGTACCCCAGCATAAGCCAATTACCAGACTTAATAGAACGATACAAAGCAACGCGCAAAAAACAAGCCGGAAATGGTGCGCCGAGCGGCTTTGCATACTAACCACGCTCCTTTCGTACCAAATAGATAAACCAAGGTACTCCAAGCAGGGAGGTAAAAATGCCAATCGGTGTCTCATATGGCAGGTTGATCATACGTGCGACGATATCTGCGAAAATAAGCAAGCTGCTGCCGGTGACAAAAGACAGCGGAATGATTTTGCGGTAATCTTGCCCTACTGCAAGCTTCACGATCTGGGGAATAATCAAACCCACAAATGCGATATTGCGAGCAACAGCTACTGTAGCTGCACAAAGCGGTATCATCAACAGCAAAGTGAACAGGCGTACTTTACTGGGATTCTCACCTAACCCGATCGCCACATCATCCCCCAGATGAACAACATTGATTTTCGGTGCTAGCCAAAGTGCTGCCATTAACCCCAGCACTCCTGCAATTCCAAGCAGCAACACACCGCTCCAGGTGGCTGTCCGAAAGCCTCCTGCCAGCCAGAATCCCAGCATGGCAGATTGATTATGAAGCAAAGCAATCAAGCTGGATAAAGATAAAAAGAATGTACTCAACGCAGTTCCTGCCAGCCATACCTTGCCCATCGATAAATTCGCAGGGTTGCGGGAGGTAAAGGCAATGACCAATAGTCCGCTGCCCATGGCACCAATGAATGCTGCCGCCAAGACCATAATGGGATTGGCAACAGCTTGCAAGGAATAAAGAATTGCCACGGTCAGCGTAGCACCTTGACTAATTCCCATCAGAGATGGCTCAGCAACCGGATTGCGGGTAACACCTTGCATCATTGCTCCGCTCATCCCTAAAATTCCGCCTGCCAGCAAGGCACTAAGAGCTCTGGGAATGCGGGTGTCACGCACCAGCTGCATTTCCAGGACTTCTTCAAAGCGAAAGATACTATTCCAAATCGTCGTTAAATCAATTTTCATTGCTCCGGCACTGATCGACCAAAACAACCCCAAACCAATCAATACAATTTGTGAGACAAAGAAAATTTGCAGTTTTTTACTGGATGCCATTTAGCAATGCCAGTGTTTCGTCCAGCAGCAATTGCTTGCCAATAGGACTATACCCTTGGTTGAAATACGGAGAAGAAGGCAAGACCACTACGTGGTTGTTTTTCACTGCTTCCAACCCCTTCCAAATGCTGTTCTTATTCATTTCCGCTAAAACAGCTTCCGTTGCAATCGCAAAAATATAATCTGCTTGGATTGCCGCTAAGCCTTCATAAGTTACGACCGGCAAACTGATGGAATCTTGCGGCGGCATTCCTGCAGGATATCCAAGCTCTAAGTCATTATATAATACCCCGCCAAACCCGGCCCCGCTGAACACATAGAATTGTCCGCCGCTTGCCAAAAAGGATAAATACGTTGCATCTTCACCATACGTTTCTTTTATTTGTTTGCCCGCCTTTTCTGCTTGCGCTGCATAAGAATCAAGCCATGCTTGTGCTTCTGCTTCTTTGCCCATTACAGAACCGACACGTTTGATGTCTTCTTTCCAGTCAAGTGCTTCCAGCTGGATCATAACTGTTGGTGCAATTGCTTGCAGCTGTTCATACATTTTTTCCTGAACATTAGAAATAACAATCAGATCCGGTTCCAGATTGATTACACCTTCAATATCCATCGTATCTTGCATGCTGTATCCCAAGATAGCTGCACCTTGCAGGATGTCCTCTAAGTATGACGGGAATTTGGTATAGTCGTAGGCATCGCTGTTGGCAGTTCCGATTACCTTATATCCAAGAATATGCAATATATCACTGTTCCCGCTTAAATCCACAATTCTTTGCGGGTTTACCGGAATTTCAACCTCGCCTCTTGCGTCAACAATCGTTTTTGTTTCCGCTTCTGGCGGTGTTTGTTCCTTCGCAATATTGGTGCAAGCACTCAGCATCAACAAAGCTGCACTTGCAATCAGAATGAATAACTTCTTCATTTTGTTCCTTCTCTCCTTTTTGTTAGCGTAGGCTAACCTTTTAGGATGATACCATATCTGGTGGTGGATTGCAAATAAAAACCGGATTCTTTTTATCGTACCTGCCTGATGATCAGATCTGCTTTTCTTACCATGCAAATGAAAAGATCCCTCTTTTCATAGATTCCGCTTTGCTTGTTTGCGTTTCTATCTTGGAAGGATCATTTCAAATACAAATGTTGTTTTTATGCATTAATGCATAGTTCCAGCTATGGAACAAAAGCATATTCTAGCGATTTAAATCAGCGAATTGTTATTTCCAATATCCGTGATATTTCTTAAACAATTCTTCGTTATATGCATCTGCGCCATCCAGGTTGGAACTTTTGAATACCGGAGGTATAAAGCCGGCATTCACCATTTTCGCAACGGCACTGCTGACCATTGCCTGAGCGATCGTAATTCCGGTGATGCTGCTGGTCGAACCAACAGGACTTTCTAAGCCTTCAATTGGATAGCCGGCATCTCCTTTTTCACCATGATTATCAATGACAACATCAGCTATTTCATAAATTTTCTTTCCGCTCTTATGCCGTGATGTCACGACTTGCGAATGTTTCAGTGATGTAATTACGATTACTTTTACTCCTTTTTCCTTTGCAGACAAACACAATTCTACCGGTACCGGATTACGTCCGGAGTTGGAAATAACCAGCAGTGTATCCTTTTCATCCACTTCATAGAGTTGCAGAAGCGCACTGCCATATCCATCCAGGCGCTCAAGCAGAGTGCTTTTATTTGCCATTTCATGAAGCATCAATTCTGGCGGAAGAATCCCTTTTACCAGAGCCAATCCACCTGCCCTTAAATATAACTCTTCCGCAATCATATGGGAATGACCTGATCCAAACACATAGAACCGGCCCCCATTCATGCAGCTATCTGCAACTAATGTTGCGGCAGCTTCAATTTGTTGTTCTTCGGCAGTTAAAACTTCTTCTAGTTTACGGACGGCAAATTGCACGTAAGATGTTGTAATTGACATACGATTCCTCCTTATAAGATCGTTTGGATCCAATCCATCAATTGTTCCCCCTGCCTTTGGGCAAAAGGACTGCTCAATGCTTCATAATCTTGCTCTTCATAGGCTGTATGATCCGGCAAATATAAATAATAGCCATTCGCATACCCTAAAATCTGCGTATCTTCTGCGACTTTTGCTGCTAAGCTTCCATACAGTTCCAACGGCATTGTCACCAGCCGCAGCGGTCCCAGATTCGCTTTTATGATCTTGCAGACAGGATTGGACTGATGACCCAAATGCTTTGTCAGATGCAAATTGGCCCTTGCTCCTTCCAATTGCGATTCCAGCAAGCGAGAAGATTGTTCCAGCAGTTTTTGCTCATAATAACTTACAAGCTTTTCCGCCTGTTCCAATGAAGGAAGCTTCTTCAGCTGCAATTCATAGCAATACTCCTGCCAATGCAATTTACCTGCTTCTTGGACTGCTGCTGTCGCTAACGACGCAGCAATTGTATCCGCAACAAGCTTGCCCATCCGCAGCACTTCGACGAAGGTAGCTTCTGTGCGGGCAAATCGAGTGCTGATATCACCGGCTGCACCATTCACAAATACTGTCATTTGGTAGCGATGTGCCAAAGTTGTTTCCACACCATAGCACAAATCAGCAGAAAGCTCTTTATTTTGAGCATTTAGAATTGTAGGGTGGCATGGATAAGAATACACGAGCAGTGGAAGATCATCTTCCACGATAAACTCCATCGCCCATAATAATCCATCCATTGCACTGCTTCTTCCGTGTCTTTCTTGTGCCACCCCGGAAACAGCAGTCTGCACAAACTTAATCTGATACGACTTCTGATTCTGCTGTGCCGTTTTCACGGCCTCGGCAATTTGCTTCACACAAAATGAAGCATAGGCTGGGTCGTAGACACCAAATGTCCGTTCCAACCCTTCCAGTACGCTACCCTGGCAAGTGCACAGACCTTGCGGACCGCTATGCGTATGGGTAGCACTAAGAATAATATGCTCCTTTGCAAATCCTAGATCAGCCAAAGCAGTTTGCACCAGCACTGTAAATTGCTGATCAACAGCCAAGGTATCTAGCACAATCAATGCATGGTAGTCTTGATCATAAAAGACCAGCACTCTTGCATATAAGGGATCATGAATTCCGGTGCAAATGCGGATAGCATCATATCCGCTCAGCGGCACCGGCAATTGGGGATTAATCACTGCCTTTGCATGTCCGATGGTAACTGCCATCTGTTATCCTCCTTTAGCGCAATGCTTCCAATATACTTTCTTTTACGAAATGATAGCGTCTTACATAGTCATTCCGTATTGTTACTAACTTCATTCCATAATTCGCACATATTTCCTGCTTCTTCAAATCACGTTCCATTACTTTGATGTCACTTAAATGTTCTTTGCCACTTACTTCTACTGCCAGCAGCGGAACACCCAGCAAATCATACAAGACAAAATCAAAATGAGCCTGATTGCCATATCCAAATAAGCGCCTATCTTCTTTATTCAGCGGCAGCACATCGGTAATCTTCACTTTGCTTTGCATCTTGAAGGTCTGATACACGCCTTTGAAATGAAGCAGCGTTCTTAAAAACTCATCTTCCGCTGCGCTGTTATAATATTTGAACTGCTTAACTTTAGATTGAAATAGCTGATTCTCTTTATACTGTACCGCATGTTCGCCATTTTTATAGATGAATTCAGTCAGTTCCAAAAAGTCATTTCCTTCCGTTTGCGAAAGCTGCTTGATTTTTTGCACATCGCAGACCAAGATCAACTTTTCCTTGGCTCTCGTTGTAGCCACATTAATCAATTCCTGATTATCCTTCATCCAGTCAAAGCTGCTCTGATTGCTGCTTTCGCTGATTCCGCTGCTTAACAAAATCGTTCGCTTTTCATCCCCCTGAAAAGTATGTATCGTTCCTACTTTGACATAATCCAGGCGGTGCTCTTCCAGCGCCTGGCTGATGCGATTGGCTTGCGCCCGAAATGGTGTTATCACTGCAACATCCTCATGCTGCACTTTTTTAATTTCTTCTATAATTGCCTGTACTTCTTCTTTCGATGTATTTTTCTCATTCAAGCCGCTGCGTACATCAACTAGCCGCAAGGCATCGATATTCTCCAGCCTTGACTGCACTCGCAGCTCATTGCCATAGTATTTTTGGTTGGAAAAGGAAATAATTTTTTCATGACAGCGGTAATGATCCCGCAGCAGAATGAATTTTGATGTGGTATCAATACTGAGCAAGGTACTCAACATTGAATTCTTTTTATAATCATACGCAAGCGGAATATCATAAACCCGAACTAGTTCTTCATTTTTGATCGTATTGAGCACCACCACCGGCTGCAATTGATTTTGATCTCCTACAAATAAGGCTCGCTTGCAGCGCATCATAGGAAGCAGCGCAATTGCCGTATTGCATTGGGATGCTTCGTCCATAATCAACAGATCAAAGATCGGCATCTGGTTCGCAAGTTTTGTTACTGATAAATTGGTGGAAATAATGATCGGAAAGCACTCTGCGATCAGCTGCAATCCCTTTGGATCGCGCAGCATGGCTTTAAATTCCTTGGATCGTTCCACCTGACTTTGCATCAAAATGACATCAAGAAGTGCTTGATATTTCTTTTGCTTGCGTTTTTTGTAATATGCATAACTTAGATAAAACAAATATTCCTGAATCAATTGCTCATTTACTTTTAACGGCGCATAGGCTGGCACCTCTGTTTGTTCTTTCAAGCGGATATTTTGAATCTGTGCTTCAATTCCCGCAATTGCCAGATTGCGGCTATACTCATCAACCTGCAGCTCTGTTTGCATCTTCTTTACAATTTCCTGCAAGGATTCAATTTGCTCATCTGTATCCATCTGGGCATCATACTGGTCAATCATCTGCGTGACAAAAGAAAATTCCTGCATCACTTGGTCTTCCAGATCTTTCAGTTTGACACTTACATTTTCATTCATCTCCACTTGTTCAAAAAGGAGTTGTTCCTGATGTGCTCGTTCGAGGGCATCGCGGATATATTCTTCTGATCCCAAACGCAGCAGCGGCAGATGTATTTCGACCTCGCGATACATCATTGTCTTAAGCTTATGATAGATATGATTAATTGCTTCATTGTTATTAGACACAACCAGAGCGCTGTCACGGTTCAGAAGACAAGATAGAACTGTATTCACAATTGTTGCCGTCTTACCTGTTCCAGGTGGTCCTTGGACATAGACAATGTCCTGATTCATTGCATTTTGAATCACCCGGTACTGGTCAATATTAACGGCTTGGTTCATCACCATGATCGGCTTTACCTTACGGCGGTGCCGCTCTCTTTCGTACATGCCGAAAAAGGCCTTGCATGGTAGCGTCAGCTGCTGTTTTTGATACTGATGCTGCAAGACATGATATTCGGCTTCAATATTAATTCCGATCGTTTGCTGGATCTCAAATAAATAAGGACGCTCATCCAATGTTTCATTCCAGCGCAGATTGCTTTGGATTTCTTGCGTAAATGCCATGCGATTTTGCTCGAAGTGCTCCATAAAATAGGCGGGATCAACATCCAGATAGCGTTGCAGCGATGCTTCCTGATCATTGCGTATTACGCGCGTATGAAAGGATAGCATAGCAGAAAGAACCAATTTGCGGTTGCGGATATCCAGCTGCACATCGCGGTACACAATAGGAAACAATCCTTGCGGATTAGCAATCGACAGCAGATTCATCGCCAGTTTCAGCACTTGCTGTTTCTGCAGACGATTTCGCAGCCGCAGATATTTATGCAAATCCTTTACAATTTTCAAAAACTCTTCTTCCGTAAGCTGGAAGGCCTCATCCAGCAAAACCTCCTGATCAATGCCTTCTACCAGTGTGTATTGACGAACTGCTGCTTCCTTATCCTGATAGTAACAATCTCTGTAATAACTCAAGATTCGGTCATCAATACCTACAAATTCTAAAAAAGAATACGCACTGTAATTGCTTCGGATGCGCTCTAATAATATGTCATTGCGAGGGTATGTGGTTCCCTCGATCACTTGGGCAGCTAAGATCTTATTGACATAGACATATCCTTCAATCGTTTCTTTCCCTTTTTCGAGGTTGAACATATCAACTTGCATGGATTGTTTAACAGGATCAATGTCTTTGATGGCAATCCAAAAGTACGTATGCTTGTTCTCAGCAGAGCTTTGATACGTAATTTGAATCCATTTGCCTTCTCTTAGCCCCTTTGCCAATTCCAATGCAACAGATTTCATATGCTACCCCTTATTCAATGCGGGCACTTTGAGAGATATAAAAGAGCGCAATTGCAGCACATAATGCGATATAAGCTTCCGTAACAAGAATCCCATAAGGATTAAGCAGGGCAATTGGTGCATTTACCAAGGTATGAAGAATGATCGCATACCATAAATACTTGATGTTTCTCTTATGAAATACTTGCAAGACAACCAAAGACAACCCAACATGGATCAACAATGTCATAACCCGCTCAATGCCTCCCAATAAAAACATCATGCTGTCTGTTGTTGTCAGAATGTCAATCATCTGCTGGATCAAAGCACTGTCATATCCCGCAAACATCGTTTGAATCGTACCATTATTGATGGCAAACGCTACAATCAGATTATTGATGGTTGCCAAACCAACAAGGACAATAGATTCAATACCGCCATGGCCCAAGCCATACCCGATGCCATCCAGAAATGTTCTGTTTTTTCGCATGCTGCGAAAACCAAGATAACGAGCAATTTCTTCAACCAAACCAGCCGTCAATCCTAAAAACAAACCTGAGAAAATAGGGTTTCCCATCCATGTTTGAAACCCGCTCTGTGTTGCTAACACATTCAGCAGCGGAACGCGAATCAATAATTGCGATACGATAAAAGCAATGGCACCAACTAACACCATTTTCATTTGTACTTTTTTCTTAAACACTGCATAGGCAATGACAACAATCGGCAAAATCAATGTGAGAACAAGTTCCGCGATCATCATTGCAATCGTAAGATTACTTACCATAAATCCTCCCTACCAGCTGGTATCTATATCCTTATTATAGCACTATTCCTTTTGAAAAAAGAGTGTTGTTTATCTTATTTCGTTTGTCTGTGATTCGAAAGGCTTGCATGTCTGCTGTTGATATCCTACAATATCATCAAACCAGATGGAGGATATTATGAACGAAACAATTGCATTATATGAATCTTTCCGCAAACGGATCAAAGCATTCCATTATGCATTATGGATGATCTCCTGGGATTCTTTAACAGAAGCGCCAAATGGCTGCTATGAAAACAGAGCAATCCAGACAGGAGTTTTGGCAGAAGAATACTATAAGATTCAGACTTCTCAAGAATGTGTTGATACCATTCAGAAACTGTATGAACAACGGGAAGAGCTGGAGCCGGTACTGCGTCATGAAATTACGGAAATGAAGCGTGATTTGGATAAAACATTAAAGGTTCCAATGGATGAATTTGTACGCTATCAAACTCTGCGTGCTACCAGTGAAACAATTTGGGCAAAGGCTAAAAATGCCAATGATTTTTCCATCTTTGCTCCCGTACTGGAAGAAATCGTTGCGTACATGAGACGGTATGTTGCATATCAAAAAACTGATGAACTGCAGGGCTATAATATTTTGTTGGATGAATATGAGCGTGACTTTACAACAAAGGAATATGATGTATTCTTTGATCTGCTCAGAAAAGAACTGGTTCCTCTCGTAAAGCAAATTACGGGACATCCGCAGCCGGAACAGCCGTTTGCTTCTTTGCCATATGATACGCAAACTCAAAAGGAATTTGCCAACTATCTCATTGATGTACTGGGCTTTGACAAAGAGCATGGCTTGATGAAGGAAAGTGAGCACCCATGCACATCAAACTTCAGCAGCAGTGATGTCCGCTTTACCAATCACTATTATGAAACGGTGGTATTATCCGGGATTTTCTCTGCCATTCATGAATTGGGTCATGCCATTTATGAGCAGCAATGTGATCCGGCATTGGAAGTAACTGCCAGCGGAGGCGGAGCATCTATGGCAATGCATGAGTCGCAATCCCGTTTCTTCGAAAATATGATTGGCCGCAGCAAAGAATTCTGGGCAGTTCATTTGCCTAAGCTAAGAGCATTTTTCCCTGAGCAATTAAAAGATATTTCCTTGGATGACTTCTATACACAAATCAATCACGTTGCAAATTCATTCATCCGTACCGAAGCTGACGAACTGACATATCCGCTGCACATCATGCTGCGCTATGATATCGAAAAGAAGTTAATCAGCGGGGAGCTTGAAGTGAAAGATTTGCCGGAGACATGGAACCGCCTGATGAAAGAGTATTTTGGTCTGGAGGTCCCTTCCAATAAGATGGGTGTCTTGCAGGATGTTCACTGGTCCGGAGGTATGTTTGGCTATTTCCCTACGTATGCGTTAGGGTCAGCCTATGCTGCCCAGATTTTTGCGGCAATGAATCAGGACTTTAATGTCATGGCTTCTTTGAAAGATGGAAATACAAGCCAAATCAATGCCTGGTTAAAAGAAAAGATTCATCACTACGGATCTTCCAAATATCCAAAAGAAATTTTGAAACTAGCAACCGGACAAGACTTTGATCCGCAGTATTACATTACCTATTTGAAAAACAAATATCAGACTATTTATCTGTAGTTGCACGAGCCGGCTTTTCCATAAGAAGAGCCGGTTTTTTGAACAAAAAAACCTCTATGATACCAGTTCATAGAGGCCCTTTTTTAGTTGAATTCCAATTCCGCCATCGCTTCTTTACGAACCAAAGCTTTGCTTTGCCATTTTCCTGTCCTATAACGAAGAATGGAAATAATGGTGCCTATTGACCATCCGATTGGTATTGCCCAGAAAATAGCTGTATATCCAATGACAGGAGCCAGCAAATAAGCAAACACGACCCGAGAAACTAAGTTAACAGTAGAACTCACCAGGAATGCCCGCATATCTCCCGATCCGCGAAGTACGCCGTTTGTTACAAATAAGAGAGACATCAAGAAATAGAAGATACTCACTACTTTTAGATATTCGGTGCCCACTTGGTATACTCCGGCATTGGCACTTTGATCCACAAACAAACCAATTAATACATCCCCAAACAAGAATACCGCAACTGAAATGACAATACATGTGACAAACGCAGCACGAAGCGCACCCCAATACCCTTGCCTGATTCTTTTGATCTCGTCAGCACCAATATTCTGGGCTGTAAAAGTTGACATAGCATTTGATACATTCATCATTGGCATCATTGCAATACTGTCAATTTTCTGAGCAGCAGTAAAACCTGCTACAACCACATTCCCAAAATTATTAATTAACCCCTGCACCGCCAGCATTCCAATACTGATCATGCTTTGCTGAAGGGTAGATGGCAGAGCAATATGAACAATCTTCTTTAATAACTGCGTATCAAATCTTTTTGGTTTTTCTTCGCAGTAAATTGTTTCCAGCCGCTTTCGCAGCAGATAATAAGACACCAACGCTGCCAATGCTTGTGCAATCACTGTCGCAACAGCCACACCTACCACTTCCATATGGAAGTAAATGACAAAAATCAAGTCTAGCACAACATTGACAGAAGCAGCAATCATTAACATAAACATCGGTGTTTTGGAATCACCTAGTGCCGTAAAAATTGCATTGCAGACGTTATATAAAAAAGTAAAAATGCTTCCCAGGAAAATCCATGATAAATAATCTTTGGAATATTGAATAATTTCTGCCGGAGATTTCAGCAGTGCCAGCATCGGCTCAATAATAAACTGCCCTAAAACAGCAAATACAACTCCTAATACCAAGAAAGTTATAATAGATGTATTGATGGTGCTTTTTACTTCTGTCATTTTCTGGGCACCATAATATTGGGAGATGACGACTCCGCATCCCGTCCCTACACCTGCTGCAACCGCAATCGATAAATACAGGATCGGAAAACTGGAGCCAACAGCTCCTAAAGCATTCTCATTCACAAATTTTCCTACTACCACAGAGTCGGCGATGTTATAGAACTGCTGGAAAATATTCCCTAACAGCAAGGGCAAAGTAAACATCAACAATACTTTTGTCGGATGACCTTTTGTTAAATCTTTGGACATATATGCTCCTCTTTCTTTGTATTTCGCAAATCTTCTCGTACGTCTAGTATTACTTCAATCATCATTCTTGTTCTTTGCATCAAATCAAATTGTTCACCGCTGACTGCCCAAGCCAAAACAGCACCCATACTTTGCATTTTGATGGAATGAAGCAAGTCAATCGGACTTGATTGATTGCGTATTTCTTTTAACTCCTGTGCTTTAGAGAGAAGTTCCAGCTCCAACCGGAAAAATGTTTCCTTGCCTTTATGGGTTTTAAATGTTCCCACATTGCGCTGCAAATTGATGATCATAATTCGCTTCAAAATCTCCTGCCCCAAACTTTGGAAATGTTCAATGCGCGGCTCATTCACATGGAAAAATTTCTCTAATGGACTTTCCATTGCAATAATATCCGTCATCCGCTGAATCGTCAGATCATATGGAACTTGGAAAAACTTCATTAATACTTCTTCCTTTGATTTGAAATAATAATAAAAAGTATTTTTTGATATATTGCTCACATCACAAATATCATTTATCGTAACCTGGTCATACCCACGTTCTTTGATCAACAGTAATGCTTGATGGATAATATTCTCCTTTGTCTCATTATTTTTATTCATTGATATAACTCCTCTCCATAAAGCAATATTTAATTTGTACCATACTTTTGTGAATTACGCAATCATTTTATGAGAATCTATTTACATAAATATAGTACCGTGGTAATATAATGCTCGTACTCAATTTTGCGAGTTCCTTGAAAGGAGATTTTGATGATTCAATTACGTAACTATTTGAAACCTTTTTTGCTGACGATTGTATTGATCGTCGGACTGCTTTACGTTCAATCACAAACAGATCTGGCATTACCCGATTATATGTCCCGCATTGTCGACAACGGGATTACCAACAATGGGATTGATCAAGCAGCACCGGAAGCAATGAGGGAAACGACTTTTCATAAAATCACTTTGTTTTTATCAGCTTCTGAGCAAGCGTTGTTGAAGAACAGCTATACAAAAACAACTGCTGTGGATGCTGCCGATCTCGTAAAGAGTTATCCCCTCCTTGAGAGCCAGACCCTTTATATTCGTAATACGATGGAAAAAGAAGCGCTGGATGAATTAAGCAGGATCCTTGCCAAGCCTTTTTTGATTACCGGACAAATTGACTTAGTGGCCAGCGACCCGGCAAAAGCGGCTGAAAGTCCCTTCTTCTCTAAATTACCTGCCGGTGTTGATCCTTATATGGCATTAGAGCATATGAAGCCTGAAGAACGAGCAATGATGCAGGAGCAAGTCTTAAAAGCTTTCTCTTCGATGCCCGAATCTATGCTGGAATCTGCAGCCAAAGCAGTGGTGAAACAAGAATACATTGCTCTTGGCATTGATATGGAAGCCAAACAGCAAGGATATATCCTGCAAATAGGAGCTCTGATGCTGTTAATTGCTTTGATTGGTTCTATTGCAGCAATCACTGTCAGCTTATTATCATCCAGAGTAGCAGCCGGGTTCGCCCGCAACATCCGGGAAGCACTGTTTCGCAAAGTAACATCCTTCTCCAGCTATGAATTTAACTCTTATTCTACGGCATCCTTAATTACCCGAACAACCAATGACGTTCAGCAGATTCAAACCATTATCGTTATGATACTGCGCATGGTCGTATATGCGCCCATTATTGGATTTGGGGCATTGATCCGGGTATTCCAAACGAATGCATCTATGTCATGGATTATCGGACTGGTCGTCGCAATCATTCTAACAATTATTTTGATCGCATTCTATTTTGCTTACCCCCGTTTTAAAATCAATCAGCAATTGGTTGACCGCCTGAACCTGGTGCTGCGCGAATCCTTATCAGGGCTTTCTGTTATTCGTGCCTTCAATACCCAGCAATATGAAGAAGAAAAATTTGATCAGGCAAATAAAGATATAACCAAAGTCAGTCTCTTTCTAAATCGTTTGATGTCTGTCTTAATGCCTACGATCTTCTTTATTATGAATAGCGTATCTTTGCTTATCGTTTGGTTTGGAGCCAAGCAAATTGACCTTGGAACGCTGCAGATGGGACAGATGATTGCATTGATCCAGTATTCCATGCAAGTAATTATGGCGTTCCTTATGATCTCCATGGTTTCCATTATGCTGCCGCGCGCTGCGGTTTCTGCTGCTCGTGTGGCAGAAGTATTAAAAACTGATTTATCCATTCATGATCCAAAACAGCCGCATGCATGGCAAGAAGAACATGCACTCGTTGCATTTGATCATGTCTCATTCCGCTATCCCGGTGCCGAAGAAACGGTGCTTCATGATATTACCTTTACCGCAAAACCTGGCGAAATCACGGCCTTCATCGGCAGTACGGGCAGCGGCAAATCCACTATTATCAATCTTATTCCGCGCTTCTTTGATATCAGCGGAGGCTCTTTGAAAATTAACGGAATTCCTGTCCAGGACTATTCCCAGCATGATCTTAGAGAACATATCGGCTTTATTCCGCAGAAAGCAACCTTATTTTCAGGAACAATCTCCAGTAATTTGCAATATGGCAAAGCTGATGCTTCTTTAGAAGAAATGATAGAAGCTTCAACGACTGCACAAGCAATGGAATTCATCAGTCAAAAAGAATTGCAATTTGATGAACCAATCTCGCAAGGAGGTACCAACGTATCCGGCGGCCAGAAACAGCGCTTGTCTATTGCGCGGGCCCTTGTGAAAAAAGCTCCAGTCTATATCTTTGATGATACTTTCTCTGCTCTGGACTACAAAACGGAAGCCAACTTGCGCCAAAAGCTTCAGCAGCTGATGAAAGAAACCAAGAGTACCGTATTTATCGTTGCGCAGCGTATTAACACCATTATGAATGCCGACCAAATTATTGTTTTGGACAAAGGTACAATCGTAGGCAAAGGTACCCATGATCAGCTGATGGAGAGCTGCCCTGTCTATCAGGAAATTGCGTATTCCCAACTATCAAAGGAGGAACTTGCTCATGAGTAAAGAAACAAAACAACAACGTCCTCCTATCGGAGGTATGGGTCCCCGTATGGGCGGCGGTCCTGTACAAAAGCCAAAAAACTTCAAGAAAACAATGCACAATCTAATCGATTATCTGAAGCCGTTCCATCTTTCGATTATCTTTGTAATCTTGCTGGCAATTGGCGGTACCGTGTTTTCCATTGTTGGTCCGAAAGTATTGGGACAGGCTACTGAAAAACTATTTCAAGGCATTATAGCCAAAGTGAGCGGAACTGGATCTATTGATTTTGCCGGGATTGGCCGGATTATTTTAACTCTGCTTGTGTTATATAGCATCAGTGCCATTTTTTCTTATATTCAATATTTCATCATCTCCGGAGTCTCGCAGAAAGTATCTTACAATCTTCGCAGTTCCCTTGCGAGCAAGATCAATCGTCTTCCTTTTTCTTATTTTGACCGTGTTACACACGGTGAAGTGTTATCCCGAGTAACCAATGATATTGATACCTTGTCTAACTCCTTAAACCAAAGTATGTCGCAGATGATTACAGCGTCAGTTACCTTGGTGGGAATTTCCATTATGATGTTTTCCATCAGCTGGCAAATGACACTGCTAGCCATCCTGGTATTGCCGATATCAATGATCTTTATCAGCTTTATCGTGAAGCGGTCGCAGCATTATTTCAAGGAGCAGCAAGTCTTCTTAGGAAGCTTGAATGGGCATATTGAAGAAATGTATGGCGGTCATCTGATCATGAAAGCCTTTAATGGAGAACAAAAATCAGTCCATACCTTTACCGGCCACAATGACAATTTATATAAAACTGCCTGGAAATCACAATTCTTTTCAGGACTTATGATGCCGATCATGCAATTTGTCGGAAATATCGGTTATGTGGGCATTTGTATACTAGGCGGCTATCTTGCTATTCGCAGTAAAGTCAGCATCGGAGATATTCAAGCATTTATCCAGTATGTTCGCCAGTTCAACCAGCCGATTGCGCAAACAGCACAAATTGCCAACGTTCTGCAATCAACAGCTGCTGCTGCCGAGCGAATCTTTGATTTTTTGGCAGAACCGGAGCAGCTGCCGGAAACAACCTCACCGAAAACAGTGGATCATGTTGCCGGCTCCGTAACATTTGAAAATGTTCAATTTGGTTACCTTCCGGAGCAGCCGATTATCCATAACTTCTCTGCCCATATTCAAGCAGGAAAGAAAATCGCGATCGTCGGTCCAACCGGTGCCGGTAAAACAACGATTGTAAAGCTGCTGATGCGCTTCTATGAATTGCAAAAGGGTATCATCTATATTGATGGCACTGACATTACCGAATTCACAAGATCAGATCTGCGGTCCTTATTCGGAATGGTCCTGCAGGATGCATGGTTGTTCGGTGGATCTATCATGGAAAACATTCGCTATGGTAATTTGAAAGCTAGTGACGATGATGTAATCCATGCTGCAGATATGGCTTATGTCGATCATTTCATTCGTACGTTGGAACACGGATATCAAACCGTGATTAACGAAGAATCAACAAATATTTCGCAAGGTCAAAAACAGCTGCTTACAATCGCACGTGCTTTTCTGGCTGACCCGAAAATTCTGATTTTGGATGAAGCAACCAGCTCGGTCGACACCAGAACGGAAATCCTCATTCAAAAAGGGATGGCCAACTTAATGAAAGACAGAACCAGCTTTATTATTGCCCACCGTCTTTCCACCATTCGTGACGCAGATTTGATTTTGGTTATGAATGCCGGGGATATTGTTGAAGTAGGCAGCCACGATGAGTTGCTGCAACGTGGTGGATTCTACGCAAACTTGTATCAAGCACAATTTCAAAATGAACAAGAAGCTTAGTCGTTCAGAACACAAGGAAATCTTCCTTCGTGTTCTTTTTTAATTGCAAATGCGAATCATTTGCAATTGGTCGCCATATACTATATAATAAGCAGGCAATCAAACAGGAGGAAATTTATGAAATTATCCATCAAAAAATTCGTTGCTATTCTGGCAGCCACATTACTCATGATCGGATGTACAAATACAACGAAACAATCCACAAAGCTAGCTGTTATCGCCAGCATTTATCCGCTTTATGATTTTGCTGATAAAATTGGCGGAGACTTGATTGACTTAACTTTGTTAACACCAGCAGGGATAGAACCTCATGAATGGGAGCCTTCCGCTAAAGACATCATCAATTTAGAACAATCTGATCTGGTTCTTCTCAATGGTGCCGGATTGGAGCATTGGGCCGATGATATCTTGCCGACCTTGCAAAACAAAGAGCTGCTGACTGTCACTACAACAGAAGGAATACCATTGTTAGAAGCCAGTCATGATCATCATGACGAGGAAGAACATGAAGAAGAAGATGACCATGATCATGAAGGGGTTGACCCGCATGTATGGTTAAATGTACAATATGCTAAGCAGCAGCTGCTTGCCATAAAAGATGCTTTCGTCCAAAAAGATCCTGATCATAAAACGATCTATGAAGCAAACTATGAACGTTATGCTGCTGAGTTTGATGTTTTAGACCAGCAGTATCGTGAAACTCTTGCAAAGGTCACCAGCAAGGATCTGGTTGTAACACATCAAGCATTCAGCTATTTGTGTGAAGCATACGGACTTCATCAGATTGCGGTGGAAGGTTTATCTGCACATTCAGAACCTGATCCGGCAACAATGAAGACCATTGTTGCGTTAATGAAAGAACATCAGATTCGCGCAATCTTCTACGATGATCTCGTTAGTTCCAAAGTGGCTGATACTATCGCGAAAGAAACCAATGCAACAGTTAAGACACTGTACACATTGGAAAGCATTCGCAGCGAGCAGTTACAAGCAAATGCTGATTATCTTTCTCTTATGAAACAAAATTTAGAAACACTGAAAACAGCATTGCAATAGAGGTATGCCTATGATTCAAGCAGAAAAGATTAGTTTTCAATATTCCAGCCGTTTCATTCTGGCCGATGTCTCCTTCACCATTCAAGAAGGAGCTTTTGCTGCTATTACGGGTACCAATGGATCTGGCAAAAGTACATTGCTGAAGCTGCTTTTACAGGAACTGCAGCCGCAAAAAGGCAGTATTACTCTTTTTAACCAAGATGCCGCAAAGTTTAAGGCATGGAATAAAATTGGCTATGTAGCCCAAGCAGGATACCAGAACCACGCACAATTTCCGGCAACAGTCGAAGAAGTCGTCTGCGCTAATCTATATACTGCTATTGGCCCGTTTCGCTTCCCGGCGAAAGTACATCAGCAAGCTGTTATGAAAGCTTTGGAACTCGTTGATATGAAAGAGTATGCAAAGGCCTTGATCTCAACGTTGTCCGGTGGTCAGCGTCAGCGTGTTATGTTAGCTCGGGCACTGGTTCATCAGCCTTCCTTGCTGATTCTGGATGAGCCGACAACCGGCATTGACAGCCATTCTGTTGATACCTTCTATCACCTGCTGCAAAAATTGCACCAACAAGGTATTACCATTTTAATTGTTACACATGATATGGTTCGATGCTCCTCCTATGTCACTGCAACATACTGTCTGGAAGATGGCAATTTGATTGAACTGGACAAAGAGCAGCTGCAAGAGGAACTTCGTCACAAACACAAGCATCCGCACACAGGAGGTCACCGTCATGCTCAACTATGAATTTATGCATCGTGCTTTTATCGTTGGTATTTTGGTGTCCATCATTATTCCTTGCATCGGTGCTGTCGTGGTGTTCAAACGATTGTCTATGATTGGTGACGCATTATCTCATTCTTCGCTGGCCGGAGTAGCGGGAGGCTTGCTTTTGGGCATTCATCCTATTCTGGGGGCAATATTATTTTGTGTTATTGCAGCATTGGCAATTGAATATATGCGGAAAAAAATCCCGCATCATGCGGAACTATCCATTGCGATCATCATGTCTGCTGCAATTGGTTTGGCAGGCATCTTCTCAGGATTGGTAAGCAGTGTCAACTTCAACAGTTATTTATTTGGCAGCATCGTCTCTATTAGTGATTTTGAAGTGGGGGTTACTGTTTTCATCAGCATGGTAATTCTGCTCACTTTCCTATTATTGTACAAGGAACTATTCTATATCGCATTTGATGAGCGGGCAGCGCGTCTTGCAGGTGTTCCTGTCTCTCTCATTAATGTCTTGTTTACGATTCTGACAGCCATTACCATCTCGATCTCTGCACGAACAGTCGGAGCATTGATTATTTCTTCACTCATGGTGATTCCAACCGTTTGCGCCATGCAAATTGCCCGCAGTTATAAACAGACTATTCTCTATGCAATTCTATTTGCTTTGAGTTTTACTATTGCAGGCTTGACCATTTCCTTTTATACTGGTCTTAAACCAGGAGGAATGATTGTATTGCTTGGTGTCCTGGTTTTGCTTCTCCTTTTACTTGGAAAAAACTTACGTTTCAGGAGGTTATAGTATGAGCTGGAATTATCCTTTAAAAAGAACGAAACAAAGAGAGCTGGTGCTCCTTTTGCTGCAAGAAAAGAATACTCCGTTAACAGCGGCAGCAATCTATCAGCAGATCGCAACACAGGATGCAAATATATCATTGTCTACGATCTACCGTATTCTGGATGCCTTTGTTACTCATGACATTGTTGTAAAAAGCATACTGACCAATCAAGATATGGCCATCTACGAAATAAAAGGGCATCAGCATCATCATTATGCAACCTGCCTCAATTGCCATCAGATGACACCGATCCATCATTGTCCCATGGACTCCTACCATCTTGATGATGAACAATTTACTGTGACCGGACATTCCATAGAACTATTCGGATATTGCAAAAACTGTACGCAAAAAGCTTAAAAAGAACTTTAACGCATAAACAGTCAAAAATATGCCGTGAAATCTCATAAGGAGAAATCACGGCTTTTTCGTATAATTTATTATGCAGCTAAGCAAATTACAGGTAGAGTAAAATCAGCATCATTGATGATACCTTTATACAATCAATCATTTTCATCAGGAAAGAAGATTTGCATACCGCTGTCATTTATGTCGATCGCACTAAGATAGAAATGAATGTTCAAAGTTTACAGAATAAACTGCATATTAAAACGAAAAATTCTAAGAAATTGAGAAAGTTTTGACTATAAGAGTGAACTAAAGAAGTCTTGAATTTGGGAAATCGGACTGTTAGCTTGCACGATATGCAATGTCGGATTCAATTTTTATTAAGAACTATACAAAATTTGGGACAGTTTGTTAAATAAAACTTACATGCAACTTCAAACAACTAATGCAAGGAGACTCTTATGGAAGAAATCAAAAACAAAATATATACGATCCGCGGGCTGCAAGTGATGCTGGATAAGGATGTAGCAGAATTATATCAATATGAAGTTAAACGAGTAAACGAAGCAGTCAGCCGAAATATAAATCGCTTCCCCCAAAAGTTTTGTTTTCAATTAACAAAAGCAGAAAACGAAATCTTGAAGTCGCAAATTGCGACTTCAAGATTAATCGGTGAAAAAAATCATGGCGGTGTAAGAAAATTACCATATGTTTTTACTGAGCCTGGCATCTACATGCTTTCAGGAATGCTCAAAAGTGAGATTGCGGAGAAAGTCAGCGTTGCTATTATGGAAGCATTTGTTGAGATGAAAAGCTTCCTTTCCGGCAATGAATATCTTTTAACAGCTGCCGAGCGGCTTAAACTTTTAGAATACAAACAGGATAGTTCAATGTCTGCCATACATGCGATATTGGAGGAGCATAGCAAACAAATCAATAGCTTAGCTGTTCAATTTAAAACAATTAATGTCCCCGATGATAAAATTTTTATGAATGGAGAAGTGTTTGATGCTTATATTGCTTTAACAACAATCTTCAAAAAAGCAAAGAAAAATATAACAATCATTGATGCATATGTGGATAACAAAACATTAGAATATCTAAGTACAAAGAATCGTGGTGTCGATGTTATGATTATAACAAAAGTTGGGCATAGAATAACCGAAGCTGCTATTCACAATTTTAACACGCAATATCCTAATGTTATTATTAAGATATATGCTGATCTGCATGATAGATTTATATTGCTAGATCATGATATGCCCGACAAAAAATTATATCAGTGCGGTACTTCTATAAAAGATACAGGCAAAAAGATATCAACGATTGTTAATCTTAAGGAACCATTATTCCTCAGCGTATTGCAAACAATTATAATTTCTGCAGCTTCATGCAAATAAAAAGAGGCTGCAGCCCCATAGGTAGTTCCAGCTATCTATTTTATTGCAACCTTTTATTTTTGATTTGCTAATTTATAGAATAAAAATCCTTGTTCAATAACATATGCCAGGATGATAATAACCGCTATGACCGGACGCACCTGAATTGTTATGATATCTTTGGTAATATTGGCAATAAATTGGATAAACTCCGGATTCCAGAATTGGTCCATTGCAATGACTACCATGCTGATAACAAGGGTGATTGTATTCAGTACCGTCAGCGGAATTGCCAGTTTCCAAGAATAACTACCGGCAGATAGCTTCAGCAGCTCACCCCCAATTTCAAGTGCAATCACAAATCCAAAGAGCAATTGCAAAAGCGGAAGCTTTTCATCCGGGAACAAAGCGATATACATAAGCTGATCCTGAAATAAGTAGATCCCTACATAGTTCAGCATTGAAAGCACAATCACGAGTGTAATCAGGTGGAATACAATACTCACAATTGCATCTGACTTAGAAATCCGCAATGTCTGCTTCGGAACCTCTGGAAGATCAGATAAATTCCATTGCTCCTCTTTCTTGGTCTTGACTGTGTAGTATGAGACTGCAGCCATGCTGATCGTTACCCAGGTAAATGCCTGCAATGCAGCTGATAGTATTGCTCCTAATATCTCACCTACCATAACAAATGGATTGCCGCTTGGCGCTACTGCATATTGAATTGTCATAACAGCAGTAATCACGATTACTGCAATGGGAATCACAAGCCGGAGCAGCATGATATATTCATCAAAATAATCCGGACCAATTAAGTACCTTTTTTCACCTCGATACGTATCAGCTAGCAACGATGGTTTCCCCAGTTCCATCAGAACTTCTTTCACAGCATCGACATTGGTCTCTTCTTTTCCTTCCAGCAAATCATAAATTAGTACCCGAACTTCTTTTTCAATTTCTGCCTGTTGATTTTTTGGAAATCTACGTACCACATCATAGATATAGCGCTCAATCCATTGTGCAGCATCATTCTTTTGTTTCATCCTGCTTCCTTTCCAGCAACTTGCTCATCACAGTATGCATCTCATCCCATTCCTTGCACAGCAAGGAATACACTTCCTTGCCAAGATCACTCAGTATATAGTATTTTCTTGGTTTATTGGAGGAAGTCTCCCATTTGCTCTCTAGCAACCCTTGTTTTTCAATCCGGCGAAGCAGAGGATACAACGTTCCCGGTTCAATTTCAATGGTCTTTGCTTTTAATTGCTCTACCAGCGAATAACCATACATCGGTTGTTCCAGCTGGCTGAGCACAACAAGTACTTGCGTACCTCGCCGAAGCTCAAACACAAGACTTTTCACCAATTCTTCTGTTTCGTGCATGTTGATTACCTCCTGTCCCTATTATACTGTATGCCATACACTATTGTCAATTCATCAATATAATAAATTTAACAATAAAAAACTGCAGGATTTTATATCCTGCAGCTGTTTGGCTATTCTTATTTTTTAGCAAGCATGCTTTCTTCCCACATTGGAAGAGGTTCAATTCCCAGCAATTCACTCACTGTAGCAGCAACGTTCGCCAATCCGAAGTGTCCAGCTTTAAATACGACATCATGATCCACGATAATAAATGGAACAGGATTTAATGTATGTGCTGTTTTAGGCTTGATATCATCTGGATTTTTGCTCTTCTCATACATTTCGTCTGCATTCCCGTGGTCAGCAGTTAAAATAACAATTGCATTGGCTTTTTCAGCAGCCTCCAAAATACGGGCAATGGAAAGATCAACCGATTCAACACCAATTCGGGTAGCCAAATAATTTCCTGTATGACCAACCATGTCACCATTTGGATAGTTAATCCGCAAGAATTGATATTCCTGACTTTCAATTGCTTTTACAAGCAGATCAGTAATCTCGGCAGCTTTCATCCAAGGACGTTGTTCGAATGGAATCACATCTGATTTTACTTCTACCCATGTTTCCAGCTTGTCATCGAATTTTTCGGAACGGTTGCCATTCCAGAAATATGTCACATGACCAAACTTCTGTGTTTCGCTGATGGCATATTGCTTCACACCTTGCGCAATGAAATGCTCAGTCATGGTATGCTTAATTTTTGGCGGATCAACCAAGAACAATGTTGGAATCTTAAGGTCGCCGTCATATTGCAGCATTCCTGCAAACAAAACATCAGGACGACGCTTGCGATCGAACTTCGTAAAATTCACTTCTTCGAATGCTCTGCTGACTTCCAATGCTCTGTCGCCGCGGAAATTAAACAAAATTACGCTGTCATGGTCTTCGATTGTCCCAACAGCTTTTCCGTCATTCGCAATGACAAATGCCGGAAGATCCTGATCGGATACTTTTGCCTCAGAACGGAATGTTTCAATTGCTTCCTTGGCATTTGCAAAGAAGCGCCCTTCTCCAAGCACATGCGTTTTCCAACCTTCTTCAACCATATTCCAGTTTGCTTCATAGCGATCCATCGTAATTTTCATACGCCCGCCGCCGCTGGCAATTTGCGCATCGAAGCTGGCATCATTCAATTCTTTCAGTACTGTTTCCAGCTGATCAACATAAATCAATCCACTCGTTTCCGGTACATCTCTGCCATCCAGCAAAATATGGATGCGTACTTTTTTCAAGCCTTCCTTTTTTGCTTCTTTGATCAAGGAAATCAAATGAGCAATATGCGAGTGAACGTTCCCGTCACTCAGCAATCCCAAGAAATGCATCGTACTGTTGTTATCTTTTACATTGGAAACTAACCGTTTCCAAGTTTCACTGGTATAAATAGAGCCATTGTGGATAGATTCATTTACCAATTTAGCTCCTTGGCTATATATTTGACCGCATCCAAGTGCGTTGTGTCCAACTTCCGAATTTCCCATATCTTCATCACTTGGCAGCCCAACAGCAATTCCATGCGCCTTAATTTGAATATTTGGATACTCTTTCATTACTTTGTCTAAATTTGGCTTGTATGCATTCATGACGGCATTTCCGCGGGATTCTGTACTTAACCCAACACCATCCATGACAACAAGCACAACAGGTCTTTGTGTCATTTTTACTCCTCCTTATTTCCTACCCTAATATACCATTATTTGTGATATATTGCACGATTTATCATCTTTTTTTACTAGCTTTTTTACTTGCAGCCAGCTCCTCATTTTCCGCAATCCGGAACTTCACGATTCTGCTGATCAGTTCATAGGGAATTGGCAAATGATAGGGAAATTGAATTGCCCCTTTACTATGCTTGTATGGTGCCAATTCTTCTAAAAAGTTCGCAACTCCATTCGCACCCGGATAGAAGCCTAAATGTCCTTTATTCGCAGCGAAATGAACCAGGTTTCCATGATAATCAAGAGTTGGCATTCCCCAGCTGATTTTTTCTTTGGCATCTTTCGCTTCTTGCTTCAAAAAAGCACGAAATGTATTCAGGATTGATTGTACGTCCTTAGGAAACTCCGCAATATATGCATCAATGCTTCCAGATGTATTCAGTTCTTCAGCCATATCGTTTCTCCTTAATTTCTACGTCTTTAGTGTATCACAAACAGATCGTTCCAACAACAAGCGTGCCCTTTGATCACTCTGAACGAAGTGCTTCAACCGCATCTTTTTTCGATGCCATTTTTGCCGGAATATGACCGCCCAGCATCGTCAGGATGGTACTAATTGCAATCAGCAGCATTGCATGGTCAATACGAAGAACAGATACATTCACTAAGCTAGTCATGCGGTATACCAGACTATTGATCGGTATCGTCAGCAAATAGGCAATCGCAATGCCCAAAACGCCGGATGAGATACCCAGGATGCAAGTTTCGGCATCAAAAACTCTTGCAATATCTTTCTTTCTGGCTCCTAATGCTCGTAAAATACCAATTTCTTTTGTTCGTTCCAGCACCGAGGTATACGTAATAATACCGATCATAATCAAGCTGACCACCAGAGATATCGCAGCAAAGGCAATTAAAACAATCGTGATTCCGTTCATAATGCCGCCTGTCATGTCGGACATCGTACCTGCTAAGTCTGTATAAATGACGGTATGCTCCAGCTCTTTTCCTTTATTGTAAGCATCTAAATAAGCCAGCACCTCTTCTTTATCTTGAAAATCATCCGGGAAAAGCATCATCATATAGGGACCGGCATCACCGCCCAGATAAGCAAGAAATTGTTCCTTAGCTGCTTCATCCATGGCTTCCATGGTAATCACATTATGATCACTTTCCTTTTGTGCCTGAACTATCTCGGAATCGATTGCACGATCAATTACCAGTTGTGTCAGAGCATCGCTATATGCAATTCCTGTACCCAAAAGACCAATTTCTACGTCTTCTTTTTTCCTCACAACACCCACCAGATTCACAGTAATATTAGATTTTTCATCAAACATTGCCGTTAGATCCTGGCTAGGCATAAAGGTGCCAAACGTCGTCTTTTGGTAATACACATCATTCGCAATAAGCTGGAAACTGGCAGGAAGAAGATCTGCAAAGGCAATCGTGCTTTGCTTTGCATCAAATCCCAACACTTTCATAGTTCCTTGCGGAACGCGATTTCGTTCATCTATAACGAGCACTACATCGGTTACTTTCTGAGGATAAGACCCAGCCATTAAATCATAGTTCTTTTCCAAATAGGAGAGATCACCAGACCTCCGAACATCCGGATAAGCAGACATTCCCATTCCTCGTACACTGCTCATCGCTGATGCATTCCTTTGGTCCAGCAAGCCCGAAAATTGTACCGTTTGGACAACGCCATCTACCTTGCGAAGGACATTCATTGCTGCCAAACGTGTATAACCGATACTGCCTACCAATTCCGGATCTATGGCATTGATATAGTCAATATACTCTTTTGTCAGTTTATTCTGATGAATCATAGTCAATGCACTTGGGTCATACAGATATACAGCATCAGTCGCAGCATAACGATCCGTGCCTGGCTGTGCCTCTCTATTCTCCCGCATATTCTCAAAGTTTTCCGGGTTTAACGATGCTGCTTGTTTGGAAATAATGATCGGAAACTCGGCAAGTGCGTTTTTCTGGAAATCATCTATCTGCATTTGAAAGCCGGTTGAAAGGCTTAAAATGACGGCAATTCCGATAATGCCGATGCTGGATGCAAAAGACGTAAGAAATGTTCTCCCTTTTTTGGTTCGTATATTGTGGAAGGATAAATTCAGTGCTGTCCAAAAACTCATGCTGGTATGACGCAGCGTGAATTTATCAGTTGTCGTATCAGCATGATATGGATTGGAATCCGTTTTTACCCTGCCATCTTCAAATTCAATGATGCGATCTGCATAGGTTGCTGCAATTTCGGGATTATGCGTAACCATAATTACCAGTCGCTTCTTCGACAGAGATTGAATCAGATCCATAATCTGCTTGCTGGTTGTGGTATCTAAAGCTCCCGTAGGTTCATCACACAGCAAAATTTCCGGATCATTGGCAAGTGCTCTGGCGATTGCAACACGCTGCATCTGCCCTCCGGATAGCTGGCTTGGTTTCTTATGCAAGTGTTCCTGCAGTCCAACCAAGGTTAGTACTTCCAGCGCCCGTTTTCTTTTTTGCTTTGCACTTACTCCGGACAACGTCATACCAAGTTCTACATTCGCAACAATACTCTGATGCATGATTAACTGATAGCTTTGAAAAACGAAACCAATGGAATTATTGCGATAGGCATCCCAATCCCGGTCTTTAAAATCCGATGTTTTCTTGCCTTTGATTGTCAATTCACCCTGATCATACCGGTCTAACCCACCTAATATATTGAGGCACGTTGTTTTTCCTGATCCGCTTTTCCCTAAGATGGCAACGAATTCCTGCTCCCGAAATGCAATACTGACATCCACCAGCGCTTTGGTTTCAATTTCACCGACATGATATGTTTTATATATATTCTTTAATTCTAACATAAGCTGCTCCTTTAATTAATCGACCATTTACTGCTTCCTACAGTATTCCACAACAATGGTCTTGCAACCATCACTGTTCATGTGTCTTTAGAATGATACTATAAACTCACGATTATGCAAGCAGAACCATCCAGCAATCAAGCAAACCTTTTTATCATCTCTTTCAGGATGTGAATGAATAAGTTCGCTCATAATAATTGCATAAAGTGCTTGACAAAAAAATATACATGTACTACTGTTATAATACAGTAATACACTAGAAAGGAGAAGCTATGTTTCAAATCGACATTAACTCACGAATTCCTGTTTATGAGCAGCTGCAGGAACGTATTATTGAATTATATCTTCTTGGATTACTAAAACCGAATGATGCACTGCCATCTGTTCGTTCACTCGCTAAGGATGTGGGAATCAATCCCAATACCGTCCAAAAAGCGTATCAAGACTTAGAGCGTCAAAATATCACTTACTCTTTACCGGGGAAAGGATCATTCATCAGTGAGCATTTCAATGCTCATCAACTATACCTAAAAAAGAAAAAGATGCAGTTTCAGGAACTTGCTTCCGCTCTGATCCAACTTGGAGTCTCCATAGAGGAGTTGCATCAGTTAATTACCAATCAAGAAAGCGAGGAGTCAGCATGATTCGTTTGAATGGAGTATCAAAGTCCTTTGATGGAAAAATTGTCTTAGATAAAGTAAATCTGCAAATTCCCAAAGGAAGTGTCTTTGGTCTTGTTGGTCCTAATGGAAGCGGAAAATCTACCATCCTGAGACTTTTATGTGGTGTTTATCAGCTTGATGAAGGATTCATTATGATTGAAGATCAACCTGTCTATGAAAACGTTGCTTTGAAAAGAAGAATTTTCTTTGTGGCTGACGAACCGTATTTCTTCCGTCATTCTACTTTGCTGGAAATGAAGCAATTCTATCAGCTGTTTTATCCAAACTTCAGCAAAGAGCTTTATCAGCGTTTGTTGAAGGTATTCCCAATCAATGAGAAAACAAAAATCTCCATCATGTCCAAAGGGATGAAACGGCAAGTATTGCTGATATTGGCACTAGCTACAAGACCTGATTATTTATTCTTAGATGAAGCATTTGATGGATTAGACCCTGTCATGCGGTTAACCCTAAAACGAATGATTGCGGAAGAAATTACAAGCCGTCAAATGACCGTTATCATCTCTTCCCACAATTTGCGGGAACTGGAAGATATCTGTGATACGCTTGGCTTATTAAGCAATAACACAATTCAAATTGCCGGAACTACCGAGGATATCAAGGCGGGCATCCAAAAAGTGCAGCTTTGCTTCACAGATCCAATCAGCAAAGATGAGTTGCAGCCATTGCAGATTCTGCACTATGAACAACGTGGCAGCGTTATCTCGATGGTAGCTCGCAATACGGAAGATGAAATCCGGACTGTTGTTGGGCGCTATAAGCCTATCTTGTTCGAATTATTGCCGGTAACGCTGGAAGAAGTGTTTGTATATGAAATGGAGGCACAAGGCTATGGTCAATATGTTGAATAATACGAATCGTAGATATTTCTATTTTTTGATTCGCTCCCATACAAGAATGATGATCTTATATGGCTTGGCACTCTTTATTTCCTTTCCTATCCTAGTCCTAAGCCTTTATAATACCGCCAGTGTCGAAGGATTATATTATACCGGGAAAACACTGAATCTCATTCTTCTGGTTGCTGCTACAATCTTCATTCCATTAATTATGTTTAAGTATACGACGGAAAAAAGCAGCTTGGATGTATATCATGCTTTGCCAATCAAAAAAGAATCCTTATTCAGGCTTCATTATTGTGCGGGTATGGTATTCATGCTTCTCCCATTCACACTAAGCTGGTTCAGCGGAATTATTGTGAGTTATGTTTTGGGGTATCTGCAAATGAGCCTGGGACTTGAAATTCTTCGTTTCTTCCAGCTCATGTTCGGTATCTTTGTATGTTATAACCTAACTGTTTTTGTGAAGAAGAATTGCGGAACAATTTTTGATTCCTTCTTGTATACCATTGCTTTGCACTTAATCCCGATTCTTGCTTATACAGCTATCTATGGATACTTGTATACAGTATTATTCGGTTTCAATGAACCATTCTCAACTGATTTATCTTATTATTTAACGCCTGTTTACTCCGTTTTCATGTATGGCTTATTCGCAAGGACTACCTATGTACCACCGGTCCCTAACAGTGTCATGATTTTCCAGGCTATTCAAGGTATTGTATTGTTCCTTGCAGCTAGTCATTTGTACCAAAAGCTGAAGAGCGAAAAAACGAACATTCCATTTGTTAATCGGTTATTCTATCCGCTTGTCAGTTCTGTCGCAACAATTATTGCGATTATCCTGATCCATGTGATCATGGATGGATTGTTTGAATACAGCGGGCTTAAAACATTCATCTTCCCAATTTTGGTTGGCGGATTATTCTATTTGTTTTTAGACGTAATTGCAAACCGCGGATTCAAACATTTCATCAAAGCCTTGCTTCAACTTTTCGTTCTTTGTGTAATCACACTTTCCATTTTATTGCCTATTAAATATAGCAGAGGATTTGGCTATGTAACGCGTGTGCCGGATGTTGATCAAGTTGAAACGGTGAAAGTCTCAGTTAACTATCCTTTCTTCCTAGGGTTTAGCGTCTTTAGCTCAAACTACAACGATACCTTTGCATTTAGCGATCCCCAAGTCATAGAAGCAGTTACAGCAGCACACCAGCGCATTGTAAATGAAGCTGCCAAATACGGATATGAGCGGAATACAGTAAATCGCAATATATACAGCAGCTTCAATGGTTATCCGGATACTACCTGGATTTCTATCGAATATGACTTAGGTCTGACCAAGCTAAAACGATCATATTCTATTCCTATTGATTGGCTGCAGCCAATTGCCGATCTTGCTGGTTTGGATGAAATGGATCAAGCGCAATATCCAATGTTATACCATCCGCAAGAGTATGTAATCTCTCAAATGCAAATCAGTGATGCATTAGATACCACACGTAATGTAATATCTGAAAAACATACTGCGCTATTTGAAGCACTAGCCGCTGACTTAAAAGACGAAAGTGTTGAAGACTATCGCAATCCAGCACACAAAATTGTAGGCTATTTATCCTTTGATTTTGAAAAAAGCGGAGATTATGGCAGAAGCACTATTCGCATTCCAATCAAAGAACAATATGCAACTACTTTATCTTATTTAACGAGTAAAAATATTCAAATTCCAAATATAAATTGGTCTGCTTTGCAAACCGCTGATGTTTATGCAATTTATCCTAACACCAATGAGAACAGACCCGCATTTTTCTATTACGAAGATCAAACCACGTTCTCGCATGGAAGGTATCTCGACATTTATAATTTTAACTACAAGAATGTAACTGCTGCAGAGTTCGAACAATTGGTTCCTTATCTGCATCGTACCAATGCCACAAAAGAAGCAAATCTTATCGTAGTTGTCTCCAATGAAGAAAAAGATCAATTACAAACATATTTTATTTCATACAAAGATTTAGAACTGGTGAATACTATAGTAACAAGCGAATTACAAAATGAACCAAACGGTATTTACAGTCTAATCTCATACAAATAACAAGAGGTGAACAATATGCAGGAATTATGGCTTCAATTCAAACACTTTACAAATATCAGTTTCTGGATTCAATTGGTGGAACGTTTTAAGGATTTCGGACCATTGGCCCCTATTACTTTAGCGTTGCTGGAATCCATCTTTCCTGCACTGCCGCTTTTGGTCATTATTTCTTTCAATGTCGGAGTATATGGCCCTTATCTTGGCTTCCTCTATTCCTGGGCAGGCACAACGCTAGGCAGCATTCTGATGTTTCTCTTTTATCGCAAGCTGGTAAAGCACTACTTGCATCGGTGGATCATGAGACAGCAAAAACTGGCATCCATTCACGACTGGATCTCCTCCCACAAGCAAATCACCTTATTTATACTAACGGCATTGCCATTCACCCCCAGCTCCCTCATTAATTTAGGCTATGGGTTGTCGGATTTCAGCGCCCGTACTTTTGTATCAACCGTCCTATGCTCCAAACTCATTATGGTGTTCTCCATGACAATGTTCGGGCACTCCCTGGTTAACATGAGCGAACAGCCAATCTTTATTATCATTGCTGTTATCCTGCTGATCGGCTTATATTATGTCTCTAAATTTGTATCCAAGAAGTACTTAAATCAAAATTAGTTAAAATATTGGTGGGCTTTCCTAAATGGGCAGTCCACTTTTTTGTTTTGACATTTCGATTCGCCTATAGTATATTAGTAAAGCTTAATATACTAATATTAGAGGTGAAAGTGTGAAACATCTAGAGGTAAGCATTCCATGACAAAAAGAACGCATCAGCGAACTATTAATGATTGATGAAGTACATTCCATTAAGCCGGAACTGGTGCTGGTGAAACTTGTGCTGAAATTTGTG
>JAEWFD010000038.1 GCA_023388995.1 Bacillota bacterium
GACACATGGATTTTCAGTCCATTGCTCTACCAACTGAGCTACAGGGCCATGGTTGCGGGGATAAGATTTGAACTTACGACCTTCGGGTTATGAGCCCGACGAGCTACCAGGCTGCTCCACCCCGCGATATGTGATATTAATGATGTTAAGATGGCGGAGGAACTGGGATTCGAACCCAGGCGCCAGTTTCCCGACCTACCGGTTTTCAAGACCGGACCCTTCAACCACTTGGGTATTCCTCCATACATCGAATGGTGGACCCTGTAGGACTCGAACCTACGACCAACCGGTTATGAGCCGGCAGCTCTAACCAACTGAGCTAAGGGTCCAGATGTGTCATCTACCTGATCTCACAAATTAAATGGTAGCGGAAGTGGGACTCGAACCCACGACCTTTCGGGTATGAACCGAACGCTATAGCCAACTAAGCTATCCCGCCATTTGAATGGTCGGGACGACAGGATTTGAACCTGCGACCCCCTGATCCCAAATCAGGTGCACTACCAAACTGTGCTACGTCCCGTCTAATACAAATAAACTAAGAATGGCGCGCCCAGCAGAAATCGAATCCACAACCTTTTGATCCGTAGTCAAACGCTCTATCCAATTGAGCTATGGGCGCATATTTTTTTTCGCGCTTCTGTTTAGCGCTCATTTATAATACCAAACATCAATCAAAAATGCAACACAAATTTTCACTTTTATGGAATATTTGAGGTATTTTATTTCTGTAAAAATCAGAACTCTCAGCGCAACACCATAGAAAGTAGGAAGGTTCAGGCTATCCTATAGATTCCAACCATTTCCAACTTCCTACTCTCTATCATATGCGTCTTGATAAACTTCATCACTACAATCACCTAGATGAAATGGCCAGCTTTTCATCACAAGTTTTTGCTGTTATCTAATAGAATGAATACTGTCTATCATTGCTCTTTGCTACAGAAACACAATCAATCGATTTTATAGCGATTGATAAACTCTTGATTAAACAACTCTGTATCTGCGAAACGGTCAAAAATCTTTCTGCCTTCCAAATACGTTTCCTGCACCTCAAAATTATCGTTGATAATCACAAAATCTGCATCTTTGCCAACTTCAATACTTCCTTTGTTTTCGGAAAACCCATATACCGTGCATGGATTCAGACTGCTGAACAAAACAACTTCATCCAACGGCATTCCCAGTTTCTGCACTAAATTTTTCATTCCATACAGCACTGACTTGCTGCTGCCGGACAAACGTCCGCTTTTGCTGAGAACAAATCCCTCTGCTGTCACTTCAATGACACTGCGGTCTGACTCAGCATCAATATCACGGCGATAGTAGCCAACCGGAGCACCTGCATATTGGACGTTATCAGAAACCATCATTATTTGATCATGCGGTTTTACTTTCATCATAATCTGCACCATCGGCAATGAAACATGCAGTCCATCGCAAATAATCTCGCAGTACACTTCATCTCGCAATAGGCAAGCCCCTAGTGTTCCTACATCACGATGATGAAGTCCTGTCATTACATTCCCTAAATGGGTAGCCACAGTGATTCCCAGATCGATTCCTTGATTTGCTTCTTCATAGTTGGCATTGGTATGGTAAATTGCCATTCGTACTCCATGCTCCAAAAAATAGGCAATTGCCTGCTCTGCACCATCCACCTCGGGGGCAATCGCAACCAGTTTTAATTTGCCTTTGCCATTCTCGACCATTTGTCTGGCATATTCCATATCAACGCTGGGATATCCTAAATTAATACCCTTTTCACCAACCCGTGCACCCCAAGGACCTTCACTGTGAATCCCTAAAATCTTAGCTCCCTCATATACTTCTTCCGCCATATCAGCAGCAAGACGAATACCTTCCAGTTCAAAGGTCGTCGGAAATACTCCTGTGACTCCCTCTGATGCCAAGCCTTTCAGATATAGTTTCATTTCTTCTTTGGTACAGCCAGGATCAACGCGGACTCCAAAGCCCCCATGATTATGAGTATCTAAAATACCCGGTATGATGCAATACTCATCATAGCGAAGTGCTCCTGCAATCGCTGCATCTGCGGGATAAAAGTTCTTGAATTTACCATCTTCAACCTCAATATAACCTGCTTGACAGCCTTCCTTAGTATAAATGCGATTTGCATATAAAATCATTGTGATACCTCCTATTGTTTCTTATCATTGCAAATCTGTATGACAAATTAGCTGAATATTCTGTTGTCCGATCCAGCTCTTCAATGTTTCGCTTGTTACAAACTCTAAATCTTTTGCACGATCTTCAGTCAAACTGGATATCGCATAGATGCGGCAGTCCAACCATCCCGGGTGCAATATGAGCATTTGCGTCTCTTCCATTTGCCTCCCTGCAATCTGCTGGAGATATGCTTCAAGTGTACGCTCTTCTTGGTACCATTCATAGATAGATGGACATTTCCCAATTTGCACGCCTGTATTGGTGCAGCCATTTTTTTGTATGCAAACAATACCAAGTTCCGTCGCCACTTGTACTAACACCTCTTGTAACGTTTCTGAAGATACTGCATGAGAATCTATATAGGAAGGATTTTTACCAGCTAGTTTTTGAAACAACCGTACTTGCGCCCATACTTCAGCAGCAATTTCGGCACGATTGGTTAACACTTGATCTATTTTTCCTTCTTTCAGCAAAGTTCTATAATAGCTGGAAGAGTGGAATAGTCCGTCAGTTCCTACCAAAGAAGGAAGCATATTCTCATATGCCGGTTTTCCCAGCACTAAATTCACATGCAATCCAAGACAGATATCAGGATATTCCTGGACCCGCTTCATTGCCCGGACACTATCTTCACAATTAATCATAATTCCGACACTTTTTACTAAACCATATTGATGTGCATATAAGATACCTTCGCTGATGGCCGGCGTTAAACCAAAGTCATCTGCTCTAATTAATAATTTCATAGTTCCTCCTTCAACCATATATGAAGAGTTTCATATAAGATTCTTAGTGCTTCCCACTGTATCTTTGCATCTTGATTGGTTTTGATATTGGGGATTGTCATATTATTCCGCTGCACAAAATCCAAGCGGATAAAGTTTTCTGGCATGTCGGCATCTTCCAGCACCACGACAGTTTGCTCACCTAATTGTTTCTGTAGGCGCTGTATCAACCTTTGCATCCTCTGATCCGCACGGCAACGGATGATCAAGGTATCTCCTACCGCAACATGACCTATCTCAACAATCGGTGAGGTACGATTTTTCTTTCGCACAATCTGCAGCAAACGTTCTTTTTCTTGCTGCACTCGCCCATCATATCCCAACAATGCAATGTCTTTTAACTCCTGCATCAAACCATATGCAACTGCAATTGCTGCACTGCTATCATTAAAATTGACCATATTGTCAATTCCGCTGATGCACATGCAAGCAGCCAGCCATAAAAAAGCCGTCAGCAGAACTATCAGCCAGCTCGCAAGCGGCACGCTGCCTTGCTGCCAAGCCCATAGCATACCTAAAGACAATCCGAAGACAAGAAGCGCAACTGCGCTATGTAGCACAGCATCTTGCTTTTCCAGTTTTTCATTGAATGACTCATCCAATAACCGATATGGGGTTTTAATCCAGGTACTTGCTGAAGTCGCATATTGTATAAGAAGAACAGCCGAAGCGTCTTCGACTGTTCCCACAGATAACATAACCTTTTTCAGCAGCCCGTATTTTTTGATATTGAATTTCGTTTCTTTTGCAGCCGCAAACAATTGTCTTGTTTCGCTGAAGAACTGCATTTGCTGGCGCAAACTGCGCCGCCTGCTAAGTACCAAGCCAAACTTTGTCAGCAATTGTTCTACTTGCTCAAAATCGTGTTTCATCTAAAAGAAGCCAACCAGTGACAAAACAACACTAATAACTAAAATTGCTAGAATCAAGGTAATTGGCTTGCTGCCTTTCTTGATCAATTTCATCAATCCAAATACCAGTACAATGGACAATAAACCTGGCATAATAGATTCCAAAACATCATTCAATGCAACCGCCGCACCACCGATATTCAGCGTCAACGCCAATGGCACTTTAACTGTTGTTGCCACCATGGCACCGACCATCGTCAAGCCCACAATCGCAGATGACTTCGTGAGTGATTCAATCAATCCTGATTCAAAGACATTGTCAATGAATGATGTTGTTGCACTGTATCCTAACTGCAGCAAATACCATCTCGCTGCCACCTGTGATCCACCGTACAAAAATACAAACAACAATGGTCCGAAGAAATTCCCCTGAGTCGCAAAGCCGATCGCAATCCCGGCAATAATAACGCGCAATGTATTGAAGAAGAAAGCATCACCAATCCCTGCAGTAGGTCCCATCAATGCTACTTTCAAGCTCTCTATCGTATCATCTGTCACAGTATGCTTCGTCATTTTTTCTTTTTCCAATGCATATGTAAGTCCTGCAATCAGCGCAAACATAACTGCATGGGTATTAAAGAAGCCATTGTGGCGCTTCAACGCCTGACGACGTTCTTCTTCATTGTCATATAATTCGTTAATTGCAGGTTCCATGGTTGCCGCAAAGGCATTCCCTTCCATTTTTACTTGGTTAAATCCTGCGAATACCAATCCGGAATTCCAAAACATACTTCGCAGCGTCTTTCGTTCTGCTGCATTAAATTTTGTATTAGCCATTAGAAGAAATCCTCCTCTTCTTGAGTTGCTCCTGCAATTCTGCCAGCAGCCAACTGTCTGATTTCCATCAATTTCTTATCATTATAGAAATACACAACAGCAACAACGAGTGCCAATAAGGCAATTGCAAGCGTTGGCAGCTGCAAATATTTTGCCAGAATGAAACCAAAGATGAAGAAAATGCCAACTTCCTTATTCCAAATCATACTAAGCAAAATGGCAAATCCAACTCCTGTCATCATACCGCTTGCCGCCTTTAAACCGGACATAACATTCGGCGGCAAAATTGCAAATACACTCTGCAAACCTTCTACACCAAATGCCACCGATAAGAAGACAATGATTAACCAATGAAGGCGGTCAACAATCACCGCAAAGAGAACTAGCTGAATTCTAAATGCCCGCATATTCCCCGAAGCTGCTAAATTTTCCCAATGCTGAGAGAAAGAAGCTAATACCGGTTTATATAATTCATTGGCAACCGACATCAAAGTTCCAATTGGCAGTGCCATTGCAATACCTGCTTCCATGGGTGTTCCTGAAATAATGGTATATGCAACAGGAATAATCGTACCTGTCATTGCATCAGATGGAATGGATCCGCCAATTGGCGACATTCCCATAAAAATAGCCTCTAATGCTCCTCCCATAATAATCCCTGTGCGCAAGTCTCCTAATACCAATCCTGTAATTGTTCCGGCAACCAAAGGACGGCCAAAGGTTTGCCAGGACATTAAACGGTCAACACCAACACAAATCAAGAATGCCAGTGAGACTAAACATGCTTGTATAATCATCGTAATGATTCCTTTCTTTTTATTTGAATACAACGTCCAGACTGACAGCCGTGTCTTCCGGTATCGTCTGGTAGTAAATACTGATGCCGGTAGCAATCAATTTTTTGAATGCCGCTACTTCGCTTTCATCACAATAGATATTCAGTGCATATGACTTGCGCGGCTGATTAGGCTTCTCTGCCGCAACACGGCCATAGTTACCAACATTGATCTTATCAACACCGCTGATGCTCTTCACTAATTCCAGTGCATCTTCCGGCGAATCAACCAGTACCAGCATTTGCAAGGGTTCACTTCTTGGATCATGAATCAACGCTGCAGCTTCTTCAATTCCTTTAATTGCTACTTTTACACCGGCTGGAGCAGCCATTTTCAGTGATTTTTGAATTAACACATTGTTTGCAGCTGCCTGATTAGCAACTACAATGTGGGTAATATTCAGATGGCGCGACCACTTGATCGCGATCTGTCCATGGATGAGCCGTTCATCAATGCGAAATAATTTGATCATGTTATTTACCTTTCCTAAAAGAACTCTTCTGTTTCTTCATTTGTTTCACTGAGTATCAGCTGCATCGCCTTTTGTGCTTCTTGAATCAGCAGATTTAATGAATCCTTATCCCAATAACGAGAAGGATCAGCCGCTAATTCCAGCAACAATGGCAAATTGATGCCTGAGATCAAGAATACATTGCTGCGGCTTAAATAGCTGATGAGTTTCTGGTTCACGCTGCCACCTAAAAAGTCAGACATTAAAATAATTTGTTCTGCATCTTCCGTGGTTTCCATTACTGCTTCAATTTCATTCCAAACATTGCGTTCATCCACATACGCATCAACAGCCACCACATGTGCTGCATCCGGAAAAAACAGATCAATTGAGCTTTTCATTCCACTCGCCATTCTGCCATGTGTCACAATCACTAACTTACTCATAAACTCCTCCTTCTTTTACGATATATCATAAATAAAAGCGCTTTACCAAATTATAGCGTATCATAAAGCGCTTTATTTTTTTTTATTGCACGATCACTCGGGCAAGCTATTGTGATACATACAATTGATTACATCATTTTGATCCAATTGTTCTAGTTTCCCAATTTGCTCTGTGAAGTACGATTTATTTAATATTTGATCACAGATTATATTAATAATCAAAGCGACCTCTTGATTCAGTGTCTGCGGCAAATGACAGCGAATAATCTTTTTTACTTTTCGGGAATTATAATAGCAGGTCTTCTCCAGCAAGTACAATTCCACAAATGCCTTTTGGTCCGTTCCATGAAGCGAATAATCAATATAAGCATCTTTGATGTGCAAGTCTTTTGGTATGCAGCTAGTTTGCTTGGTTTTCCCAATCACACTAATTTGCGGCCTTTCCGTTTCTTCGCGGTAAATCCTGAGGGGCAGCGGATCGAACCAACTCTCCATAATGCTCTTTAAAGAAGCATTTTCAAAATGCTGGCGCAGCAACCGATAATCCTGCGTCTCTAAGTATCGTGAAATACGAATGTGAGGGATTGTATATTGATAAACATATTCTTCAAAATCATGCACAACAAAATCGATACCTGAAACATCAATCATGGAGCGGACACGGAATAATTCCGTAGTGCGCAGACTAGCAAACATGGATTCTCCGAAGAATTCTTTAATTTGCTTTGTCATAAAGGCAGCAGAATGTGATCCAAAACGACTGCACACCACAACATGCATGGGTTTGATGACAGTATTTTCATGCAAGAACAACGAGTCGAAAAATTGCGCAAAATACAACTTGTCATATTGGGTAAATTGATAGGAACTATAACTTGCGATAGCTTGCAATGCTAGCTGGGAACAAATCAGATATCCTGCCCGCTGCAGCAACGGGTGATTTTCCACAAACATACCAATTAAATCCAAATGAATTTGCTTCGCATAGATTTGCTTGAATAACAGCGGGACCGATATGGCTTCCAGCACTTGCTTTTGCTGCTCATCAATTGCATAGCCAAATGATGCAGAAAGATATCTGCACAAATGTTGTTTCACTGTTTTGGCAAATACCAATTCTTGATCCGAGAAAATGGCAAAGGATAATTGGGTACTATCCAAGCTCATCAACAAGAGCACTTGAAATGCACTCCGTTCCGCGATGCTGATAGAAACTTGAAATTTCGCCGCAATCATATCCAGAATATAGTTTGTAAAAGAATAGTAATGGTTATTCCGCAATGCACAATGGTCTGTAATATTCTCCGACAGCAAAAAACCCTCTTTGATTCTCATGATTGTAACCATCAAATATTTTGCCAGACGATGGGAAAAGGTATCAATGATGGGGATTTCATGTTGAATCAAAGCATCCAGCAAAATACGCCGAATAGAATAAATTTCTGCTGACTTGTTTCCGATGATATCAAAAAATAATTCATTGTCACGAAACTCCGTATATTTGTGATAGTGAATCCCATGATGCTCTACGATAGACAAGCGGATATCAAGTTCTTCGCCGGTTACTTGATACCCTTTGCCATGCAGATTCTCAATCTTTAAATGACTTGATTTCAATAATTCATTTGCATGCATCAGCCCTTTATATACACTGCTGGCAGACAGAAACAGGTCATCTTCCAGTGTTTTGGTTGTAATAGGTCGTTTCGAAAGAATGATTCTGCGAATGATCGACCTGCCTTTTGAGTGCTTAATTAATCGTACGTAGTTGTAATAATTATATAAAATGGATAATTCTTCGAGGGTTTTCCGATATAGTTTTAAATTGGTTATTTGGATGCGATATCCTGAACCACTTTTGGATTCAATTTCAATGCCACACTCAGCTTGTACATCTTTTAATGCAGCAATAGTTGTTTTTATTGTCCGTTCACTTAAATTCATGGTATGCGCTAATTCCTTGGAAGTAATCGTCTGTTTTTCATTCAAAAGCAAGTACAAAACCAATTGCTCCCGTCGTGATAGTTTCATAAACATCGCCTCCTACTTCTTCATTAGAACGCATTCGCTTGCATTTTGTCAATCAATTTAGTGTTCCCGCATACCTTAACTTCTCTTTTTATGTTTCACGATAAAAAAGGAGCTAGCTTTGATATAGCAGCTCCCTTCAAATATATGACATGCAATCATTACAAACTCTGGTATAACTCTTTAAATATCCGCAAATGCTGCTCTTCATCCAAAATGATACGGCGCAAGATCGCTACAATGTTGTGATCACCAATCGTTTCTGCCTGCTGCGAATACTTGCGAATTGCATTTTCCTCTGCCTGAATAGATTCTGCGATCATTGATCGTAAATCAAAGGAATATCCAATGTAGGAAGGTGACCACCACTTTTTATAGACAGCACCGCTCCACAATCGTGGATCAGCACCAAGTTTCAATGCAAGCTGGGCAAAGATATTCAAATGATGCATCTCCACAATGCTGATATAGTGAAAACAGGTCGCAATCTCTTTGTAGTGCTCGTTTGCCATCACCGCAATGTAGAAGTACCGTGCTACATCACTCATTTCAGAAACTACCTCTGCGATGTCACTCAACATTTCATTTGCATATGTCAAATTAGGACCGTCTACCTGAATTGGCGGATATGGTTTCTTTACTTGATACTGACAGCTGCTGTCCTGATGATTCATCTTCGTCCCCCTGCTCTGTATGATATAATGTACGGAGATGTGCTGCTGTTTATGATAGATGATTCTTTTTGCCTCATTTCATCAGCAATGATTCAGATTTCTAGACATTGCTTTGCTTTTTGTAAGTTACCATTATTTTTTTACCTGCTAATTTCCCAATCCAGTAAAAAAGCTGACCAAATGGTCTTTTATATAATTCCACTGGCACTGCAGGATCATAGACATTGTTTTTCCTGTATTCTTCAGTCCAATAGCTGCCATCGCAAGTTTCATATGCCGTACCTGGCTGGTATGCCAAGGACATTCCACGAAACAAGTTATATGGTATTAAAACCAAGATGGAAGGACTATGCAATTTTTGGGAGGCAACATCTGTTTGAAATCGTCTGACAAGCTGATTGAGTTTCGTATTTGTTTTTTGATCTATTTGATAGTCATTCCAGCTATGAGCAGCAACCGAAAATTGATAACAGCGATTAAATCCAATACCGCTTAAGAAATCTTTTATGCTCTTTGCACATTGACGAGCTCCAACTCCTCCTGTTGTGGTAAGAATCAGTGCTTTGCTTTGAAAGAAGTGTGGTCTATGCAACATGAAGCACAAATGATCAAACAAATTCTTTAACAGTGCTGTTTCCCTCAGATTAAAAGTAGAAGAAAGAATAATTACTCCGTCAGAACGCTCAATTCTATGGATGATATCACAAATGATGCTGGAATGGGGACAAGTTTCATGCCCTAAACGAAAACATGCACTGCATCCACAGCAGAACGGCAGCTGCACCTTCATGAGATGAATCTCATCAAATTCAGCCTGGCTGTCTTTTTCTGAAATGGTTTCCATTGCTTGCAAAGCCAAGCGCCATGTATTCCCTTTATGAGGAGATCCATTAATAACTACATATCGCATGGCTAAAACCTCTCAATCATTTCATCAATAAATGAATCACGCTGCCGTTTCTCATTAAAGTTGATACCGAGGGTTTGGAGCATACTATCCCTACGTAAAAATGCCACTTGCAAGATAGCTGTAATCATAAATGCATGTAATCTTGCTGACGCTTCTGGCCTGTCATTCGATAATCTGCGTTCAAATCCATAAACAGAGCGCATAGTATTATCTGTTATCCCAGGATGCTTTAAATCTCCCAAAATGGAAATTTTAGATATTTCGGAATGTTCCATCAAAAAATCCATAACTTCTTTTGCAATACGCTTTGCAGATTCTATTGCGCTCTCTGTTTCTGTTAGAGACGGGTTAAAAGCACTGATTACACCGCTGATAATTCTTTGCACGCACTCTTCAAGCAGTTTTTCTTTGCTGCCAAAATAGTGATTTACCAATCCAATACCTACATCTGCATGTTTCGCTATTTTGCGAATGGTAATAGTTTCAGATAAACCGTTTGATTCACGAATTAACTGTATTGTTTCCGCTATAATCTTTTCCCTTGTTTCATTTATCTTCATCATGCACCTCAATAGTTGAACATTGTTCAACTATAACTTATATCAAGTTCAGCATATTGTCAAGCATTATAATGAATGCCTGCAGATTCACTGCATGCTGTTTCTTACCATAGAAAAAGATCCTACTTTTATAGTCCAACGCTTTGTTTATTTACGTTGTCTACACTGAGAGGGATCATATCAAAATTACAGGTTTTTGCTAGTTTTGAAATGATTACTTAAAGATATTCTCAATCTCATATCGATGCGCAACAATAAATTGCAGCATCTTCCGGTTTACTTTAGCGAGTTGCTGAAAACTAGGATCATCAACCTGATTAAAATATGCAATGCAGATAAGCTGAATGCTGCATATCACATAATAGATACTACGTTTTTCCTCCTCAGAAAGCGGATTTATTTCATGATATCCCCGCAATATATTAGCAGCGATTGCCAGCCATGCTTCATATTGCTGGTTTGTCTTGGCGATACTTAATAATCCCGTTGCACAGTAGCAAGGGTCAAACAATCTAATATTACGTTCACTAAGTTCAAAGTCAATAAAACCAGCGACTCTCTCTTGCTCAAATAAGATATTGCTCGGATTTGGATCACGATGAATCGTCTGATACGGCAGTTTTTGATATAAAATGCCAAATGTTTCTGCTAAATCATCAAAGAAGGCTTCCGGTAAATTCATAGACCATTGCTCGTTCTGTTTTCGCACATCAGGCAAAGCCCATTCTGTTACTGTCTGCAATAGATTTTTGTCTTTCATGTGAACAGGATCAGGTATCATATTCAATGCTTTGTGAAGTTTGGCGATTGCTCTTCCGCACTCCGCTGCATAATATTGTGCTCTGTCACCAAAGGGATCTAACAACTCGTAAGGCATTCCTTTTACTCGTTTCATTAGTACAAACAATTCCGTTTCTCCGACATATTCCCGTCCATCTTTCGTTGTGACAATCAATGGACTAGCCAAACCTTCATTATGAATCGCGTTTGCAAACATGCTATGGTTCAGAATATGTTTTTGATCTGTTTGTTTTTTCAAATAATACTCATCACCGATTCGCCAAACTGCATCAGCAATCTTTCTTCCGTCCATATAAGCAACATCATAAATCGGAAGATTTGGTTCAATATCCCAATGAGCCAACAGCTCATTGATTTGCTTTTTCGTTATGTTCATTTCCAGTATCTCCTTTTTTTGTGGTTTCTTAATCGGCACACCATAAATAGAAATGTATTTCTTTAAAGAACAGCCATATTCACGAACAAATGCTTTATAAAAGCCTGCATAAGTCACAAATCCATATTCCAGCACCACATCAATCGCCTTATAACCTTGTGCAATTTCATACAACACATTTTTAAGCCGTCTGGTTACTATATAAGCCGCTAATGAAATTTCCATTTCCGATGAGAAAAGACGCTGAAAATGATACAGTGAATATCCTGCATAGTCCGCAAGCTCCTGTGCTGTAATATCCGTTTTTAAATTCTCTTCAATATACTGAATTACATCCGCAAGTACATTCTTCTGCATTATTCTCACCTTCCGTACGGTGAGTTCAGTATACCATAGCTTTCTGCAAAAACATTTCCTCGTTTGCTGTCATCATAAAATCAGATGCCACTCTTTATGCAGCTAGGAATCTACTCTATTTTTTCAGAATTAAAAAGACTCCGCGAAGAGTCAGGTTATATTGGTTTTTTCGCAATATTTTATTTCGTGAGTGTTTCATAAAAAATCTTTTGCAAACACTGCTCCGGAATAGCTTGATTCAGATAAATCTGCAACATGCCTTTCGGTGTTATTCTATAGTCTGGCAGTTGGTGCTGATAGTTTATGATCGCATCTGCTTCAATATTGATATGGTCTTTGAAAGGAATCAATCTGACAAAGTTCTTTCCAACATAAAAACTTGGCAGTTTTGCCCATAAGCTTTCTTCTGTTTTAACTGCAATACTCTTCTGAACCAGTTTTTGCAGTTTTGCAAATAAGTCTTGTATATCCGGATCAAATTTATTTAGATAAGATTCAACTTCTTTGTTCATCATTTCCGTCCTCCTTGGTTATGCTGATTTTGTTTCTTCATTGCTTCTACTTCGCAAGCAAATCTTTTTAAGATAATAAGCTTTGTAAGTTGTATTGTAACATAGAGTATTCATTTAAGATACCTAACTGTTTTTATCCTATCAATAGTAATTTGCTTATGATTCAAACATCAAAAACCTTTGATAACAAAAAGCTGGTTTTGCACCAGCTTACATTTGCCTCAATAACTTCACGATACCATTCGTCATCTCATCTGCCATTTTTAGTGCTTCTAATTCTATTCTATCAAACTCATTGATACTTTCCACATAGTCTTTAGTCATTATATCAACTACTTCTTGTTTCGTCATGGCAAGATGATTGTATAATAGATATTTCCATTCCTGCTCTGACCAAAATGGATTCATAGCAGCAAGAATATTAGCGATCTGATCAGCATTTTCGTACCATCTTCTTTCAGCATCGACAGCAGCAGTACTGTCTTTATCTTTTACAGCTTTTACTAATTCAGCAGCAATTGTAAGATGTCCTGTAAACAGCTTTACAAAATCCGCAACAATCGGAGCCTTAAAAAACTCTTTAAATATCGCTGCAAGGCCAAGCGGATTACGAAGCAAGCGGTTGATAGAAGCTTCCGTATCAGGCAAACCAAACAGAATACCAAGGATAACCATTCGTGTCCAATATACATGCTGCTCCCACAGCAGCCGGAATTGGTCACGCATAGCTCGTACGAATTCATCGGAACTCTTTGACTCTTGTTCCTGCTGTCTTGCATGAAACTTGCTTTTTGGTGGTATCCGAATTACTTGGCCCACTTGCAAGTTGTTTTCATCAAGTGTTGGATTTTCCATCATAATAGCCTGCAAAGAAGTTTGAAAACGCTGTGCGATTTGCCATAGCATATCTCCTGCCTGAATTTTGTAAGTACTGCCTTTATCTGAATTTGTTTGCATGACACCCTCCCATTTCAATGAAGATTACGATATAGTATATGCAAGTGCACCAAAAAAACGTTGCTAATTAGCAAACTGTATATACTCTATTATCTTTATAAGCAAAATAAAATGCCATCTGCAGGCATTTTATATAAAGTTTTTCTTGCTTGTTTCCAAAAAAAGAATATAATAATAGTTGTCTGAAATGCGATAGTGGCGAAACTGGCAGACGCGCACGTTTCAGGGGCGTGTGTTTATAACGTGTGGGTTCAAATCCCACCTATCGCACCATTTGCATATAACTAACCTGCAATTATTGTTGCAGGTTTTTATTATCCTTGAGTATTTGCTCATTAAAATACAGTATACAACAGCAATATCTTGCATATAAGCATCCTCATTATCAGTACCTAATTGAGTTCCCTTTTTTCGCAAGTTCCTGGTAGAGTTTGCGAACATCACCACCATAGAAATACGTAAAAGCATTTTTATTTGCTGCATTGCCATCGTGAATAGATAAGAAGAATCCTTCCTCTTCGGCAATATCAATATCGTACTCCCAAGTTGTACCATCATCTCTCTTCTCAGTAAAATGAATGCCATCAAATCCATTCCCAATTGAGAAGCGATATAAATCAAATGGTGTTGGAATCTCAACTGCCTTGTCCGCTTTTGCTAAGCAATCTAGTAAAACTAAGCTTTGGATTGTACCAGAGCGAACATAGTATCCACCTTCAACAATCTTATATTCCAGTTTACCGGTATTGCGTGGCAAAAAATCACTGTAGTTACCAAACTCGTCATAAATACGTTCAACTACCCAATTACATTTTGACCAATATCCTGTTCTGGTTGTTTGGTAACTTCCCTCAATGCAATAGTTCCACGGTACGATAAGTGCATCATCTGTTTCGTCGTCATATTTAGCCTGGTAGCCTATGCCTGAAAATTCACGTACAGCAAGTGGAATTTTCATAAATTCATATTCAGGCACAGATGGTAAAAATGATATATCAGGAGCACCTTGTTTTATTAACTTTTCTTCTTTACTTTCCGTGATCTCAAAGAATGAGCCATACTGAAAAGTATCCGCAAACAGGAATGTCTGCGCTGCTTGCAATGACTCGAGTGTCAGTCTATATGATTTTGAATCTTCTGTTGGAAGTCCATATTCCGCAAAAACAGCTTGTAAATTATCATCTGCATTTTCTATTTTTTTCAAATCGATTGTAATAGTTTCTTGATAACTCACATGCGGTGTTTTCGCTTCTTCTGTCACATCCGTAAAAGTACCGCCAACTATGACCGCAATATCTAATGTCTGGGCACATTCCTTGCACAAGCCTCCTCTTTCTTGAAGTGCTAGTATTAAGTCCTGTCTGCGATTAAACTGCTTGATTAAAGCTTGCTCTGCTTCATCCCGAGTCATATTGTGATGTATCATCCAATCTCGTGAAGTATATACAGTATCAAATCGCAGCTGTGTTACAACTGCATCAGTTCCCTCTGTTCTTATGCGAATCTCCTGATTCTTTCTTTGATAGAGCAATTCCCTTGCTTTGGCCAACTGACAACCGCTCAATATCGCAAATAGAACGACAACACCGAATATAACTTTTTTCATAGTAACCCCCATTTTTTTCTATCAGCTATGTTCATTTTATCACAATGATACTATAAAAAAAAGAACTATCCGAAGATAGTTCTGATACTACGATTCTTTTTCTTGATTGTTCACTTTAATTCCTGTACGATGCTGTAAATAATTGCGAATTTTCTTGTGGAAAATAGCATACAGCAAGTAAATCGGAATCAGCGCCAATACCAATTGCAGAAGAATAAACGGCAATTCAGAAACAACAAACACCAATGCTGAAGACATGTACCAGCCAAAGTTTTTCCAGTTGTTTTTGAATTCATCTACAATGCGGTCCCATAGACTGACAGATTGCTGGTCCGGTGTGTACGTATAAACTTCCATAATACTGACATTCACTTGTGTGTATTGAATTTGGGTATCATAGCTTTGCAGCTGGCGTTCCATTGCTTCAATATTATATCGCGTGTTCGATAGTTCTGTTTCGATTTGCAGCAAGTCAGATAAATTTCCTGATTGCTTCAGCAATTCTTTCAATCTGACTTCTTTTGCTTTTAAATTTGCAATTCTTGCTTCGGTATCCACATAAGCATCCGTAATATTCGTTGCATTGCGGCTTTCCTTAACAATATTGGTAAACTCCCCTACCTTTTGTACAAAATCAGTAATCTTGTCTGTTGGAATCATCAAATTATACGTCGCATTCAAACTTGCATACTTCTCACCTGCCGGATTTCGCGGAATCATAGAGTATTGAATATATCCTCCATAATCTTTTGTCAGCTGTTCCAAGTTGGTAATTGCTTTCGCATAATCTTTCGTTTCCACATCAAGTCCCACTGCCAGTATAATTTTCTGATCAGCGGTAGCTGGCGGAGTTCCTTTTTGATCGTATAAAGTATAGTTATCTCTGGAATTCTCCACTGCAGTTCCCTGATAGTTGTCTGCTGCTTTTGGCTGCTCTGATGGTGCTATTGACGAATTCTTCGCTGCACAAGCAAACAATGACAGCAGGATTAATAGCGATACAAACCATTTCATTTTTTTCATAGGTCTCACCTCTTGTCTATATTCTACCTTGTTTCCCTTTAAAAATAAATCAGCCTGACATAACATGATGGAAATTACTGGTATGTTGCAATGATAAATATTTTTCACCAATATATCCAGTTACATCAATACTTTCATAATAAAAGTTGACAAGTTGGGCAATTACTAGTATGCTTAAGCTAAATTATCGAATAACAATAATTTGGAGGGACTTATGAAACAACTTTGGCATAAACTATTTCTTGTTGTTATTGCGATCAGCTGCATCATATTTGTATTGACAGGACCTCGGCTCAGCAGCAATTATCTTTTGATTGCGGTATTTCCGTGGCACCAAATCGCTTTGCTTTTACGCACTTTATCGTTATCTGGTTCGATCGGCAACGGAGTTGCCATTGTACTGTATCTTTTGCTATGCTCATCGCCAGTATTGATTTTACTTGGCATTCGCAAAAAACGTAAACTGGTGAACGAGGATAGTGCATTAATCATCGCAAGCATCGTACTGTTCATTATTTTATATTATATGATTAACCCTGCTTTGGTACCCTTCCCATCAGATCGTAATTCTTTGGTATATCAAGCAGTGATCTGCGGCATCTTGTATTCTGCTTTCCTAAGTTATTTCTTGTTGCGGGCAGTTCGTTTGCTATCAGCAGGTGATATAAAGCAATTGGGGCAATATCTCCAAATTGTATTGTTCTTCACACAAACCTATCTGCTGCTGGTAGTCTTTGGCGCCCAGTTCGGCAGTTTCTTGTATGAAATTCATACATTGCAAGCAGGGAATATAGGAAACACACATACACTGTCCCTTAGCTATCTATTTTTGACAAGCAAGTATATATTCAATTGCTTACCGGATATCTGCAATATTATTCTGATATTCCGCATATTTTCCTTGCTTGAGGAATGGAAGAAAGATCGCTATTCACCGGAAACCGTGCAAGCATCAAAACAACTAAGCCAGTTTTGCTTAAAAGCAATCGTTTTTATCGCAATTACCCAGCTTGGATTTAATCTGTTCCAATTGCTGCTTCAAAGTGCAATTCGCACGATTTCCATTGTACTCTATTTACCTGTCACATCATTATTATTTTTAATTGTTACATTGCTGATCAATCGATTCGTCATTGAAACGAAACAATTAAAAGATGAAAATGATCAATTTATTTGAGGCTCTTATGGCAATTCGCGTGTATTTAGAAGACATTCTAAAAGAAAGACAAATGACATCAAAGGAATTATGCGCCTTGGTTGGCATCACAGAGGCGAACCTTTCCATTTTGCGCAGCGGCAAAGCCAAAGGGGTTCGCTTTGGTACAATCAATAAAATCTGCTGGCATTTACAATGTGATGTTGGCGATATTTTAAAATTTGACGGAACCTTGGAGGGAAATGACGATGAAATATAAAACAATGAAAATTTGGTTTGCACTTGTGCTGCTTGGCAGCTTGAGCGGTTGCCAGCTGGCAAAAAAACAAGAAAGTGCGGCGGGGCAAGATCGATTTGCAGGCTTTTATGTGACCACAGAATCACTTGATTTCGGTAAACTTGAGCAGTATAGCGCAAGCAATCCAAATAAAAAATCTGACAATCTTTCAGATGTTTCTTTTCGCTTATATGCAGATGAAGTGCAATTTACGCCCGAAGCAGAACCGCAATTTGTGTTTCCCGGAATTGAAGGCATTGCTTTTTTCACTTCTGTTTTTCCGGCCACCAGTGAGCGCGATTCCTATATTGCGACGATAGCAGGTCCGGAAATTACCAACGCTAAATTTTCTGTGCAGGCAGGCAGTGAATCAAAAACAAATTTAGAAGGCACCATTTATATCAGTCCCAACAAAAATAATAATATTTTTCATATGAATGCCGTATATCAAACTGATGACGGCAGAGTCTACTTGACTCCAGGACAAGGATTATCTTCAAGCTACATGGAGCAGGAAGGACTCACCATGACATATCATCAGACCGCTGCTTCCTCGCAGACAATCAACGAAGAGCAAACGTCAGATACAACATTTGTGGAAGTATTCATCACCACTTTATTTCCTGCCCAAGATATAGTTTTGCTTCAAATGGATATAAACCACAACATGATTGCAAAGTCTTCTTACACGCCGGAAACAATGCCCGATTCCATTACATTAGATGCAAATACAGATTACTTCATAATAGAGAATCATAAGGAAGACTTGCAAGGAAATAGAATCATTACGCGCACCATTCACGGGAAAGAAACAAAAACCATTGATTGGTTTGCCAGTCAGAAGAATTATATTCTTGTGAAGCAGACTGCAACAATAAATCGGGCTAAAAGTTGATGGATAAATACAAAGATGCAATAAGGTGCTAAACGCACCTGACAATCCAAGCAACCAGCCAGTGTCGAAACAGCAGATTCCAATCTATGCATCAAACACAAACTATCTATAAGGAGAACTGCTTATGATTCGCTTCTATTACTATCAATTGCATCCGCAGCTTTCATTCTCTGATTTTACCAGTATCATCAAGAACAATCTGTTTCTGCCGCTGGAACATGTTTCACTCTCTTCAGCAACTGGCTATTTGCTTGCGGAAGAAGCAGCAGCATTGCACCTCGAACAATCATTGCCAAGCTTGGTTCAGGATCTTGACTATAGCATAACCTTTGTGATTTCGCATGGCGATACCGAGCTTGCACGTTACTTGCTTGCCCAAACAGATATTTTGTTCAGCAAGCATATCTGGCATGAATATGAGATCATCTTGCATCTATGGAAAAAGGGCGATCCCATTTGCCTTCGCTTGTTGAAACAGCTGTTTGCAGCGCTCACCAAAGAAGAAACAGAAACATTGCAGATTTACCTCCAATGTACGTTCAATGCTTTAAAAGCCAGCCAGCAATTATACATCCATCGCAATACATTGCAGTATCGCTTAGCACAAATCACAGATAAAACAGGCTTGGACTTTAAAGAATATCACAATGCTCAATTGTTTTTCCTCTATCTTTCTCTCGTGAAATAACATTGTGCAAATTGCACAATACCTGCCGGTAAGCACTTGCTATAATGAATGTAATATTCAGGAGGAATTTATGGCAACCTTGCAGCTCAAACAAATTAACAAAATATATGACAATAAGGTACAGGCAGTATTTGACTTTAATCTAAACATCGAAGATCGGGAGTTCATTGTTTTTGTTGGCCCATCCGGATGCGGTAAATCCACAACGTTACGGATGATTGCCGGTCTGGAAGAAATAACTTCCGGCGAATTATATATTGATGATCAGCTGATGAATGACGTTGCTCCAAAGGATCGTAATATTGCAATGGTATTTCAATCCTATGCCCTATATCCGCACATGAGTGTCTATGACAACATGGCATTTGGCTTAAAATTAAAGAAAACATCGAAGGAAGAAATTGACCGGCGTGTAAAAGAAGCAGCCCGTATCTTAGAAATTGAACCTTATTTGCTGCGTAAACCAAAGGCTCTTTCCGGCGGGCAGCGTCAACGTGTTGCTTTAGGAAGAGCAATTGTACGAAATGCAAATGTATTCTTGATGGATGAACCATTAAGTAACCTGGATGCGAAACTGCGGGTGCAAATGCGCAGCGAAATCATCAAGCTGCATGAACGCATCAATGCAACTACCATTTATGTAACGCATGACCAGACAGAAGCTATGACAATGGCCACCAGAATCGTGGTCATGAAAGATGGCTATATTCAGCAGATCGGCACTCCCAAAGAAATCTACAATCAGCCTGCTAATATGTTTGTCGCAGGATTTGTAGGTGCACCGGCTATGAATTTTATCACAGGCAAATACCAAAATGGTGGCTTCCAGTTAGGTGAACAGAACATTGTGCTTTCCGACAGCGTAAAACAAGCATTAGCATCGTATGAAAACAAAGAAGTCATTTTTGGGATTCGGCCTGAAGATTTGCATAGCGAGACAATTGTCGGTGAAACATTCCCTACCGCAGTGATAGCTTTTTACGTTGAGGTTTCCGAACTGCTTGGCCATGAATTTATCCTGCATGGTATTACCCAAAACAAAAAAATCATTGCCAAAGTTGCTTCCCGCGTAGATGTCCGCAATCATGAAACAATTCAATTATCAATGGATTTAAGCAAAATTCACTTCTTCGATCCCGCCACAGAAAACTGCATTATTTAAAATGAGCTCGTCGACCAGACGGGCTCATTCTCTTATTTCGTATAAATCATCTTTCCATATTCATATGCCGTCCGTTCCGTTTCCGGAATCAAATACCATTCGCCGATACGGCTATATTCATAATTATATGGCTCTTGATCTACTGCAGGATCAATATCCTCAGCAACAAGTTCGCTCTTGTAGTTCATAACATTCCAAATTCCTTTTTCTTTAACTTTCAAGTAACCATATATGCAATATCCCTTCCTAACCTTGCTTCAATGCTACATGCCAACCAGCGGCTCACAATATTGGATGCGCTTTTCATCATAATCCACTTCAATCTCAGCACCATATGCCAAAATGCATTTTGGATGCGCATGTCCGAAATTGATATTATAGAGGATTGGAATGCCATGCTTTCCAATCACTCTAAGGCAGACTTGCTTATATTCTTCATAATACTTTTCATCTTGCGGCTTGCCGATGAGAACTCCGCCAATTACCTCAAAAACACCACGAGTTTCGATTAGCTCCAGCAACAATTCGAGTTCCTGGGGTGAGCGTTTCTCCTCGGAGGTTTCCAAAAATAAGATGGCACCTTGGAAACTCGCAGCTGAAGGAAAAATTTTATACTCTTCATTTATAACAGCCTGTCTTCCGCGAAGTAAATCTCCTAAGCTTTCCAAACAACCTCCAAGCAAATGCCCTTGTACCTTGCCAGATCCGCTGATGCATTCAAAGCCGTGCTCTTCTGGCTTCATGGTTCGTTCTTTGCCAATCTCACTGCTTGCAAAAGAGTCCCGCTCCAAATACCAGATTGGACTGGACTTTATTTCATAAAGAGACTGGCCATCAAACAGCCTTTGAAACCATTCCCGTGCATAAGGAAGCATCTGACTTCCCAGCTCACCAAAATCTACTATGGCACTATGGCCATAATAGGTACGCATTCCTAGTTTATAAAACAGCAAATGATTGATAGTAGTATCCGAATAACCGATAAATACCTTAGGTTTTTTTTGCACTAACTCCCGGAATTCCTCGTTTGCCAATAGATAGGGTATGATGCGATAAGTATCTTCGCCGCCGATTGCTGCTATAATTCCGTTTACTTGCTCATTTTGAAAAGCCCATATCAAGTCAGCTGCTCTTGCTTGCGGGTGATCTGCAATAAATGTCTCTCCATGAAGTGCATGCGGGGTATAAATGACTTGCAAGTCCAGTTCTTGCAGACGCTTTTCCATCAATTTGCGTTGTCCATCCAGTTCAGGATTGCCAAGCATACCGCTGGACAACGATATAATTGCAACGGTATCTCCTGCTTGCAGTTTCTTTGGAATAATCAGTTTTCTATGATTGAACATGATGATTGCCTTTCTGTATCATTATTTTCTTGTATGGATAAAACTATCTCGGTCATATGTTGGATTTTCGGAGTGCCTTAGATGCCACGGACCAATCAACGTAAAGGTATTCCGCAAAAACATTGTATCTTCATTGCTGTAAATAAAAGCGGTTGTTAATTGACCGCGATAGTTGATAACCGCCCAATTTGGGCCTTGCCTTACAGCAGCGTAACCATGATTGCTGAATGGTCGATATTCATCATAGATGAAATCGCTTAGGATTTCACCGGATTCCAGCATCAACGCATATTTGCCATTCTTCTCAGCCGCAAAATATTGATAGGTTTGCCCATTCTCCAGTGTAACTTCTCCTATAGGAGTTACAGCATCTGCCTTTACTTGCAAATAAGGATTTAGTTTCTCATCTACAAACTGAACAACCTCATGATGAGCTAAAAATACTCCTTGAATCCCTTGGATTGTATATACCCTCATTTGCTCTGGATCATAGCGATCCAGTAATACTTCCTGATTATTTCCCATAGCATAGTAGTTACGATCCCTTTTGTAGATTAAAATATCATGCTTCAGATCAACGTATTCCCCAAGTGTTTGCGCGTTCTTATCCTTAACATACAGCACATCTTGTTCCAATGCCAGAAATGCTTCGTTGTATAAAATCAGCGGCATTTCATTTACAAACTGCCCTGTATAAATCTTAGTGAGATTCTTATCTAATACTTCATACCGACCTTCTGTCACGATTGCAATCAAAGAACCGACAGTCACGTTACTGATTTCATAATTTGTAAGAGGTTTTCCAGTGCCATCAAGCAGCTGTTTTCCCAGTTTACTATCATCCCGAATCCAAATATCAGGATCGACAGTACTATTAATCCGGTCATGAGCAGCAGTGAATAAGACATTGCCCTGCAAATCGATCACATCATATTCTGTATTCCGTTTCCCAATAAAATATTTTGTATTTTTGTTGTAATCACTGCGTGATGCCTGAATGCTTTCATATTGATATGGTACCAACATGGCACCATCCAGTTGGATCCCATAACTATTATCTTGTTTCACAACGCGATATCCGGCGGTATGTTCCGCTTCCAAAGCCACTCTTCCGGTTATCATATCTATTGTATAGGTTTTCCCATCTTTGAAATAAGTGAAAAATGATTCCCCATAGGATTGCATGACTTCCTGTACATGATCTGCCAGCATAGTTCCATCTATCGCATAGATTGTCTGATCTATCTCATTATTTACAATCACTGCATACACACTTCTTTTTCCCGACGTCTGGGATGCAGTCATATCGACAACCCCATATACATTGCACCTTTGCAGCTTTGCATCCCATGTATGTTTTGGCTGCATGCCGGCAATAAGCGTTCCATCCAAAGCATGCAGATTGCAATACTCCGTTCCATCTTCCTCTTGATATGTTGCGAAAAGATTGCTGGCAGCATAATAGGGAATATCGCCATCAGCAAGCAAATACACTGGACTAACAGCATCATACCAATGCTCACTGAACATGGCTCCATCTAGTTTGATATATGCATATTTCCCACCTTTTTGCACTTGCCATAAGCCAATGGCGGAGTCATAGTTGTATGCATCATAGTTTTTCTCCAATTGGCTCAATACCTTTGAAAACGACGGATCGACATTCCAATCACGCAATAACTCAAATCCCGTTTCTGTTTTTCCCAAATAAGAACCATCATTGGTTTGCCATAGCTGCTCGTATTTCACATCGAGCAGCAGATTCGCCTTCTGATCAATTAAGCCATACTTGCCATCCAAGGTAACCAGAAAGACATTCACTCGTGCTTCTACATCATATGTTGTGATATCATTCCATACTGACTTTACGACCCTCATCTCTGTAATAGGCTCTTCATTGTGTTTCGGCAACACAGCATCCTTTGTACAGGCAGCAAGCACAAGCATCATCCAGCATCCCCAAAAAAACAATTTCCGCATAGCCTTACCCCACCTTTTTTATAATCATATCATACTATGATAAGATATTTCTGCTATATTTCATGCTCTATCTATCATCAGATTATTTTATTTTACAACCTTACGTTCAGGAATCATTACCTGTTGCTGCAATTGAAAATTTGCGCAGAATAAGATGCACAAATAGAGAAAAAATGGTTGCTTTTTTCACCAATCCCTAATATAATAGATAAGCAATGCCAAATTAAGGTACCTTAGCCAAGTGGTAAGGCAATAGACTGCAACTCTGTGATCATCGGTTCAAGTCCGATAGGTACCTCCAAGGGGTTATGGCGGAATAGGCAGACGCAACGGACTTAAAATCCGTTGGTGGCAACACCGTGCGGGTTCAAGTCCCGCTAACCCCACCAATCAAGGTGATGAAACTCAGCATAAATTGCTGAGTTTTTTATTTCATAAACTTGATTTGCATCTTACTGGTGTAATGAGTCAAACAACAGTATCATATATAATATAAAGTCACAACTACCGGAGGATTCTTCATGAAAACAAAAAGATGCTGTTTAAATACCCTGCTGACACTCAGTCTGCTATCTATGGTGATTGGTGTAATGATACTCATTTCATCTCCGCAGGCAAACTTGATTGGGCTGCTCTTTTTAGGCATTTCTATTTGCATGATGATAGTCGCACTCCCCTTTGCAATTGCTATGGTTGCAAAGCAAGGAAAGCAGGAGAAGGATTTGATAAACAAATGGAATGAGGAATTCGCCACGACAAAAAAGGCGGAATAACATGCAAGTTGCATGAAACTCAGCAAGGCTACAATAAAAGCAGGCATCTGCCTGCTTTGTCGTTTTATAACAGTTGCGGAAGTACCTGCAATTGCATGCATTGCTCCACTACATCATTGGCAATTATCCACAACATTTCCTTGAAGCGCTCAAATCCTTCAGACTCATACGCATCACTTGGTTTTACTTGTGCATAAGAGCGCAAATGGATTCCTTCTTTCAAGGCCATCATTTCATCTACATGCGTGATCCATGCCTGATCCAGTTGCCTCAGAAGCATAATTCGTTCAAAATCACTGATTTCCGAGCGGATTTCTTTGGTCTTTCTGGTATAGTGATTAACCAGCATGGTAGATGCCTTATTCATCAGCTCTTGCTGATTTAAGCCCATAAATTGATTTACATCGAATATCGGCCCATGGAAATCATTCAAAATTTGCACAAACCGCTGATAATCCTGCTTCTGCTTCAGTTCCAACTCATGCATGAATACAATTCCTTCCACCGCTTTGTGCATCATCGATTCAATGATTTCCAGCGGTTGATCACAATCCATAATATAGTCTCGTTGCTCACTGATCACGCTGCGTTGCTGCCGCATTACATTGTCATATTCCAATACATGCTTGCGGGAATGGTAATGCTCTTGTTCCACAGTGGATTGAATTTGATCAATGATACGACGCACTTTATCCTGTTGTCCCAAATGCACAGCAAGAGATTTCTTTTCTTCATCATTGGCATAGCGACGAATCAAATCATCTTCCAAAGAAACATAGAACTTGGAATATCCTTGATCCCCTTGCCGTCCGCTTCGTCCCAAAAGCTGATTGTCAATCCGCTTTGATTCATGGCGCTGCAGTCCAAGTACGGCTAAGCCACCTAACTCATTCACACCTTCACCTAGCTTGATATCAGTACCGCGTCCTGCCATATTGGTCGCAATTGTTACAGCACCACGTTGCCCAGCTTTGGCAATGATCTCCGCTTCCAACGCATGGTTTTTCGCGTTTAACACCGTATGGCGGATTCCCTCTTGTTCCAGCAGCTTTGACATGTATTCACTGTCTTGAATAAAAGCCGTACCGATCAAAACCGGCTGCCCCGCTCCATGACGTGTTTTCACTTCTTGGACACAAGCATGATATTTTTCTTTTCTGGTTGCATATACTTCGCAAACATCATCCACCCGTACAACCGGTAAGTTCGTTTCTACTTCCAATACCCGCATATTATAAGTTTCCAAAAATTCCTGTTCATCTGTCTTGGCGGTACCACTCATGCCAGCCAGCTTTCCATATAAGCGGAAGAAATTCTGATAGGTAATGGTTGCCAGAGTGGTGTTTTCCTGTTTAATCACAATACCTTCTTTTGCTTCAATTGCTTGGTGCAAACCATTGGAATAGTTGCGTCCTTCCATTGCTCTTCCCGTATATTCATCGACAATCAAGATCTCTGTTTCTTTCGCAACATAGTCTACGTCTTTTTTCATGATGTAATTTGCTCGTAATGCCTGATTCATAAAGTGCACGGTTGTCATGTGCTCCGGATGGTATAAATTCGTAAGCTGGAAAAACTGTTCTGCTTTCTGAATCCCTGATTCCGTCAGGAATACTTGCTTGTCCTTCACTTCAATTTCATAATCCGACTGCTTCAACGCCTTTGCAAATTGATCTGCTTTGGCAAACATGATCGTTTCATCTTTCTGCCCGCCGGAGATAATCAAAGGAGTTCGCGCTTCATCAATTAAAATTGAATCCACTTCATCAATCAACGCAAATGACAGCCCCCGCAGTACCCGCTGGCTTTTGTGCATGACCATCCCATCCCGCAGATAGTCAAATCCCAATTCGGCATTGGTGGTATATGTTATATCACATAAGAATTGTGCTTGCTTCTCAACAGGTGTTAACTGGCGATGATTATATCCTACTGTAAGTCCCAGAAATTGGAATACCTCTCCCATTGTTGCGGCATCCCGGGATGCCAGATAATCATTGGTCGTAACGACATGAACACCCTTTTTGGCAAGACCATTCAAATAAATCGGCATTGTTGAAGTCAGGGTCTTCCCTTCACCGGTCTTCATCTGCGCTATATCGCCATGATGCAGAATAATGGCACCGACCACCTGCACATCATAAGGATATTCTCCCAAAACTCTCCCTGCTGCTTCTCTTACCACGGCATATGCTTCCGGCAGCAAGGCATCCACACTTTCTCCTTTTTGAAGCCGGGCTTGAAATTCTATCGTTTTGTTTTGCAATTGTTCATCTGTAAGCTGGCGCATGGTTTCCTTCCAGGAATTTACCTTTTTTGCCTGTTGAAGGACACGGTACATATGTCGTTTGTCCGCGTCGAAAACTCGTTCTATCATATTGATTTTCATTGTTATTCCACCTTTATTTGTTAAACTTCAAAAAGGTTGTATCACCAACCATGGTATTTACTGACAATCTTTCGTATCAGCAAAGATTAAACTAAAGGTGGAGGTGTATTCCCGATCGGAATCACCACATGATCCTGCCAGACAGCAAGATATTCTAAGATGCCGGTTTGATATTCTAAGTCAGTCGCTGCATTCCATGTATAAACAGGCTGTATCACCAATGTTACAAATACCGGATCTGCATTTACCTTGCGCGTCTTTTTACGCAGCTGTTCCTGCTCTTCTGTTTCTTGAACCTTGCGAACATCGGTTTCTTCAACTTGGGTATATTTTGCCAATTGCACCGCATCGCCGGTTCCGAGCGCCAATGAAATTGATGATCCCGTTAAGAAAGAGACGCAACCCAGCATGAATGCAACATACGACCAAAACATGCGTTGTCTGAATTGTTTGATAGTATTCATGCTGCTCACTCCTTCCAATCTGTTGTAATTGTATCAGTTTTATTTCATTTGTCAAATTGGAAGACTATTTCAAATCATAATATTAGATACATCCGTTACGGTTGCGGCCTTTAACAGCAGCGGTAAATTTGCCTCATAGATCTCCGGAAACTGGGCAATTGGCAGTGGATTTTTCCCTTTTCCAACTTCGATGGTGTAACCCGGACGCCCAAATTCCTTAATAAACCAATCTTTATATCCCGAGTAGGAGGCAATGCCGGTGGTCTCATCCACAAAATAGCCGCTGACAAATGCCAATAGACGCGCAATAATTCTAGCTCTTGCATTATTCCAATCATCATAGTTCCAATAGATTAATTTCCCTTGGCTATGATAAGCTAGCACAAGGCTTGGCTGCATTTTTCTGGTAAATGCTACCATTGCCTGAACCTCCGGTTCTGATTCCGGATAAAAGCCGCCAAATCGTGTTGGCCCCGGTCCGGTTACACCATAAGTAATCTCCATATCTTTTGCCAGCTGCCAGTCTGCTTCATAATTATGGTTCAAATCAACCCCGCGGTTATTGGCCTGCCAGGTTTTGGAAAAATCAGTACTACCTTGATTCCAGACTAAAAGATCATCATAATACGGATTATCCCGTTTCAAACCGTTCAGCACCAAATCAACCCCATCCGGATTCACCATCGGTATAATATACATCGTTACGGCATTCCATACCGCCCGCGGGTCATAGTTGTCCAGCGGTTTCCCGAAAGCATAAGCCTTGGCAAAATCTTCTATAAACTTCATTAAAACAACTGTCGTAATCCATTCCAGCGAATGATGCGCCGCATTGAACATCACCACATTAGGACCTGTTCCCAGTTTAACATAATAAAGATTTCTTCCCAGAACACTGTTTCCGATTGTTCCGATTTCCAAAAAAGGATACCTTGCTTTCAAGCCAAGCAGATCATGCTGCAAAACAGTATAGTCGTAATTGATGTTGGTATCAACCACATCCGTTGAATAGGGTATGATGAGTCTTGTACGATCGGGTATTCGGTCTGCAACACCCGGATTGGCAATGCGAATGGCCTGCGGTGATGTTTTATAGGCTGCAGCAAGCTGCTCTATCCGATCCCCTTTTTGGCTGATATAGATATCATATCCCAGCAAAAAACGCTCCAGATAACGATATGTATTGGGTCCAACAATACCATCTTCCCGCAGCCCGAACAATGCCTGGAATTTTTTCACTTTTTCTTCTGTCGCAGCATCAAAAATGCCGCTGACTTCCAATTGGTAGCCTAATTTGCGCAGCAGTGCCTGCAACTCCATCACATCGGTACCTTGCATTCCCATCTTTAGTAGTCTCATGCGATCCCTCATTCTATATCACTTTATTGTATGAGGGAGTACCTTAAATTATGGTAAAAAAGACCATCCTCCGATGATCTCTAAGTTTGTTTAAATTGGGACGCTGCAAACTGCTCAAATACAATGCTGTCAAAATAGCCTTGATATTTCTGATATTCTTCGATGGACGGTATGCTCCAGCCAAGGGTATATGTCTTCCACCATTTCAGTAGATGAAAAGAAAGTCCTGTCGCATTGTACTGATAGGAAATCGCATGCGGTTTTGACCAGAAATTCAGCAGCAAGTTTTCCAATATAATTTTCTGCAGCAGCGGCTGCTTCGTTTTCTTCAAGTTTTGCGCAATCTGGATCCGCATGATTTGCGGAGCATGGACCCGGAAATAGTGCAGCACATAGGGATTGAAGGAAGCAATCGCATAATTCCCTGCATAGCCTTCCATGATCTTTAACAGTCCGGCACACAGCACATCACAATCTGTCTTAAAATATTTTACCTCAATATATAACGGCACAGCGCCGTTGACAGCATGCAAGACTTCTTTCAAGAGCGGAATATGCTCTTTGCTGCTGCCCAGTTCGTACCCTTTTAATTCTGCATATGCCAGCTTCGTAATGGGCCATGTTGCAGCTGGTGTACTGGTCACCATCCGAGTTAGGTGGTCATCGTGGAAGACAACGATTTGCTGATCCTTTGTCATCTGTACATCAAGTTCAATGCCATATCCTGCATCACGGGCACGGATGAATGCAGCCAGCGAATTTTCCGGAATTGTCTGATCTTTCAAATAATAGCCGCGATGGGCAAAGTTCCGGTGGATAATCCAGCGATATTGCTCAGGCAAAGGTCCTACATAGATGCACACACCAAAGACAACTGCACAAATTAAGATCCCAATCAGCAATGGCATACCTATCACTCCTGCTCTATACTATGACAATCATACTTGATTGTCATCGAAAAGGGAATAGAAAAAGATGGTCTGCTTTCGCAGGCCATCCATGAAATGAATGCAATTATTTATAAAACAAGGGTATGATCACGCTTAGTGTTCTGCTTTTATTAACGTCCAAAGTTCGGAAACTTTCTTGCGTTGTGCTTCATCATAGTGGAACACTTCATCTTTCTCATATCCCAAACGAGGAATATAGGCATCAATGCCACCATATCCTTCTTCTTCATCTGTGCTCACTTGGTCAAAAACCGCTTGATTCGAAGAAGCATATCCAACATACAATGTATTCTCTTCGCTGATTTCATCACTCAGCATAAAGTTGATCCATTCATATGCCAATGCCGGACATTTCGCATTGGCAGGAACTACCATAGCATCTGTCCATAAATTTGTTCCTTCCTCCGGTGTCCAGAACTTCAAATCAGGATTTTCCGAAATCATATAGGTTGCATCTCCGGAATACACATAAGCCATATCTTTGACACCTGAAATCATATAGTCGATGACTTCATCTGTGACATATACCGGTGCCATGGTATCGCTCATTGCCCGCAGCCAGTTATATGCTTCATCGATTTGTGCCGGATCATTGGTATTCATGGAATAGCCCAGTGATTTCAATGCCATCATGAAGGCATCACGCTCAGAATCGTAGAAGTAAATACGTCCGGAATATTTGGTATCTCTGAAGATATTCCAGCCTTGGCGCTCTACTTCTGCTTGATCTACTTTCGTAGAATCATAGATAATACCAACTGTTCCCCAGAAATATGGAGCTGAATATTCATCTTGCGGATCATACTGCTGATTTTGAAGTCCTGCAATCAGATTTTCACGATTGGGAATTTTAGACCAGTCCAGCTTCTGCAAGCGGTTTTCCAGAATCATCCGTTCAATCATATAGTCTGAAGGAACAATGATATCATAAGACTCTCCGCTTAATAATTTGGTGTACATTTCTTCATTGCTCGCAAATAAGTCATACACCACTTTCACTTTAAATTGTTTCTCAAATTTTGCGATAACATCTTGTCCAATGTACTCTCCGACATTAAAGACTTTCAAGGTAGAACATTCTCCGGTTTGTCCACCCGGCTGGTTGGTTTGGGCAGCACACCCGCTCATCACAAGGGCAGCACATAATAAAGCAATCAAACGTTTCATAGTAATTTTCCTTTCTGTTTGTCTTTCATAAATACTGGCACTACATTCACCAAAATCAATACAATCGAAACAAGTGCCACAATAATGGTCGACAATGCATTGATCGTCGGGTTAATTCGCTTCGACATGGTGTATACCAGAATGGAAATATTCTTAACTCCATTTCCGGTTACGAAATAAGAAATCACAAAGTCATCAAATGACATCGTAAAGGCAATCAAGGCACCGCTGATAATGCCCGGCATGATTTGCGGCACGATCACTTTCCACAGTGCCGTCCACGGGGTTGCTCCTAAATCCAATGCTGCTTCTGCCAGATTGGGATCCAGCCGGCGCAGCTTGGGAAGCACACTCAGAATAACATAGGGAATGCAAAAGGCGATATGTGCCAGCAGCATGGTTAGGTACCCTTTTTGAATACCCATGCTGGTAAACAGCAGCATGAGCCCAATTGCCGTTACAATCTCCGGATTGACAATCGGCAGTTCGTTGATATTCAATACAATATCTTTAATAATCCGTTTTGATTTAGAAAGTCCGATCGCGGTGATCGTTCCCACAAAGGTAGAGACAACGGTCGCGATGGAAGCCACCGAAATGGTTGTATATACGGCATCCATCATATCACGGCTTTTAAACAGCTGCTGGTACCACCGCAAGGAGAAACCCGACCAGCTGGTCAGCGAACGTGAATCATTGAAGGAAAAGATCATCAATGTAATAATCGGAACATAGAAGAATACCAAGATCAATCCGATAAAGAGGATTGAAGCAGCTTTTGATCGCTTTGCGCCTACCATAGTTTCTTCCCTCCATCCTCAACTGTATCTTTATCAATTTTCTTCATGAAATACATGGAAATTACAATAATAATTGCCATAATCAAGGAAATCGCACTTCCGAAATTCCATTCACCAACAGTGATAAACTGATTTTCGATCAGATTTCCGATCAGCATCTTGTTTCCGCCAAGCATCTTCGGAATGACAAAGGTGGAAACCGCCGGCAGGAAAACCATGATAATGCCGCTCACTACACCCGGCAAGGATAGCGGGAAGACCACGCGCCAGAATGTCTGAAAGCGATTGGCTCCTAAATCATAGCTGGCATTGATCAGCGACTTATCCATTTTGGAAAGTGCCGTATAAATGGGCAGGATCATGTACGGAAGAAAGTTGTATACCATCCCGATGATCACCGCAGTATCGGTATATAAAATATTGAATGTCGGCAACCCCAGCTTTGCAAAGAGCGTGTTCAAAATCCCGCTTTCCGACAAGATACCGGACAATGCATACAATCGAACCAGCATATTGATCCATTGCGGCATCGTTACCAGCAAAAGCAGCGTAGCACGCCAGCGTTCCGCACTGTTCGCAACAATGTAAGCAACGGGGTAGCCCACCAAGATGCAGGCAGCAGTCGTCAGCACCGCAATCTGAATGGAACTAAACAATACTTTCTCAAATACCGGCGCAAAGAACTTGCTGAAGTTATTTAACGTAAAACTCAGATTGATGACTGTATTCCCGGCTTGGGTAAATGCATACAGTACAATCATCAACATCGGAATTACAATAAAGACACTGATCCATCCGATGTAAGGATATATCAGGGAACGAAAATCCTTCACTAGTAGGCCTCAATCTTCGACATGACATGAATATCTTCCGGGAAGAAATCCAAGCCTACTTCTTTCCCTACTTCACTGATGTCAGTTGTATGAACGAGGATATCCCGATTATTTACCGTTACCACGATTTCATAATGAACACCCTTAAACAAAACCGATTTGATCACACCGATCAGTTTTCCTTTTTCTTTGGCTACAATATCCAAATCTTCCGGACGAATTACAATATCCACATTCTCATTGTCGTGAAAGCCATAATCCACGCATTCAAATTCTTTGCCCATAAACGTAACCCGATAGTCATCCAGCATGACACCATCAATGATATTGGACTCGCCGATAAAGCGGGCAACAAATTTATTTTCCGGTTCATTGTAGATATCGGTTGGTGTGCCGATTTGCTGGATTTCTCCTTCGTTCAAGACTACGATCTTATCTGACATGGTCAAGGCTTCTTCCTGATCATGCGTTACATAAATAAAAGTAATTCCAACTTCTTTGTGAATCTTCTTAAGTTCCAATTGCATCTCTTTGCGCAGCTTCAAATCCAGCGCCCCCAAAGGCTCATCCAGCAGCAGCACCATCGGCTCATTTACAAGTGCTCTGGCAATTGCAACACGTTGCTGCTGACCGCCTGAAAGAAGAGTTACATCGCGGTTGCCGTATCCTTCCAAGCCAACCAGCTTGAGCATCTTCGTCACTTTTTGCTGGATGATTTCCTTGCTTTGCTTCTTGATCCGCAGTCCGAATGCAACATTGTCATACACATTCATATTCGGAAATAACGCATACCGCTGAAACACTGTATTAATTTCTCTTTTATAGGGAGGAACCTTGCTGATTTCGATCCCGTCAAAATAGACTTCACCTTCTGTTTGTTCGATAAATCCACCCAGAATGCGCAGCAATGTTGTTTTCCCGCATCCTGACGGTCCCAGCAAAGTCACAAATTCATTTTCCATAATATCCAGATTAATGCCTTTTAAAACCAGCTGTCCGTCAAACTCTTTCACAATATTTTTAAACTGTATCAGCTTTCTCATTGTTTGTTCCTCCTAAAATATGGGTGGTGTGCAAATCCAAAGCAGCTTTGCAATATAGCTGCCATCATTTCGTAAGTAATGCTCTTTTTCACCTTTGATATAAAAATTCTGTCCTTTGCGGACGATGGTCTCCTGCTCACCGTTGACAAGGGTCACTCTACCCTCCAGCACAAGGCCAAACTCCTCACCTTCATGAGGCAAGATCAGCTGCGACATATGTTTGGGAGACAGTTCCAGCAAGATCGGCTCCATCTCATTCTTTTGAGCATTGGGAACAATCCAGGTGATCTTATACCCGTCCCGTTCATCAATAAAATAATCATCATTCGTAAATACGATCTGCTCTTCTTTTTTATCCTGGAAGAATTCTGCCAAGGTTGTTCCTAATGCCTCTAAAATATCATGCAACGTAGAAATAGAAGGAGAAGTCAGATCTCGCTCCAGCTGCGAAAGAAATCCTTTTGTCAGTTCACAGCGGCTTGCAAGTTCCTCTAACGTCAAATTGTTTTTAATGCGCAAAGTCTTGATTTTATTACCAAGTTCCACCAGCTACACCCCATTTCTTTTGTTTAGCATTTCTAAACTATAAAGCATCTTTTCTTAAACACAGTATTATTATACACATTCTGTTTTTAGATGCAATAACTTTTACCAAAAAGTTTAACAAAATTAAACAGGAAATACAGTAGCGCTGTAACATAACTTTAAAAATACACTGTAAAGTCCTCAAATACAAAAGAAAAACACCATGCCTAAGTTGCATGGTGCATGCTTATATTTGCTTTCTTTTTATGGCAGCTTGTTGCCGGCAGCAAGGTAAATCGCGTACCACTCTTCCCTTGTCAGACGAAGCTTTGAAGCCGCAGCAATGTCCGCAATCCGCGTCGGATTCATCGTTCCAATGACAACCTGCATCTGGGCCGGATGCGTCAGAATCCAGCTGACCGCAATCGCCGTATTTTTTACTTGATACTTCTTTGCAATTTCATCAATTACCGCATTTAGTTCCGGGAAGCGTTCATGATCCAAAAAGACTCCTTCGAAGAAACCATATTGGAACGGCGACCATGCCTGGATGGTCATGTCGTGCAAACGCGAGTATTCCAGAATGCCGCCGTCATAATCAACAGCATGGGCGTGCTTCATATTCACATTGATGCCCGCATCAATCATGCCGGTATGCATAATCGAGAACTGGAGCTGATTGGCTACCAGATCCTGCTTGCAATATTTCTTTAACAAGGCAATCTGACCGGGATTTTGGTTACTTACGCCAAAGTGCTTAACTTTGCCTGCCTGATACAGCATATCAAAGGTTTCGGCGACTTCAGCCGGTTCAAACAACGTATCCGGGCGATGTAACAGGAGCACATCCAGGTAGGACGTATCCAGCCGTTTTAGAATGCCATCCACAGCATGCAGAATATGTTCCTTGGAAAAATCAAAGCATCCTTTCCGGATACCGCACTTGGATTGCAGGATGATTTCTTCTCTGCGAATTCCAAGTTCTTTTGCTGCTGCCGCAAAAATCCGTTCCGATTCTCCTTGGCCGTAAATATCTGCATGATCAAAAAATTGAATGCCGGCATCTAGTGCAGCCGTAATGGTATGCTTGGCTTCTTCCGTGCTCAGCTTCGCCATCCGCATGCAGCCGAGGGCAATATTGGATACCATCAACGACGATGTTCCCAGTCTCATTTGTTTCATGTTATTCCCTTCTTTCTGCTTTCATTATACACCATTTTTTATTCTCTTCACGAGAATAAAAAAACCAAAGACAGTCCCCCATCTTTGATTGGTATGTTATAAAATGGATTGAATCAATTGTTCCAGCATTGGTTTTGGCTGGAAGCCAACTACTTGCTTCGCAACTTTTCCATCTTTGAAAGCAACTAGATTTGGAATAGACATGACGCCATATTCTCTTCCCAAGTCTTCTTGATCCACATTCACTTTTACGATTTCTACTTGTCCGGCAAATTGTTTGCTTAACTCTTCCAAGACCGGAGCAATCATCTTACATGGACCGCACCAGTCAGCATAGAAGTCAATCAACAATGGTTTGTTCGATGCGATTAATTCCTTCGCTTCACTAGATGTTACAATTTTCATTTTATCTCTCCTTTTTCATTTATGTAGTTAGTATACCACAAATTACCGTATATGCTAAAATAAATGCTCACAAATATACGCTGCTACACCATCCTGCGCATTGGTCAACGCATGGTCGGTAGCCAGCACCTTTAAGGATGCAAATGCATTGCCCATGGCAATTTTATTCTGTGCTGCTCGAAACATCGGAATATCGTTTTCACCATCTCCGAAGACATAAACCTGAGCCAGATCAATATCCATATGCTCGCAGAATTGTGTTAATGCAAGTCCCTTGTCAGCCCGCGGATTCATTTCAATCCAATGGGCATTGACGCGCACAAACGACAAAGGATTGCCAGCTTTCAAGATGACATCATCCCAAACGTTTGTATCATATATATATGCCGCAAGCTTATGTGCGTCACATGTAAGTGCTCCTAAATCGTCAACCAGAATATATTCAATCCCGGCATAGCGATCAGTTTCTTCTGTTCTGTCTGTCACATCTTTATACTGTTGCTGATGCATATATCCGCCTGTCAGCTTTTCATTGTAGACTTCCGTATACACCTTATCCCCATGATACACCGCCAATTCCAAACCCATTTCTTTGCCGATGCGAATGCTTTCTAGCAATACACTGTTGGGAATCACCGTCTCCCGCAATGTTTGATGAGTCTTGAAATCATAGATCAACGCACCATTGAAACAGAAGCCAAGCCCGGTATAACGCTCCAGCTGCAATGCCTTTGCATAATACTGCATCGACATGGGCGAACGTCCGGATGCCAGTACAACACCGATCCCTCGCTTCTGAGCTTCCAAAAAGACTTCGACTGTCTTTTCACTGAGCAGATGATCAGGTCGTGCTAAGGTACCGTCAATATCACTGATAATCCATTTCTTCATAATTCCTCCAAATGAAAAGGATGCTAGGCACCCTTGATTCTGCTTGCTGCTTCTTCATCCACAATCACAACAACATCTGCGTGTGATTGCAACACGGTAACCGGACAAGCGGTTCTCTGGCTTCCATGTACCAATTCATAAATAGCATCTGCCTTGGATGCTCCGCAGGCGATTAATACAATCTTCTTAGAGCGCATGATGGAAGCAATGCCCATTGTGATCGCTTGCTTTGGCACCAAGTCTAAGTTGCCATTGAAGAAACGCGCATTGTCTTCGATTGTTTTCTGATCCAAAGAAATGATATGTGTTGTTTGGTCAAAGGGTGTGCCCGGTTCATTGAAGCCAATATGTCCGTTGCGCCCCACACCCAGCAATTGCAAATCAATTTGATATTGCTGCATGGCTGCTTCGTAAGAAGCACATTCTTGTTCCAGATCCGCAGCATTGCCATTAGGCAGATGCACTTGCTCTTTTTTCACATCGATATGGTCGAATAAATTATTAAACATGAAGGCGCGGTAGCTTTCCGGATGATTTTCCGGCAAACCTACATACTCATCCAAGTTAAAGGTAGTTAACGTTTGATAGGAAGTATGCTGTTCTTTATGGTCTCTGATCCATTCCTGATATAGCCCGATTGGTGAAGATCCGGTTGCTAAACCAAGCACTGGCTGCTCTTTGCTTGTTACGACATCTTTGATTACTTGAAATGCTTTTTTACTTACTTCATCATAATTGCGACAAATAATAATTTCCATTCATTTCATCCTCTTTCTATCTAATTAAGCATACCTTAAGCCTATGAGAAGGTCAAGGCATGTAAATCATTAAAATACTTCAAATTCGTAGGTGTTCACAAAACAACGATCTGGTTCCAGCCAAATCATTCCTTTTTTGTCTTGGAATGCGCCGCTGTATCCGGCATCATCGCTGGTCGACAGCCATGGCTCGATGCATAAGAAAGTACGGTCATCCTTTGGCCACAAAGTCACAACCGGATGTCCGATGCAATTGACGCGTACCCCGTGCTTTGGACCTGTCATACTGACATAAGATGATGATAGCTGATCAAAAGTCAAAGAATCAATGCCATAGCGTTCAAACGGAAGCTGCAACGATTTGCTTTGTTCTGACTCAATAGCTGCATAACCTTCCAGCAAGAATCCATCTGCATCATAGTTGCATACTTCCATCTTTTCCATTTGATCAAATACAATGGCATATTCGCTCATGCTTTCCTCTGGCAGCAGCGGACAGCAAAAAGCCGGATGATGACCAATGGTAAATGGCATCATCTCATCTCCATCATTATAAATTTCATGGCGAATCACCATCTTGCTGCCTTGCAGTTCATAGCTCTTGCGCATCCGGAATGCGAAGGGATATTGCGCCAATGTTTCTTCATTGCTGCGAAGTTCCAGCACCACTTTACAATCTGTTTGCGATACCAAGGTAAATAAACCATACCGTGCAAAGCCATGATTGCCCATCGCATACTGCTTGCCATGGATCAATTGCGTATCTTGATAACTCTTGCCAACTTTAGGAAACAAAGTAGGATTGCGGCCGCTCCAATGTTTGGGATTGCCATCGTGGATATAGTCCACGCCTGTTTGTTTGTCAATTAAATGATGCAGTTCACCTGCTTGCAAGTGGATTGCGGCTTGATGTGTTTTATTTTCGATGATAATCATACTGATCTCCTTTCGGTATCACAAGCGGAAGTCCCTGATGAATAACCTGCAATTCAAAATGGGTACCTTCTATCAATTCTCCATCAATCTGTGCTTGGGTCAGTTCCGATGTATGCAGCGTAAAGCGATTGGTCTGAAATACGGTCACAACGGAAGCTTTTGTATGCTTCCCTGCCATATAGCGTGGAAACAACGGTAAAATGCGCAAGGTAGAAATATAGTCAATGACACTAACCTCAAATAAACCATCCGAAATATTTGCCGTCGGTGCGGGCATGAAACCTCCGCCATACCACTTTCCGTTCAAGCTGGAAATCAGCAACGCATCTTTCGTGATACTCCGATCTTCCAATTCCAATGTCACATGCAGCGGTGTTGGATGCAAAACTTCCAGCAAGGCACTTTGCATATAAGCACCAGCTTTCAATTTGCTTTTGGCTTGCAGCTGCTTTGCCTTGCGGGTAATTGTCGCATCAATTCCGACGGAAAAGGAGTTCATGAATTTGCGGCCATTCAAAATACCATAATCTATTTTTTCGACTGTTCCATTCAGTGTATCTTGAACCATTGTTTCAAAGTCATAGGAACGGTTGGTGATCATCCGGAAAAAATCATTGCCGGAACCACACGGAATAATCCCCAATGATACTCCTACATTCATGCCATTCAGCACCTCATTGAGGGTACCATCACCGCCAACCGCAAAGACGCGAACATCGTCACTTTGCCGATAGCTGCGGGCAATTTCCGTTGCGTGCAGCGGATGCTGCGTATAGATCATTTCATATGGCTGCTTCCGCTTCTTGGCGATTTCTTCTATGATTTTACTTTTCCGTAACCCTTCACCGTTCCCGGCTTTGGGATTGACAATAAACAGATCCTTCATAAGCTGCTCCTAAATCAAACCAAATTGTTTGCATGTCAGATAAATGCCATCTTGCTCGATCGGCTCACAAATATAATCAGCTGCCTCTTTGGCAAGCGTGCTTCCGTTGCCCATCGCGACACCAACGCCGGCATAGCGAAGCATCTCTACATCATTAAACGAATCGCCAAAGGCCATAATTTGCGATCGATCTAAGTTCCATTCTCGCAAAACTACTTCGATTCCTGCTTGTTTATTCGTGCCAAGCGGATATAAGTCCACCGTTCGTTCACTGGAACGATGATATTCGATCTGATGCAATTCATTGCGCAGCAATTCATCTTGCTGCGGTGTACAGAAAGCGATGAAATGATGCACAGAAAACGGGCGCATTTCGCAAACAGGCGGAACATCACCATGATAGGCCATGATTGCTTCCTTTACCAAGGCACTTGGTTTTTGAATTAATCCTGTCTTTTGATCATCCATAAAATATAATTCAACCTTGTGCTCCATTGCGACATCAATAATCTTTAATACATCAGGCAAGGAAAAGGTCCGTGCCTGCACAATGCGTTCTTTCATATCAACACAACCTCCGGCTGCTGTAATACAAGCATCAAACGGAAGATCACGAATTGCTTCCGGCAATATGTTATATTCTGCGCGATTCCGGCCGGTGCATACCACCAGCTTAATGCCATTTGCATGCATCTCTCTGATAGCATCCAATGATGATGGTGCAATATACTGCTGATCATGCAGGAACAAGGTTCCGTCAATATCGAAAAATACTGCTTTAATGTCTCTTTTCATAACCCTTGCTGCTCTTTCTGTTGTGCTTCTGATATCCGCCCTGTTGCGCTGCCGGTTGCTGGCGTGTCTGCCGCGGCCTGATTAAAGCTCCTTCATGGAAGCCGATCAGATCCTGCCGGCCTGCTTCTTTTAAAGCCTCTGCTACCAAATCATAGTTCTGCGGATAAGTAAACTGCATCAATGCCCGCTGCATTGCTTTTTCTCTTGGTGTTTTCGGTACATAGACCTCTTGCATCGTAAGCGGATCAATTCCCGTATAATACATGCACGTAGACCTGGTAGCGGGAGTTGGATAGAAGTCCTGCACCTGCTGCGGCGTATGCTTGATTTTCTTCAAATACAATGCCAAAGAAATGGCAGCATCCAGATCCGAACCTGGATGAGAACTCATCAAATAAGGAACCAGAAATTGATTTTTGTTATAGGTTTGATTCAACGATTCGTACTTCGCCACAAACTTCTCATACAATTCCTTGCGTGGTTTGCCCATCTTATCCAGCACCTGCGGATCAACATGTTCCGGCGCTACTTTCAGCTGTCCGGAAATATGATGCTGAACCAATTCCCGAAAGAAGCTGTCATCCTTGTCGTACATGAGATAATCATAGCGGATGCCGGAGCGTACAAATATTTTTTTGACCTTCGGCAACGTACGAAGCTCCCGCAAGACTTCTAAATACTCTTCATGAGAAACGCGCAAATTCTTGCATGCTTTCGGATGCAAGCATTCCTGTTTGGCACAAGTGCCGTGTTCAATCTGCTTCAGGCACGATGGCTGATGGAAGTTAGCCGTTGGTCCTCCCACATCATGGATATACCCTTTGAACTCTTTATCCTGGGTAATGCGTTTTGCTTCTTCCACAATCGAATCCTTGCTTCGTGACGTAATAACACGACCTTGATGGTGCGTCAACGCACAAAAGGAACATGATCCAAAACATCCACGGTTGGAAATCACAGAAAAACGAACTTCTTCAATTGCCGGAATTGTCTGGTATTTGGGATGGAACGTTCGCATATACGGGAGCTGGTATACGAAATCCATTTCCTGCCGTGTCAGCGGCAAAGCCGGCGGATTTTGCACCAAGTAGATATCTCCGCTTGGTTCAATCAATGTTTTCGCAATGATCGCATCCACATGTTCATGCTGAATTTGATAGCTTTTCGCATAGCTGCGCTTGTCGGCGCATATTTCCTGATAACTTGGCAAAACAATTGCATCATTCACATATGTAATGTCACGGGTCTTCCATACTGTTCCCCGCACATAAATAATATCTTTCACAGGAAGTCCCGCATCCAGTGCTTCCGTAACTTCGACAACGGTATTTTCTGCCATTCCATAAATCAATAAATCTGCCTGGGAATCAATCAAGACTGATTGCCGGACACGATCATCCCAATAGTCATAATGTGCCAGCCGCCGCAGCGATGCCTCAATTCCACCCAAAATAATCGGTGTTTTCGGGTACAGCCGCTTTACCATCTGCGAATACACAATCGTCGCCCGATCTGGTCGCTTCCCCATTTCACCTTGATCTGTATAGTTGTCTTTCTGTCTTCTTTTCTTTGCAACAGAATAATGATTTACCATCGAATCAATATTGCCGGCGGTAATCATAAAGGCCAGCCGCGGCTGCCCAAACTGCATGAAATCTTCTTTCTTCTTATAATCCGGCTGCGCCAATATAGCCACGGTATATCCATGTGCTTCAAGCACCCGGGAAATTATCGCAACACCAAAAGAGGGATGATCTACATAAGCATCCCCGCTGATCAATACAATATCTATTTGATCAAGCCCTGCGTTGATCATTTCTTCTTTGGTAGTAATTAAAAAAGCCAATTGCATCACTCCTAGCACCAATAGTATAACAGATTCCACCCTCCAGCACATCATTGTTTCACTTTCCAAGTTCTAAAAATAATCATTTTCTCACAAAATACAAGCTGTTGGCAGTTGAAATCAGCTTCCCGGAAAGAAAAACAGATGCGTAAGCGCATCCATTTGAACTAAAGTATCTTTACCATAATCATTTCCTGCGGCTGATCAAACGGTGTATGATCCAGGAAAAGAGCACCTTTCTCGCGATAACCCAAATTGCGGTAAAAATGCTGTGCTGACTCATCAACTTGAGTGGATGTCATCACTGCGGTATAGCCGGATGCGCGCATTTCCGTTTCCCAAGCCATCATGGCAAGCTTGCCAAATCCTTTTTGACGATAGGCCTCATCTAAATAAATAAGCGTCAGAAAAGGAATTGTATCCCAAAACAAGTTATAGCGCATAATTCCAATCAGTTTGTCATCGTCATGAATCACATAAGCCCGCTTCTCATAAATCTTCAATTCCAGTTCTCTCTTTGGCAAATGCTGATCGAACCTACGCCAAAATGATTGATCTTCTTCCATTGCATACCGTATCTTAAACATGGTTATCCCTCTTGCATTCTTTGTATCTGAATATAACACAATTAGCGAAAGAATGTCTATGCAAACTTTAGTACAAACAAAAAGGACAGGTTTCCCTATCCCTTGCAGTTATTTTGCTTGTTCCAGATATGTTTTCACCCGTCGAGCATAGTCGTCATCCACGCGGGCAAACAGGGCTAAAACCCGATCTTGGATCTCCCGGTTTGCATATTTTAACTCATCTACAATATTAGATGCCAGATGATCCTTTTCCACTTCTGTCATAGTTCTGTACCGATCCCTTGGCTGCGAAAAATCATCAATGCGCTGAATTGGCTTACGTTCTACTTCTCCGCAAGCATGATAATGATAGCTGACGGGATTGAAGTTAACATATGGGCGGTTGCCATTCAAAGAATTCGGGCTGTAGTTGATATTGCTGCTTGATGCATGATAGCGCATGAATCCGTCCTGCGTAAGCGTATTGACCGGTGACATGGAGCGATTGATCGGCAGCTGGCTGAAATTGCTGCCCAGGCGGTAGCGCTGGGTGTCTGCATAAGAAAAGGAACGTCCCTGCAACATCTTGTCATTGCTAAGCATAACACCATCTATAAGATTCGCCGGACACATTGCTACTTGCTCTGTTTCCGCAAAGAAATTTTTAGGATTGGCATTTAAGGTCATCATCCCTACTTTCAAGAGCGGGAAGAGTCGTTCGGGCCAAGTTTTTGTATCATCCATTGGATCAAATGGCAGATATTGGGCATCTTCCTCATTCATGATCTGAACATTCAATTCATATTGAATGGAATCACCACGTTCAATCGCCTGATATAAATCACGCACTGCCACATCTGGATCAGTACCTGCTAACAAAGTCGCTTCCTGCTGATCAATATACTCTACCCCTTGCTGCGTAAGCCAATGGTACTTTACCAAGAACCGCTGATTCTGCGCATTGATCCAGACGTACGTATTCACACCAAACCCATTGATATGGCGGTAGCTTTTGATTGTTCCCTCATCACTGTAAACGAAGGTAATCATATGCATTGCTTCAGGTGAAAGCGAAACAAAATCCCAGAATCGTTCCCGATGAATGATATTATCTTTCGGAGAGGGCTTCAAAGAATGAATCAAGTCAGGGAACTTAATCGCATCCCGAATAAAAAACACAGGAAGATGGTTGCCGACAATATCAAAAATACCGTCTTCCGTATAAAACTTAACTGCAAAGCCGCGCGGGTCACGCGCTGTATCTGCTGAACCTTTGGAACCAATGACCGTTGAAAACCGCACAAAAACCGGTGTAATCACCGAGGAGTCTCGCAAGAATTTTGCTCTGGTGAAGCAGCTCATTTCCGCATATGGCTGAAAATATCCATGTGCTCCGGCACCTTTGGCATGGACCACTCGTTCCGGGATACGCTCACGATCAAAATGAGCTAGTTTATCAATGAAGTGAACATCCTGCATCAAAGCCGGGCCGGAATCATTCACTGTCATTGTGTTGGTATCATTATCCACTGTCTGACCTAAGCTTGTGGTATAGTGGTCATGACGTCTGTATTTTTGTTCGTGCATTTCATCATCCTTCCTTATCATTCATATGTATGCTAAGACAGGCTTAAATATCAACGGAAAGAATGACAGAACACATAGACGCATGATTTTAATCCGATGCTGGAGGTACAAAAAAACACTGCTTACACAGTGCTTTCATAATCAATCATGGTGACCCGTCAGGGACTCGAACCCTGGACCCACTGATTAAGAGTCAGTTGCTCTACCAACTGAGCTAACAGGTCATTTCTAATGCGCTTATATATTTTCTTACAAATACGCATAATTGTCAATAATAAACGCTTTTATTTTTAAAAATATAGACGATTCATGGATCAGATCATCATAACTAGCTCCTTACACATTACTTCATTTAATAATTTTCGAAAATTCAGAACTAATCCCTCTAAACTATTTATGATCTCAAAATAACCACATGCAACACATAAAGTTTAAAATATAGATATTTGCATATCCTAAATATCCTAAAATAGCAAAATTGCAAGTTTCATAAGGTTGAATGATGTTTATACTTGCTTGATCTTATTCTTTCTTATCCTGGTAATCAAGAATGTTACCATGATTGCAAATGGAATAAGTGCAATTAGTTTAACGGCAAGCTCTACCGAATAACAATCAGCAATCACTCCGACAAAAATTGAAATAATGGATTTACTTAAAAACTCCAAATAGCTTTCAATGGATAACACACCTGAACGTATCTCATCACTCGTTATCAAACTATTCATCACGATAAATTTCATCGGATAAACCAGTCCATTTAATAAAGCAAGTAAAATCATTGCAAGTAAGGGAATGATAAATCCTTTATGGAAAGACATGAAATAAATCCCAATGGCCATCAAGCCTGTTAATACAACATAAGACTTATCAATCGATTTTTTCAAATTAAAATGCCTTAAATAATAACTGCCGACCATTCCAATAACAAGAAATCCACCAAATATAGTTCCAAAATACTTGACATCAACTCCCCTGTTTTGAAGAATTGGCTGCTCATACACAAACGCTAAGCTAAATGAACTAACCATCATGGATAGCGTAATCATAGGAATCAAAAAATTCTTATCTGTAAATTTGAGTCAGGAATAAAATAGCTGGCAATCAATGGTATCAAAGTCAGGAAAATAGATGCTAGAAATGGCAAGGCAATATTGATTAAATACAATATCGAACCAAAAAAATTAGCGATGCTCTGCGTTAATTTTTTTAAAACCTCACTATTGGAAACTACAGTTTTATACTGTTCCTTATCCGGCATCGCCTCATAAACCATAGCCGATACAGTACCTGAGTCAGCCGCAATTGCTGCTCCCCAAAAAGCAAAAGCAGCGAGAAAAAACGAAAACACCGGCTGATAAACAAAGCTTATCATCGTTAAAATAGCCAGAACACCGGAAACATAAATCATGAATTTCCTTCCTACCCTATCTGCTAAGATCCCAAATGGGACTTCAAAGATAAAAATTGAGATATCTCTTGTAATATGTAAAAGGGAAATTTGTGTATAGTTTAAACCAGCACTAAGTAAATAGGTGATATAAATAGGACTGACAAAAAAAGTTAATGCAAAAGATCTATTAAGATAGTAGCTCAGTTTCTGACTTTTTGTTATTGCATTAGACATGGATAAGTTCTCTCCTTTAGCAGATAAAATCTTCATCTAAGAATAAATGCTTTTTTATTCCTTTTCTTCTTGGTTGTAATCCAAGGTTTAATAAGATTTCTCTTTTTCAGATAAATACTCTTGATGCACAAATACACACTTTACCTACTTCATTTCTGAAGTAACTAATACATCAGCTAAATTCAAATTTATTAAATTATATAGATATAACATATTTAAAACAATAGTTTTTACATCTCATACCTGTTGCTTCTAATATACCATGCCTGTATACTGAACGAAAGGAGAACTATCTATGACACTGGAACAACAAGCACTGCAATATTTGAAGGATTACTATCACAATCACCCGGGAAATGAAGAAGATAAAAGCTATCGTATAGAGCATACCCTGCGGGTTGCTGCAATTGGCAAAGAGATTGCGCAAAAAGAAAATCTGAATGAGCAGGCAGTTATCTTAGGATGCCTCTTGCATGATATCGGGAAATACGACTGCGAAGCAAACAAAGATCATGGACGAGCTTCCGCTATAGTTGCACGTCCCCTTTTGGAGTCACTTGGGTTATCATCTGAACTGGCAGATGAAATTTGTCATGGCATCGCCACGCATGTTGATGGCAAAGCAGATGACAATCTTGAAGATACAATTCTTAGTGATACCATCAGCGATTGCGATAATATTGATCGCTTTGACGCAATACGTGTCTATCAAACCATTCAATATATGGATGAATTAGACAAAAAGCCAATTGAGGAACGGATCGCCATTTTACGCAAACGGATTGAACGTTTGCATGAATTATATTCCTTTAAGATGGCTACGAAAACAGCAGCTGTACTATTTCAAGGAAAGCTGGACATTCAGCTTGCTTATTACCAGGCTTTGTTAACGCAGCTGGAATCGACCTATATATTATTTTCTGCAATTTAAAAGCCAGGCACTTAGGTACCTGACTTTTTTAATGGAAGTTATTCATCCCCATGATAGTAATATTCTTGCAGTCAATGCACCAATTCTTTGATTTTCATGCGCATACCTGCCAAGGCTGCCACAAAAAAGATGCCGAATGACAATAAGCTGTACTGAATAATGCGGCCAACACAATCAATGAAAAATTGTTCCGGCACCATTTGAATCAAGATATCCGTTCTGCTGTCCAAAATCCACAAATCATTTGAAAATGATATCTGGTGAAATAAAGTCCAAAAGCGTTCAAAATCAACCATATAGAAAATCCCGATCACTAATATGACCCCAAATACCGCAGCCATCGCTTCCAGCATCGCCTTGGATAACTGCTTGAGGCCTGCTTTTTTATAGCGGTACCAGATATATGCAAAAGTAGCCAGAAAGAAGGACAAGCCCAGCCGACGCACCATCCGGGCGCCTAGATACAAATCCCGAACGTCTTCCATATGGGTAATTTCACGCGCATTGAACAATGCTCGTTTCACTCCACGCACCTCATAGCTTAGATCTAAATCCTTGCGTTCGTTGCGGACAAACGCCAGCAAATGCTTCGTTCCATCCAGCAAGTCCTCTTTGGCAATGCCAATTTCTTCATAGCGCTCCAGCTTTTGATACTCTTGCTGGTAAAATCCCATATCAAATACCACAAGCTCTACGCTAACTACAATCAGGCCAACCAACAAAGATAAGGAAGCCAACAAATACCAGATCTTACGCATGAGCTTCACGAAGAGCCAGCTGTACTTTTTGGCGCTCTTCATCGATGCGATATACTTTTACTTTAATGATATCACCGATCTGCACAATCTCTGAAGGATGGGAAATACGCCCTTTGCTTAGTTTGGAGATATGAATCAGGCCATCTTCCTTTAATCCAATATCCACAAAGGCTCCGAAATCCACAACATTGCGCACCACGCCTTCGAGTTCATCCCCTTCCTTCAAATCTTGCAAGGACAAAACATCGCTGCGCAGCAACGGCGCTTCATAATTATCCCGGTAATCCCGCTGCGGCTGCTTTAAGTTATCTAAAATATCAAGCAGGGTATATTCGTCACATTGCATCTCTTCACACAGCTTCGTGATTGAGATGCCGTTGAGTTTCAGTTTCAATTCTTCCCCGCCTATATCCTGTACTGTAATATCCATCTTCTGCATCAACCGATAAGTAAGAGGATAGCTTTCCGGGTGAATTCCGCTTTGATCCAGCACTTCATTGCCATCTAAAATACGCAAGAAACCTGCTGCCTGTTCAAAGCTTTTAGCCCCGATCTTCTTAACTTTCAATAGCTCTGCACGATTTTTGAATTTTCCGATTTCATTGCGATGGGCAACTACTTCTTTGGCACTCGCGGCCGACAACCCTGAAACATGTTCCAGAAGCTGCACAGAGGCAGTATTTACATTTACCCCAACCCGGTTTACTGCCTTGGAAACAACAAACGCCAGGCGCTCCGCCAATTTACTGGTAGGCAAGTCATGCTGATATTGGCCAACTCCAATGGATTGCGGGTCAATTTTGATTAATTCAGCCAATGGATCCAAAACCCTTCTGGCAATTGACACCGCAGAGCGTTGTTCCACCTGCAAATCAGGGAACTCACTGCGTGCCAAGTTGCTCGCCGAATACACGGAAGCGCCTGCTTCGCTGACTAGCGTAAACTGCACATCAGAATTAAGCTCATGAATTACCTGTGCCACAAAGCTTTGCGTTTCTCTGCTTGCGGTGCCATTCCCGATGGCAATAATGTCAATTGGATACTTCTTCAGGATATTTGACAGCGTCGCTTTTGCTTCTGCGACTTTATTAACCGGGGCATGCGGATACATTACATCAATAAATAACAGCTTTCCTGTCCGGTCAATCACTGCTAGCTTGCATCCCGTACGAAAAGCGGGGTCAACTCCTAAAATCAATTTATCCTTCATCGGCGGCTGCAATAACAACCGTTCGACATTCATGGAGAACACATCGATTGATTGCAGATGGGCTTTTTCACTCATCTCTGCCCGCAGCTCCCGCTCAACACTTGGGATCAGCAAGCGTTTCAAACCATCTTTAATGGCTTTTTCCAAATACTCATTTTTTTGTTCATGCGCATATTTCACCAAGCTATGACGGGAAAACGCAAACAACTCCTGATCATCAAACTCAACACTTACGGTAATTACTTTTTCCTTTTCGGCCCGGTCTATGGCCATAATCCGATGGTTCGCCACCGTTGCCAGCCGTTCACTATGCTCATAATACATTTGATATACTTTCTTCTCGTCTGCATGATTCTTTTTCGCAGATGTTTTCAGCACACCAAATTTCCGCATAAGAAATCGTGCCTTGTTGCGAATTTGCACATGGTCAGAAGCCATTTCTGCCACAATATCCATCGCCCCTTGCAGCGCTTCCTCCACATTGCCTACACCTTCTTTTATGAATAAAGCAGCTTTCGCAGCTACATCGTCATTGGAATCATCCAATAAGAATTGCGCCAGTGGTTCCAGTCCCAATGCAACCGCCATGGTTGCTCTTGTTTTTCGTTTTTGCTGGTATGGACGATAGATATCCTCTACCATCGACAATTTATCACAAGCCGCAATATCGCGCTTAATTTCATCTGTCAGTTTACCTTGCTCCGCAATCAAACGAAGGACATCTTCTTTCCGTTTGGCTAGATTCACTTGATATTGATATTGCTCTTCTATTTGCCGGATTGCTTCTTCGTCCAATCCTTTTGTCATTTCTTTCCGGTACCGCGCAATAAAAGGTACGGTATTCCCCTCCTCCAGCAACTGCAAGGTACTTTGTACCTGATTAACTGTAATTTGCAGCTGGGAGGCAATTTGTTTTACTAGCTCAGCCATGAAACCACTCCTTTTTCCTTCGCTATTATACCAAACAAACGACACAAAATATAGTGCTTCCTTTGTGACGGCTGCAATGAAAAAGGATAAGACCTAATCCGTTGCGCAGTCTTATCCATGCAATGCATTGATTCATCCTTATGTTTGCTTGAATTTCATATTCGCATATTCGAATACTTCGCTGGTAGCCATATCAAACACCTCATCAAATAAAACGGTCCCGCGGCGTTCCATAACTACAATTGCTTTGCAGTGCAAGCTTTCTTCTACCACGGCATCCATGCCGCCTTGTTTCGGTGCCTTCAGCATACAACCATCCTGATATTCCATATGAAAACTCACTTGGGTTAAACATTGCTCCACTTCAATATACAGCTTTGATTGGTAATGTGAAAAACGCCGTACCATGCCCAGCTGATAGGATGAAAACCGATAAATCTTATCTTGTATCTGCAACACCGCAAAAAATCCCAGACGCTCGTTATTTTTCTCAAAAGGAACCATGGCCACTGCCACAACAAACATCGCCTCTTTTGAACAGCCATGAGCCCATACATACCCGCTGGGAAAAGAAACACCGTAATCTTTTTCAATATAACCATAAGCTTGTTTGATATCTGTTTTGTTTCCCTGCATGGAAATCATCCCTTGCACTTCGCTGCGCAATGCCGCAATGTGATGATAACATGGCAAGTAAGGCAGATATAACAGCGGCCCCATAATCGAAGGCTGGAGCATGGAACGTGGAAGAGGCATCTGCTTCGTAAAGCGCAGTTGCAATTCCAAACCAATGCTGACTATCTTGACATGAATCTGTTCCTTCGTGAATATACTATCGCCAATTTGCACCCGAAATGGTTCTTCCCGGTAGTGGAACGCAGAAATTGGGTATGCATAATAACCGCTGACCGCACTGCTGTGTGCTATCTGAATAAATGCCTGTGCCTGCTGCTCGTTTTGCGAAATCCCGGCAATGACCGCAAAATTGCCAATCGCCGGATCTGTACATTTATAATACCAACCTTCAAAAAATTGTTCTGGTCTGTTTTGGTAATGAAACCGCATTTCATCTTTCATAGGCTACCTCACTAGGTCTAGTATGAAACAAAAAAGGGCTTTGATACCCTTACTTTGCTTTGCGCAGCATATCATACGGAACCAGCGGCAAGGCTGTTTTCATCCTTAATCGCTGCATCGGTTTATTGGCAACCTCAACCGTTTCTCCTAATTCATCGACAAGCTGCGTCACTTCGAACACTTGATCATTGGTATAGGGACTTAATACTTCCATCTTAGTTCCAACAGTAAAGTGATTGCGTACTTCAATCAGTGCGGTTTCACTTGCCGCATCATACTCCAGCACTTGCGCGACATAATCCTGAATAACGCCAGCTCCGTTGATGCCATACAAATGGTCTTTTGCACCCGGATGTCCTTGGAAGAAGCCGGAAGCCGTCTTGCGGTTTTCTGCTTTTTGCAGTTCTCCTTCACAGCGTTCTATCAATGCCTCCACACTCTCAAAATTTTGCTCACAATATTGATCAATCAAGGTCCGATAGACCTTAACAACATTCGCAACATAATACTGACTCTTCATGCGTCCTTCAATCTTGAAAGAAGCAACGCCCATATCAATTAAAGCAGGAATAAATTTAGCTGCTACCATATCTTTGGAACTCATGGAGAACAAGCAGTCTTCTTTATGAATTGGTGTATCTTGATCATACATACGGTACTTCCAGCGGCAGCTTTGAGCGCATCCCCCGCGATTGGCATCGCGCAGTGTCATATGGTTGCTTAGCATGCAACGTCCGGAATACGACATGCACATCCCGCCATGAATAAAGACTTCAATTGGCAGCGGAGAGTGCTTCACTACATGTTCAATTTCTTCCAGCGTAAGTTCCCGTGCCAAAACAATGCGATCCACGCCCATCTTTTTGAAGAAAGCAATGCTTTTCAAATTTAAGGTGGAAACTTGCGTGCTCAGATGCACTTCCAGCTTGGGAGCAACTTTTTTCGCCAAAGTTGCGAATGACAGACTGGCACAGATAATGGCATCTACTCCGGCAGCTTCCAGCTGCTGCAGATATTCTTCCGCCCCTTCCCAGTCTTCATTGTGCAGAATCATATTCGTTGTTACATGCACGGTCGCACCGTGGGCATGGGCAAATGCTACCCCTTCCGCAATGTCAGCAATTTCGAAGTTGCTTGCGCGTGAGCGCAATGAGAATTTCTTTCCGCCGATAAAGACAGCATTGGCACCAAAGCGCACTGCTGTCTTTAAGCGCTCCAAATCACCGGCAGGCGACAATAGTTCCGGTTTCTTCATTACAGATCCTCCCTTTTGGCACTTGTTTTTGTATAGTAAAAGCCGGAAGTAAACCGCATATCCGGATAAGCTTCTTCTGTTTGCTGCAATGCTTCTTGCGCAGGCATTTTGTGGCGTAAAACATCACGATAACCCTGCAATGCGCGAACAACTGCGATGGTATCTAAAAACTGGCTTTGGATGCGTGCGTACTTTACACCTGCTTCCTGCAGCTGCACGATTTCCGCATAGGATTGCTGGCAGTAACCGCCATAGAATCTGGTACCTTGTTCATCTTCCGCCACCGGCATCCGTTCTTCTCGTTTCTCTTCTTTTAAATAATAAAAGCTCTTCCGTTCTCCTTGATACGAAATCTCATCGAAATAATTGCTGATTAAATGCCGTTTCGAAAAGGACATCAGCGGTATGCCATGAACAAAAACTTCCATTTGCTGCGGATTGTCTTTGGCAATCTCCAAATACTCTGCCAATGTCAGCTCTCGTGCTGCACAAACTGCTTGCATGCCAAACCCTAAATATAGTGCAGCTTCTTGCGAACAAGTAATCAACGTATCCGGCTGATAGATGCAAAGATGCTGCATTCCTTTTTCACTTGCCAGTTCAAATACACATAGGTCCGCAAAATAAATGCCATCTATCTTTAACTCCTGCAACTTATCTAAAAAAACACTTGCTTGATCCATCTCCTGATCCACGAACATGCGTGTCATATCGACAAATAAGCGGACCTTCAAGCGCTCACATTCTTCTTTATAAACCGCCAGTTCCTCCACCTTGATCCGATCAAAATTTCCTGCACTGAAAAACTCAGGAAACACAACCATCACATCAGCCCCGGCATACTTCAACAAAGCAATATCTTTGATATGCTTTGGTTCTGCTACAAATTCCATAAAACACCTCCATACACGAAATAACATGCCTTATTATATCACATTTTTAAAAAAACTTGATAAAGATGCTTGCATGACATATTTCCAAACAACAACAGAATAAGCAAATAAAAACCTGGCACAACTTTCCTTGAACCAGGTCCTAATTATAATAGCTTATGCTTTCAACGAAATGATTTGTTCCCATGGCAAGTTTAAATCTTCCCTGCCAAAATGACCATATGCTGCCAACGGCGCAAACATCGGACGTTTCATCTGCATTGCTTCAATCATATGCGCTACGCGGAAGTCAAAATTCTGCTCGACAAGTGCGTGAATTTGTTCTTCGGATACGGCATTTGTTCCAAAGGTATCGATAAATACCGAAATCGGCTTGCTTTGCCCGATGGCATAAGATAATTCTACTTCACACTTCTTGGCAAACCCGTTTGCTACGATGTTCTTCGCAACAAATCGCGCATAGTATGCCGCTGTCCGATCCACCTTGCTGCCATCTTTGGAACTGAAGCATCCGCCGCCGATTCTACCATGGCCGCCATACGTATCCACAACAATCTTGCGTCCGGTTGTTCCGCTGTCGCCAAATGAGCCCCCTACCACAAAAGAGCCGCTAGGGTTGATGATATATTTGGTATCCGCATCAACAGGATAGTCTTTCACAACAGGCAAAATCACATGTTTCATAACATAGGTTTCCAGATCATGCTGACTGATTCCGGCACAATGCTGCGTAGATACCAATATGGTATCAATGCGAGCAATCGTATCACCTTCATATTCAACACTCACCTGCGTCTTGCCGTCCGGTTTCAAAATCGTTGCCGGATCTTCCTGAAAAACTTTTGTCAGCTGTTTGGCCAGCAAATGAGCAAGGTGGATGGAAAGCGGCATATATGTTTTGGTTTCCTCACAAGCATAGCCAAACATAATTCCCTGATCGCCTGCGTGCACCTCTTCTTTCGCAACCGCCTGAAAAATTTCTGCTGATTGCACACCAACTTTCACCAATACCTGATATTCTTCCTCAAAGCCGATCTTGCGCACTACCTCTTTCGCAATTTGGGCGTAATCCAAATCAGCTTTGGTGTTTGCCTCACCATATACAAAAATCAATTCATCTTTAATGGTAGCCTCAACCGCCATTTTACTTTCGGGATCTTGAGCCAATGCCGCATCTAAAATAGAATCCGCGATTTGATCGCAAATCTTATCCGGATGTCCCTGGGTTACTGATTCACTCGTAAATACATGTTTCATATCTTTCTCCTCCAACAGATTCAATATCAAGAAGAAAAAACACCCCAAGAAAGAGGTGTTAAGGTCCTGTTCTCTTCCTTATCGTTATTAGCTGTACCACCTTGCAAAGCAGGTTGGTATGAGATCGTCGAGCTAATCCTCTCCCTCATTCTTGATAATGAACGTTATTATTTAATCACAAATATCTTTTTTATGCAACTGTTATGCTTTGGAAACAGAGGTAAGTATTTCTAACACCTGTTCCTTGCTCACCGCACCTTCATGTACTTTCACCTCATCCACATAGAAGGAAGGTACCAAATAGTAGTCATAGGAATCCGCAAGTTCCTTTTCTTTTCGTTCCTCAATCATATGAATGTTAACTGCCTTCAAATCCGGATATTCCTCTGTTAATTCTTCTATATAGCGAAGAGCCTTTATGCAATACGGACAATTGTCCAACAAAAATAATTTTACGTTTTTCATACTTTTACGTTCCCTTCTAACGCGATTCATTTTCCTTTTTCCTATATTCATTATATAATAGAACACGAATGTGAGGTAATACAATGCATCAAATTAAAGCAATCTTTTTTGATCTGGATGGAACAGTGATTGATCCAATCACTCATACCATCCCGGCTTCCACCATACAAGCCTTAAATGCACTGGCCCAAAAAGGAACTCTCCTCTTTGTTGCTACTGGCCGCAGCTACCATATGCTGGAAGAAATCGATGGGATTCTAAAACTTCCTTGGAGTGGTTTTGTTTGTTCCAACGGACAATGTATTTTCGATAAAACGGGTAAACTTGTGAAAGGCTCTTATTTCAAAAAAGAACAAATTGAAGCTTTGCTGAGTTATTGCAAAGAAGAAGAGATGGTCGTGAATCTGGTAAGTGCCAAAGAAAGTATTGCCCCGCTGGGTGTCAATGCGTATATGGTGCAAGCCCATGATTTCTTTCATGAGCCATTGCCTGTTGTGGTAAAACCTTATGTGATTCAGGAAGATATATACATGGCTCTGATCTACAACGATCCTTCCTACAACTTCCATAACGTGGAGCAGCTTCCCGGCTTGCGCGCTTTCCCGAACCAATCTAGCTATGCCGATGTTGTATTGGATGGTGTATCCAAAGCAAGCGGCATTGCTTACTTCTGTGAGCAGCATCAGATTGCGGCGGCAGAAACGATGGCCTTCGGAGATGGCGGCAATGATATTGATATGCTGAAACATGTTGCTGTCGGAGTCGCGATGGGCAATGCTTCCGATGTATTGAAACAAGCAAGCGATTATATCACCGATGCTGTAGACGCAGATGGCATTCCTCATGCACTGCTGCATTTCAACTTACTCACAAAGGAGGATTTACAATGATTCACACACCACTGACTATTCATCACAAGTTATTCACCAATCGTCTGGTCATGCCGCCCATGGCAACTGCGAAATGCGGGGAAGATGATCATGTAACTGATGAAATCATTGCATATTACGACGAAAAGTCAAAGGGCGGTTATCTTTCCCTGATCATCATTGAGCATAGCTATGTGATGATGCAGGGCAAAGCCAGTGCCCGACAAATGTCCATTGCAAGCGACTCTGCAATTCCCCAATTGAAGAAATTGGCAGATACGATCCACAACAATGGTTCTTTGGCTATTATGCAGATCAATCATGCAGGAACAGCCAGTGACAGCCAGATTACCGGCCAGCCTGTCTATGGTCCATCCGCGCTGGTTCATCCAAGAACCAAGCAAGAATGCCAGGCAATGACTGCGGAAGATATCCAAGCAGTCGTTCTCGCATTCCAGCAAGCAGCACTTCGTGTCCAAGCTGCTGGATTTGATGGCGTCGAACTCCATGGTGCGCATGGATATTTGCTAAGCCAGTTCTTTTCGCCGAAAACCAACAAAAGAACAGATGCTTATGGCGGTTCCCTCGAAAATAGGATTCGCTTGCATTTGGAAATTATTCAAGCAGTAAAAGCAGTTGTTTCCGAAGATTTCCTGGTACTTCTTCGCTTTGGTGCTTGCGATTACATGGAGGGCGGCGCAACCATCACGGATGCAGTCATCGCAGCCAAGCAATTTGAAGCCGCAGGAATTCATGCCATTGATATCACCGGAGGTTTAAAAGGTTTTGTCAATCCTCTGTCTGATCAGCCTGGCTGGTTCCAGGATGCCAGCAAAGCCATCAAGGAGGTTGTATCAATTCCTGTCATTCTGACAGGAGGAATCAAGGATATAAAAGATGCGGAAGCATTGCTGAAAAAAGGTGTGGCCGACCTCATTGGCGTAGGACGCTCCATCTTAACCGATTCCCAGTGGGCAAAACATGCCATGGAACAACGCAATCAATAACCAGGCAGTCATCTCGAAAGAGATGGCTGTTTTTTAAAATCCTATATCATGCAAAAAGGTAGTTTAGCCCATTTCCCGGCATCCACTACCTAATACATACTCATATTGTTTTGTTTGTCTGTAAAAGACGAATAATATTCTCCATTGTAATTGCTAAATTCTGCAGCGAATATTGTTTTGCTTCTTCAAATGGAAGCGGAGCTTGATTGATGGTGAAATATGCAGAAACACCTTCTTCATACACACGCTCAATCTGATATGCAGCCGCACCCGCTACAGCAATTACCGGAATTTGCTTCTGCTTTGCTCTGCGGGCAACACCGATCGGCACTTTTCCTCGCAAGCTTTGGGTATCAATCCGACCTTCACCTGTAAAAACAAGATCCGTATGTTCCAGCAACGTTTCAAATTGAACCGTATCTAAAACTACCTCAATCCCCATCTTCAATTCACTGCCTAAAAAGGCAATCATGCCGGCACCCATTCCACCGGCAGCTCCCCCGCCAGCTACTTGCGAAACATCAATTCCCAGACTTGTTTGAATCACATTTGAAAGATGACGCAAGCCCTGATCCAAGGTTTGAACCATCACTGCATCAGCGCCTTTTTGCGGACCGAAAATATATGCTGCTCCTTGCAATCCAAACATGGGATTGTCAATATCACACATAGTCACAATCTCGATATCCGCCAAGATCGGATCAATGTTGCTTACATCAATGGATCGCACGTTTTCTAACGTGCCTCCCGTTGGTATAAAGCTCTCGAGTGATGCATTGAGAAATTGCACGCCAAGCGCTGCTGCTGCACCGCAGCCTGCATCATTCGTCGCAGAACCACCTAAGCCGACAATCATTTTCCTGCAACCTCTGCGGGCAGCATCCAGCATCAACTGTCCTGCTCCATATGTGGTTGTCAACAAAGGATTTTTCCGATCTTCTACAAGAGGAAGGCCGGCACATGCCGCCATTTCGATGATTGCTGTATCCCCAATCATACCGTAAAAAGCTTGCATTTCCTCAAAATAAGGGCCTCTCACCGGCAGCCATATCTTCTCACCGGCAGCAGTGGCTAAAAAGGCATCTACCGTACCTTCCCCGCCGTCCGCCACGGGAATTTCCAAAATTTCCGCCTCAGGAAGATGCTCATGCAGCACCTGTTTCATAACTGCACACACTTCCGCCGAACTCATGGTACCCTTAAAAGAATCCGGAATACAGATTACTTTCTTCAATACAACCACTCCTGTCTATTCAAGCATTTTATAAAAATAATGATAGTAAGAAAATACCAGCCATTGCGCCAATACCCATCCACAAAGTTACCATGGTTTGGGTCTTATAGCCATCTTCCGGCTTCATGCCGCCAAAATTCGTTACAACCCAGAAATAACTATCATTCGCATGGGATACGGTCATAGACCCTGCTCCAATCGCCATAACAGCCAATGCAGCCAATACCGGCGTATTCAATCCAAGTACTGCCATCATGGAATCACTCACTGCATAACTCCCTAAAATACCAGCTGTTGTTGTAATCGCTACAGTGGAAGAACCTTGTGCTGTTTTTAAGATTGCTGCAATAATGAACGGGAAGAAAATACCGATGGTGGAGATTGCTCCCGCATTTGCTTTCATAAATTCCACAAATCCAGCCGATGCGATAACACGTCCTAATACACCGCCAGCAGCCGTAACAAATAAAATCGGTCCAACTGTCTTTAAAGTATCATTGGTAATTTGATTAAACTGATCCAGTTTCCCTGCACTTGCAAGCAGCCAAACACCAAACAGCAAACCAACCGTCAATGCAATAATCGGAGTTCCCAAAAATTTCAGAATATCAACAGCGCCACCATTCATCTTCATCGCTGCTACCAAAGAACTGACAGACATCAATACAATCGGCATAACAATCGGTGACAAGGAAAGAAAGCCGCTTGGCAACGTTCCATACTCTTTCACCAATTCATCATATGATTTTTGTGAATCCGACAAATCTTCCAAGTCTTCAGAAGATTGTACTTTCTTGCCAATATACTTGCAATAAAAATACGCAGGTATTAAAGCCGGAATGGAAGCAATCGCTCCAAACAGCATAATCAGCAATAAATTATCCCCTAGCCCGACAGACCCTGCCGCAGCAATTGGTCCCGGTGTCGGCGGAATAAATACGTGTGAAGCATATAACCCAGCCGATAACGCAATGGTCATTGCAACACTGGATGTTCTTGTCCTTTTCCGCAAAGCTTTGCGAATCGGATCCAAAATAACAAATCCGCTGTCGCAGAATACCGGAATGGAAACAATCCAACCCATAATCAAAATGGCCAATTCCGGTTGTTTCTGTCCCACCAGTTTAACAACCATATCTGCAAGCTTAATGGCAGCACCTGTTTTTTCCAGCATAACGCCAACCAAAGCCCCTAATATAATGACAATCCCGATACTTTGAAATGTTCCGCTAAAACCAGCCCCGATCATCGTTGCAATTCCTTGCTTGGCCGGTGCATCGGCAGTTGCCGGAATATCCACTAACGGGATACCTACCACTATGGCCAAGATCAATGAAACCCCCATAATCGCTAAAAACGGATGAATGTTAAATTTAGAAATAGCAATAATCATGATAGCTATTGCCAGGACGAAAGTAATAATAAGTGGAATTCCTGTCATTCTCCCTAACCCCTTCCTGATCACAGTTTTGTGATGCTATCATCATTATAAAAAGATTTCTGTCCTTTCGCCATGGTTCCCATACCATACAAAAGCGCTTTCATTTGTTCTTGATACCAATCACTCTTTTCCCAATGAACTAAAAAATTTCAGGGCCAGATCAAATAGAGGAATATATTTGCAATGTCGTGGATCATATCCTGTCTTTTGTTCAATGCCCTTCAATTTATATTGCAATGTATTTTTATGGATAAACAGCTGCGCAGCCGTCTTTTCAATTGAGCCGTTATTTTCATACAGCAGTTCAAGTAGAGGACGATATTCCATAATCTCATGCTGACTGCAATTGGCAAACACTTTTTCAATAAACTCCAGTTTCATGTGATCTGATAATTCGTGCAGAAACAATTCAATGTGGATATCTCGATATCCCATCCATGTTTTTTCTCCATACAACGCACAAGCTGACAACGCCTTTCGAGCCTGCAAATAGGATTGATGCATCTCCTTGGCAGCAGCTGTTTTTTCATCATATCCAATTTGTACAATCAAGCCGTATTGTTCTTTGATGGCTGACGCAGCACTCCGGCACCGCTCTTCCAGTTCTTCATCACTGATGGATTGCACTAAAAAAACACGGCGTGAGCCGAGCCGAATGACAAAGTCATTCATGCTGGTCTGAAATTGTCGCTTTAAATAGCGCGTTGCCTGATCCAGGTGCTGCTGCATCGCTTTCATGTTATGCTCATCCCTGACAACAATAGCCGAGATTAAAACACGGCGGGGAATATTCACATCCACCCCAATGGAATGTCCCAAATCACTGAAGTTAGGATCTTTCGCAAATTTCTCGTCTTTGATCCACTGCTCCAAAAACCGGCTGCGAATCTTTTCTTCTTGTGCTTTTTCAGACCGCTGCATTTCATCACGAATATACATTTCCGTAAACTTCTTAATTATCTCTCCATACTTCGCAACTTTGCTGCGTTCGCCTGTAATCCCGATCACACCAACAATATCCTCATCCACCACGATCGGCAAATTAACCCCTTTGCGGCTCCCGGGGAACTCCTGATCAGAGTCAATGATTAAATAAGGAAGGCTTTTATCGATTAAACACTTTGCTCCCATATGATAGCTATTAATGCGCTCGGGGTCAGTACTGGCGATGATCATACCTTGCTGGTCAATAAAATTGATGTGCTGATGAATAATGCCATTTAGTTCCTGCACCATCTGATTTGCGAATACTCTTGATATTTCCATATGCAACCTCGTCATTTTCTTTATTATAACATGACTGTAAGCGCACACAAATACAAGATGCCGATCACCGGTCAATAATCGGGATAATGTCGCTGGAAAGAGGTGTAAACGTTCTTCCCGAAACACCACCTGCATAGTTCTCCTGCTGAACCATGCCGGTATATAAATCGCCCAACAGTACTTTACGCCAGATATTTTTCATTGCAAAAGAAGGCGAAGTTGTAAACGTCGGAACAATTTGGATATTGGAAATCGGCAACGTCGTTGTTAAGGCGGCGATGATACTGAAATTATTTTCTAATGTTATAATTTGATGTTCATACATAGATGCAACTTCTATAATGGAAACTTTAGTTGACGCAACTGCCTGATACGTAATCTGAACGGAATACAAAATGTAATCGGACTCCTCTTCATCGCACAGAAGTTCAACCGGAACGGTAAAGGCCACTGTTTGAAAGCTGTTATATCCTTCCCGAAAGTAATCATATACATACTTGCACTGCCCGGTTTTGCGATTGCGATAAATAGCTGTTGTGGAAGCATTCAGCTTTGCAAACCAGGCATTCGAACCTTTGACATTTAATAGAAAACGATCCGTCAAGTGAAACTGCGACTGCTCGATCCACCAGACCGTAGCCGTTGCCGTCACATAGGTGCGATCAAGGCGAACATCATAGGCATAATGAACCAGCGTTATCTCACCAGTCATCTTCCCTGTTTCTAAAAAATTCATGCGTTCACCTCACTTCAAAACAGTATATGCAAAGAAAGGAAGGCTCCTGCCCAAAAATCAACGCTTTTGAACTATACTCAGGCAAGACTACATGTTTGTGAAGTTGTTTATAAAAAAAGCGGACAGCAACTCGCCTCCCGCTATGATTCATTTCTCTTAAGCAATTTTTGTTGCCCAATCCTCGCAATTCCAAATCACATCGCAAACATCTCGATAAAACTCCGGTTCATGGCAAACCAAGAGGATCGTACCATGGTATTCGCGCAAAGCCTTTTTCAATGCCTCTTTCGCATCCACATCCAAGTGATTGGTCGGCTCATCCAGAATCAGGATATTTGATGCTTGATTCTGCAGTTTGCATAAGCGCACTTTCGCTTGCTCACCGCCGCTGAGCACAAACAGTTTCGATTCCAGCTGCTGTGTGGTCAATCCGCATTTCGCAAGAGCACTGCGTACCTCATATTGCGAATACTGCGGAAAGGTATCCCATATCTCATCAATACAAGTCTTGTCTTTCATGTTTGCTTCTTGTTCGAAATATCCCAACTCTACATGATCTCCTAAACGCACTTGACCGGATAAAGGTTCAATTAATCCCATCATGCTTTTCAATAAAGTAGATTTTCCCAGACCATTAGCACCATATAAAGCAATCTTCTGCCCTTTTTCCACAACAAAGTCCAAAGGTCTGGATAGCGGTGTTTCATAGCCGATCACAAGTCCTTTGGCTTCTGCCACTACACGGCTGGAAGATCGTGCTTCCTGAAAACGGAACTCCGGCTTTGGCTTTTCTGCCATCAATTCGATGCGATCCATCTTATCCAGTTTTTTCTGGCGGCTCGCAGCCATTCCACGAGTTGCAACGCGTGCCTTGTTGCGGGCCACAAAGTCTTCCAGCTTATTGATTTCCATTTGCTGGCGCTCGTATGCCGCCTCCAGCTGCCGTTTATTCATCTCATATACACGCATAAATTCATCGTAGTTTCCCACATATCTGGTCAACCGCCGCTGCTCAATATGATAAATCAAGTTAACCACGTCATTTAAAAATGGAATATCATGGCTAATCAAAATAAAAGCATTCTCATATTGCTTCAAATAATTGGCCAGCCACGTGATATGCTCTTCATCCAAGTAGTTAGTAGGCTCATCCAGCAGCAGAATATCCGGCTTTTCCAACAGCAATTTTCCAAGCAGAACTTTACTTCGCTGACCGCCGCTCAACTCCTCCACATCTCGCTCCAAACCGATATCTTTCAAACCCAATGCTTGTGCAACTTCTTCGATTTTTACGTCCAGACTGTAGTAGTCATGGTGATCCAGCGTGTCTTGAATGACCCCGATTTCCTCAAGCATTTCATTCATTTCTTCCTCTGTCACATCCGCCATCTTTTCATACATGGAAAGCATGGTTGCTTCCGCTTCCACCAAATCATCAAAAGCTTTACGCATGGCATCCCGGATCGTAATCCCTTTCCCGAGCACCGTATGCTGATCCAAATAGCCGACTTTCACTTTGCTGGACCAAATGACTTTCCCTTCATCCGGCAGCATTTTACTTGTAATCAGATTTAAGAAGGTTGATTTTCCTTCTCCGTTGGCACCAATTAATCCGACATGCTCTCCTTTGAGCAGACGAAAAGATACATCTTCAAAAATGGCTCGATCCCCGAAGCCGTGGTTTATTTTCTCAACAGTTAAAATACTCATACTACGCTCCTATACTTTGTTCGATAAAAGGAATTACTTCATGCAAGCTGAAGCCAATCGCCATCAGCTGTTCTTTATTTTCATTTGCCGGCGGCAAGATATCAACAATCATCATAACCCCAAAGCCACCGCTGATAGCCCCCTGTACTCCCGAATTGGAATCTTCCAAAACCAGAGTGCGACCAGGCTCAATGCCAAGTGCTTTTGCGGCAGTTAAAAAAATCTCAGGATGCGGCTTGCTGTTGGCAACCATATCACCGGTTATGATAACATCGAAATACTCAATAATTCCCGCCATCGTCAAATGCTCCAGTGCCAATGAACGACTCGTGGAAGTCGCTACCGCCAGTTTCAAGCCAGCCTTCTTTAACAGTTTCAGCAATACCAGCAAACCTGGTTTATGCGGAACACCGGACTTCTGGAACTCTTGGCGAACAAGAGCACCAACCGCCTCGTCAAATTCATGATAGGGAATTGCTGTTCCGTACTCCTCCACAAACATTGATGCAATCAAGCGGCTGTTTCTGCCAATCGCTCGATTCATAAATGTATCTAAGTTCACCAATAAGCCATCTTTGTTCCACTCCCGGCTTTTTTGAAGAAACATCCGCTCACTGTCAATCATTAGTCCATCCATATCAAAAATAACACCATCCACCAGCAATGGCTTCCGCTTGGAAATCGCAATCCCATCCCCAATCTGCACCAATGTTGTATCAAACCAGCGATGCTGAAAAAGAAATGTATGATACTCCTGAAGCCGCTCCAGCATTTTCCGAGTTGAGCGGTTTTGTACGCTGGATGGATCCGCCACAAGACCATGAAAATTCATGTTATCCGTCAAGATCGTTCCATTCGCATGCAGATAGCCATGAAAGTGATCAAAAAAACGCTGGTATTTTGCTTTTGCAGCATCAATAAAAATCAAATCAAAGCTTTGCTGGGGTTCATACTCCAGCGCATCCATCAAAATCACTGTTACACGATCCTGCAGTTTGCATGCCAGTACATTGTCAATCGCCCGCAGATACCGCTCTTCATCCTTTTCCAATGTGATAACTTGGATTTCTTCGTCAACACTTGCCATTTGAATGGCAGAATATCCGATAGCGCTTCCGATTTCCAGAATCGTCTTGCACTGGTGCTCTTTGATATATTCTTTCACGAAGGTAATTCCATCTTGTTCCATGATCGGCACACGATGAATCTTCGCATAGTATTCCATTGCTTCAATGATTTCTTTCATACCCTTCCTCCTGCACTTCTCTTATTATAGCGAAATATCCTGCTTGTGCCAAACAAAAAATCGCTTCAGCATTGCTGAAGACGATTTCTTACTCATACTTATCGGTTACTTCCTGTGCTTGCGGAATTTCTTCCACCATTGGTTCTTGCTCAAGAATCTCTTCTTCAATCGGTTTTGCAACGACCACATCCACTTCTTCTGCCGCTTCCTCCGTCACAGGTGCTTCCATTACTGCCTCTTCTGCAACTTTCATGTTTTTATCTTTTTTCGTACGTTTTTTCTTTAACTTTTCAAGTACTTCTTGCAAAGCTGCCTTAAGTCCTTTTTTCTTGATCTTTTCTTTAATTTCTTCTCTTTTCTGTTCCACTGCCTGCTCAATGATCTCCCGACGTGTCAAGTCAAGCGTAAAGGAAACTTCTTCTTCCGTCAACGGAAGCGGTTCATCCCGCAATTTAAATTGTTCAACCAGCTCTTTCATCAAATCTGCCTGGCTGGACAATTCTTCACTGGCCGCAGCACTTTGTTCTGCTGTTGCCGAGTTTGTCTGAATAATGGAATTCACATGATCCACGCCTTGCATCACTTGGCTGATTGCTTCACTCTGCTCTTTCGTTGCAGATGTAATCCGATCAATCAAAGAAGTCGTTGATTGGAATTGGGCAATGACTTCATCTAAATCTTTTGCCGTATGATCCGCGATCCTACGCCCCTTTTCAACAGCATCAATCGTATTGGCAATTAAAGTTGTTGTGGTGTCCGCAGCTTGGGCGCTCTTTCCTGCCAAATTCCGTACTTCATCTGCAACTACCGCAAATCCTTTGCCGGCCTCACCAGCACGAGCTGCCTCAACAGCCGCATTCAATGCCAAAATGTTTGTTTGGAAGGCAATATCATCAATCGTTTTGATAATTTTGCGAATTTGCATGGTTGCTTGATTGATGTCTTCCATGGCATTGACCATCAAAGCCATCTGCGTATTGCTCTCTTGCAGTTTTGTTCTGGAAACATTGGATACTGCACTTACTTTGCTTGTATACTCCGCATTGCTGCGAACCTGGGATGTCATAGACGTTACAATTGCTGTCAGTTCTTCCATAGAACTAGCTTGCTGTGCCGATGACTGGGATAAAGTGCTTGCTCCGCTTGCAACTTGCCCCGACCCGCTTGCTACTTCTCCTGCGGCCTGATTCATCTGGGCAACTGTCTGATTAAAGGCATTGATGATACGAATCATAGCATATTGGATTGCTTTAAAATCACCGACATATTGTGCTCTTGACTCAACACTCAGGTTATTGCGTGCCATTTCCCCCATCACCGTGCTCATATCCTCAATGACTGCCCGCATATTCTGAATCAATTCACGCGTTGCATTTGCCAATACATATACTTCATCTTTCACAGTTACTTCCGGTATTTCACTGCCTAAATCCCCCTGTGCCAGCAAAGAAATACGACGCGTGATAGAGATAATCGGCTTGGTAATCTGATTGGAAATCCGCCATGCCAGCAAAATAGAACCTAGCACAAAGAAAACCAGAAAGCCGACAGATGTAAAGATTCCCAACACCATCGTTCCGATAAATTCTTGCTGATCTGCTGTTACCGCAATCGACCAGCCGCTGTTATCTTGAATTGGTGCATAAGCTAGAAGGCGTGTTTTCCCATTCTCCCGATAGGTTCCTAGTCCTGTTTCCTGCTGCACCATCTTCTTCTCCAGTGCCGCAATCTGGGTCAGTTTCTTATTAAAGGATACATCGATCTGTGCATTGAACATATTCAATACCAAATAAAGTTCATCATGTGCAATTACTGTTCCTGTTTTATTCAAGATATAGGATGTACCTGTCTTGCCAACTTTGATCTGGTTTGTAATATCACTTAGCATAGATGCATCGAACAAAACATACAACATAGAAACAGGCTTATTATCTTTCATAATAGGTGCAGTAACTGCAATAAACACCGATTTCCCATCTGACGATTTCATCGGATTATGCACCATCAAAGAAAGTGTCTCTTTGCCTGCTATAAAATATTCCTGATTAGATATGCTTTTCTCGATCAGCAAATTATTCCCGTTTAAATCCGCTAATCCGATTTCCAAAAAGCCGTAATAATTAAGCTTGTCATTTAAAAATGTCTTTTTTTCCTCATTGCTGTACTCATCGGAGACAAGCCACGGCAGCCGTGAAATTTCATATACAACAGCCTTCTTGACATTTACTTCCGCCGCCACCGTCTGGGCCGCAACTTTTACAGTCTCAACCATGGTACTCCGCAAAGTTTCCATCGTACTCATATAATTCATAACGGAGGATATTCCTCCGACAATTGTCAGCGATAACAATACAATGGTAATGATGCTGATCATAATTTTGCTTCTGATACTCTTCACTTGTTGTACCCCTTCCATCTTAAATCCATATATTTCCACTCTCTGTATACCATTATATATCGATTTATCTTCTTTATCAATGCTAGAATGTGTACATTATGATATCTCTTCACAAATGCAAAAAATATTCTTACTCTGGAAAACTGTCTTTTTTCCTGCTTTTCGCAAAAAATTTACATTAGACAACTTTTCCACCTAGAAGGATATACTGTCCAGCCTTTCTATCATAATCGAGAAAAAAGCTAAACAATTCTTCGCTGCTGATTTTATGAAAAATTCCTCCATGCATAAAAAGCTTTTGCATAAACACACAAAAGCTTTTTGATATAATCAGGGATATGTACTATCCGTGACTATTTATCGTTATGTTTGCCAATTGCTTGATTGATTTGCTCGAGCAGATCATCTTTCAAATCTTCAGCTTTTTCCTTAACATTGTCTATTGTTTCCAATGCATCTTTTGCAACTTGTCCGGCAAGTTCTTTTGATTTGCTGATTCCTTCTTTGATTTCACCAACAACTTGCTGAGCCTTGCCCTTTAATTCCAATTCGGTATTACCGGTTAATTTTCCAAATTCTTCCTTAACAGTACCAACTACTTTATCTTTTAAACCTTCTAGTTTACGATCTTCCATACTTGTGGCCTCCTTTTTGTTGTGTTTTGAATTGGAAATATCCCTGCCTATAGTATTATCTTAGCAAAATTTTTGTGTTGCGTATATTTTGGTGCTCACTTTGCCAATTTTCTCTATGATTTATTCTGCTGACAACTATTTCCAGGAAGCTATATTTATTGATGCCTTCCACCATCGCAATCAAACATTGCTTCGGGTAGCCAATGAACTATTCAAATGCCAGAAAGCCTACTTTCTAGATGAACAAGTTCTTCAGTCATGTCGTTTGCTGGATATCAGCAAAGCAACCAACTTGCATGTATCTACCATATCCCGTGCCATACAAGGAAGATACAATGCATATCAAGGTGCCCTTTTCCTTTCCGTTCGCTAATTGCACAGCAAATTGTAATTGGCAGAAGCAAAGCTGAACTTTTATCGCTGCTGTCTGCTTATATCAGAACAGAAGAAATCCCTATTCTGATTTAGATCTGCAGCAAAAATTCCGGCAAGATGGCATTCTCCTATCACGGTGCGTAATTAGCAAGTATCGCAGGCAGCTGCAGATTCCAAGCAGCTGTCAGCGAAGAAAAACAGATGAATAGAACAGCAAAAAAGATCGCTATCAGCGACCATTTTTGCATTCACCCTAGTTTCTATGTATTCCACTCTTAACAGCAGCATTCTTCTTCAGGTTCGCATCCAATGTAGATAGGGCCTAAAATGAAGATTGGAACGAAAATTACAACTTCTTCCTCTTCTGGTTTGCAGCAACATTCTCTTTTTGGCGGACAGCATTCCCTTTTTGGAGGGCAGCAGCAGCGATCAAACTTTCTGGTCATAGATTCACCTCCTTACTTTACAATATTCCAAACACACGCATTGCACTAGACAAAGAAATCAAGAAAACAGCCTATCTTTAGATTCGCTCCATACTCTCTTCAAGAGTGCCCATAACAGCTCCCATCAAGTTGTATACTTGCTCTTGAAACACATTTAAGTTAATAATCTCACCGATTTGTTTTGGATCTACAATACCGCTTGTTACTTGTGTCGTACTGACAACAGTATTTACACTTGCCATTAAATCATAGATTGCCGTTCTAAATGTTTCATTCATCTTAAGATTCCTCCTTCCTATGATAGAATATGAGGCATCTTTTTTTTGGAAACGGCATATACACCACGATATACAATGTGTATGCAAAAAGGCTCCGAAGAGCCAATTCTTATGTACTAACAATCTTAGCGACAACAGCAACAGCAGCAGCAGTCATCTTCTTCTTCGAAACAATTAATATAGATTGGACCTAGAAAGAATACCGGAATAAAGAATGTAATATCTTTTTCTTTCTTTGGCGGACAACAACAACGACTCACGATTTCACCTCCTGACCAGTTATCTTTTGCAAACCATGATTAAAATAAGGAAAATCAAAATAATTACGATCATATGACACTTGTTCTATCCTATCCACTACACAGTCATTCTCCTCAGAATGAAGTACCAGTCACCTTCCTTCCTACTCTACAATATGTCGCATAAAAAACGAGGATCATGCGTTTGTCACAAAGGCACAAAAAAACCATAGAATCATCTATGGCTTTCAATGTCATTAACGAGAGAATCCTACGTCAGTGCTTCCGGATACTAAGTAGAAAGATGCAGGAAGTACTACTTCAGATTTTGTACTTCTAAGAGACATAACATTACTTCTCTTGCCATCACTCATACGAATGAATACGCGGTAGTTGCCTGAAGGTAAGCTAGTAGGTGTTTTTGTCCAATATTCTTGCACATTGCTCAAGTTGATTGTTGCGTTATAGAATGCATAGTTGTAATTGTATTGACCATTTGGGTTCAATGTCTTATTTGCATTCAAATAAGGGTTGTAAACAGCACTGCTGTTCAAGTTATAACGATAAGATCTAGTTTGGTCTTCGCTGATGAAAATCATTTCACGCCAGAAGCTGTCCTTTTTAGTATAGCTGTTGAATTGTTCCAACATATATCCGCTGATCTTAATGCTATTTCCGCTATGTGTTACATAAGTAACGCGGCTATTTTCATAAATTGGCAAAGTGTTTGTGCTGTAGCGGCTCAAATCAATGTCTGATCCATTTCCCGGATTTGTAGGGTTAGTCGGAATTGTTTGTCCAGTATATTTTGCATAATTTCCAGTTCCTGTAGCAACCAATAAATCAGAGCATCCAAAATCATATGGAACTGTAATCACTTTGTTCAAGCTGGATGTTTTCAACTTCGCAACTTCTGTTGAGTCTAAGTTGAATGTTCCAAATACAAGCCAAGGAATACTATTTTGACTACCTACATTGCCTGGAACTCCTAGAGCCGGACAAATAACGCCTGGTCTTGCCAGTAATTCATTCGCCCCCGTTGGATATGTTCCTGCAGGTAATTCCACCGTTACTTTAGTTGGGTCATCCTTTGATGTCGTAGCTGTAATCGGTGTATACTGCGCCGCTGATACACTGCTCAACATGGAGAGTGCCAACATACATGCTAATAAAGAAAATTTGATTAATTTTTTCATTTACAAGATCCTCCTAGACTTCATTATAGGTCTTAAAACAAATAATTGCAAGACAACTTGCATAAATAATCATGCAACTTATCACTTTTCCAGTTTCTGGAAGATTTTTCTTTGCTTGCCCATCATCTTTTACATATACATTTTATTTAATTGAAATGAACCTTGTTATATCAAGATCTAGTTCCAATAATCTCTAAAAAAATAAATGTTCTATCAGTATTTTCACACCAATCAGAATCAAGATCGTCCCTCCAATCAGATTGGCATATTTTTTGCAATAAGACCCTATCAAAAACCGCAGGTAGGCAGCTCCTAAACACATAAAAAACGTAATCAGCCAAATCAAAGAAATCGCCAGCACCAAATTGACAGCCAGGCAAGCTAATCCAATACCAACAGCCAAAGCATCCAAACTGGTCGCAATTCCTAGAAGCAGTAAATCCTTGCTTTCCAAATTACTTGCAATCTCAGATTCATCATCTGATCGCTCCAGCAGAAGCTTGCTGCCAATGACTAGTAGCAGCAAAAATGCCAGCCAGTGATCAAACATCACAATATAACGCTCAAAACGGATACCAATCATCCAGCCAATCCAGGGCATCAGCGCTTGGAAACTTGCAAAGCACAAAGCCATTTTCCATGCATCTTTATTCGAAAAGCAACGTATTTCAACACTTTTGGAAACGACTGCTGCTGCTGCATCAAGCGACAATCCAAGTCCCAGCACTATCATGGTTCCGATATCCATGTGATCCCCCCTAGTACAACCACAGTGTATGCCTGCGGCTGGCAAACTACGCTATCACATTTCACATGGCTGAAATAATAAAGAATGACCAAGCACATACCCGGTCATTCTTGTTCTTACATCAACTCGTCCATGCTGATTTGAAACTCTGTTTCTTCTTCCTCTTTCTCAGCTGTCAACTCCACTTGCAAAGAGCGTTCTAAAGTTCTGAGATAGGCAACTTCTCCTTTAAGCACAGCAGATACCGTGGCTGTCTTGTCCATAAAACTAACATCCTTGACAGCAAGGGTCTGGAATTCTTTGTCTTGCACATAAGATATGACATCAGCCGTATTTACCATGCGAATTTCTTTCATAACAAGTGGATTTGTCTTCACTGCCTTCACCACTCGCTCTCCGCGTGCAGGACGTCCGGATACGGCAATTTGCTCCAGCCAGATCCGTTTCATTCCTTTGTCGCCAATCAGCAGCACTGCATTCTTATCACCAGCAAAGACGCACACATCAGCAAGTTCATCTCCCGCTGTCAGATTCATGGCTTTTACACCGCCTGTTTTGACAGACTGCAGCGGAATCGAAGAAACGCCATAGCGAACTACAAATCCTTGCTTGCTCAGCAATAGTACCTCTTGATGATCATAAGCGAGAACCACTCCGGCAACTTCATCATCCTGTTTGAGATTCATTGCCACCATGGCCTTGGAATAGCGGGCAACTTCATAATCTTTCAGCAAAGTCCGCTTAATCATACCTTGCTTGGTAATCGTAATCACATAGCACTGCGACACCAAAGACTGGCTGATCGTCGCAGCCACCATCTTTTCTTCACCGCTGATTTTGACAACACTGCTGATATGTTTTCCGACTTCTTTCCATTTTGTTTCTTCGATTTCAAACACCGGAACATAACAGTATTTGCCCAGACTTGTAAATACCAATAGTTTATCCAAAGTATCTACTTCAGCATAGCAAAGCAGCTGATCGCTATCTTTCAAGCCGCACATGCTGTGTTCGCTCGCATTGTAAGATCGCATCGAAACACGTTTCAAGTAGCCATCTCTGGTCAAAGTAACAACCACTTGCTCCGACGCAATCATATCCAGCTTATCGATCACAATCTCTTCCATCAAGTCTTCGATGCTGCTGCGTCTTGGTGATCCATATTGCTCACTCATCTGCTGCAGTTCTTTCACCAGAACATGATGCAATACCTTGCGATCTTCTAATATTGCCTTTAGCTCTTCCATTTGGCTGAGCAGCTGCGCAAATTCGTTGCGCAATTCCTTGATATCCGTACTTGTCAAACGATACAGCCGCAAATTCACGATTGCTTCAGCCTGGATATTCGTGAATGCAAAGCGCTCCATCAAGCGCTTTTTCGCATCTTGCTTGTCTTTGCTTTGGCGAATGATCTGAATAATTTCGTCAAGCACACTGACTGCCTTGATTAAACCTTCCAGAATATGGCATCGTTCTTCCATCTTCTGCAAGTCATACCGGGTCCGACGTACAATCACTTCTTCCCGGTGCTCGATGTAAGCATCCAATAGCGGAATAATCCCCATCTGCATCGGCCGCTTATTGACAATCGCCACCATGTTATAGTTATAGTAAACCTGCATATCAGTGTTTTTCAGATAGTAATTCAAAATCAGTTCATGGTTGGCATCCTTTTTAATATCCACTACAATCCGCAACCCATTGCGATCTGATTCATCTCGCACTGCTAAAATACCGTCAATATCTTTATTCGCCCGAATTTCATCCATCTTGCGAACCAAATTCGATTTAATGACTTCAAATGGCAGCTCCGTAATGACTAGCTGCATCATGGTTCTTGTTTCCACAAACTCACTCTTGCAGCGAACCATAACTCTTCCTTTGCCGGTACGGAACGCATTGCGAATTCCTTCAATCCCCTGCACTGTTCCCCCAGTCGGAAAATCTGGTCCCTTCACAATCTGCATGATCTCATCCAAATCGCAATACGGATGGTACACCCGGTAGATTGTTGCTTCAATGATTTCGTTCAAGTTATGCGGCGGTATATTCGTCGCATATCCTGCTGCAATTCCCGTTACACCATTTACCAGCAAATTAGGATACAAAGCAGGAAGCACCGTTGGTTCCATCGTCGTATCATCAAAGTTACTGGCAAACAAGACGGTATCTTTCTCAATATCTGCCAGCAGCGATTCCGAAATCGCCGACAAGCGTGCTTCCGTATAACGCATGGCTGCTGCCGGATCATCATCCATCGAACCATTGTTTCCGTGCATATCAATCAACAGCTCCCGCATTTTCCATGGCTGCGACATGCGTACCATTGCATCGTAAACACTGCTTTCACCATGCGGATGATAATTACCGATGACAAGACCGACAGCCTTAACAGACTTTCGGTATCCTTTATCATGTGTATTGCCATCCTGATACATGGCATACAGAATTCTGCGCTGTACGGGCTTTAATCCGTCCCGGGCATCGGGCAATGCCCGATCTTGGATAATATATTTGGAATATTTTCCAAAACGATCAGACATCAACTCATCTAAGGGAGTCACAAGCAATGTTTCTTTATGAATACTCACTTTGTGTCCTCCTTCCTAAAGTCATCTTCCAATGTAAAGGCGACATTTTCTTCGATCCAATCCCGCCGGATATCGGCTCGATCACCCATTAAAGTGGTTACATGCTTGCTGACCATAGCCGCATCTTCCAAAGAAAGCTGCACCAGTGTTCTTGTTTGCGGGTCCATTGTGGTTTCCCAAAGCTGATCGGCATTCATTTCCCCAAGTCCTTTATATCGTTGCAGCTGATAGCCTTTGCCAACTTCTTTCTTGGCTTGGTCTAACTCACTGTCATCCCAGGCATAGACAATTTTATTGCCTCTGCTGACTTTATATAAAGGCGGCATGGCTATATACACCATTCCTGCTTCAATCAGTTCTGTCATGTAGCGATAGAAGAATGTCAGTAACAATACCTGGATATGAGCGCCGTCGGTATCGGCATCGGTCATGATGATGATTTTTCCGTAATTAGCATCACCAACATCAAACTGATCCCCTACCCCTGCCCCAATCGTATAGATCATGGTGGAAAGTTCTTCATTCTTTTCAATTTCCGTCAAGCTGGCTTTTTCGGTATTCAGCACTTTGCCGCGCAGCGGCAAAATAGCCTGATATTTGCTGTCCCGCCCTTGCTTCGCACTTCCCCCTGCGGAATCTCCTTCCACAATGAACAGTTCATTGCGCTTGGCATCTTTGCTTTGCGCCGGAGACAATTTTCCGGACAGAAGTTTTTCTGTTTTGCCGTTTTTCTTGCCTTTACGCGCTTCTTCCCGTGCTTTGCGGGCTGCTTCTCTTGCCAGGAAAGCACGCTGCATTTTCTTGATCAAACTCAAAGCCAGTTCTTTATTTTCTTCTAGATAAAAGGATAACTTTTCACTGACCAGACTGTCTACTGCTCCCCGCGCTTCCGGTGTCCCCAGTTTACCTTTTGTCTGACCCTCAAACTGCAGAATATGCTCCGGAATATGCACTGAAACAATAGACGTTAGTCCTTCGCGGATATCACTGCCTTCCAGGTTTTTATCTTTTTCTTTCAAAATTGCATACTTGCGCGCATAGTCATTAATCGCTTTGGTTAATCCGCTGCGAAAGCCCATCTCATGAGTACCGCCATCTTTGGTTCGCACCAGATTGACAAAGGAAAACATCGTTTCCTGATAGCTGTCCGTATATTGAAATGCACATTCAATTTTCAAAGCACCGGAAATTCCTTCAAACATCACCGGCTTATGCAATACTTCTTGCTTGTCATTCAAATACTCCACAAATGCTTCCAGCCCTCTGTCAAATTGATAGATCTCCTGCTTGCCTTTCATCTCATCTTTGAATTGGATTTTCAATCCTTTCAGCAAAAAAGCACTTTCCTTCAAACGCTCGGCAATACTCTCGTGCGAATATTCCAACGTTGAAAAAATGGTATCATCTGCCAAAAACCGTACCTTACTTCCTGTTTTGCTGGTTTTTCCTATAATCTGCAGATCGGAGACGATACTGCCCCCTTTTTCAAAGCGCATGAAATGAATTTTGCCTTCATTACATACCGTAACTTCCACAAAACGGCTCAATGCATTCACAACACTGGCACCAACACCATGCAATCCTCCGGCACTCTTATAGCCGCCGGCGTCGCTGAATTTCCCCCCTGCATGAAGCACCGTAAAAATAACCTCCAGTGCACTTTTCCCATTCTGATGCTTACCGGTAGGCATTCCTCGTCCTTCATCTTCAATACTGATGATATTTCCTTTTTCTAACGTAACTGATATATTGCTTCCATAGCCATTGATGGCTTCATCAATTGCATTGTCCAAAATCTCCCAAACAAGGTGATGCAATCCCCTTGCATCCGTTGAACCAATATACATCCCGGGACGCTTCCTAACTGCTTCTAAGCCCTCTAAGATCTGGATACTTGTCGCATCATAATTCTTGGTCAACACCATTCACCTCTCTTTTTTACCTTGCCATTATATCCTAAATTATTGTCAGTGACAACAAATCATGTTATAACAATAGAGTAAGGAGGGATCATCATGGAGATCGCCATCGCTGCTCTCATCGGTTATAGTATTGGTTCCATACCATGGGCTTTAATCATCGGTTCCGTTTTTTATAAAACAGACATCCGCAAACATGGCAGCGGAAATCTGGGAGGAACAAACGCAGGCCGTGTTCTGGGGAAAAAAGCAGGTGTCAGCGTCAGTGTACTGGATGCCCTCAAGTCAGTCCTTGCTACCGCCGTCGTTTACTTTATATTCCCGCAGCAGATAGCTGTTGCCGGCTTTATGGCTGCCATTGGTCATTGTTTCCCTTTGTTCGCAAACTTCAAAGGCGGCAAAGCCGTTGCCAGCATCATGGGCTTTTTGCTGAGTATGGGATTGTTTCAGTTGATGCCAATCTGGATTTTCATCATTGCCCTTGGCAGCTTCTTCGCAATTCTGTATCTCACGAAGTATGTATCTCTGTCATCCATGCTATCTATTGTGATCGCTTTAATCGCAACCACATTCTTTGAGATAGACAGCATGTATCGTGTTTATCTAGGTTTATTATTGGCATTGACTATCTGGCGGCACAAAGAAAATATCCGCCGTATTCTAAAAAAAGAAGAACGCAAAATCACCTGGATGTAAAAGTTGCAGCAACATGTTGCAGCTTTTTCTTTTGTTTAGTGCCTTGTTCCCGAAAAACGTTTAACTGCATACTTTATTATCTACAATATTTTATACGGTACTTGACATTGCACAGTAGTTGGTTTAGTATAATAATAGAAAGGAGGATACAATGAATTCACAATTCAAAAAAGGAGTATTAGAACTCATTGTTCTTCTGATTGTCAGCAAAGAAGACATGTATGGATATGAACTGGTAAAACAGGTGTCGGAAGCTGTCCATGTAAATGAAGGCACCATTTACCCCCTCTTAAAACGGATGACAAACGAAAAGTATTTTGAAACATACCTGCAAGAATCAACAGAAGGACCTCCCCGCAAATACTATCGGCTCACAAGACTGGGACGCGAGCAGATGCATTCCTTAAAACACGACTGGGAGGAATTCAGTGACAGCATCCAACGATTTATAGAAAGGAACTATACGAATGAATAAAAAAGAATTTCTTGCTGCATTGCAAGCACGTCTTGGCATATTGCATGAAGATGAGATAAAAGATATTTTAGAAGAATATGGCGGCTATATCGATACTAAAATAGCAGAAGGAAAAACAGAAGAGGAGGCCGTGCAAGACTTTGGCAACTTGGATGATTTGGTGGATGAAATTTTAGATGCATATAAGATCAATAAATCCTATACCAAGCAAAGTACCAAGAAAACGCAAAGCGGTGTGGATGAGTTCATCAATACGCTCAGCGATATTATCAATCAAGTTGTGGAATATGCAACTACCTTCTTCACCAATTTGATTGAAGAGAATTCTGCCCAAAAGCTGGTGCGCATCCTTGTTTTAATTCTGATTGCAATCATTATGATGGCTGTTATGCGCATTCCTTTCTATGTCTTCCAAGCGCTTGGCAGTGCTTTCTTGCATATGCTGCTGCCTTATCCTTATGACCGTTTCCTAGTCTATGTGTGGGAAATTTTACTCAATATTTTCTATCTGCTCATTGGCATTTTAGTTATCGTTGGCTTTGTCAGGGGTGGTTATGACGGTTCTTCCATTTCCTACCAAATCCGCTCCATATTCCAAACAAATTCCAAAAAACGCTCACCTGCATCCTACACCACAACAAACGATACTATTATCGTAGAAGCAGATGTGCCGCATTCCGAAGAATCCGCAGAAGATGATGACTCATTGGATGCAGAAGAAAAAGCAACAAATGAAGAGCAGGAAGATGCATTTACGCAGTCTCAAAAAAGTAATGACCACCGTAGCGAAAAACAAACTCGAACGCGCAAGCAACCTGCTTCGAATCGCTCCTTTGGCAAATCTATTTCCTATCTCTTAATCAGCATTATGAAATTCTTCGCCTTTCTGCTGCTGCTACCCGTATATGGGATGATTGCCGGTCTGGCAGTTGCCCTTGGTGTATTGATTTATTTATTCTTCCAAGGCATTTCCGTATTTGGCTTATTCATTCTGGTAATTGGCGGTTTGAGCCTCATTTCCTTATTTGTCAATGCAGTATGGTATTTGTTTGGCAGCAGAAAATACTACGGCTATCACATGAAAGCACAACTCATCACAAGCTGTATCTTGATAGGCTTCGGCGGGGTCTTCACATTCTATGATTTTATGAAGCTGGAATATTTAGATACGAGTGCTGTCTTCCAGGAAATCGGCAAGCATGAAACTCTGACATTTGATCTGAAAGATGAACCAATTACCTTTCATATCGATCACTATACTTCATTGCAATACAGTACTCGTTTAGTTGAACGGGGCAAAATACAAATTGAAGTCAACTATTTTGAAGAGAACAACATTTTTTCCTATCGTGATCAAAATCAGGAACAATATATCAGTGTGGAAAGACGGCACAATTCCTACTCTCCTTACCACAACAGCATTGCTGTTTGGCTGGATGGATTGCGGAACAACAAAGTATATGCCATTCCCAGCAACTTAGAGAGCTATATTGTGATCTATATGCATCCGGATGATTATGCCTTATTCGAAGAACCAAGCTACGGCATTCTCAAATATAATCCAAAGCCAGTGGAGTAATCACAGTTTACACCAATGATTACATTGGACGTTGTCATATATCTGCAAAACAAAAAAGAGCAAGTTCGTGCTAGATCGAAGTTGCTCTTTTTCAATTATCGTCGTATATTCTTAATCTGCAATCAACAGCTCTCGTTAAAAGAAAATCCGCTACGGCAGCACTAGTTCTGTCCAATTTGTTGGTCCTTCAAAAGATGGGATATATTTATAAAATATTCTATTCTGTTCATGATCAATTACTGCAACGTTTCCTTCATTTAGCGGAACAATAGTGTATCGCTCTTTCTCGACCGGCTTTTCCTTTGAAACAATTAACGCTGCAATTATGATTGAAACGCTGATCATCGCAGCACCAATCAATTTTATTCCCTTATCCTTCATGCATATGCCCCCTTGTTTGGATATTTCTATAATTAGTATATCAAAGATACAATTACCGGACAATATGAATTGCAAAATCACAAAAAAGCAGACTATAGCAGCTCTAGTTACAGAAAAATAGCTACAGTAACAATAGTTCTAGCCAATTCGTCGGTCTATCAACCGATATAGTCATTAATCCTTGATAAAGTTTGCTCATCATTTTTGTATAATTTACGAAAATCTTCTAACTCTATTCTTTGATCTAAATGTACCCTTGCTGCTATCTTTTGGATGGGAAGAGCAAGCTAAATATACGCAATAAGTGGTTGATTAGAAAATCTGCCTCTATACTCAAATTTTTTTGATCCATTTGCCAGGGGCTTGTAATACTCCGGATTAAAACTTAAAGTACCTTTTCATAATCGTTCGCTCATGATAATATATCTACTTGTTTGTTTTCTTCATAAACTATTTGAATTCCTAATACTCCATATTCCAAGACTCTATCTTTGCTATAAATATCATACATATCTTTAGGATCTGAAGTCTCATCCTCATCATATCCCAGCTCAACTTTATTAAAATCCTGATACAGTTCATAGAAATTTGGGTACTCAAAACGATCAACCACTTCAACTATTATTTTTTCAGAGGTTGTAGTACTTTCAAACTGAATTATATCACCTATTTTGATATTCCTTCTTTTTTCATCATTAAGTCTTAATTCTATTGTCTTTGTGCCTTGCTTCATTTTTTGTAATTGATCTTCAACTAATTGCATTATGTATTTACTCATATACTATCTCTTTTCTAACACCATTATAGCGAATGTCACTTTGCATTATACCTTATATATTATTACAAAAGAAGCCATCGCTGGCTTCTAGTTACACTATCTATTGTGCAATATAGAATTACACTTTTAAATTCTCTAAAAACCTATATACTTTCCCCAACAAATGACTTATGCAAGTGATAACATCAAACTGACAATATCGTAAATCAATGTTGAGACTGGCATGATTTTGCATTAAATTCTTTTCTATAAAAATGCAGGAAATTATCCATGTAGAACTAACAGAAATTACCAGCCAAGCAATGATACAATAATACCAGCAGTTAATATCTAATTAGCAGACAATATGAATCATAATATAAAAAAAAAGCAGACTATAGCAGCCTGACTTTCTTTCCTTATTTGCGATATTGATTCATGGAAGCCATGATCTGCTTGATTTGTGCTTCCGAAGGCTTTCTGCCCATTTGCATAAACATCGCCCGAATCATCTTTTCGTTGATCGGTGGGTTTTCTTTTAATTGCTTCTCAAATTGTTTTCTTGTGAAGTAGAAGCCCAAAAAGCCGCCAGCTGCCAATCCAAGAATTAAACTCCCTATTGAATACCAGAAATCATTCATCTTATTACTCCTTTGTTTCTCACTATCATATTATACAATTTTTTCCCTCTTTACAAGACCTACCCAACGGATTTTGTTATTTTCATCAATCATTAACCAATCTCCTGTTATGTAGTATAACCAATTCCAGAAGATAGAATTGCTATCTTCCTCAATCTCCATGCACTGCTCATAAATTTTCAAGGTAGCTCTGCTTTTTGTGAATAAATTTTCATAGTAATAAATAAAATCATCATGCATAATATCACTGCGATCATTGGCATAACTCTCAAACTTTTCTTCAATGATCAGCGGATCATACGGAACCAGCATCCGATTCATCTGCCGCTTCATCTGCTTGTCAGATAGCAGCATAAAAAAGGTGCGTTCTTTATTTCGGAGAATCTCCACAAATGGTTTGCGAATCGGATATAATTTGTATTTCATATTGTATCACCCTATTCATCATAAAAAATACCTTTGCAGAAGAATGTCGGATTTTGAAAAGATCGTCAAATTTTCCATAAAACAGACAATCTTTGTTGTAAATGAAGTGAATGATGCCTGTAAGTATGTATCCTGTGCTATACTAGTATGGTTATGTTTAGGAGGTCCAAATGTTTAAGCGATTTATTCAATACTATAAACCCCATAAAACATTATTTTTCTTAGATATGGGGGCCGCATTATTAACTGCGGTGTGTGATCTGTTTTATCCGATTATTACCAGAACGATTCTGAATGACTATCTCCCTACCCAAAACATGCGCTTCATCATGATTGCCATTCTTGCATTGCTGGTCATTTATTTCTTAAAAATGTGCCTGCAATATTTTGTGCAATACTACGGCCACTTGGTAGGTGTTTATATGCAAGCAGATATGCGTAAAGACGTTTTTACGCATCTGCAGAAACTACCTTTTTCGTTCTATGACGAACATGAAACAGGAAGCATCATGTCGCGCATTATCAATGACTTAATGGATATCTCAGAGTTGGCGCACCATGGTCCGGAAGATTTATTTATTTCTGGTTCCATGATGATTTTTTCTTTCTTTTATTTATGTACGATCAATGTTACATTGACGGTTATTATTTTCTTGTTCATCCCGCTTTTAGTTTACTTCTCCATGAAGATGCGGGAGCGGATGAATGCTGCATTCACCGAGAGCAGAGTAAAAATTGCTTCTGTTAATGCGAATCTTTCCAACAGTATTTCAGGGATTCGTGTTTCTAAAGCATTTACCAATGCTGATTACGAAGTGGATAAATTTCAGGAAGGAAATAACGCCTTTAAGTTTGCACGTAAAAAAGCATATAAGGCGATGGCGCAATTTCATAGCGGCACAAACTTCATTCTTGATTTTCTGAATGTTGTGGTCCTTCTTTGCGGCGGTTTGTTTACCTATTATAATACGATCAATATTGCGGATTTTGTGACCTACATGCTGTTTATCGGAACGTTTATTTCACCGATTAAACGCTTAATCAACTTTGTTGAGCAATTGCAATCCGGAATGACCGGTTTTAAACGGTTTACCGAACTGATGGATCAAGAGCCGGAAGAAGACAATGAACATGCGGAAGAACTATCGCACATTGATGGCAATATTACGTTCGACAATGTCAGTTTCACCTATGGGGATGGCAAAGAAGTCCTGAAAGATATTAATTTGCAAATTCGCAGCGGTGAGACAGTGGCACTGGTTGGGCCATCGGGCGGGGGCAAAACTACCATTTGTCATTTGATTCCTCACTTCTATCCGCTGGATAGCGGAACGATCTCTATTGATGACAGAAATATCAAGGAAATAAAGAATGCATCTTTACGCAAACATATTGGTATCGTTCAGCAAGATGTCTTCTTATTCAATGGAACGATCAAAGAAAATATTGCATATGGCAACTTGCTGGCCAGTGATGAAGAAATTATTGAAGCTGCCAAGCGTGCCAATATTCATGACTATGTCATGACCTTGGAAGAAGGGTATGAAACCAACATCGGAGAACGGGGCGTTAAATTATCTGGCGGCCAAAAACAACGGTTGTCCATTGCCCGTGTCTTTTTAAAGAATCCTGCTATTCTGATCTTGGACGAAGCAACCTCTGCCCTTGACAACAATACCGAATTGTTGATTCAGGAAGCATTAAGTGAACTAAGCAAAGGCAGGACCACGATTGTGGTTGCCCACCGCTTATCTACCATTAAAAATGCAGATAAGATTGTTGTGATTTCCAACCAAGGAATCGAAGAACAAGGAACTCATGAAGAACTGCTGCACAAAGAAGGCCGCTACACAGCACTGTATCAGTCTCAGTTTAATACCTTGGTTTCTTAAAAAATACAGCTCGCGCTGTATTTTTTTGAAATCATTATTCAATTGGTTCTCCGCAATACGGGCAGTATACCATAAAAAAGATACCTCTAACGGGCAGTTGCCGACCGCAGCAAGAACATTTTCCATATTTGTATTCAACTAAACCACCAGCACCTAATGCTAGTATAGCTAATCCAAAAAGTATGCTTTTTTCATATGTTGATGCAAGAATGAGAAATAAACAACCTATGAATGTCAAGATAATACTCACAACTTTCGCCAACTTTACCCGCAATGCTCCCATTCCTTTCTTTAGCAGAATCACAATATACTTCACTGTCCTTAAAGCTTCTTTGCAACGTACAAGCCATGATTAGAGTAAGCAAGCGCCTCTGGCTTTTCACACATATATCGATGAAAGCGAAGCCACTGTTCATATTGTTCTTTAGACATATTGTTTATTTTATTTCCAAGCAGCTCCGATAATCCATCTACAGCAACATGATGCAAAAATCCCAATGGGTAGGATAGCATCAATTGTTCCATCTCCCTTACTTTCAAGAAGCAAAATGGTTCATCAATTAGCTGAAATGTTTCTTTGTCGTACCTGCCATCATCTATAAATTGCAAATCACGCATAGTTTCTGTAACAATCACCATATCATGATTGATATAAGCGAAAAACAGTACGCCACCTGGCTTGCAGACCCGAATCGCTTCTTGAATAGCTTGCCTTTTTGCTGTTTCTTCTGCCAAATGATACAGCGGTCCTAAGCAAAGAACCACATCAAATGTGTTATTTTGATAACAGCTAAGATCAAGTGCATTCCCTTGGCGGATATCCAAGTTCATTTCCTTGGTTTTTCGCTCTTTCATAATCGCAACATGATGCTCCACAAGTTCCAAGGCAGAAACCGCAAAGCCTTGTTTCGCCAGCGAAATGCTGTAAGCACCTGTACCAGCCCCTATTTCTAATATACGCCCCGTTTTTGGTGCATAGCGCAAAATATACTCCATTGTTATTTGATACTCAATATTGGCTGCCTGACTGTAAAACAGCCTGTCATCCTCTTGAAATTGCTTGTATAATTCTGTTAAATCCATTATAATCGCCTCACTTTTCTTGCCATTGTATCATACTGCTTACCTATATGATAGATTTTTATGTGATTTGCTGATTGGAAACAAGGCTTGAGATAATCACATGGGGCCATATAGAATCTCGATCTTCAAACCAATAATTCACATACCATATAAACATGAATAAGTTTTGTTTATTAATAAATAGACAAAATATCAATATGGTTATATAATAGTCGATATGGAGGTATATTTATGGAACAAAATCGTTTCTTTGAAGCGTCGATTGAAGCACTTGTCTGCGGCTATGAGGAGCAGGAAACCCAGTATACATGTTTAATTTGCAATACTCATTTCGAGAAGGGGATCATTTATCCATATGGCGATCTGTTTTGTGATGCCAATAAAAGAATGAACCATCATATAGCAGACGAACATCAGGGAATGTTAGCGTATTTATTATCTTGCAACCCCGATCATTTGGGGGTCTCAAATCTGCAGCTGGAAATGGTGCGGCTATTTGCAAGTAAATTATCTGATCAGGAAATTGCTCGCCAGCAACAGCTATCAGCTTCCACAATCCGCAGTTATCGTTACAAGCTGCGTGAAAAAGAAAAACAAGCAAAGCTATTTCTGGCAATGATGCAATTGTTGGCGGAACAGACAAATCAAACTATTAAAACAGTCAATCAAACAGTATTATCTGATGCCCCCAAAACGGCAACCACTTTAGATGAACGATTCAATATTACAGTCGCTGAGAAAGAAAAATTCAAAACAATGTATTTCGATGAAACTGGTGCCTTAAAGGAATATCCGGTTCGGGAAAAACGGAAGGTAATTGTACTGGAAGTCATTGCCCAGAACTTTAAATTTGATTATATTTACAAAGAGGAAGAAGTAAATCGTCTCCTCAAACGCATTTATGAGGATTTTGCGACCATTCGCCGCGCTCTCATCGAATATGGCTTTCTGGATCGCAGCAATGATGGATCATCATATTGGCGAGCACAATAACTACGAAGACAGCTCAACATGCAGCTGCCTTTTTCTATGATCAATTCCATATTAGCCACAAAAAAAGACAACCACATGGCTGCCTTCTTCAACTTTAGAATCCAAAAGGGAGACTATTCCCGCGTTAGCAGGTGGGTATTCTGTGTTTATTTTTAGGATTCCTTCTACAAACGTGAAGGCTTTCAACACCAATAAACAACATCCGAATTCCCGTATCTCAATCTGTTGGAAATATATGACCTCTTGGATGGTTCTATTATACCATATCCCGACTATCATGCAAGAAGCACACGCATGTATTTTTTGCCAGCAAACTGGAAAATAGATACATATCGCGGCTTATAGGATAAATGTAACCATTCTGTTTTGAAAGAAACACAATAGAAAGCTTCTTATCTATCATTAGTAGGGAATTTCATAACCCTGCTATTTCGTTTATTTTGTGCGCTTAAGAGTATAGCTAGTCTTTCATCGCTGCCAGCAGCACTTTCAAAAACTCATATGTCCTGTCAAATGATTCCAAATGCAGCCGTTCTTGCGGTGTGTGAATATCCAAAGCAATTGGTCCTAAAGTAACAATATCCATATCAGGAAACATATTCTTGAAAATACCAGCTTCAATGCCGCCATGCGTTGCTTCCACAGTGGCAGGCTTCCCGCGAAGTTTCTGATAGGTATCCATAAATAAATCCCGCAATTTAGACTCTTTCTGGTAGTTCCAGCCAGGATAACGTGAATCATGCATGATGGATGCTCCCATCATATCACCGATAATCTCCAGTTTCCCAGCCATTTCCAACAGTCTTGAATCCAATGTACTTCTCAGAGCATAGCGAATATAAAAACCGTATTCATCAGTCACAATGGTTCCCATATTCAAAGAAGCAACTACCAAGTTTTCAATTGCCATACTGCGATGCATCATCCCATTTGGCAGCAGGTGCATACCTTTTACAATGGTGTACGTATCTTCCTCACTCAACACTTGCTTCACTGCATTTGCTTCCGGAAAAATAACATGAAATTGCGGATCACTGTCTTCCAGCTCTACTTTGATCTCTGCTTCCACATGTTGAATCAAAGTGCGGACACGTGATTCATCTTGCGGTTCAATGGCAATTACAACATCGCATTCCCGCGGAATTGCATTATCTTTCAACCCGCCTTGTATCGACGCCAGCCAAAAGGGAATCCGTGCCCAGATCAGCTGCAGCAAGATACGGATTGCCAGCTTGTTGGCATTGCCTTTTTCTTTATCAATTTCAACACCGGAATGTCCTCCGGAAAGACCGCGAATCGCAAAGGAAAAGGACTTTTCTTTTGTCGGCTCCCACTTAGCCGGTACAAACAGCATCGTGCGCATGCCGCCTGCCGAGCTGATCATTGTGACAGATTCTCCGCCGCCATCCATACCAATCATCCGCCGTGCTTCAAATAAGCTTGGGTCCAGCGCTTTCGCACCATGCAAGCCCATTTCCTCATCTGCCGTAAAGACACATTCCAGAGGAGGATGTGCAACATCATTACTATCTAAAATAGCCAGCATATAAGCCACAGCAACACCATCATCAGCACCTAAGGTTGTTCCTCGTGCTTTTAACCATCCATCTTCTACATACAAATCAAGCGGATCTGTCTCAAAATTATGCGTGCTGCCGGCATTCTTTTCGCATACCATGTCAATATGGCCTTGCAGCATCACAGGCGCTGCATGTTCATATCCTTTGCTTGCTGCTTTTTTAATGATTACGTTCAGAGCCTTGTCCTGAACCACCCATAAATTACGCTCTTTCGCAAAGTTTACCAGCCAATCACTCAATTGTTTTTCATGTTTTGAACCATGGGGAATTGCACAAATTTCTTCAAAAAAACGTACATATGGTTTCCCATGATGATCCAGCAAATAGTTCATATCTGTTCTCCTTTATTCTTACCAGTGATAATCCTCTCAACAATATGATCAGAACAAGGAAAAGCTAGTTCATAAACAATCAGCTTCGCGCACCATTCCATCCATATATGTCAGATCTTTATTGGTATGATTCAATATTTTAACATAGATTGCTATATTTACCACTTTCCTGTTTGCAAAATACGATATAAATCTTTGCAACTGCTCATAGATGACTAACTTGAACGTTATCATTATAAATAAAAAATAGGGGCATAACCCCTATTTCACCAAAAGGAAGACAATTCCCGCAAAAAGCAGGTGGGTAATCTGTGTTTATTTTCAGGATTCCTTTACGTGATTCACGAAGGCGTTCAACACCAATAAACAACTTCCAATTTCCCATAGTTGAAACATGTTGGAAATATATGACCTCTTGACAATACTACTATATTGCCGGAGTCTGGAAACATGATAGTTATCCTACAATTTTGATATGCAACTCATCCAGTTGTTTTGTTTCAACCGGAGATGGAGCATCACTCATCGGGCAACGTGCCGAAGCATTTTTCGGAAAGGCAATTACATCCCGGATGGAAGATGCATTGGCAAGTACCATTGCAAGACGATCCAGGCCGAACGCAATCCCGCCATGCGGAGGTGTTCCGTATTGGAAAGCATCAATAAAGAAGCCGAAACGCTCTTTGATTTGCTCTTTCGTAAAACCCAGCACTTCAAACATTTTGCTTTGCAGATTCTGATCAAAAATACGCAAGGAACCGCCGCCAATTTCAAACCCATTCAGCACCATGTCATATGCACAAGCAAGCACTTCCTTCGGATTGGAATCCAATAACGGAATTTGCTCTTCTTTCGGGCGGGTGAATGGATGGTGCTTCGCATAGTACCGACCATCTTCTTCGTTGTACTCTAACAGCGGGAAGTCCACCACCCATAAGTAGTTGAATTGATTGTCATCAATCATTCCCAGCTGACGTCCCAAATGACTGCGCAAAGTGCCCAGTGCATCACAAGTTACATCCCAAGTATCAGAAATGATTAGAATCAAGTCATTCTCACTGGCTTGCAAAGTTTGAATAAGCGCTGTCTTTTCTTCTTCAGATAAAAACTTCGCAGCACTGCCTTCAATTCCTTGCGGCGTGACTTTCAAAGATACCAATCCCTTGGCTTTGTATTTCTTAGCCAAATCAGTTAACGCATCCACTTCTTTGCGCGTCATGTCCGCTTTATTTGGTACAACGATAGCTTTGATTGCACCTTTATTTTGAATGGCATCCTGAAATACTTTGAATTCACTTGCTTTAAACAGTCCGGTAACATCCTGCAATTCCATGCCAAAACGGGTATCCGGTTTGTCATTGCCATAGCGATTCATTGCTTCATTCCATGTCAGGGATGGAAATGGTGTCGTGATTTCCATTCCTTTTATTTCCTTCATCACGCGTACGATCATCTGCTCCATCATTGAACGGATTTCATGTTCGCTCAAAAAGCTCATCTCGATATCCACTTGGGTAAAGTCAAGCTGGCGGTCAGCACGCAAATCTTCATCGCGGAAGCAGCGAGCCACTTGGTAATAACGTTCAAATCCTGCAATCATCAAAAGCTGCTTAAATAATTGCGGCGATTGCGGCAGGGCATAGAATTCACCTGGATGAACCCGGGACGGAACCAAGTAGTCACGTGCACCTTCCGGGGTTGATTTTGTCAAGACAGGAGTTTCCACTTCGATAAATCCATGGTCGTCAAGGAAAGCCCGCATTGTTTTTGTAATTTGGTGCCGTTCTTTCAACATTTTTTGCATTACGGGACGGCGAAGGTCCAAATAACGATATTTCATGCGCGTATCTTCCAGCGCATCTGTTTCATCGGCAATAATCAATGGTGTCGTTTCAGCGGTATTGATGATTTCAATGGCAGTTGCTGCAACTTCAATGGCACCAGTTGCCAATGCCGGGTTCGCATCTTTGCGGGCAGCCACTGTACCATGTACCCGAATCACATATTCATTGCGAATCTGGCTTGTTGTGCTTGCCAGTTCTTCGCTGCAAATAATTTGCGTAATCCCTTCGCGGTCGCGCAAATCAATAAAGAACAATGATCCTAAGTTTCTTTTTTTCGCTACCCATCCTACCAAAGTCACGCTTTGGCCGGCATGGGAAAGCCGCAATTCTCCATTATGATGTGTTTTCATTTCCATATTGTCTCTTCCTTTCAGTGCTTAGTGATGATGGTGGTGTCCGCAATTGCAATCGTGTCCATGCTCGTGATCATGATCATGATCGTGGCCGCAGTCGCAATCATCGCCGCAATCATCCCCATGTACATGGTAGTGTTCTTCACTTGCTTGCACAAGCAAGTCAAGGGCTGGTACGATTGCTTCAAATGGCACTGTCATCTGATTTTGTGTCGCAATATCTTTCACCTGCACAACTTGCTCACGAAGTTCATCTTCCCCTAAGAAAATTACAACCTTCGCTTGCAGACGTTCTACTGATTTGAATTGCGCCTTCATGGAACGGCCGGCATAATCCATCGCAGTCTGGTATCCATTGGCACGTAGTTCACTGCAAATACGCAATGCTTCCGCCTGGCATGACTTCGCCAGCGGCATGACATAGCAATCGACGCCATCTTCCTCAGCTAATACATTGCCTTCTTCTTCCGCATATGCGATCAATCGTTCCATTCCCATACCAAAGCCAACACCGGACATATCCGGTCCGCCTAGATCGGCTACCAAGCCATCATATCGTCCGCCTGCAAAGACAGTTGCCTGTGCTCCTGCGGATGGATGTGTGGATACTACTTCAAATACAGTATGTGTATAGTAATCCAAGCCGCGTACCAGGCGATTGTCGATTTCATAGGCAATCCCTAACGTATCCAGCGCTTGCAGCACTTCTTCAAAATACGCTTTTGATTCTTCATTTAAGTAATCTTTCATCAGCGGTGCCTGCTTCATGCAGTCCTGCTCTTTGTCCACTTTGCAATCCAAAAGACGCAGCGGATTCATTTCATAGCGACGCTTGCAATCCCCGCACAATGTATCCAGATGAGGCTGAAAGTGTTCTTTTAAAGCAACCCGATAAGCAGCTCTGCTTTCTTCATCTCCCAGCGTATTTATCAATACTTTTGTTTCGGAGATACCTACTGCCGAAACAATGGAGCAACCCAAAGCAATCACTTCCGCATCTAATACAGCACTCTTGGTGCCGATTGCTTCCACGCCGAATTGATGGAATTGGCGGAAACGTCCTTTTTGCGGGCGTTCATAGCGGAACATCGGTCCTTGATAGTACAGTTTTACCGGCAGTTCCGCATTGCCGTACATCTTCTTCTCGACAAAACTGCGGATTACACCTGCTGTTCCTTCAGGACGCAATGTAATTGAGCGGTCACCCTTTTCAAAACTATACATTTCTTTGGTAACCATATCACTGGTATCATTCTCTTTTTGGAACACTTCGGTATGTTCAAAAATCGGTGTGCGGATTTCTCCATATCCATAGACAAAACATAGCTGACGGATCATATCCTCTACCATCTGCCATTTACGGACTTGCAATGCATACAAATCTTGTGTGCCTCTTGGTGCCTGATTCATCATATTCCTCCTTTTAGTCAAAAAAAGCATCCTATCTAAGGACGCTTATGCGCGAATACCACCTTAGTTCATATGCAAAACATGCATATGCCCTCAACTTCATAACGGCGAATGCCGGCTGTCCCTACTCTAGTTCAAAACAGCTCCTCCCAAGTGTCCGATCTGCTGCGTCTTTAGAAACTTTCACCATGTGTTTCCTCTCTGAAAATGCTGCCAGCAATCTCTCTTGTTCCTCAGATTTCCTAAATCATATCATAGTAATCTCACAAGTCAAGCAAAATTCATTGCAATTTATGCTTTCATAATTCGTTATTTTGTTTCTGTTTCTTCTGCAACTTGCTCAATTTCCAGAACTACGGCGACCTCATTTGCTTCCAGTTCTAAATCTGCAATCGAAACTTTCGCTTCTGCTGATAAGTATCTATTAATTGGGTACTGTGACGAAGCAGGTGATTCCGTTGTATAGACGGCATATCCCAGAATACGCGGCGATTGCGGCTCCATTACAAACATCTGTTCCGCCAATCCCAAATACATAAATTTTACCAACTGTTTCCCTGCGAAGAATTGCGCTTGCAGATCTTTCAGCGATACCGAAAGCAGCTGCTGCTCTTGCTGGTTTACCAGCACATAAAAATCATCTTGAAAGATAAATAAGGTAAGCAGACTCAACTCTTTCTTATCTTCAATCACAAGTACTTCTTCCGCTAGAATGGTCTGTTCGATATCATCCACGTTGCGGGTAACTGAGCTAATGGTCAAAGTAATTGTTTGGGGATGTTCCAAGTGATAGGAGTATGCCCCAAAAGCGCCGGCAATTTCTCTTTGCGCCAAATTGCGCTTTACATAGGCTGCATCTTCAGCTGCATAAAAAGACATTGGAGTAGCTCGAAAATACTGCGGTTTTTGTTTTGCACACCCAAATAAGCAAACACTCAGGCAGACAACTGCAATTGCAAGCTTTCCCATATTGCTCCTCCTTATACGACTGCTGGTTTTTTCTATCAAGCATCCAAATCCCAATTATTGGTCATATAATTTTGTCATATTTTGAAGTTTTGCAAAGATGCGGTCCTTTGCTTCCTGCGGGTTTAAAACAACTGCATCCAATCCCAAAGATAACAGAAAGCTGTCACAGGCGAGTTCATTCTCAAAGGTTGTAGTGAGTATCAGATTATCTTCTTCCCAATAGCTGGTACTATCCAGGCCAACTTCCAGTTCCGCAATATAGACAGCCAGCTTCCCTTTGATTTTAACGGTTACTCGTTGTTTATTTTGCCGAACAATGCTCTTTTCCCCGACATAGTCCTGCAAGCGATAGAAGCGGTCACGCTCAAAATGTTGTTCAGTCAACGTAACATCTTTCATGCGTTCCATGCTCACTTTATAATTACGGTACTGCTTATATTCCAAATTGTAAACCACGACATAAAAGCTGCCATTTACATTCACCAAATCATAAGGATGTCCTTTGACTATCTTGAAATGATGTTTGCGTTCCAGTGAAGCATAGGAAAAAGTGATGGCAACCTGCTGTTTCACCGCCTCCTGCAGCTTCTCGCGCATTGCATGAATACGCTGATCCTGCCGGGCTTGATGGCTTTGAATAAAGGTATAGGGCAAAGCCTGGTTCAGCGGTGCTTGGCTGAAAAGTTTGCCGGTAACCTGCAGCAGCTCCGTTTCATAAAAAAACTCACTGCGCTCTTTCAGCAGTTGGTTGGCCATCTGCAGTGCCTGTTTCTCTTTTTCTGTTAAAGAAAGAGCGGGCAGCAACGTCTGCTGGGCCAGCCGATAGCCGCCGTATTTTCCTGTTTGCGCTTCAATCTCATATCCTGCCAACTCCAGTTCCTTGCGATATTCCCGAATATTGCGGGGATTAGTTTCGAGCATTTCAGCCAAATCCGAAATAGATACAAACGATTGCTTTCCCCGCAGCAACTGCAACATCTTGATACAAAGTGCCGTACGATTCATAGTACCTCCAATGCTGCTATTTACGCAAAATCTTCTCCATGCTCTTTCCTTTGGCAAGCTCATCCACCAGTTTATCTAAATAGCGAATCTTCTGCATCAGCGGATCTTCAATGTCTTCAACCCGATATCCGCAGATGACACCTGTAATGAGCGATACATTTGGATTGATTTGCGGTGCTTGGTCAAAGAAAACCTCCATGGTCGCATTGGAATCCAGCTGCTCTGCTAAGCTTGCTTCATCATATCCAGTCAGCCAGAAAATGATTTGGTCCAGTTCACCTTTTGATTTCCCCTTTTTTTCAACTTTCTGCACCAATAGCGGATATACACTGCTGAATGTCATTTTATAGACACGAGTATTGCTTGTCTTCATAGTTACCTCCATTTATTCTATCTCTTAGCATCATCTGATGCAGCAGTTCAATCATCCTGCTCCATATAACTTGCTTTTACTATAAATTGTTTTTATCATAGTGTCTTCTATTATGCTCTTTCAGCCCTAAATGATTATGCACACTTATTCATGGCTTTTTTATGACTTGGATCTGAATCTCTGTTATGTATTCATCATTTCGCTTGGAAGTCAAAGAATCCAAAATGCTATATTCATATGCGTATCCAATTGGTTCATAGCCAGCTTCGGCAATATCATGCAGCATAGACTGATAGGTAAACTTCATTGTTTCATAAGAGCCGGTATGATATCGTCTTGCATAGGTCCCTTTTGGTTTTTCATATTGCTGAGCTCCTTGCATGCGATCTGATAGAGGAAGGAAAACATAATCGAAGCACATGTAATTCCCTTTTTGCAAATTGGCAACGGATACCATGTCACCAAGTTGGTAGAAATGCGGATAGTTCTTTTCGGACGCTTTCCGAAACAAACGTTTCAAAGCAATATCAACCGCAAGCAATGTATATGGCTTTGCAACTTTTTCCAGCACTAGATATTCGCGATCATAGTCCGCAAAAAATGAGGAACCATTCATCGTATAAAACGTTTCTAAACTATTGATTTTGCTGGCAAGACGCTTCTGTATCATTTCCCAGCGTTGCAGCTTCTGACTTACTGCATGATACTGTTCCCGAAGCATATGCAAGGTTGCCTGCCCGCTGCGATTTTGCATATGCTCTTTAATTTCATGCAAAGTCAACCCCATTTCTTTCAATAGTAAAATGCTGTCTAATGCCTCTAGCTGATCCTTGGTATAATACCGATAGCCATTTTCCGGATCAACAATATTGGGCTTGAAAACACCTTCCCGATCATAGTAAATCAGCATTTGCTTGCTAATGCCATTTAATTTGGCGAGTTCTCCAACTGTAAAACGAATATCCATACTTTTCCCTCTTGACATTATAGTAACTATATACTTTAAGCTATTGTTAGTCAAGCAAGGAGGTGAGACACCGTGTACAATTTAAGCATCAAACAATTTCATCACTATGGTTGGTTACTGCTTGGAGTTGCTATATTATCGTTTGGGTTGTTTAATATCCATACTCAAAGTCAGGTGACTGAAGGCGGAATTCTTGGATTGACTTTATTGCTCCAGCATTGGTTTGGAATTTCTCCTGGCATATCCAATTTCTTTTTGAACCTATTCTGCTTTGCAGCAGGATTTCATGTGCTCGGCAAAACGTTTTTAAAAAACGCTATTTTTTCCAGCGTCACTTTTTCCATTTGCTATTATCTGAGCGAACAGTTAGGTCCCATACTTCCGGAATTACATTCAATGCCTTTGCTTGCGGCTGTTTTGGGCGGCCTGTTTGTGGGAATCGGAGTCGGTATCGTTGTAAGAGCAGGTGGTGCTTCCGGTGGTGACGATGCTTTGGCAATCATTATCGCCAAATGTACCAACAAAAGCATTTCTCAGGCTTATTTAACCACCGATGTCATTGTTTTATTATTATCATTATCCTATATTCCTGCAGCGAAAATCCTGTTTTCCATGATTACAGTTATGATTTCTTCTGCACTAATCGGCGTGATCAGTAACTGCTAGATCATAATAGCGCAAACTTAAAAAGCACTTTTTTTTGCAAAGTACAATAAGCAAGTGCTTCATCATGCGTCGGCATAACGCGCACAAATAGCCGGGTATACTGCCCAACAGCATCCTTAGGTAACTGAATATCTAAACAACTTTCTCTTATCTCGTAATTGAATGAATAAACTTCGAACGGTCATAAACTCTAATTTCTTCAAAATTTATTCCATCATTATAAATCACATTGTGTATCAGAAATTGCTCGTCTGTTGAAATAGCATAACTGGCACACTTATCATCTTTATTTAATGAACCTCCCGGAATACTATCACTTATAGTATCATACAGTATAAAATCACAACTTCCAAACATAGAAATCGTTACAAAACGACCATCAAATCTTGGAAACTGCATAAATGATTCATCATGCCTTACAATCAAATCTGTAACAACTCCACTCGCATCTAACTTGGATAACACTGTGACAGCAGGCACATAATCAGTTGTACTTTCTAACTCTGATATATTTACGTTTCCATTCGCCTTTATTTTTTGAATTGCTTTATCTTTATCTGCAGAAGAAAAATATGAATTGAAATATAAAGCATCATCAGTACCCAAAATAGAATAACGATCAATATTGGAACCTAGATTTCCAATCAGTTTATCTTCTTCATCATACAAAACCATAGTATCATCTTCTAAACGGAAATAACAAAGTTTCTGAAAACAAGTTAGTGGCAGTTGTGCCTTTTCTTTATACACTTCAGAAACTTTAGTATCTAAATTTATCCGAATAATTTCCGTTTGTACTTTCTCATCATTGATTATGTCTAAATACATGTAATTACCATAAATTAGCTGCGGAGCATAGGAATTGCCAAGTGTACTGATCGGATATAAATATACAAGATCAATTGCTTTACTCGCCAAATCATAAGATACAATCAGTTGCTCAGATACCCAAGTGCCTAGTGCGCTAACATGAAACAATAACTTATTGTGGAAGACATCAATAAAATTTAAAGACGCCGTGCTCAGATCATATTCAGCAGTATACTTCGTCAATAAAGGCTCAAGATCATGACCGGATATCAAATCTATTGCTTCATTGCTTTGAATATCATATTTACCAATCACATGGAATCCATTTTTGCCATAAGTCGCATAAATATCCTGATTGCTAGCTTTTCTAAGTGTAAGCCCACTATTTAATGAATATAAGCTCTCATAATCTTCTAACTCTTGGGTTATATCAGAAGTGTATACGCTGTATCGTGTAGATTCTTTGGATATCCCTCTTTTACCGTTACTGCATGATACAAGAAATAGTGCAATACAAAATAAAATTATTTGTTTCATTGTCACCATAGTAATTCTCTTGAACCCATATCATTTCCTCCCCAAGGTATTGTTTTATTCTATTATATCACGAAGGTGCTAATTACCGAATACTGCGGCTTATGGCTAAGCAATTGCACTAGTTCCTTTTTTATCACCTGACAGTCCATTAGTTATGAAAAAAGCACTTTTTGAGTTATATCTGAAAGTGCTCTTCCTGTTCGTATTATCAATGTGTCATGCTCTCTTCACAACAAGTGCTTTGTCATGCGCCAGCATAAACGGGCGCAGATAGCCGACTATACTGCCTAACAGCAATACATCCTCATGAAGTTTGATGCCAAGCACCTCACAAACATAGGTTCGACGTTGTTCCATTCGCTGCCATAAGTCTGGATATTGTTCTTGAATTTCTTGTTTCAGCGATTGATTCGCCAATGCAATCGTACTTTCTACGGATACCCCGCCATATCCCTGGATATGCGGGATGATATCGGTTTGCAACAGCATCCCGCTTTTCAATAGCGCAGAAGAGCCTTCATAGATTGGCGAACTCAGCCATTCCTCATCAGCCACCAAATGACCGGGACACAATGACCAATGATATTGCTCTTTGGGTAAAACTTTCTCGATACGGGCATATAGCTCGCCGCCTGTCATTCCGCAATGAATTTCCTCCAGCCATGTTGCAATGGCTTTAAAATACGGGTTGCATAGTACCTCTAAATAGTCGCGGACAGTGGCTGGCAGCTGCTCTTCGTGTTCCACACAATAGCCAGACCGGCTGCTTAATCCACCCTTATAGCCTACTGTCAGTGCCAGCTTCTCGCCAACTTGCACCGTTTTTTCTCTTGGATATAAATTTGCATGTTCAAAACGTTCGCCAACTCCGGCAATCGTAACTACACTATGCCTTTGCCCCAATCCATGCAAATGGGATGCCAGCATCATTTCATCACTGCCGACCGCAACTTGATTCAATGCTTCCAGCATGCAATCTGCTGCCAAAGAAGCACCAAATTCATAGTGTGCCAATTCATTGGCGGTATTGGTGATACGAGCACCATCTTCCGGCGCAATAAAGAGATTGGTGGCATTGCGCAAGCATTCTTGATCTGCAACTTTGCGAATTGCTTCCAGCACATAATGCGGAATATCAAAAAGCTGGTGATTTTCATAAAGATTGCTGGTAAACAGCTTCCAGCCGACAATTCCGACCGTTTTCCCCTTTATAATGCCGCAATCCTGAAATAAATCAGCTAGATTTTTCTCTTGCTCCATTGGCTGATTTGGCAAGGAGAAGAATGGTACATGCACTGCTTGCACTTCCATGCGTGCAAACTTTGCCTTGTTTAAGTTCTCGTTGCCCAACAGCAAATATGCTGTGGCATCCTGATGCAGCACCAATACAGCCTCTTCAAAACGAGGCACAAAGCCAATCAGGTATTCGAGGTTGCTGCCATGTTCCAAGTCCCCGTAAATGATCAGCGTGTCAATCTGCTGCTGTTTCATTCGCTGCAAAATCTTGGCAAGCCTCCCTTTCATCGTCTCTTCAGTCAGCAAAACGGGTGTTCGGCTGTGATCCGGTTTTGGCTGCGGTATTTTCGTTAATTTGATCTCCATGTCCTATCTCCTTTTCCCTTGTATAAAGCAATAGCCAATGCCGCAATACATGCAGCACTGGCTAGTTTGTTGTTATTCAACGCCAATAAAGAAGGAATACACTGGTTGCTTCCCTTCAATCACTTCTAACTCAGCATCGCAATGTTCTTCAATGTATGCTGTGATTTCATCCAATTCTTCAGCCGTTACATCCTCACCGCGAATCAGGGTCACAAGTTCCGCTTCCTCTGTCACCATAGCGCCGATCAACTGTTTGGTAACTTCCAGTTTATCAGGTTTGCTGACAATGATTTCTTTCTCTTTGATGCCCATATAGTCGTTCGCGCTGATTGCCAACCCATCAAATGTGGTGTCTTTAATCGCATATGTGACTTGTCCCGTTTTGACACGTCCAAATGCCTCATTCATTTCTGCCAAGTTGCTCTCTACATCCACATCCGGATTGAACATGATGCAAGCTGCAATTCCTTGCGGAATGGTCTTGGTTGGAATGACATGAATATCCAGTTCCTCAAGAACATCCTTTGCTTGCTGGGCTGCCAACACGATATTCGAGTTATTCGGCAAAATGAAAATATGTTCAGCGCGCAGTTTCTTCGCTGCTGCAACGAAATCTTCAGTAGAAGGATTCATCGTCTGGCCGCCGCTCACGACGACATCTACCCGCAATTCCCGGAAATACTGTTCCAATCCTTCACCGGCAGCAACCGCAATGATTCCATATTGCTTCTTCGGTGCTTCTGCTGCTTCTTTTTGCACCAAAGTCAGATGGTCATGCTGCTCCTGCATGTTTTCGATCTTCAATTTCACAAATTCGCCATACCGCTGGGCCAGATTCAAGGCTTCGCCCGGCATCAAGGTATGTACATGGACTTTTACAATATCATCATCCTGTACCACAACGATGGACTCCCCGATGCGTGCCAGTTGCTTCTTCAGTTTATCTTCGGAAAAAGCGGTATTAGTATTTGGATTCAAACGGACAATGAACTCCGTGCAATAGCCAAACTCATCACTTTCCATTGCTGCTCCGGCTGCATGCTCAATAGATGAACCTTCTTGCAAGGCAATCGGATTTCCATGCAGGGCCGCTTGGAACCCTTCTAAAATTTTCAGAAGTCCTGCGCCGCCGCTGTCAACAACGCCAACCTCTTTCAGCACAGGAAGCAGTTCCGGTGTTTTAGCAAGCGAGATCTTCGCTTCCTCTACCAGTTTATCAATCACAGCAAGGATATCGGTACTATTCTCTTGCTGGGCATAATGCAATGTATGCGTGCTGCTCTCCCGAATCACTGTTAAGATCGTACCTTCTACAGGACGCATAACAGCTTTGTACGCAATCTCGCTCCCTTTCACAAATGCCTTTGCAAAGGTCAATGCATCAATTTCATCCTGGCCTTCTACCCCTTGGTAAAAACCACGGAAAATCTGGGATAAAATAACCCCTGAATTCCCCCGTGCACCCATAAGCAATCCCTTGGAAAGCACTTTGCAGATGTCTCCTACATGCTCGCTGCGATATTCCACGATATCTTTCACACCGCTTGAGAACGTTAAATTCATATTGGTGCCGGTATCCCCATCCGGAACAGGAAATACATTCAATGCATCAATAGCTTGATATTGATTGGCAAGTGCATTTGCGCCACTCACCAGCATCGATTTTAGCACCGTGCCCTGTAATTTCTCCATAATACTCCTCACTATCCTATCAATTTTACAGCTTGAACGTAAATGTTCACCGCCTTAAATTCCAAATCCAAAGTTTTCTCAAGCATATATTTTACTTTCTTTTGTACTTCCAGCACAACTTCCGATATTTTCATGCCATATGCAATCACAATATACAAGTCGATTTCCAATCCTTCTGGTGATTGGCGTACGACGATTCCCTTTGAATAATTTTCTTTCTTCAATAGTTCCGCGAGTCCGTCTTTTAATACTTTTTGGCTTGCCATTCCGATGACACCATAGCACTCGGTCACGACACCACCAGCCAAGGAAGCAATGGCATCAATTGAAATATTGATGTTTCCCAGTGCAGTCGATTTATCAATAGACATAAGAAATCCTCCTTTATCGTATAGCATATTATAGCTAACTTCAGTTTAATAATCAATCAAAAAGCGTGCAGTACCTCAATCCAGGCACTCCGAGGTGTATGCTCTGTCGGCCACGCTTTCAAAGAAAATACACGCATTCTTTGCATGAATGGCATTCACAAGCTTCGGATAGCCATTGATATGTTCCAGATTCATCATAGAAACATAGACAGTATTACCGTCAATCATATGAATCTTGAGATATTCCGTATCATAATCCAGAGGAAACAGCGCAATCTCACTGATCAATGACATTGTCAGGTCATTTACCTCCGGCAAATAGCGTGCCATCTTTCCCAGCAATTCTGCTTCTTCGAAGTCTTCCAAATAAGGAACTTGCGTGACATACTCCTGATTGTCAGCCTCTGCTTTTACCACTGTGCCATCACTCAGCAGCCACGAAAGCTGATCCATAAATACAGATGCTACAATCGGTTTTTCCACGATCTCAATTTGCACAATCTGGTAGTTCTCACGTCGTACATGGACTTGCTTGATCAGCGGATGCTTGCGCAGCTTGTATTCAATCCAAAGCGGGGAAAAGCCGTAATAGCGGGATTCCAAAGACAGCCCGCTGTTTTGGATAATTGCTTTTTTATCAATCGCCACATTCCCAACCACGCTTATTTGCTTGACTTTGGAAATGTCACTTAAAAAGTACAAGCCCAGGACAACCACAAACAAAAGACGCAACATCCATGTCAGTTGCGTATCGTTCCGCGCCTGCTTCCGTTTTCGCTTTTGTTCCAGCAAATATTGCCGATCTACCTTATTGGTAAAAATCAAGTCCTCTGTTTTATTTGGCATTGGTATTGTTCCACTTCCATTACTAGTTCGATTGCCATCGCCTCATATACTCTTTTTTGCACCAGTTCCACGAGTTCCAAGACATCACTCGCTGTTGCACTTCCGGCATTCACAACAAAATTACAATGTTTATTGGATAACTGGGCACCGCCAATCTGATACCCTCGTAAGTCTACGTCCTCAATACACTTCCATGCTGGTTTTGCGGATGGATTCTTAAACGTCGATCCAGCGCTCGGAAAATCCAGCGGCTGGCTTTCCAGTCTTCTTTTTTTACGTGATTCCATCACTTCCAAAATCTCAGCACTTGGTTTTGGATGCAGCTGAAGCACTGTTTTCACAACAATCCAGTCAGGATGAACCTTCAAGATGCTGTGACGGTAGCCAAACTGCAATTCTTCTTTAGACAGCCACCGAAGTCCCTCGTCAGTCAGCACCAAAGCTTCTTGCACAATATCAGCCATCGAGCTTAAATATGCTCCGGCATTCATAAATAAGGCACCCCCGACACTGCCGGGAATCCCGCTGGCAAATTCCAGTCCAGCTAATCCTGCTTCCATGGCTTTCCAAGCCAGGGCAATCAAGGAACATCCTGCACCGCAGTGCAGCATATCGTCTTGAAAGGCATACTCCTGAAACCCATGTTCCAGAAAAATCACCATCATGTCCAGCGGCTCATCACACCACAGCAAGTTGGAGCCTCTGCCCACAACTTTATAAGCCATGTGATGTTCTTGTGCAAGGCCAATGGCCTGCATGAGGGCCTTTTCATCATGGGGATAGAATGCATAACGCACGGTACCGCCAATCCGGAATGTTGTATGTTGATGCATAGGTTCATACTCTTTCACATGACCTAGTTGTTGCAACGCTGCCGTTAGATTCTCTATCATTTGTTTATTAGTTCCTTCATCAAAGCTGTTATGTTCTGCGATGCTTCGGGGTATCCCAGTGCTTTTGAATTTCTTTGCATCTGCTCCCGTTTCGCCGTATTTCTGCATAACGTTAAAAGTTTATCAACAATACCCTCGCAAGTCAAATCTTTTTCTTGGATGATCATTGCCGCTTCCCGTTCCCCCAGTTCTTCCGCATTCAGCACCTGATGATTGTGCGCAACATAAGGCGAAGGAATCACCACTGCCGGAATCCCCAGCGCAGTGATTTCAGCGAGAGTTGTAGCCCCGGCACGGCAGCAGATTACATCAATGTAAGGAAGCAGCTGCATCTGATCAACATAGGGTACAACCTTGATATGATCCTGCAGATTCTGCAATCTCCTATGCATTGCTTCATAGTGTTCTTTTCCGGTAACATAAACAACCTGAATGTCTGTTTGCCTGTTCAGTTCTTCCAGCACAGCAATCATCTTCGCATTGACACTCTCGCTGCCTAAACTGCCCATGACAATATAAATCAGCGGCTTGCTGCTTTGCAAGCCAAGTTTGCGGAACACAGCTGGATTCTTTTTACATAAAACAGCTTCGCTCGCCCGCGGACTGCCCAGCAGCTTTGTCTTCGCAGCAGGAAAATCACGAAAAGAACGGGAAAAACTGATTACAATCTGATCCATCAGTTTACCGATGGTTTTATTGGCAAGACCCGCAACAGAATTCTGCTCATGAATCATTGTCGGAATCTTCGCCAGCTTCGCAGCCAGCATCACCGGCACCGTTACATACCCCCCAAAGCCGATCACAATATCCGGTTTTACTTCCTTGATCAAGCGACGCACCGCCGTCATATTTTTCTGAACTTGTACCAGGCAAGCAACACGGTTGGAGATAGATCCCTGGAAGCCGCGCGCCTCCAGTCCATGAAAGGCAAAGCCTGCTTTCGGTACCTCTGCCGCTTCCATTTTGGCGTTCGTACCGATAAATATAATTTCTGCTTGTTCATGTTCTTTTAAATACCGGGCCAATGCCAATGCAGGATACACATGTCCGCCTGTTCCCCCGGCACTCATGATTACACGCATGCTCTCATCCTCATTCCTTTGTTTCTTCAAAATTATAGCATAAAACTAATCGTTTTCCTCATGAATATGGATTGCCATCACAATTCCCATACTGGCAAGCATCAACACCAGGCTGGAGCCGCCATAGGAGATAAAAGGCAAGGTAATTCCGGTGATCGGAAACAAATTCACGACTACTCCCAGATTAATCATGACTTGTATTGTAAATAAAGAAATAATGCCAATGGTTACATAGCTTAAAAATAAATCTTTGCAGGACAAAGCAATTCTGATCCCTTCATTTAACAATAAGATAAATAAGAAAATAATAAACAAGCAGCCAAAAAACCCAAGCTCTTCCGCTATGATGGCAAAGATGAAATCAGTCTGCGGTTCCGGCAAATAGAAATGCTTTTGCATGGAGTTGGAGAAGCCCAGTCCAAAAATACCTCCGGGACCTATTGCATAGAGCGCCTGAATCGTTTGGAAGCCAGCCCCCAGCGGGTCCTGAAAAGGATCTAAGAAGGCAGTAATTCGGGCCAATCGGTATGGAGCGCTCAAAATCAAAGCAACCATGCCGACAACGCCCAGCATTCCCAGCCGGACAAAATATTTCATCGGGCATCCTGCCGCAATTACCAATACAACAATACTGCAGCACATCACCACGCCGCTGCCAAAGTCCGGCTGCAGCATGATCAAGCCGAAACAAAGCACCGTCACAAAGGCCGGCAAAAGCAAGTCTTTGAAAAAGGATCGCAGTTTTTTCTTCTTCGATAAATAATCACTCACAAACACAATCAACCCCAGCTTGGCAAATTCGGATGGCTGCAAGAGAAAACTTCCTACCCCAAACCAGCTTTGCGAACCATTGCGGGTAACCCCTAAGCCGGGGATCAGCACCAAACCAAGCATCAACACACAGCAAAACAAAATCCCTGCCGACATGCGCTGCAAGCTTTTGATGTTCATCCGCGATACGATCGCCATAACAAAAAAGCCCAGCACTGCAAACAGAGATTGGCGTTTTACATAATAATAAGCATCCTGATATTTAAATTCAGCCCAGACATGGCTGGCGCTGCCGATCATAAAGATTCCTGTTAGGGTCAGAGCCAATATGATGAACAGCAAGCGTCGATTTTTCCTATGGAACATAATACCACCCTGATTAAGGATATGTTTAACGCGGTCTAATTAGCCTATGAATTCCCAAACAAAGAAACACAATCCACGAAAGTTGTTCCAAATGCCGGCACCATTTAGGAGGCACCCATTTCACAAGCTGGTTTCCCAGCACCAGCATCATGGCACTGCAAAACCCGAACAACAAGGAACACCAAAGCGGGGAATATCCTAAAAAAGCCAGCGGCAAAGCAACAACCATGGTATCCATGCTCAGCATGAAACCTACCCGGACTACTTCCATGCCTGTTACTTTCCGGTCTGCATTGGGGTCAATCCATTCCTCATTGATCGCTGTTTTATTGGTCAACAGAAACGCATCAATTGCCAATACAAAATACAGCAATGCACTTAAGTTAAACGCAGTTTGTTCCTGCAGCAGCGGCAGCAGCATCGTACATAACGACATGCTGAGAAAAGAAATCACAACCGGAAATAAACTGATCACAATGACATTCATTGGAGTCAGACGAATACGTTTTAAGCCCATCAAAAAACCACAAGCAAATCCATCCATGCTGGATGCGATCGTTGTGGACCAAACAATCAACATGTGGCTCACCTCATAATACTGTATGGAGGTTATAGCCAGGAACATAGCGAGTATGCCCAATACGTAAAAAAACAGGCACTTTTTTCCTGTTCGTTCTTACAAGGCATATTGACGAATGGCATGGGCAACCCCATCTTCGTCGTGATGTTTCGTGACATGAGCTGCGTAAGCTTGAATTTGCGGCAAAGCATTGCCCATTGCAACTGAAACCGGAAATCTTTGAAACATCGATACATCATTCCAGCCATCTCCCAGCACCATAACTTCATCTTTGCGGTAGCCTTTCTGTTGGATGACCCGCTCCAGCATCATCCCCTTCTGCGCTTGATGATGGGTAATTTCCATACTCCGCTGGCCATATGCAATCACTTCAACTTCGGCGATTGCTTTCAGTTTTTCCTCTACTGCACCAAACACGCCATCCGCAAAGTCAAATGCTTCGATCTTGCAATACAAATCCTGGTTCTCAGATAATTGGCTGATTTCCTCCATCACGATGATGCTGGTCAGAAATTCCTCTTTGGAAAGTTCTTGCAGCGCACTTTCATCTAGCTTCAAAGCAGTGCCGATATGATGAATCCAGCGCTCGCGGAAAGCCTTCTCTACCGCATAGCTATGTAGGTTGGAATGACACAGCAACCCCGGTTTTTCCTCCCACAGCGTATGAATGATTTTACTCATTTGATCGCCATTCAGCGAAATAAACTCCTGGATGCTGCCATCATGCAGGCGGTATTGTGCTCCGTTCATCAAAACCATATCACAAGCCAGATCATGATTCTGCTGAATTGTTTTGACGCTTTTATATTCTCTGCCGGTTGCCATCATAAACTCAATGCCGGCAGCCTTTGCTTCCTGAATGACACGCAAGGTTTCTTTGCTGACTCCCTTGCTGGACGAAAGCAATGTTCCATCCAAATCCGAAACAATTAGTTTTATCATCGTTTTCCCTCATTTCTTTCTCTCGCTATATTGTATCATAGTTTCATTCAAATCGGTACCTTGGCACCCATGAGCATCATAATACTCTATGCGAATTTTAAAACAATTCTTAACACCGATGCCTATCACGCTTTCTTCATTTCCTTCATTTTGCTGTATGAAACATCCCATTTATTCTGGATTATTGCCGTAAATTGACGAATTGCCATTTCTGTGATATAACACATAAACGAGTATGAAACGAGGAACGACTATGAATACGATTACGCACCAACTCACATTGAAAGTAAGCCAGGCCTTTGCGGCTTGCGGCTATGACGCGAAACTAGGAATTGTGAGTGTTTCCGACCGCTTGGATTTATGCCAGTTTCAATGTAACGGCGCATTGGCCGGGGCTAAATTATATAAAAAAGCACCCCTGATGATTGCCAATGAAATATTGCCGCTTCTTGAGAAAGATCCTGCGTTTCGTGATGTTCAAGTCGTTGCACCGGGATTCATTAATCTGAATTTGCAGGATGCGTATTTGATTCAACGTGCCGAAGAAATCGCCAGCAGTGATCAGCACGGCATCCCGCAGCTGGCACCAAGCAAAACAATTCTTCTGGACTATGGCGGACCGAATATCGCGAAACCCTTGCATATCGGGCATCTGCGCTCAGCTGTCATTGGCGAAGCATTAAAACGCTTAGCCAAGGCAATGGGCCAAACAGTTATCGCTGACATCCATATGGGTGATTGGGGCTTACAAATGGGTCTTGTAATCGCTGAAATGGAAGTACGCTATCCCCATTGGAATTGTTTTCAGGCAGATTATCAAAGCCAAGAGGGAACAGCACCATCCTTCAGTGCCGATGAACTGAACGAAATCTATCCCTTTGCCAGCAAAAAAAGCAAAGAAAATCCAGAGTTCAAACAAACAGCACAGGCGATTACCGCATCGCTGCAAAAAGGACATGCCGGATATCGGGCGCTGTGGAAAGAAATTGTCCGCATTTCAGTTGGTGACTTGAAGCAAAATTATGAAGCACTTGATGTATCATTTGACCTATGGTACGGCGAAAGTGATGCCCAGCCTTATTTGGAAACATTATTCGAAGTCTTAGAAGAAAAGAAGCTGCTGGAAGAAAGCGAAGGAGCGATGGTTGTTTCTGTCGTTGAGGAAGACGACAAAGCGCCAATGCCTCCGGTAATCATTAAAAAATCCGATGATTCCAGTATCTATGCCACGACAGACCTCGCTACCATCATTCAACGGGAAAAGGATTTCCACCCGGATGAAATATGGTATGTGGTCGACAATCGCCAAGGCTTGCATTTTACCCAGGTATTCCGCTGTGCCAAAAAAGCAGCATTGGTAGCCTCTGAAACTGCGATGCTCCACCTGGGATTTGGCACGATGAACGGTAGTGACGGAAAGCCGTACAAAACCAGAGATGGCCAAGTCATGCAGCTTTCGGCACTGTTGAACACAGTCTATGAAACTGCGAAAACGAACATTCAAAACAATACCGAAGAGGACTTGGATGTGGATGATATTGCCCGCAAGCTAAGTATTGCGGCCATAAAATTCGGAGATTTGATGAATCACCGGACAAAAGATTATCAATTTGATATTGACAAATTCTTATCCATGGAAGGAAAAACAGGTGCCTATCTGCTCTATACGGTAGCCCGGATGAATTCCATTTTGAAGAAACTGCCGGAAGAGCAAACATTCCAAATGCATGATGTTTACAGCACCAGCGATCGTGAGCTTCTGCTGACCATTATCCTGGGATCGGAAGCATTTCAAAAAGCCTATCAGGAAAAAGCACCAAACTATATTTGCGAGCATGCATATCAGCTTGCGGTGGCTTTCTCCAAGTTCTACCATGAAAATCATATTGTCAGAGAACAAGATCCAAAGAAAAAGCAAAGCTGGATCAACCTTTGCATCTTAACCAGAACTTTGCTCTTGACTTATCTCAATATTTTAGGAATTGAAGCTGTAGAAAGAATGTAAGTATAGTAAGATTGCGAACAACTGGTGCGCAATCTTTTTTCATGCTTCATGGTGTTTAAAAAATGAAAAATCTGTTTTTTTCTAATTTTGGGATTCTATCCATGTCATTTTCAATCTAGCGCATATAGTGAAGTAAGGAACATGGTTTCCCAATCAGGAGGTGGATCAATGAATTCCGAAGAAAGAACGAATAGCCGCGTTTCAAGTTGCTTCCCTGTCAATTCATGCTGTTGCAATGACTACATACACCAACAATTCACGATCTCGCAAACCTTGTCAGGTACTTTGAGTAGTCCAGTGACGATTTATAGTGCAGACCCCTTTGTATGCAACTCCTCACAAGGAATTTCCACCAATTTGATTTACCCCTCGGGGACAATCATCGCTGAAAATCTGTCCACATTTCCCGTGACTTTCGCCGTGTACAAGACGACCTCCGAAGATGCGATGATTATGGTAATCCCATCATGTTCCGAAGTAGCGCTAACCGTAGATTCAATTCGCAGAGTAGATGTATTTCCAGCATGCAATCGAGTGCGAACCGAATTTACGTTTGATATCTTCTTTCCTAGTTTCTTCTGATGGAATCCTCCGGGATTCTTTTTTTTGGCTGTCAGCCTCTTTTATTTCGTCGTATATTGGGAAGCGTATCCCATCTGTCCAAGCCTGCTTTCTTCGCCTGCGAAACCTGATGCTTATGCGGAATGCGATAGAGCTTTCCATCTTTGCGGAATAAAGCCCCTGTCTGGCGAAATACGAACGATACCTTCGCTTTCATGCATTGTTCATGAATTTGGAGCACCCAATCATAATCGCAGATGCGAGCATCCAGCCCCATTTCGCCGCCCACAACGACTTGTTCAATGCTGGCGTTCAGATATGGTGTTAGATCAATTGCACTTAGCAAGGGCTGGCAGATAATCATTTTATGGGCAATCGGGAGCGTTTGAAACAACGGCAAGCGCTGCTTTGCCTGTGCTTCATTTTCCACGGTGCAACCGACAATCACATTATGATAACCACTTCCCCAATCTGACGGAATGCACTCTAAAAAACGATCAATGCGTTTGGTTAGAAACAGAAACATTAAATTCGGACGCTGACGCATCATATCCCAGCACGCCGGACGCCAGGCATCCGCATCTGCCAGCAAAAAATCCGAGGTAAAGCAAGTATATACAAGAGAACGATCCCGTAAATAAAACTCCTGGTTCTTTCTTTTCCTGAGCGGCAAATCATAGTCTTTCGTTTGATGAATTACTGATGCATCCTTCTGGAATTTCGCATCCATCCGGTATACATAGCAATATCTGCATCCCTCACTGATTTTATGGCAGCCATGCCATGGATTCCATTCACTCATACACATCACCCTTGTTTGTTAGTATACTAGAGGATCATATAGAAGCCAAGAAAAAACATCGCATTAGGATGCGATGCTGATCACGGTTCTGGTTGTCGGAACTTCTGCTTTTTTCATGGTAATCAAAATATGCTGCGTTGTCTTCTTTTCCTCTGTTTGCTTCAAAGCATGCAAAATGACAGTCAGTACTCCATCATTGATATATACTTCTTTTACCGCATGCTCTGTTCCTTGCACAACAGCAAGTGCCAGCAAATGCGTTTCAAAGAAATTTTTATCCATTGATGTCTTTTCTTCTTCCAATGCTGTTAAATCAAACGTTTGCTTTTGCTTCTTTATATATTCATCCAACTCTTGCATCGATGCAATGAATGCTATTGATGGTTCTTCTACATTTGCTTTCGTATCGGTCAGCAATGTCCGTTGCGTAAAAGAAACTTCTTCATGGGTTGCGACGATTCCTTGCGGTTTCGTTGTCGTTGTATCAGGTATTTTATTTGGCGGCGTTTTAACACATGCCGTTAAAGCCAGCAAACTGAAGCATAGAGCTATTTTTTTCATAGAGAACATCTCCTTTTCTTCCACATCCTAATACGAACAATCACAAATGGCAATATTACCGTAAACAAGTTGCAAAAAACAAATGATATCTTTCCTGATTGGCCCCTCATGCATTGCAACTATGATATACTATACTTACTATAAGGGGGTAGCTATGAAACGCAAAATTGGATACAGGAAAAGCCGAACACTGACCACAATATGTATTATTGCAGGTGCAATCATCGCTTTTCTATCACTTGTCTTTTCGGGACTTGTCAATCAGATTCTTCTCTATTCAGGCTTCATTATCATTGGTGCCGGTGTGCTTATTGATATGCTGTATGGGATATGTCCGTCCTGTGATCATCATATCGATGTGCGCGGCTTCTGTCCTGACTTCTGTCCCTACTGCGGGGAACATTTGGACTGACAACTGGCATGCAGCCTGAAAAAGAACCAAAAACAAGAGTTTTGGTTCTTTTTAGATATAAAGGTATTACCCTGTTACTTTTTGCTTCTTATGCGCATACATTGCTTCATCTGCTTTGGCAATTAGTTCCTTTGCTGTCAGCTGCTCATCCAGCATCGTATAAATGCCGTAAGAAGCATCTACCGGAATAAAGCTCTCTTTGGTTTCAATCATCAGCTGACGCATTGATGATACAATATTTTGCATCAGAACTTCTGCCTCTGCTTTGGTACTGTCCGGCAGCACAAGCACAAACTCATCACCGCCATAGCGAATTGCCCAATGTTCTCTCGCATATGCAGTCAATTGCAGAACCTTAGCCAATTCTTTGATTACTGCATCCCCAATCACATGCCCATATTGATCATTGGCTACCTTCAAACGGTCAATATCCAGTAAGATCACCGTCAATGGTGTTTGATTGATCATAGATTGGATAATCTCTACAGGAAGACGTTCCTCCAGAAAGCGCCGGTTATATAACCCTGTCAGAGGGTCTTTAACAATTAAGTCATTCATTTCATCAATGACATGATGAAATTTTTCGCCTTCTTTTTGAAACCCTCTCCCCATTAACATAGTTTCGGTTACATCACGCAACAGTTCCAAAACAACGGGACGTTCCTCTGTATGAACAGGAATGGCTGTCACCAGCATCACGGTGTCACCGGAATATTCCATCTTCATAAAATTCTTTTTTTCTAAATGAGAACGAATTGATACGCAGTTCTCACAAATCTTATCTTTCTGCCAGAAATCATGGCATACAGAATTTGTTTCCATCGGCTTCCATGCCTGAATCTGCAATACTTTCTTGCAGACGGGATCAACAATTCGTACAACATCATACATTTTATGAAAAAAACTAAACTGTTCTTCTAGTTTTTCAAGTGTTATCTTTTCTTCCAATGCACTCTCCCTCTCCACCGATCATTCCTGTTCATTATAGAAGAACAAAGGTGCTTTCGTCAATTATGAAACCCCAACTAAAAAAGGCGGGAATATTCCCAGCCTCTCATTTGTGTTCGATGCGAACTTCTTTCAGAAGCAATTTCTTGCGAAAACCGCCCCTTGCTTCCAGCTTTTCCAAGCGTACACGCTGGAATCGTTCCACCGTAATTCCTTTAAATTCTAAAATGGCATGCATGACTTCTCCAATATCGGCCAGTTCATCCACTGTTCCGCTTTCCAGATATTCATCGACCTCCTCTTGCAGCTTTTGATTCAGAAGCAGCAGATAGTCTTCATCACTCAAGGTTTCAATAATGGCTTTCTTACCATCTTTTTCCAGCAGCTCCGGAATTTTATCCCGAATTAATTTATTGTATGCGATGCTTTTTGAAGTCATATTCATTCCTTTTCCTTTTCTGCATTCATTCTACTATATGTGAGGGCTTACAAGCAACTATGAGCGCTTCATTTGCAGTAGAGATTGCACAGCATCATGATACGCAATATGTCGGCAATCCAAAAAATTTGCCATTCTTTGGATTGTTTCTTCTAATTTTGCTACCTGCAAAGCAGCGTTGTCCTCCAGCCATATATTCTTAACCTGCAAGCATTGCTGCTTGCGGTTTTGCACTACTTCAATTCTGCCGATAAAACCATCCTGGCTGATCATCGGCAATGTATAGTAGCCATATTTGCGGTCTTTTTCCGGTGTATAAATTTCCCATTTATAGTCAAAGCCGAATACAGCACGAATCAGCTTGCGATCCCAAAGCATATTATCAAGCGGCGCTAAAAATTCAACCCGCGGCTGCCATGGATGATCTTGCATCACTTCAGCAAGGATGGGAAGATCGGCACTGCGCATCCAGCATGATTCACTGATCCCATCAATCACCAGCTCAATAATATCACCGCGGTTCGCTAAGGTTGCAAATGCAGTCTTTCTTTCCGGAGCTTTTATTCCGATTACTCCCAAGAAGGCGTCTGAAGGCTTATTCCAAAGAAAGCCTGCTGCCTCAATCCGCTGCAGCATCTTTTGGTTTATGTACTCCTGGTGGTTTTCCCATTCTTTTGTTTCTGCCAGCAAGGCAGATGGCACAACATCTTGTGCCAGTGCATAATACTTCTGCGTTCTTATCTTATGATGAATCACCAAATCGCCTTGGAAATACATAGCCTCCAAGGCAGCTCGGGACAAACGGGTTGCGCCCCAATACCAATCCACTTTGTGGGCGAGTGCCAAATCCTTGGAGCAAAGAGGACCTCTTTGCTTGATTTCCTCTTTGATATAGGGAACAATCTTCTGAATTTCATCTAAACTCCGCACTTTTTGCTGGAAACGCTGCCGATACAGATAAGTACTTGGCCATTCAGCCATCGGTATTATCGCCAAATTCTTATCAAAGTAATCCAGTAACGCACGGTCTTGATAAAGCAGTTCTGCAAGCATTGTCTTGGTATATCCCTGAATGCGGGAAAATAAAACCAAGTCAGCATTGCGTCCGCACACATCAATCGGATCATATTGAATGCAGCTCACTTGTTTCACAAAAGCAAGAATTCCCTCTTTGCCATGAAAGATTGGCTCTCCCAGCAAACCATGCTTGCGCAGCAAAAACTGCTGGGCCTGTTTTTTGGTGAGTGCATATTTCTGTTCTGTGGGTGTAATCATAACAGTTCTGCAATTTTCTGTTCAATGCGCTCAATTGGTTCCGTCGGTTCAAAGCGTTCTACAACATTTCCCTGCCGATCTACCAGAAATTTTGTGAAATTCCAGCGAATATCCGGATGATCCACAGACAAGTGCAAATTCTTCTCTTCCAAAATAGCTGTCAAAGGATGCTCTTTCAAAAAACCTTGAAATCCTTTCTGCGCTTTTAAATAGGTGAATAATGGACTAGCATGTTCCCCGTTTACATCAATTTTATTGAATAGCGGAAAAGTCAGTGCATATTCCATATCACAATATTCGGAAATTTCCTGAATTGTACCCGGAGCCTGAGCACCAAACTGGTTGCAAGGAAAGTCCAAGATAACAAATCCTTTTTCTTGATACCGCTCATACAACGGCTGCAGCACATCATATTGATCAGTAAAGTTGCACTCTGTGGCCGTATTCATAATTAACATCACCTGATTGCGGTAAGAGGATAATGAAACATCTGCATTATTTTCATCCCGGACAACAAACTCATAAATCGACTGTTCGCTCATATTAATACCTCACTTTCTTTTATTTTAATACAATTCGGAAAAGGGTTCAAATAAAACCGCAAACTGCGTAATTTGATCTTAGTCACAATTGGTAACCCTTACAACTTTTTTTATTGCTTTTTCTTGGAAAATAGTGCTCTTTTTGTGTTTTTTCTGACCTTGAAACCTTGTGCAAGCAACGTTACTTTACTATAGTAAAAGTGTAAGAGAAGAAGAAATAGAGGAGCGAAGAGCATATGACAAACAATCAATTTAAAGCAGGTCTATGGAATTCCGAAGTAAATGTACGTGATTTTATTCAAGCAAACGTGACTCCTTATGATGGTGATGAGTCTTTTTTACGTCCCATCAGTGACAATACAAAAGCTGTCCTCACGAAAACAGAAGAATTGCTTGCAAAAGAACAAGAAAAAGGCGGTGTCCTTGGCGTTGACTTGACAAAAGTCACTACCGTGACAGCCTATGGTGCCGGGTATGTCGACAAAGACCATGAAGTGATTGTTGGACTGCAAACAGAACAGCCACTCATTCGCGGCATTAATCCATTCGGAGGCATGAAGATGGTAAAAGATTCCCTGCATGCCCAAGGACTGGAACTGCCGGAAAAGATTGCGGAAGAATTCAAGTTCCGGACAACGCATAATGATGGAGTATTCAGTGCGTATGGCAGTGAAACCCGCACAGCACGCAAATTGGGAATTATCACGGGTCTTCCTGATGCGTATGGCCGCGGCCGGATCATCGGTGATTATCGCCGCGTTGCATTGTATGGTGTTGACCAGTTGATTGCTTTCAAGAAGCAAGATAAAGCAGCACTTGCCATGCAAGATATGAATGAATCTAACATTCGCTTAAGCGAAGAGTTAACCAATCAAATTCAGGCATTGGAAGACTTGAAGACAATGGCCAATTCTTATGGCTTTGATATCTCCAAATCGGCAGCAAATGCGAAAGAAGCAATTCAATGGACCTATTTCGCTTATCTAGCTGCCATTAAAGAACAAAATGGTGCCGCAATGTCTCTGGGACGTGTCAGCAGCTTCTTTGATATCTATTTAGAACAAGATATTGCAAACGGTCTTCTGACAGAAGAAGAAGCACAGGAGCTCATTGACCAATTTGTTTTGAAACTTCGGATTGCTCGTCACTTGCGCACTCCTGAATATGATGAATTATTTGGCGGAGACCCAATGTGGATTACCGAATGTATCGGTGGTGTCGGCGTGGATGGTCGTCCTCTTGTTACTAAAACAAGTTTCCGGATGCTGCATACGCTGTATAATCTAAATGCAGCACCAGAACCGAACTTAACAATCCTCTGGTCCAAAGATCTGCCAAAGAATTTCCAAAACTACTGTGCCCAAGTATCTATTGATACTGACGCAATCCAATATGAGAATGATGATGTAATGCGTCCGTTGTATGGCGATGATTATGGTATCGCATGCTGCGTTTCGGCAATGCAAATCGGAAAGCAGATGCAATTCTTCGGTGCTCGCTGCAACCTTCCGAAGTTGCTGCTGCTGGCGTTGAACGGCGGTATGGAAGAAATGAAGAGACTGCCGTTAGGTCCGCAAATGCCGGTAATCGAAGGTGAATATCTAGACTTTGATGCTGTTTTGGAACGTTACCGCATCTATGAAGCATGGATGGCTAACTTGTATGTAAAGACAATGAATATCATTCACTATATGCATGATAAATATGCATATGAAAAAGTACAGCTTTCCCTGCATGACAGCAAGGTAGAACGTTTGATGGCATTCGGCATTGCCGGACTCTCTGTTATTACAGACTCCTTCAGTGCCATCAAGCATGCGAAAGTCAAACCGATTCGTGATGAATCGGGGTATATTACTGATTTCGTAATCGAAGGCGATTTCCCGAAATATGGCAATGATGATGATCGTGTAGACAATATTGCCAAGATGCTTTCCAAATCGTTCTATGAGCAATTAAAGACACATACAACATACCGTGAGTCTATCCCTACGCTATCTGTATTAACCATTACTTCTAACGTTGTATATGGCAAGAAAACAGGCGCAACACCGGATGGACGTGCTGCCGGCCAAGCCTTTGCGCCAGGTGCGAATCCAATGCACAACAGAGAAACCAATGGTGCCGTTGCAGCATTGAACTCCGTTGCCAAGCTGGAATATGAATATTGCCGTGACGGCATTTCCAATACCTTCTCTATTGTGCCTACAGCGTTAGGAAAAGAGGAAAGCAAACGCAAATACTATTTGACTGACTTGCTGAATGGTTACTTTGGCCAGAATGCACATCACTTGAATGTCAATGTATTGAACAAAGACCAGCTAATTGATGCCTTCCACAACCCAACGAAATATCCAAATCTGACGATTCGTGTTTCCGGCTATGCCGTTCACTTCCACCGTTTGTCGAAAGAACAACAAAAAGAAGTTATTGAACGTACGTTCCACGAGACATTGTAATGCACGGTAAACTCCATTCCTTTCAGTCCTTTTCCACAGAAGACGGCCCCGGTGTCCGCTGCGTCGTCTTCCTGCAAGGATGTCCGCTGCGGTGCATGTATTGCCACAATCCGGACACTTGGGATTTTCAGGGCGGCAGTGAAATTGAGTTGGAAGCACTGGTTCAGAAAATTGTGCGCTGCAAGCCATATTTTGGTGAAGAAGGCGGTGTCACCGTCAGCGGCGGCGAAGTATTGTATCAAGCATCATTCGCTGCCAAATTGCTGCAAAGATGCAAAGAAGAAGGGATCCATACTTGCATAGAAACAAGCGGTTCTCTTCTGACGGATGATGTAAAAGAATTGCTGGCATATACGGATCTGATATTCTTGGATGTGAAAATGGTAACGGAAGCGGATTATTTGCAGTTTGTTGGTACAAGCTTAGCGAAGGTCATGACATTTCTGGATTACCTAGAAGCAAGCAAAAAACCTGTCATCATCAGACAGGTTATCTTAGAAGGATTTAATGACAGCGATGTACATATCAGAAAGCTGAAAGCATTGCTTGAGCCATATTCTGTCATCCAAAAGGTGGAATTCTTGCCATATCATAATCTAGGGAATCAGAAGTATGAGGAACTGGGAATTGTGAGCGGAGCTAAGGGATTTGAGCCAACTTCGCTGGCCACCATTGAACGGATTGCATCATTCTATAAAAACTTGAAGTAGGCAGCAAGCTAACAATTGAATACATGAAGATGACTTGTCCTGCAGGTCATCTTTTTTTCTTATGTGCAATGCAGATCAGCAAGCAAAAACAGAAGCTACGCACTTCTGTTTTCCAGCTTTTGGTTCTGCTTCATTACTTTGCAAGTTTTAAGAAAACGCTCAATTCCTTGTTTTACTTCTTGGCGATTGGCCCCCGTTCGACCCAAGCGATCGCATAGTGCCAGCAACCCTATTTCATGCAGATCAACATCTGCAATCATTTGCTTTACATTGCCGAATGGAAGATTTTTTTCCAAAAATAATACTTCCATATGCCAGCGAACCAAATTCGCAACTTTGCTCATCCACTCCATATCATCCGTAAAAGATGACAGAAAGCTGATTGTCAGCTCAGCACCCACTTTTTCGTGATTATAGGAGGTAATCTTCCCTTTTCGTTCCTGTGTCGTACTTGGTTTTCCAATATCATGCAGCAATGCTGCCCACATGAGAACAGATGGATCTTTGCTGTGAACCCTGACCCTGGCTGCTTCGTCAACTACCAGCATTGTATGATTCCAAACATTGCCTTCTGGATGATATTGCTTCGACTGCATCGCTTGTTTCAAGTCCAACAGCATGACAAATGGTGTTGTTGAAAAGAGCTCAGTTGAAGCCATGTCTTCTAAAAACAGCGATGGCTTCTCATCCTGCATCAAATGCTCATAAATCCTGATATACAACTCTTTTTGGTCTTTCGCAAAAGAATTGGAAGCATCATCGAACTGACTCATGGACGTGATACTGGTCCCGCCTTCTTTTTCCCGCTTTTTTCTTTACCTTGCAGTAACGGTACTGCAGGAGCACCTTTCTTTTTTCTCGTATTATGCTCGTTATCTCGTTTCATTCCTTGTTTAGCCATTGTATAGCACCTCCGTTTTTAGTTTCTCCCAAAAGCAAACAGATCATTCTTTTCAATATTTACAATGGCAGAATCCTGCATCATATCGTTATGTTTTTAATATATTTCGGATTCCGGCAACGTATCAGTATAGTATTGCAATGGAATGAGCCTGATTACTTAGCTGATATTTTATTTCATCCATCACATACTAAGTATTCCTGAGCATATTAATTGGCAATATCTTCCGGCAACGGTATGATGAAACTAAGAAGTTAGTGTAGGTTAACGCAAAAACCTACTCCATTGCAATACTGGAACAGAAAGGAAATAACGATGGAACAAGTAAAGTTAGCGATTGTGTATTACAGTTCAACAGGAACAAACTACCAACTAGCCAAATGGGCTGAAGAGGCTGCAAGAGAAGCAGGAGCAGACGTTAAAGTGGTTAAGGTGAAAGAATTGGCACCAGACGTAGCAATTGATGCCAATCCCGCATGGCGGGCCCATGCCGATGCCACGAAAGATGTACCGGAGGCATCCTCGCAAGATTTGCTATGGGCTGATGCCTTCTTATTCAGCATTCCAACAAGATTTGGAACTGTCCCTTCGCAGGTAAAACAATTTATCGATATTCAAGGCGGTCTATGGGCGCAAGGAAAACTGGCCAACAAAGTTGTCAGCGCGATGTCCTCTGCTTCTAATGCCCACGGCGGGCAGGAAGCAACACTCCACAGCTTATATACCAACATGATGCATTGGGGAACTATCATTGTTCCTCCGGGCTTCACCAGTGATGCTGTTTTTGCAGCTGGCGGAAATCCTTACGGAACCTCTGTAACACAGGGTCCTGACGGCCGTATGGTGGAAGATGTGAAAGAAGCTGTACGCCATCAAACAAAGCGCCTAGTCGAAATTACAAGCTGGTTAAAAACAGGAAAACAGTAAGCAAATAGTCATCCGGCAAGTCTGGATGATTTTTTATTGGCGGATTCCATAAAAAAGAAACGAGATCATCCCGCTTCTTTGTATGTTGTTACATTTCCTCCTGCAGCAATACCTCAAAATCCTGCGGCAGAATTGGTCTGCTGAAACAATACCCTTGTATTTTATTGCAGCCTAACTCCCGTAATATTTGAATTTGTTCCAGTGATTCCACACCTTCTGCAATTGTCTCTACCTGAATGGCCTGGGCCATGTTGATAATGGTCGTTACAATCGTTTTAGACTGCTCGTTGTGCTCCATGTCTTTTACAAAGGAGCGGTCAATCTTAAGTGTGTTGATCGGAAACTGCGTAAAGTAAGACAAGGAAGAATATCCCGTTCCAAAATCATCAATGGATAAGCGAATGCCCATATCTCTAAGCAATTTCATTTTCCCCAGTTTGTCGTCCACATAATCCATTGAAGTGCTTTCGGTAATTTCAAGCTCCAGGAATTTCGGATCCATTCCTACTTGGCTCACAACTTCTTCCACCATTTCTACAAAATTCGGCTGTTCAAACTGCACTGCAGAGACATTCACCGATACAACCAGATTTGCAAAACCAGCTTCGTGCCATTTCACGTTCTGCATGCATGCTTCCATCAATGTGCGTCTGCCAATCTCTAAAATCAATCCATTGCGTTCAGCAATTTGGATAAAGCGCAGCGGTGACATGTGATTGTATTTCGGATGGTTCCAGCGCAGCAATGCTTCTGCCGACACAATTTTATTCGTTTTCACATCAGCAATTGGCTGATACATGAGATAAAGTTCATCCCGATCAAGTGCCTGCAGCAGTTCCACTTCCATCTGCTGTTCTTCCAGCAACATGGCATTCAACTCATCATTGTAAAACAAGACCCGGTTTCCGCCGTTTTTCTTTGCAATTGTCTTCGCTACTGTCGCTTGATGAATCACTTCATCGGATGTCGTTTCCGGCCTTTGATGAACACTTGCGCCAATGCTGGTCCGCAAGACAAATTCATTTCCTTCCACTTCCAATCGTCCATTGCAAATATTCCATAGCTGGTCAATGAAAGAGCGCAAATCCTCTAGGGTGTTTTGGTGGACAAGGATAATGAATTCATCACCCATAAACCGTGCCACCAATCCTTGATCCTGAACCAAGGATAAAATACGGATGGAGAACTGCCTCAACACCTCATCACCGGTCCGATAACCATTCATGCTATTAATGCGCTTGAAATCATCAATGGAGATAATTGCGACGGCATAGCGCAGCTGCTGATTTTCTATTTTTCCAATTTTATATGGAACCTCTAAAATGAAGCCATTGTAGTTATATAAATCCGTTGTAATATCGCGATAAGTCAAATGTTTTATTTGATCCATCATCTGGTTATAGCCACGCGCTGCATGAGCAAGTTCATTGTTGTATTGTTCTTTTATTCTGATATTGAAATTCCCTTCAGATGCATGGCGAAAGACGTTGGTCAGCTGCACAATTGGCTTCGAAATAGAATCAGCATAGACATAAGCAAACATTAATGTGATCACAATCGTAAAAAGCATCATCGGAAACATTAAATCCTGAATATAGCGTATTTCCGTATAGAGATCCTTTTGCGGTACAGAAATCATAAAGATCCAATCGGTATAAGTATCAATTTTTCTGAAAAATGTAATCATTTGTTTGTTTTCTTCATTTACATACTCAACAAAGCCACTTTGATTTGCAAAGATTTTTTCCACCGAAGACTCATTAGGAATCATATCATACAACGTATGATTCACTGGCAAGTCAGAACTTTTATGTGCCACGATCATGCCGGAACCATTCACAATCCAGCCATATCCTGAATTCGTCAATTGCAAAGAACTAACTATATCATTCAAGAATGGCAATTCCAAAACGATATTAATCAATCCAGCCGGGTTTTCGTCATTTCCCAATATTTCATGGGAAACAATTAAAACGGGATTATTCTGCTCCGTAAAAGGGCTGTAGAATGGCTGCGAAATATGGTATTTCTTATGATTCAGAATAATTTCCTGATACTGTTCCTGTTCGCGGATATTAAACTCATCATTTACAGTAGACCAGGCATTCCCTTGCAAATCTGCTACCGTCATATTTCGATATTTAGCAAGCAGAAAATGCGGCAGGTAATCTTTGATTGCCTCCTTATCCATGGAGCGGATTACCGGAGACTGCGACAGCATTTGCACCTGCTCTAACAAATTATTTATTTCTTTATCTACCTCATCAGCACGTGCACTGACAATCTCAGTGTAACTTTGCTGGATATAGGCTGGTAACTCTTTCAGTTTCCATTGCAAAACCAAAATAACAATGGAGAAAATCGCCATAGCACCCATGGTCAGATAGATTAACATTTGATTGCGAATTGATTTCATGCTAGTTCTCTCTTTCCATTGCTGTCTAAAATTGTAGCATAATTCTGGTGCAGATGTCACGATTTACATCTGTACAATTTAATACCCGCCGGTTCTTGGCACGAAAAACTGCCTATCTTTTTGGTGAACCGTTATATGCTGTATATTTCTGGTTGTTGCCGCGTGCTTGCGAAACGGGGTATTTGGCAGCATTTTGCAGCATTTTCTTTTGAAAGGATGCAGTAAGGTCTATCTCGTATAATTGGGCAAACCGCAGTACAAAATAGAGTACATCCACAAGTTCTTCTCCGATTCTATCAGATTTTGTTTCCAGAAGTGCTAGTGCCTGCGGTTCATTTTGAAAACGAAATAAATCCAAAAGCTCATTGGCTTCTGTACTGATGCCGATTGCGAGATCTTTTGGCGTGTGATACTGCTCCCAGTCTCGTTCATCGCAGAATGCTTTAATGCATGCTTGTATTTCTTCGATCGTCATTTGCTGCTTCATAATGTGTTCCTCCAAGTACTAATTTACCACACATTATCTATCATTTAGAGCCCAAATTACCAAATCATTTGCAAATGGGGTTTCCAAACTATCATTTTTTACTTATACTATAGTAAAGTTTCTATGATCTTGCTGGAGGACAGAAATAGAAATTAGCGCCAGAACTCCCCTTGGAGTTGACGAGGACAGCAGACATTCGAATATTCGGCGGGTACTGCTGCGGTTTACTTGTGAATCGTTACAATGGATTAAAAAGCTAACTCTCAGCCAGCTACAACAATCCATTCGACACATGTATTTTCATCATGGAGGAACATAAAATATGTGTGGAATTATTGGATATGTTGGCAAAGAAGTTGCGGCCAACAGTGTTTTACTGTGCGGTTTGGAAGCCTTGGAATACCGCGGCTATGACTCTGCAGGCATTGCAACGATGATTAATAAGCAGTTAGCAGTTACCAAAACCAAAGGAAAAGTAAAAGATTTAAAAGAACAAATACAAAAACAAAAGATCGCTGATGCAGCCATCGGTATCGGACATACCAGATGGGCGACGCATGGCGTACCCAGTTTTGTCAATGCGCATCCGCATATCGTGCATGATCTTGCAGTGGTACACAATGGTATCATTGAGAATTATGAAGAACTAAAACAAATGCTTCTGGAACAAGGATATGCCTTCACTTCACAGACAGATACGGAAGTCTGTGCAGCATTCATTCACTTTCTTATGCAGGATCGCGATATCATCAAAGCATTGCAAATCGCCTATCACCAAATGCAAGGTTCTTTTGCACTGGCTATCTTGCTGGAACAGGAACCTGATGCAATCTATGCGATGCGCAAAGACAGCCCCTTGGTGGTGGCTCATACAGGAACTGGCGGATATCTGGCTTCTGATTTGGCTGCCATCCTTGACTATACCACTTCTTATTATCCGCTTGATCCCGAAGAGATATGCAAACTAACAGCCTCTTCCGCATCCTTTATTCGCTTTGACGGAACAATCGTAAAAAAAGAAGCGGCTATCACTAAACTAACTCCCCAGCAAATTCATAAGCAAGGCTTTGATCATTTCATGTTGAAGGAGATTCACGAACAGCCGGAAGTAATCGCCCGGTTACTTCATTATTATGTCCATCCTGCAGCAGCAAAGCAGATTCACCATTTGCCTGATTTTAGTTCCGTCCGTCAAATTCACATCGTAGGATGCGGCAGTGCCATGCATGCCGGACTGATCGGCAAACGGATGATTGAACAATTTACGCCGATTCCTATTTTGGTCGATGTGGCTTCGGAATATCGCTACCAGCAGCCGCAGTTATCAAATGATACGCTTGTCATAGTGATCAGCCAGTCGGGGGAAACAGCTGACAGCCTTGCCGTGCTCCGTCATGTGAAACGGCAAGGAAGCAAGACGTTGGCAATTGTCAACGTTATGGATTCCTCAATCGCCAAAGAAGCAGATTTCACCTGCATGACTTTAGCAGGTACCGAAATCAGTGTTGCGACAACAAAAGCTTTCTTGGCACAGCTTCTGATCTTGAGCCTTATTTCCCTGGAAATTGGTCTTTCTCATAAAACAATTGCAGCTGAAGATGCAGATCATCTATTAAGCGAAATGATGCAGCTGCCCCAAACTCTGCAGACAATCTTGCAAGACACCACGTATCTGCCGTATGCAGCAGAACTTGCCCGGCACCAGCATGTATTCTACATTGGCAGAGGCACTGCTCTAGGAATCGCCATGGAAGCATCGCTGAAACTGAAAGAAATTGCCTATATTCACAGTGAGGCATATGCTGCCGGTGAATTAAAGCATGGATCAATTGCCTTGATTGAACAAAACACCCCTGTCATCGGTATTCTGACAGATCCTGTCTTATATCCGAAAACAGTCAGCAATTTAGAAGAAGTACGTGCCCGTGGAGCAACGGTACTAGCTGTGGCATCTGCTTCTATCACTTCCAAATTACAGCTTTCTGACTGTATCACAATACCCGACTGCCACTCTTTGGTACAGCCATTGTTGTTTATGATTCCGCTCCAGTTACTGGCATATGAATGTGCCAAGATACGCGGCTGTGAGATTGATCAGCCACGAAATCTCGCGAAATCTGTTACCGTAGAATAACAATCATTATTCTTCTCAAAAAAAGCAGTTATCTTCCAAATGTATGGAATGATAACTGCCTTTTTACTGATCAAGCAGTTTATTTAACCATGAAACAGATACAGCATAAAAAGCTTATTCCTGCCAATGGGGATCATTAGAATCAGAAGTATAGTATATGATTCCTGCTTTTAGATACGGGTAACTTTGGTAATAATCGAAATCAGCGTTTTCTTTTAAATAATATAATTTCTTTTCATCGTGGTAGAAATAGCCTATAAAGCTTTTTTCCTCATCTTTGACCGGCATACAGACATCACCCGAACAACTGGTAGTATATTTAAATACCTCAAATTTATATTGATTTTGACCAATATACTCATAAGTCCCGTTATACCATTCGGGAAGTGGTGTACCTGTAAGGGAAAGAAACAAAATTTCTTTCGTATCTTCAGGAAACAAAGTAATTGACATACGTTCATAACTGCTGCTTTCAGGGTTGCGCAGTTTAATTCTAGGATCAAACTGTGCAGATTGCCAAGTGTCAATGGAATAAGATAACTCCTTATACACCGGATACTCAGTGAACTGGTATCGCTTTGCGGTGGTTACATTGAAGGTAATGCTATAATCAAAGGTCATCTTTTGATCTTCATCAACTACTGTATATATAACGTTATGTTCGCCTGATTGCTTGGTTGAGAAATGGGTATCATCTACCGTTATACTTCCTTTATGTTCTTTAATAAATCTATCTGACAGCAAATCAATCTCTTCCCCATAGTCTATTTCATAGCTATCCTGATGAAACTTAATATACGGATCATTCGCTGTACTACGCGCGAATAGCGAGCATCCAAATAAGATGATACATAACAAAGCCAGCATTGTCTTTCTCATATAAACCTCTTTCCAGGATGAAAATAAACATTTCCTTATCCATGCTTTTTCCCGCCAGTCTGAATCGCAGAGTTCTTACCTGATATTCGTTTTATTTAGCCTTACATCAGCGAATGCGCGCAATACCGCTTGCGTTATAAATCATATACCATTCTTCATTCGTCAACTCAATATCCAAGGCCTGGATGGCATGATCCAGCCGTTCCAGCTTCTGGCTGCCGCTGATCGGCATTGCTTTCACCGGATGCTTCAAGATCCATGCATATACAATCGTGTCCAAATCAACGTTTTTCTTCTCGGCGATCTGCTGAAGTACAGTACGCAGTTTCACACAGGAAGGATCATCAGAGACAAAAATACTGCCCCCTGCCAGCGGAGACCAGACCATCGGATGCACCTCTATTTCCTGCAAATAATCAAGCATACCCGAATCAATGTGTTCAAATACCAATGGATTCCATTCAATTTGATTGGTAACCAGCTGTCCATTGCTGTGATGATACAGCGCCCTTAGCTTGTGCGGATCAAAATTCGAAACGCCGGCACTCAGGATTAGCCCTTCTTCCTGCAAATCATGAAAAGCGCGAGCTACTTCTTTGTGATTGATCAGTTTATCTTCCCGATGGATCAGATATACATCAATATATGCGCAATTCATTTTGGCGATACTGGCTTTGCACGATGCAATAATCTTTTCGTACCGTGTATCATAATGACCCATCTGGTAGGTATATTTCGTACTTACTTTATTAATCCCCGTTTTGGTAACAATTTGCATGCGGGAGCGAAGTGTCGGATCATACGCCAGTGCTGCTCCGATCAGGTTTTCGGTTTCATAATCACCGTAGATTTCCGCCGTATCAAATGTCGTAACCCCGCGGTCAATGCAAGCATTCATAAATTCTGCGAACTGCTGGGCCGTGAAGTTCCATGTATGCAAGCGCCAGAAGCCTTGGATAATTCTGGATAGTGTTACTTTTTTATGCAGTGATATATATTCCATATAATGCCCTTTCTTGGTATAATAGCCTTAGCACAAGTATACCATAGAATCTTTTCAACAGGATAGGAGGAATCACATATGATTGCATGTATCTGGGCGCAAGACGAACAAGGACTCATCGGCAAAGACAACACCCTGCCTTGGCATTTGCCCAATGATTTGCAGCATTTCAAGAAAACCACCATCAATCAGGCCGTTGTTATGGGTCGCAAAACGTTTGATGGGATGAAACAAAAACCGCTTAAGGATCGCTTGAATATCGTTATGACAAAAGATCAAAGCTATGTACATCCAGATGTTCAAATCGTCTATCATAAACAAGAGATAGCAGAACTTGCAAAGCACTATGACGGCACCATTTTCATTATTGGCGGACGGCAGATTTTCGAACAATTTCTGGATGAAGCCGATTTGCTGTATCGCACAGTATTGCAC
>JAEWFD010000022.1 GCA_023388995.1 Bacillota bacterium
GACACACCTGTTCCCATCCCGAACACAGAAGTTAAGCATCTTTACGGCGAAGATAGCTATGCATGCCATAGTCAAAATAGCTAGTTGCCAGGCAATGACCCTTAGGGGTCTTTTTTTATTTCTGCTTGTTCTCTTTCTGGACAAGTGTTACCATGCGTGCTATCCTTGCTTTAGTGATGTATATTGCTTGTAGGGTGGTACAAGCAGTATCTTCTATAAGAAAGGATTGGTAAGCAAGTGACTAAACGATACCGAATGGCAGCAGTAGTTGTCATGTTGCTGTTAGCTTCTTGCCAGCAAACGACCAAACAAAAGCGTGAGCTTGCGGCAGCACTGGCTTATGACGAAGTCTCAGCATGGCTGACAGACAACAAGATTGAGATCCCTAATGACATAAGCGGGAGTGATATTAATCGCCTTGTTTTTGGTGTGATTGAACAAGCGGAGCACGGATATGATGGGAGTATCCAATTCAGTTATACAGCAACCCGGGATTTTTTGAAGGATGTTCAGAAAGCGGCTGGATATGAGTTCAACGCAGAAGGAAAGTTGAAGCAATAGCTGCATATAATATATTCGGTTATTCTCTTAAATTGAAAAGTCAGCTTATTTTCTGCTTTTGCGATACTATGATTTTTTAGCCATTACGAAGGATACGGACTGTGCTAAGCACAAGTTCTGTGATAAACTATATCCATACTATTTTTAGGAAAGATCTGAAAAAATAGTTCATATATGAATTGGAGAGGATCGCATGGAATTGTTGATTGTTACCGGGATGAGCGGTGCAGGAAAGTCACGAGCTTTGGATGCGCTGGAAGACATTGGATATTATTGCATTGATAATTTACCGCCGCAGTTTTTAGTGAATTTTGCGGATTTTATCCAGCAGAATGATCAGATGAAACGCAATGTTGCAATCGGCGTGGATGTTCGAAGCAAGGAAATGTTCTCGGAGATGGATCAAGTGCTGGATCAGCTGGTAGCGAAAGGAATTCCATTCAAAACTTTATTTTTGGATTGTGATACCTCAATTTTACTCCATCGCTATAAGGAGACAAGAAGGACACATCCTCTGATGGATGATCATATCCTGCATATTGAAGAAGCAATTGCAGAGGAAAAGCAGCGTTTGGCATTGATTAGGGACAGAGCTTCCTATTTGGTGGATACAACGTCGCTCACGACATCACAGCTGAAAGAAAAAGTTGTATCTTTGTTCTCTTCAGACCGCAAAGATTTGATGCACATCAATTTCGTGTCGTTTGGGTTTAAGTATGGTTTAATTGGTGATGCCGATCTTGTTTTTGATGTACGTTGTTTGCCAAATCCTTATTACATTCCTGAATTAAAACAACTAACCGGGGAGGATGCGCCGGTCCGGGATTATGTTATGAGCTTTGCCCAAGCAGAGGGATTGCTTAAGCATATTGTTGAGTATCTGGAATTTTCTATTCCGTTATACATTGCAGAGGGGAAATCGCAGCTGGTTGTTGGCATAGGTTGTACCGGAGGAAAACACCGATCCGTTACCTTTGCAAGGTTATTGGGAGAATATTTTCTCCAAAAAGAAATGAATGGCATCGTGAGTCATCGCGATATCAAGAAGTTATAGAGAAAGGAAGACTGAATTGACAGAATTATTTTTATTGCATGATACTTCTTTGCTTTTTTCTGTTGTATTCCGGATTGTGTTATCGGCGATCCTCGGAGCAGCGATTGGAATTGACCGGGTGCGAAAAAGACGCCCCGCAGGAATTAAAACACATGCATTGGTTTGCATGGGGGCAGCACTAGTCATGGTCACGGATGAATATATCTGGATGCAGTCAGGCAGTACTACAAGCATGACGCGAATGGCGGCCCAAGTCATCAGCGGGGTTGGTTTTCTAGGTGCCGGAACCATTATGGTGACGGGAAGAAATCAGATTAAAGGATTAACAACAGCAGCTGGTCTATGGTTCTCTGCTTGTTTGGGGATCTCCATTGGCTGCGGGTTCTATGTTGCGGCGCTGGTTTCATCTTTTATGGTCTATGTAATTGTCAAGGTTTTTGCACAATTTGACACGTACCTGCAACATCGCAGCTTGGTGATGGATTTGTACTTGGAGTTTTCACCGACGATTTCGATTGCCAGACTAATGGCGCAAATCAAAAAAACAGGCTGTGTGATTATAGAAATGGAAAAAGGACACAACATTACGTCGGATAACGACAGCAATACTTTGAATGTATTGTTGTCGATTCAGCTGCCAAAAAGAAAGAGTCATCAGGAAGCGCTGGAAGCCATCGCAATTATTGACGGAGTACAATATATTGAAGAAGTATAATCAACAAAGCCAAGCAACTTGCCTTGGCTTTTTTTATGAGTTGCTATTTTGCGAATTAACCGGCAGCAATTTAGTTTTACCTTAGTAAATAAGGATGTAGAAAGCCTGCTGTAAATAGCCTGTCACTGCCTGTGCAAGAGTATCGAAAAACAAAAAAATAAAATAAATGAGCATATTATAAAGTAAAAAAACTGGTCCATGCTATAATAAGATTACGCCGCCAAAGACTTCTGTGCAAATCAATGATGTGTGATTTCAACACAAGATATGCCGAAATTTTAAAGAATTACAAGAATTAATAAAATTTCGAAAAAAGACAAAAAAAAGCTTGCCAGAAGATAAATAGGGTGGTATTATTATCAAGCGCCAAACGAAACGGCAAGTTAGAGAAAGCGCAAATCGATCTTTGAAAACCAAACAGAAACGTCAATAAACAAA
>JAEWFD010000026.1 GCA_023388995.1 Bacillota bacterium
CCTCCGACTTCCTTTGGTACCTCCCTCACGGGTAAGCCCTTGTCTTCAGCTAGTGGTTGGTAGTTATCGACCCCCACAGTGGACTTTCACCACCTAGATATATGCCATGCCCGGCACACTGAAAAAAAGGAATGACCCATGCTCCCACATGTCATTCCTTTTACGTTACGCTGCAGCAGGCTCTCGGCCCATCTGATAACGCTCGGTCTCTATATTGAGCTCCTCAGCAGGATATGGCCTGCTGAATAAATAGCCTTGCACATAATCGCAATCGCAGCTTTGCAATTGCATAAACTGGTCAATTCGTTCCACACCTTCCGCAATCACCTTCATATCCAAGCTATGAATAAAGGCAATCAGATTCTTCATGGTGCTATTCCCATTCAGCAAGAACTTATCACAAAGTGATTTATCCAACTTGATAATATCCAGAGGAACGCTTGGCAAATAGTGGATTGTGGAATAGCCGGTGCCAAAATCATCCAAAGAAAGGCTGACACCTACTTCTTTTAGCTTGGTTAAGAACGCAAACGTTTCCTCATTCTTTTCAAACAAGACACTCTCTGTAATCTCTATTTCGATCGCTTTGGCATCAATGTTGTAGGATGCAAGCTGCTCCTCCAAGTATGCAATATATCCGGTGTCATGCAACTGTACTCCCGAAAAGTTCAAGCTGATCATTTTATGCAAGCCATCTTGCTTCCACTGTGCCAGCTGGGCAATTGCCTTCCTGGTCACCAGTCTTCCGATCTCAATGATCAGACCGGTATCTTCGGCGACTTTCACAAATTTCATCGGCGGAATATGGAAATTGGTCAGACGGAGCAATGCCTCGTATCCTTCCACCTTTCCATTTTGAGCCCGCACAATTGGCTGATAGACTAAGTGAAAGCCATCATTCACAATCGCATCACGTAAAATAGCCTCAATTTCTGCTTGTTCCTGTACTTCCAGTTTCATTTCATCGCTATAATAAAGGGACTTGTTTTTGCCTGTCCGTTTTGCACGATACAATGCTGTATCGGCATTCATAATCATCTCGTCAATGCCCTGGCCATCCTTTGGATACAAACTGATGCCGATGGTAAACTGCACATAAATTGCTTGTTTCTGCAATTGGAATGGCTTTGAAAGTTCTGTTCTGACGGTTCTTACTATTTCATCCACAAATGATGGTTGATCAGAATGAATCAGCATCAAAAATTCATCACCGCCAAAACGCGAAACAAACAAATACTCCTGCTCCAGTGTTGCCAGGCGACTGGCAATTTCCTGCAATAACAAGTCTCCATAGCTATGCCCTAATGTATCATTGATCGTCTTGAAGTTGTCCACATCCAGAAGCAGCACGGCACATGCTTCCTTCATCTTTATTTTTGTTTGCAAAAGCTGCTGGTATTGTCTGCGGTTTGGCAGATTTGTTAAGGCATCATGGAATGCAAGATGGGCAATATGTGCCTCCTGCTCTTTGTTTTTTGTGGTATCAATCATCATCCCGTGAATCATCTTCTGATTCCCTTTTAAGTCCACAATATATTTCCCTTTGACACGAACCCACTTCTTTTTGCCATTTGTCAGGCAAATCGCACATTGCAAGTCAATTTCTTCTAAAATACCATCGCGATGATCACGAAATACTTGATAGACTCGGTTTCGGTCTTCTTCCTGGACATATCGCTCTACCAGTTCAAATGGATCACAAATATGCTCTGCTGCTTCTTCCACCAGATTGGAGATGCTTCTGGAAAGAAACAATGTTTTTCCATCCATGGACAGCTGCCAAACTGCACTATCCGTGTTCTCAATCGCCATCTCAAATTTCTGATTCAACAGCTCGATTTCATCCATGCGTTCTTGGATCGTTGCATACTGACTCCGGATTTCTTCTTCCGTAACAGCAAGTTCATCATGTGCTTGGCCCAGTTTTTCCAAGCTTTCTTTGAGCGATGAAGCCATCTTCTTTTTCTTCACATTATCACGTATCAGGATAAGAAAGATCAATCCCAAGCCGACTAAGATGACCAAGAAACGGTTGATCAAATTTTTATTTTCCTCATAAAAGGTTAACTCTTTATTGATTAATATCGCATCTGCCGGCACAAGATCCATCGGAATACCGAATTCCTGCAATTTTTTATAATCAAACACATATTGGGTCGGACTTGTGAAGCGTACGGGCAAGTCTTTCAAAGATTTGCCGCTCAGCAGATCAACAGCCATTTGCGCCGCTATTTTTCCCGATTCTTTGTAGGAAACCATTTTGCCGCCAAGCAACCCTTGGCCGATGCCGCCGATACTTAAGCGGTATACCGGGATTTTGGCTGCTTCGTTCAAAAGTTCTACACTTTCTTCAATTGTTTTCTGACTGCCCGTGCTGTCTTGAAACATAGTCAGGTAAAGCAAAACCGTTTCTTCTCCCAGAATAGAAACAAGATAGCGCATTTCATCATACGTATACTCTCCGGAATTCAAGACACTAAACTCAATGCCGGGAAATTGCCGTTCAACAGAAAAAAACTGTGCTTGATCCCCTTTTCCCGTTAAGGTATTGTCCACAATACCAATGACTCGTTTTGCTTTCGGTTGGAAGCGAAGTGCCAGCATGATCAATTCTGCATAAGGAGCCGCTTCCACAACACCTGTAAAATACCCTGAATCTCCCGCCTTAGTGGCTCGTTCCATACTGTTGATTCCTAAAAAGACGACTGGAATATTCAAAAAGAAATCAGTGCGGTAGTCCATCGCAAACTGAAGGGCAGCATCATCTCCTACAATAACGGCATCAAACGGTGCCTGATTATTCAGTTTATATTGCAATACCTGATAAAACAATGCAATATTTTCCGAAGTATCAAAACGCCTCATATCCATAAATTCCATCCGCAAATCAATATCCTTGGCATCCAATACTTCCCGAATACCGGCGATTTGGTCAGGAACTGTTTCAAAATCCTGCGCATAAGAACTGATAAACAAGATCTTTTTTCGCTCTCTTGCTGCTGCAGGCAGAGCAAACATCCCCCAAATTAAAGCTACGATGGTGACTATCATCACAATATTTCTCTTATACACAATATCACCCGACCCAATCATTCTTATTTCCTATTATACATTACAATTAGTTGCTTGCATTGCTTTTTTCAGAAAAATATGGAAAAAAGAAAAAAGCGACTTGGCTGGAATCGCTTTTTCTCGAAAGGAAGGACTATTTTATACAAGATTTAATGTTATTGCACTAAATCGGAATATACTTGACTTGCTTTTTCCCAATCAACAATGTGGAAATATTGGTCTACATAATCCGCACGTTTGTTTTGGTACTTTAAATAATAGGCATGTTCCCAAACATCGATAAGGATGATTGGCTTTAATCCAACAGATAATACATTGTCCTGATTGGCAGTTGACAAGATCACAAGATTTTTCTTATCATCTACTGCTAACCAAGCCCAGCCGGATCCAAAGCGACCCAATGCTGCTTTCTTGAATTCTGCTTTGAAGTTATCAAAGCTTCCGTAAGTTTTCTCAATGGCAGCTGCCAATGCTCCCTCCGGAGCTTGTTTGCCATTTGCAGCCAGATGGGCGAAGAACCAGTTGTGATTCAAGACGCCGCCTGCATTGTTGCGAACACCGGTACGAATTGCTTCCGGCAATTGCTCCAAGTTCTCTGCAATCTTTTCAAGCGACCAAGACTGAAATTCAGAATGGTCTTTCAGCAGGTTATTTAGGTTATCTACATATGTCTTGACATGACGTCCATGGTGAATTTCCATGGTTAGTGTATCGATATATGGTTCTAATGCATCATAAGCATATGGCAGAGGTGTTAATTCAAAGTTACTCATAGCATGTTCTCCTTTATGTTTCGTTTCGTATAAGTTAGCGTTGTCTAACTTTGATACTATACTACCATAGCTTATAGAAATGCTCAACTCAAATGCTCGCAAATTATGAATCTTTTTTATTCTGCTTATGCATCCAGCAAATCACGCACCAAATGATAATCTACAGCCAGATAACAGCTTTGATATGGCTTATCCAGCATTGCATACGAAACATTGGCAACAGTAGATGAATCCGTGCAGTAGGTCTTGCAAGAGCTGTGTATTTGTTTGATACCAGTATATTCCCGCAGTTCTCTTACATTATATGCAGTAATGCCGCCTCCTGCTAAAACTTCAATTTGCTCTCCGTATTGCTTTTGCAATTCCCGCAGCAATTCCTTTCCGGCCATTGCAGTTGCTCTTTGACCGCTGGTCAAGACACGATCGACACGCAATGCAATGAGCTGCTTGATTCCCAAATGCGGATCAGCTACCTGATCAAAGGCACGATGAAACACTGCTGTTTTTTGATAGGAATGAATTAAATCCGTCATTCGCTTAGTTGGTTCATAGGAGATGGAAAGATCAGAATCCAGAAAGCCAAAAGCAATTCCATCAGCTCCCGCCTCCAGAAGCTGCTTTGCTTCTTCCATCATCAATAATTGTTCTGTACTGGAATAGACAAACCCTGCCCCTCGCGGACGAACCATGGCAATGACTTCCAGATTCGTCTGTGCTTTTACTTGCTGAAGACAGGCGATGCTTGGTGTAAGTCCGCCTGCTTCCAAGGCGCTGTTGAGCTCAATCCGAACTGCTTTTGCGGCAGATGCAACCAAGGCATCTGCTACACTTCCGCAACAAATTTCAATCATGGTCTTTCTCCTTAGTATGTGACTAGATCTGCTTGCTTTTGGCATAGATAATGATCCAGCCAGGCTTGGTCTGCTTTTTGATGTGTGCATGTTCCGTCTGCATGTCTAGTGCATAAGTAAACTGTTGGTTCTTTTGTTTCTGTTGCTACCACAAAAGAAAACTGGGCAATGGTACTTGCCGCTCCCCATTCTCCGGCAGCATTCATTGCAATTACGCTCATGTCGCCAACTTCTGTGCGATGCTTTTTCAAGCGGGCTGTAAGATACGCAATCGTTTGTTCGCAGGCTTGCTGCGGATGCATTCCCTCGCGCATCAAGCGGATAATTTCATAGGATGGACATCCTTTCATCAAATCTTCTCCCAAACCTGTTGCGGTAGCACCGCCAATTTCGCTATCGACATAGAATCCCGATCCGATGAGCGGCGAATCGCCCAAGCGCCCCGGATGTTTCATAAATAGCCCCGAGGTTGAAGTGCCGGAAGTCATGGAACTTCGTTGATCTAACGCCACCATTCCTACCGTATCATGGCCAATGTATGGCTTAAGTTCCTCTTGCTTCTTGTGCAGCTGCTCCCGATATTGCCTTTTTGCCTCTTCTGTGAGCATATTTTTTCTGGGAAACCCTTGCTTCTGGGCAAATGCTTCTGCACCGCATCCTACCAAGAAGTTATTCACAGAATAGGTGCTCAATTCTTTTGCGATCAAAATTGGATTCGGAAAATCCTGCAATGCACCCACACAGCCAACTTGCATGGTATCTCCATCCATATAAGCAGCATCCAGTTCCACCTGCATCTGCACATTTGGCAAAGCACCATATCCCACTGATTTATAATGCGGACAATCTTCTGTCATGGCAATGGCATGAACCATTGCCTGCCCTGCTGTTTCACCTGCTTCTAATTGAGCGGCTGCTTCTTCGACACCTTCCAGTGCCATCCGCCACGTTGCAATGATACCCCACATATCGTTTCTCCTTTTTTTGCGATCATTATATCATGAAAAAACTTCCAGTTACCGGAAGTTGCTTGCTACAGTCTTTTGAAATGGTGTTGTTCTGCCTGAATGCTACGATTTCTAGCTCTAAAAGCAAGAAAAAAGTCTATTGTAATATATCATATCCTGTATTTATCACACATTAGTACAGTCTGATACTACAACAGGTTATGCTTAGATTTACATCAGAATTAAAATTATTTGTGATTCCACTTTTGATTCTGTCTATTTGCGAGCTATGGCTAGTAAACCATATGTTCGAACTGCAAAAGTGAATGGACAAGTCATTGGTAAAGTCGCTGCAGGTAGTAGAATTGAACTAATTGCTATTAGGACGACACATGAAAGCGATGGATATCAGTGTGCTCGAGTAAGCTATAATGGACAAACTGGATTTGTATAGATTGATCCTGTGGGATTTAACCAATTAGAATTTTAATAAAAAAGGGGACAATTATTCCCCTTCTTTTTCTAAAGAACATTTATAAATCTCTTTTGATGTTTCATCAAATTCATCAAGTTTTTCACCCGTCGGAATTTGTTCCAAAAACCAAATACCATCAAGAAATAGATATTCGCCTTCAACAATTGGATAAGTATTTCTTAAACTAAAAACATAAAGAGTATCATTTTTATATTTAAAAAAATAGGGAAATGGTCCACTTGTGCCATCAAATCGTCCTTCTTCTGGTTCTGTAAATAATTGATAAGATTCTTCACCCATTTTTATTATTTCATTTTTTTTGGTAACTTGTAATTCTAATTTCTCATCCTTAACATTATAAAAATAATCAAATCTTTCATATTGATCATCCATAAGTTTTATAATTGAGTATCTGTAATCATTCTTTGTATTATCATCATACGATTCTAAACATCTATACGTTCCGTTATAATCATTTTCTCTATGGGAGACGGTGCATCCCATTAAACATATAAAGATGAAAAACAAAATTATTTTTTTCATTTTCATCTCTCCTGATTTATTCAGTTCCATTGTACTCCCTTCAAAAAATTTCTTTGTTTATTTTTTGCAACTATGAATTCACTTACCTCGATCTGCAGCCGATTTACCTTGTTGGGCAAGCAGATTCAGCTTCAACCATCTTTCGCAAGTTTTCGAGTTAAGTACAGACAATATATACTAGACTTCTTTTCTTTTATTTCAAGGTTATTGATGTATCTTTCTTTTTAAAACTGCTACATTAGGGTTTTATCCTAATTGAAATGATATTAAGTAAGTGCTAAATAAAATAACTTTCAAATTTTAATTCTTAAATCAGGCAATGTGAATGATTTTTTATATGCTTACGTCTTTCCTTACTTTAAGTAAGACTACGAAAAACCTGCTATTCTTTCTGTTCGCAAACAGCATATGCAATGGCATACTCTTTTTCATGCGCAATGCTTAAATGAATCTGATAGCCGTCTATCATGCAAACAGGTTTATCCTGCTTTGCCGTAATTTCTATTTGCGAGATCACCAGCTTACATTGCGGCAATGCTTTATATACTGCCTCTTTCGCCGCAAAGCGACCTGCCAGCCATTCCGCTTGACGACTAGCCGGCAGCAATTTAAACTGCTGGTATTCCTGATCAGTCAAAATCCGCTGTGCAAGACCTTTCGCAAGCAGTTCATCAATTCGTTTGATCTCTACAATATCACAGCCAACTCCAACAATCATAGCACACCTGCTTTCCTGCAATCATTTTTATATATTATTATAGTTCTACAACGTTAGAATCATAGTATCTTGTATGGCAACTCCACACACTGTTTTTATTTTGCTGCCTGCAATTCAACCAAAATCATAAATCCTTCTTTGGAGAGTTGTTTGCGCAGTAACTTCCAGTCTAGTTTCTCTTTTGAGAATGATACAAAAGACGAAAATTCGTCTTGTTTTGCTGTAACATCAAATATAGCAGAAGCAATGGCAAAGGATGCTTTGCGTGGCAACGCCAGCATAGAATCCGCTAATCCAGTATAATCTATTCTTTGCAGAATTTGATTGTCCAGCTGATAGTTTGGATCTTTTTTGAATTGATAGGATTCAAGAATTATATTGTTCTCATGTACTGCCACAAAGACATCATCCATAAAAGCAATGACAGACAAACGCTGCTGATTTCCTTCCGCAATACTTGTTTCATATAAACGCTTTGTCTTCTTATTTGGCTGAACAAGTGTCACAATGAGTTTCAATTTGCCTGAATTGGGCAATTCATAGTGATATTGGGATACCCCGGGATTAATCTCTTTGGCTTCAATACCCGCAAGTATATCATAATTAAGCTCCGAATAAGGTTTGATTTGAATCGGGTTTTCTTTCCGGCATGCTGACAGCATACCGATTAGTATCAATAACGATATTATTTTCTTCAAGTCAATCCTCCTTTTTCTATCATTATATGTTTGTTTATCCGCAAATGCAACGAAATCGTATTATGCAAGATTTTGCTTGAATGATCGAAACGCAAAAGAAAACGGTCATTTGACCGCATCTATAAATAATTATTCCACACCAAACATCAATTCTCCTTCACAGGCTAATTCTTCCCCGACAAACGCCTTGGCACTCGCAAAGCCGATGCCGCCACGCATTGCCGTCAGCTCGACTTGCAGCCGCAATACATCTCCGGGGATCACTTGGCGGCGGAAACGAGCTTTATTAATCCCGGCAAAATAGGCTATTTTGCCGCGGTACTCCGGCAGCGACAAGAGCAGCACAGCTCCTGTTTGTGCCAATGCCTCCACAATTAAAACACCGGGAAATACATGCTTGCTTGGAAAATGCCCCATGAATGGCATTTCATTGACACTGATACATTTGCGGCCCACGATATATTTGCCGTCTTCTAGCTCATCAATCGCATCCACTAATAAAAAGGGATAGCGATGCGGTATAATTTCCTGAATTTGATTGCTGTTATAGATCATATTGTTCCCACCGTTTCAAAATAATCGAAGCATTATGCCCGCCAAAGCCCAAGGAATTCGACATGACATAATTCATCGCCAATGGCTTTCCGGTATTCGCGATGATTTCCAAATCACATTCCGGATCAAAGGTTTCATGATGAATAGTTGCCGGAGCAAATTGGTCTTCCAGTGCCTTAATGCAGAAAATGGCCTCTACCGCACCGCTGGCCCCCAGCAGATGACCGGTGTGTGATTTGGTAGATGACATGCTCAATCTTGCTGCATGAGCACCAAATGCCAGTTTCACCGCTTTCGTTTCCGTTTTGTCATTCAGCGGCGTACTGGTTCCATGAGCGTTGATATAAGAAATCGCATCCGGCATCAACCCTGCATCCGCGAGTGCCTGCTTCATTGCTGCTGCACCGCCGCTGCCATCTTCAACAGGCGCTGTAATATGATGGGCATCACAAGTAGAGCCATAGCCTAGCACTTCCGCATAGATAGTTGCTCCCCGGGTTTTCGCGTGTTCCAATTCTTCCAGCACCAAAATTCCGGCACCCTCTCCCATGACAAAACCGCTGCGCTTGGCATCAAAAGGAATGCTTGCTCGTGCTGGATCGTCACTTTCGCAAAGGGCCCGCATGGATTGAAACCCGGCAACAGCAAGTGGCGTAATGGATGCTTCGCTGCCGCCTGCCAGCACCATATCCAGATAACCATCCCTGATTTTATGGAATGCTTCACCAATTGCACTGGTGCCAGCAGCACATGCTGTAACTACACTTGCACAATGACCTTTGGCATGATGGTCAATGGCAACTTGGCCCGCTGCCAAGTTTATCAACGACATCGGAATAAAATAAGGAGAAACACGAGAAGCTCCCTTTTCCTGCAATGTATCTTCACAAACAGCTATCGTTTCAATACCACCAATGCCACTGCCCAAAATAACACCAAATTGCGCCTGTTTCTCTTCCTCAATGATTACATCTTTCATTGCCTGCATCGCCGCAATGCGGGCAAATTGGGTAAAGCGGTCATTGAATTTCAGTTCCCGCTTGGAAATATATTGCTCCATATCGAGATCTTTCACTTCTGCCGCCAATTTAACACGATAACTATCCGTATCAAACCGGGTAATGAAATCAATCCCGCATTTATTTTGCTTGATATTCGACCATGCTTCTTCAACGGTATTCCCGACCGGACTGACAATGCCCATTCCTGTTACCACAACTCTTCGTTTCATAATGTCCTCCCTACATAACCATGCCGCCATCCACATGGATGACTTGCCCGGTAATATAACTAGCATGATCGCTGACCAAAAAGGCAACAAGATGCGCAACATCCTGCGGCTTGCCAAATGTTTGCAGCGGAATTGCTTTTTGAATCTGTTCTTTCATCTCTTCGCTGATCGCATCGCTCATATCCGAGCTGATATAACCCGGTGCAATCGCATTGACACGAATCTTGCGGGAAGCGAGTTCCTTTGCCATTGCTTTGGTCATCCCGATCATCCCCGCCTTGCTGGCAGCATAATTCACCTGACCTGCATTTCCTGTAACACCAACCACTGAAGAAATGTTCACGATCACCCCGCTGCGCTGTTTCATCATCAGGCGCGTGACTGCTTTTGCACATAGAAAACTGCCTTTCATATTGATATCCACCACTTGGTCAAAGTCTTCTTCGCTCATGCGCATCAAGAGTTTATCCTTTGTGATGCCCGCATTATTCACGAGTACATCGATACGGCCCCATTTGCTTACTGCTGCGTTGATCATTGCTTCTACTTGACCAGCATCGGAAACATCGCACTGATAGGTCAGTGCCTGAACATCCATTGTTTCGCAATGCTGCGCCAGCTTTGCAGCTTGTTCGCTGCTGCCGCGGTAATTAATCACAACATGGTAACCCTGACTGGCTAGTTCTTCGGTAACAGCCCGGCCAATCCCGCGGGCGCCGCCGGTGATGATCGCTACTTTAGATGTTTCCATAAACAGCCTCCTTCAGCTTTTGCATAGACTCCATGGTATCTGCCTTGTATATGATTGCATCCGGCGCAATTTTCTTCACGAAACCTGACAAAGCAGTTCCCGGGCCAATTTCAATAAACCGGGTTACGCCCTGATCCAGCAGATAGCGAATTGACTGTTCAAAGAGCACCGGAGAACAAATCTGTTTTTCCAGCAGCTCCTTGATCCCAGTTGTTTCTATCTGTCCGCTGACATTGAAAACAACAGGCACTTCCGGCGTATGCAATTGGTAATCACCCAGTACTGCTTGCAGCTGTTTGCTTGCTGTTGTCAGCAACGAGGAATGAAAGGCACCGCTCACTGCAAGCGGCAATACGCGACGGGCACCACGAGCCAGACATAGCTCTTTTGCTTGCGCCAAAGCCTCTAGTTCTCCTGAAATGACAATTTGCCCCGGGCAATTATAATTGGCAATCTCGCAGACTCCTGTGACTTGCACGCAAATCTCTGCTATCGTACTTGCATCCAGCTGCAAGACTGCCATCATTCCCGTGGTGTTTGCAGGAAGAGCCTCCGCCATCAGTTTCCCCCGGCGGAATACCAGCATCTGCGCATCCTGATAAGACAGCACACCTGCAAAAGCTAAAGCGCTATATTCACCAAGACTTAATCCGCATACATAGTCCGGTTTGATCCAGGCTTTCAAAACAGAAGCAATCGCAAGGGATGTAGTAAGCAGCGCAGGCTGCGCATATGTCGTATCCGCCAGCAAGTTCTGCGCATCAGTGAAGCATACTTCTGTCAAGTCAAATGGCAAGGTTTCATTGTGGTACAGTTCTTTGCTAACTGCTCCAGCCTCATACAAGTCTTTGCCCATGCCCGCATATTGCGAGCCCTGCCCGGCAAATAAAAATGCTGTTTTCATGCATTCACCTCCTGCTTTCCAAGTAATTGCTCAATGACATCATGAACCGTTGTCATATGGGTAATCCGATAGGCATTGCTTCCCACAAAGACCAGTCCATAATCCACATTCCCTTTGGCACTCTGAATGAGTGCTTCACTGATGCAGTACGGCGTATCCAGCGGATTGCAGGGCGTCAGGCACTTCAAGCAATTAGGAACTGAAACATTTCCCCGTTCGCGCACTCGCTTGACAAAAGGATTCACCAAGGCGCGTCCCGGAAAGCCAGCCGGGCTGTGCACCAATTCGATATCAGATTGTTTGGAAGCAATGATCATCTGCTTGAAGGCATCTGCTGCGTCACATTCCACGGTAGGAATAAAGCGTGTCCCCAATTGCACACCGCTTGCTCCGGCCGCTAAGATCTCCATGACATCGGCATGGTCAAAAATACCGCCGCCAGCAAATACCGGGATCGTTGTTTCAAACAACTCTGCATAATGACACGTAACCTGAACCACTTCCGTTACAATTTCAGCCAGGGACTGCGCGCTGTGGGCTGCCATCTGATCTTTGGAAAAGCCTAGATGACCACCAGCTTCGCTTCCTTCCACAACAATGAAATCCGGCAAGCGATGGTGTCTGACAGACCATGCCTTGCAAATCAGTTCTGCTGCCTTTTTGGAGGAAACAATGACGGCCAAGGCAATTTCCGGATCTTCCACATACTTAGGCAAGTCCAGTGGTAATCCAGCTCCGGAAACAATGACATCCGGTTTCGCCTTAGCTGCACAACGCACGATGGCTTCATACTCCCGCGCCGCGGCCATGACATTAATCGCCAGCAGCCCTTTTCCTTGGGATAAGGCTCTTGCTTGCGCACATTCTTCTGCGAGTGCCTCACAGTTGGCAAGCAACGGGTTTTGCCGGAAGTTTGGTTTGCGATATCCGGGATGGGCAGCCGATATCGTTCCCATTGCGCCTTCTTTCATCACACTGCCAGCCAGGGAAGACAGGGAAATGCCCACGCCCATGCCTCCTTGGATCACGGGAACTTCCAATACTTTCCCGCGGATGGTGACTGGTGCCATTACAGACATGTGTGCTTCTCCTGCAAAAAAAGGAGTTCCTCTTTCGCTTCACTCATGATAGAGGACAATATTTCAGCCAGTGTACGCTCACTTCTGCACATCCCGGCTACTTGGCCCATCATCACCGATCCTCGTTTCATATCCCCGTCAAACACCGCTTTGCGCAGTGCACCTAACGTCAAACGTTCCAGTTCTTCTTTGCTGGCCAGCTGCCGTTCCAAGCCGATATATTCCTGCGCCATTTGATTTTTATAAATCCGTACCGGCACCCCTGCGAAGCGCCCGGTGACAACGGTATCGGTATCCTTGGCTTTGAGCACTGTTTGCTTATAATTCTCATGAATCGGACATTCTTTGGCAACCAGCAAGCATGTACCGATTTGCACACCAATTGCTCCCAGTGATAATGCGGCATTAAACTGTCTGCCTGAGGCAATGCCTCCTGCCGCGATTACAGGAATGGAAACAGCATCCACGACTTGCGGAACAAGGGCCATTGTTGTTAGCTCGCCAACATGTCCGCCGGACTCCGTTCCTTCCACAATCAGCGCATCTACACCGCATTGTTCAAGACGTCTTGCTAAGCCGACGCTGGGAACAACCGGAAATACTTTGATCCCTGCCTGTTTCAATCCTTCTACATAAGGTGCCGGATTGCCGGCTCCGGTGGTTACCATCGTAACTTTTTCTTCCATAATCACATCAAAGATTTCCTTTGTATATGGATTCATCATCATCACATTGACCCCGAACGGCTTGTCTGTCAAAGTCTTGCACAGACGAATGGCTGCTCTCGTTTCTTCGGGATTCATTGCACCCGTGGCAATAATGCCTAATCCTCCCGCATTGCTTACACTAGCCGCAAACTGCGGTGTTGCGATATTGGCCATCGCCCCCTGGATAATGGGATATCGAATATTCAATAGTTCATGTAACAGCATGTTGTCTCTCCTTTGCTTATAATTCCAGATACGTTGTACCCCAAGTCAATCCGGCACCAAACCCAACTAAGATTATTTTCATGTCAGGATGAATTCGCTGATTGGCTTGCAAGGTCGCAAAGGCAATGGCTACGCTGGCTGCGGAGGTATTGCCATATTCTTGCAGATTGAGGAAGATTTGTTCTTCCCGGATATGATATTTGCGCATCACGCTTTGAATAATGCGTACATTTGCTTGATGCGGAATCACTAAGTCAATGTCGCTGATTTCTTGCTTGGCAGCAGTCAGAATGCGGTCCATGCAATGCATCATGGCATCCACTGCAAAGCGGAACACCTCGGGACCATCCATCGATAGATAGTGCTGCTCCGGTTTCGCATTCGTAAATTTCGGACGAGCTGCAAGAGCAGGAGCTTGTAATACCGCAGCATTTCCGCGGCTGCCATGATAATGGGCATAACGCTTGATCGGCATCCCGGTTGTGGTGCTAAGCAGCAGTGCCCCTGCGCCATCGCCAAATAAAATGCTGGTGCCGCGATCCTCCCAATTTAATACCTTGCTCATCACTTCGGCACCGATTACAAGTGCATTGCGGTACTGTTTGCTCTCCAGCATCGCCATCACTACTTGGAGGGAATACAGAAACCCCGAACAGGCAGCATTGATATCGAATGCCATTACTTGCTGATTGTTTAAGCCTAAGCGTTCCTGCACCAGACAGGCACAAGACGGTGTAAAATAATCCGGTGTCATGGTCGCAACAACGATCAAGTCAATCTCTTCTTTCGCCATGCTGGACATCGTCAGTGCATTGTGCGCCGCAAGACATGCCAGATCCACCGTACTTTGGTTGTCGCTGATAAATCTTGAGGCAATGCCTGTCCGCGAATAAATCCAGTCATGGCTGGTATCCATGATCGTGCTTAATTCATCATTGGTTACTTTTTGGGCAGCTTTTCCAACGCCGCTGCCGGCAATGTAAATCATAAGCCGATCCTCCGATATTTCTGATACCTTTCTTTTAACAAGACAGGTTCTTTTTTAGTTTTCAACAGATGCAGCTGCTCATATAAATACCGATCCAGCTGTTTCAATACAAATGCCAGTTCACTCTCTACACCGCCGGCTGGCTCATGGATGATCTCATCCACGATTCCTTTGGCATGAAGGTCTTGCGCCGTCAATTCCATCAACGATGCAGCCTCTTCTGCTCTGCTGCCATCTTTCCATAAAATTGAAGCAAATCCTTCCGGTGAAAGAATTGAATAAATGGCATGTTCGAGCATGATGATGCGATCCCCTACACTAAGGGCCAAAGCACCTCCGCTGCCTCCTTCCGAGAGGACAACACTGATGATTGGGGTACGCAAACCGGCAAACAAATGCAGACACTCGGCGATGGCGTTTGCTTGCCCGCGTTCTTCCGCACCTTTTCCCGGATAGGCACCTGCTGTATCCACAAGGGTTATAATCGGCCGCTGAAATTTTTCTGCCTGCTTCGCCAGCCGCATTACTTTGCGGTATCCTTCGGGATGCATCATCCCAAAATTCCGCTTCATATTTTCTTCTACATCACAACCCTTTGCTTGCGCCAGTACCGTAACGGGCATGTCATGAAACCAGCCAATGCCGCCGACAAGTGCTCCATCATCGCCATAAACGCGATCCCCATGGAATTCCTGAAAGCCCGGAAAGAGGCCAGCTATATACGCCATTGCCTTCGCCCGCTTCGGACTGCGGGCAATGCATACCTGATCCCAGGCTGTTAAGGTTGCTTGTTTGATCTGCTCGTTCATTGGCTGCTCCTTTCATGCAAGGCAAGCAAGGCGGATAGTCTTTCCCGCATCTGCTGGCGCGTCACAATCTGATCGATGAACCCATGTTCCAGTTGAAAGTTTGCTGTCTGAAATTCATCAGGCAGGCTTTCATGAATGGTTTTCTCAATGACCCGTCGTCCTGCGAAGCCAATGAGAGCCTGCGGTTCCGCAAGCGTAATATCGCCCAAGCTGGCAAAGCTGGCACTTACTCCTCCCGTTGTCGGATGCGTGAGCACCGCAATATACAAGCCTCCAGCTTGCTGAAATTTGGACAGGGCGCTGCTGGTTTTCACCATTTGGAAAAGGGAAATAATACCCTCTTGCATGCGGGCTCCGCCCGAGCAGCAAAACAAAATCAGAGGGCGTTTTCTTCCTTGCGCATATTCGATGAGCCGCGTCAGTTTTTCACCGACGATACTTCCCATGCTCCCCATCATGAAATAAGAATCCATCACTCCGATGGCAACTTTCTTGCCGGAAATTCTGGCTTTCCCGCAAACAACGGCATCTTTTAAACTTGTTTGCTCTTGATTCTCTTGCAGTTTCTTGGCATAACCCGGAAAAACAGGCTGCTTCAGTTCCAAGTTCGCAAATAACTCTGTAAAACTCTGCGGATCTACGATTTGATCCAGACGTTCCATGGCGTGCAGGCGGTGGTGATGACCGCAAGCCGGACATACCATCAAATTGGCTTGAAAGTCATGGACACTGTGTTTGCTTGCACATGCTTCGCATTCTTTTGTTTGATAGCGCGGATCATCTTTTCTCACCAACGTTATTTCCTGCCGCCGAAAGGCCTTGAAAATATCCAGTTTTTCCCGCCGTGCTTTAAACAACTCCTGCATTTGCTTTCATCTCCTCTACCAATGCTGCAATCGTCTTGGTATGATATTTCCCATCAACCACAGCTCCTTGGTGCAATAACAGATATTGAAATTCCAGATTGGTTTTTACTCCGTCAATCATGAGTTCTTCCAGCGCTGCTCGCATCTTCTTGATGCATTCCAGTCTTGAAGGGGCACTCACAATCAGCTTTGCCAGCATACTGTCATAGAAAGGCGGAATGCTGTATCCTTGGTACAAGGCACTATCGACACGGACTCCCTTGCCTCCCGGAAAATGCAGAAACGAAACGGTTCCGCAAGCTGGTGCAAAATCTTGATCTACATCTTCCGCATTGATCCGGCATTCCATTGCATGACCAGTTATTTTGATGTCTTCCTGCTTCATGGCTAGGGGGATATGGGCAGCAATTTTCAGCTGCAGTTTGATCAGATCCAAATTGGTGATCATCTCGGTAACGGGATGTTCGACCTGAATTCTCGTATTCATTTCAATAAAATAGTACGTTTGGTTCTGGTCAACCACAAATTCAATGGTTCCCACCGAATCATATCCTACAAACGCCGCTGCCTTGAGGGCATCTTGGTATAATTGTTGTTTCACATCATTTGCCAGGCTATGGCAAGGTGCTTCTTCCGTAATTTTTTGGTTTCTTCTTTGCAAAGAGCAATCCCGCTCAAAGGCATGCAGCACCTGCCCGAAATGATCCGCAATAATCTGCACTTCAATATGCTTTGGATTTACAATCAGCTTTTCCATATATACCTGGTCATCGCCAAAAGCTACTTTGGCTTCAGCTTTTGCGGCTGCATATTGATCTTCCAGTTCTTCTTCTTGCTCAACGATGCGCATCCCTCTGCCACCCCCGCCGCTGGATGCTTTGATCAGCACAGGATATCCGATGCGTGCTGCTTCTTGTTTTGCCTGCATAACAGTATCCAAAACGCCGCTGCCCGGCACAACCGGGACCCCTGCCGCAATCATCAGCGATCTGGCTGTTGCTTTATTGCCCATCTGTTCAATCACTTCCGGACGTGGTCCCACAAAAATTAATCCCTGTTCTTGCACCAAGCGGGCAAACTGCGGATTTTCCGATAGAAAGCCGAAGCCCGGGTGAATGGCATTGCAGCCTGTCAACAGGGCAGCACTGATGATATTCGCCATATGCAAATAGCTGTTTTTTACTTGCTGGCTACCAACGCAAACGGCTTCATCTGCCAAAAGAACATGCAATGCGTCTTCATCAGCAGTAGAATAAATGGCAACTGTTTCAATTCCCATTTCCTTGCAGGCCCGTATAATCCGCACCGCAATCTCGCCGCGGTTGGCAATTAATAATTTCTTGATGATCATACCAGCTCAAATAGTGCCTGGCCGTATTGCACCATATCTTCATTGCCTGCCAGAATGGATGAAATCGTTCCCCCCTGATCTGCACAAATTTCATTCATTACTTTCATTGCTTCAATGATGCACAGCACATCTCCTTGCTTCACGACATCACCCACCTTGACCAGCGGTGCTCCATTTGCTTCCATGGATGCATAAAAGGTTCCTACCAGCGGAGCCTTGATTTGGTGACATGCTTGCGGCTGTGCAGCTACTTCAGCCTTGGGTTCGTATACGCTTTGCGGTTGTTCCTGCTTCGGCTCAGCCGCTGCATGCATTGGATATTGATCTAATTTTAATTTAAAGTCTTGTTCTTCCAGTTCCATCCGCGCAATTCCGCTTTCCCGAAACAGTGTCAGAAGTTCCTGTATTTTTTTGGTTTCCATAGTCATTGCCCTTTCGCGTGCTTATTAATAAAAAAGCTAAGTCCTTCCTTAGCCTTTTTAACCTTTTTTAGCAGTCACAATGTCAACAATATCTTGGACTGTTATCAGCTTCGCGAGTTCCTCGTCTTCAATTCGGACTTCGAAAGCAGATTCCAATTCCAGCGCCAACTCTACTGCCGACAAAGAGTCAATGCCTAAGTCTTCCTTCAATGTTGCTTCTGGTTTGACAGCTGCCTCATCTACATTGATAGCCTCTACCAACACTGCTTTAATTTGTTCAAACATCCTATATCCTCCTTTTTAAGACAGTCTTAATTATAATCATTTGATATTCAAAGTAAATAGTTTGATATTCAAATAGTTGAAATCGATGCTTGTTTTTTCATTGATCGACTATATTAGGTGTTTATCTTATACTTTTCGTGGATTGCGCTGATTGGTTTTGCTTGCTTTATGAAGAGAAATGCTCGTTTACGCTTGGTTTTCATCACAATTTCAACACAATGCCTTTTTCTATTCCCTTTTCATATAATCTATCGTAGACTTATCCTAGGTGATCTTTATGCAAATAGCACGGTTATCGGCGTTCTATCAATAAGATTCAATAATTTCGAATACAGCTAAAAAGCACCTACCAATTAGCTAATCAAAAAAATGATTCGTCTTACAAATAATAGAAGACGAATCATTTTGCTTATTATGTATTCCTAACAAATAAAATCGAAGTAAATTGTATCATGGATACAGATAAACAATTGAGTTAATTAATATATTTAATACAATGCAATTACTTTTCTCATATAGAATTTTTGGAATCCTTTTTTGGGAAAATCATCCAGAACACCAAACACTTTAAAGCCTTGCTTTTCATAAAATAACCGAGCTTGAAAATTAAGAGTATTTACTGTTACTTGAATACAACCCATTTTCTTAGCGTACTCTATAACAAATTCTATAATGTTTGATCCAATCTTTTGTTTGCGATAAGAATCTATGACTCCTAATAATTCGATATGACAAGCGTTATCAGTAATTTTTCCAATTGCTCCACCGATATATGTATCATCATCCAAACATGAAAATGAAAATTTTTCTTCACGCTCAAAAACAGATATATTCTGATCTACTTTAAAATCACTTAAAATCTTACTAACTCTCTCTTCTTCGCCATTAAATTCAGACCTTAGAATTCTAATCATACAATCACCTTCCAAAGTTCATTGTAACGTACTTATCCATATTAATAAAACATTAATTACTAATTGCTCCTACTTATTTTTATGATCTCTGATAATTCTCTTTTTACTTACCTTAGATACTTAATCTCTATTCCCTTTTCATATAATCTATCGTAGACTTATCCTAGGTGATCTTTATGCAAATAGCACGGTTATTGGAAATTGTTTTCTTACTTATCAACCATAAAAAAATGACTGCCCACGAGCTGGCGCAGCGCTTTGAAGTATCGGTACGAACGATTTATCGCGATGTGGAGACATTGAGTGCTGCCGGACTGCCGATTTACATGAGCAGAGGCAAAAACGGCGGAGTTTCCCTTTGGGATCACTTTACGCTATCCAAAACATTGCTTTCTGACGCAGAACAGGATGAATTGCTTTCAGCTCTGACATCTTTGCAAGCAACCAGCATTGGTTCGGCAGGAACGCTCACGAAGTTAAGTGCCCTGTTTCGCAAGCAGCAAGATAAATGGATTGAAGTGGATTTTGCTGATTGGAGCGGAAAAGACCATTTGTTTCAAGCGTTGAAAGATGCCATTCTGCAACGCAAAGTCATTTCCTTTCGGTACTTCAACAGTGCCCGCGAAACCACGAATCGTTTTGTCGAACCTATGCAGCTGTGGTATAAAGAAAAAGCATGGTATTTGAAAGCCTTTTGTCTGACCAAGCACGAACCGCGGCTGTTTAAGTTGTCGAGAATGCAAGACTTAGCTGTCTCTGAAACTACCTTCGCTCCCCGTATCATCCAAGATTTGCCTTTGCCAGTGCAAACGATGCGCTGCCCAGTCACACTAACTCTTTTGATTCATCCAACCATGGCCTTTCGCGTGCTCGATGAATTTGCTCCGCAGGATGTCCAAGTACAAAAGGATGGCTATTATCTGGTTACGGTTACGTATCCGGAAGATGAGTGGGTGCGGCAATATATTCTTTCCTACGGACAATATGCAGTTGTTCTTGCGCCAGACTATATTCGCAGCGACATTCGCCAGCGCCTTGAAGCAGCACTGAAACAATATGATTCATCGCAAACTTTTTTGTAATATGACAGACTGCTGTCATATTAGATACGCTATACTCGTGATATAGAAACGAGGAATCAATATGAAAGAACTACCATTTTGCCAAAGCTGTGCCATGCCGCTGCAAACCGCAGATCAGCATGGAACCAATGCGGATGGCAGCCGCAATGAAGAATATTGCGTTTATTGCTACCAAAACGGAGCATTCACCAAAGAAGAAACTATGGAAGAAATGATTGAAACTTGCATTCCGTTTTTGCTGGAAGATCAACCGGCACTGACACCGCAAGATGCACGCAAGCAAATGCTGGCTATCTTTCCGCAGCTAAAACGCTGGAAACACTAATATCATCTCTTTTTGTTCGATAGGAGAAATACAATGAAATATGAAAGCAAGAAACACGAAGCAGACTTATACAGCACCAGGAAACAACCGCAGTTGATCCAAGTTCCAATGCAAGCTTTTCTAATGTTAGATGGGGCAGGCAATCCCAATCAAGAAGACTTTGCACAGCGCGTAGGTGTATTATATTCGTTGGCATACACCATCAAAATGCAGTATAAGCAGGCACAGAAAGACAGCAGTTGTGAATACGATGATTTCACTGTCTTTCCCTTGGAAGGAATCTGGACCACATCGAATCCGCAAGACCCTTTAAATAAAGAGTTCTTTCAATATACCATCATGATCAAGCAGCCTTTCTTTATCACCAAAGAGCATTTTGAGAATGCAATGCAGAAGGTATTGCAAAAGAAACCTCATCCCTTACTGGATGAAGTCCGCTTTGCCTCCTTAGAGGAAGGATTGTGCGTGCAAATGCTGCATATCGGTCCATTTGATGAGGAAGCGCAGACATTTGCACAGATGGATTCCTTTGCGCAAAAACAAAGGGTTGTTCGCATGCACTTTCATCACAAAGAAATTTATCTGTCCGATCCCCGCAAAACGGCACCGGAAAAGAGCAGAACGATATTGCGCTACCAAGTACGCTAAGCAATTCCATAGTAAAAAGCGAGATGTTTGCACACAACTCGCTTTTTATCTGCCATTGATCAGGGCAAGAAGAAACTGGACCATTTTCCCGACCAGCAAAAAGGAAAGCAATGTTCCGATCCCGATTGTTCCTTTTAGCAAAAAGCCAACTAGCAAAAACAGCAAATCAAAAAGCCAGCGCATCGTAGCATAATCACGCTGCATTTTGTTCATCATCGCATATAAAAAAGCATCATAACAGGATTTGCCGAAGTCTGCCGTAATTGTGAGAGCAATCCCCAGGCTAAGCCCGCATAAGCCCAGCACCAGCAAGATCAGTGGTCCCTGCATCATAGTTTGTTTCAGCACCAATTCAATTGCCAGCGATGTGACAAAAGGACTTAAAAAAGTAATAATGGTAACTTGTTTGCGCTCCAGCAAAAATGCAAGGCTGGCAATAGACAGATATACTGCATAATTGGCATATCCGAACGGAACCTCAAAGAAATGGGAAATTCCCTGCACAAATACTGCTAGCGGGTCCATTCCATATCCCGACTGCAAGCACAGTGCAATTCCTGCTCCCATCACCAAAGAACCAGTTACCAGAAATATAATTCGTTTATACATGAAACCCTCCTAAACATAGAAGGAGAAGTCATTCATCAGGAATGCTTCTCCCTATCATCATTCAATTATTGTTTACTGCTCTTCCATCTCCATCTTTACAAGAGCCTTTTCATAGGATTTAAAGAATGGAAAGTATACCAGCATATCCAGCAGGATTAGCCCAATGATCAAGATGCCTGCTTTATAATCCATGGTTGAGAAGAAAGCACCAAACACGGAAGGCATATTCCAGGAAAGCATGGCGAATGTCTTGTTGATGAAACCACCGCTGATCAGCATAAAGGAAATAATACCGTTAAGAGTCGATGCCAGCAAGAATGGAATTAGGAAGACCGGATTCAGCATCAGCGGTACACCGAAGATAATTGGTTCGGAAATACCGAAGAAGCTTGGCAGAATTCCGATGCGACCGACTGTTTTCAGCTGCTTGGACTTCGAGGTGCACAGCAAGATAGCAAGTGCCAGTACGGAACCGCAGCCTCCGATGATTACGAAATAAACCCAGAACGAAGTTGTAAATGTGTATGGCAATGCTTCTGAAGCAAGCTTGGCAGCAGCATTTACAGACAAGTTGCCATCACGAATCGGTCCTAAAATCCCTGCAAACGCAGCATCATGGATTCCGAAAAACCAAAATATATGCAAGAGCAATGTAACAACGACTGTAAAGCCAAGGCTGTCTGCTGCTTTGAACGTCGGTGATACAATTTGGTAAATTAAGTGCGGCAATGATGATCCCAAAGCCTGGCATATTGCGAAAATCAATACAAATACCGTAATGATTGCTGCGCCGGGCACCAAAGAAGCAAATGTTTCATTCAAAGAAGCAGGTACGCTGTCCGGCAGTTTGATTCGTCCCCAGTTGTGCTGGCGCATATAGGCATATGCCTCGGCAGTCAGAATACCGATTAAGATTGCCGGAATCAGACCTTTGCCGCTGAAATAGCTGATTTCGATGCTTTTTCCTGCCCAGCCAAGTTCAATTGGATTTGCTACCAGCAAGATAAAGCCCAATACAGAAATCAAGATCGGCATGAATGAGTCTATTTTATAATGCTTGCATAGGAAATGTGTAAGACCGATGCAGATATACAAAGCCATAGCCCCCAAAGTCATTGCATTCAGCCAGCTGAGCAATAAGCCATTGGCAGATGCAAATCCAGCCCATGCCAGCAAAAAGCCGTTCGTTGTTGATTCTGTAATCGGAGCAGCACTTAACACTGCCGCAACGCCTCCCATAAGCGTTACCGGAAGTAAAGAAATAAAGGAATCACGAATTGCTCTTAAGTGTCTTTGGCGGCTGAGCTGATTCGCAATCGGCAGTAGTTTTGCTTCTATAAATTGATTCAATTGTTCAAATTTCATCTTAGTATCCTCCCTTGATGGTTTTACAAATATTGCTTGATATCGTCCAGTACACCTTTGCCATCCATAATTCCGTAGCGTTGCGGATTGATTCCGATAACCGGAATATCCGTTTCCTGCTGGAAGTCGGCAATGCGATAGCGAATCTGCGGTCCGACTAATATGACAGCAGCACCTTCAATGTACTGCATAAACTCCGCTTCCCCATAGGCGTTTACCTGCACCGTACCATTTGATGCATCCTGCATTCTCTTCGCCAGCATTGCCGTCGACATGCCGGCATTGCATACAAGAATTACTTTCTTCACTTTGATGTTCCTCCTTTCTGATGTGCCTCAATAAAGTTTTTGTACCATGTATATGATTTCTTCGGTTTGCGGACTAGCCCCTTGGCAAAGTCCACAGCCACAAGTCCATACCGTTTCTCACAGCCATTTTTCCACGAATACAAGTCGAAGGTTGACCATGCAAAGTATCCCCTTACCATAACCCCTTCTTCTTTGGCTTTCAAAATAGCTTCCAGATGATCTCTCATGTAGGCAATGCGATAGTCATCCTGCACACAATCTACGGAAACATCTTCATAATAGCCAATGCCATTTTCTGTAATGAAGATTGGCAGCTGATACCGTTCGTGTGCACGCAGAAGACCTTCATACAATCCTCGCGGATAGATTTCCGTATCCCATTCCGTAAATGTGGAATGCGGGTCGCGAACTTGTTCAAACCAATTTTTGATAATTGTTTTGGATGTACCTTTGCCCTTTTTCCCGCTGTTATTGACGATCAGGGTTGTTTCACCTTCGGTATATGGTTTGACCAATGTCCTGGAATAGTAATTTAATCCCAGATAATCGACCTTATTTTGTGCAATGATCTGCAAGTCAGCCGCTTTCATAAACGAAAGATCAATTCCTTCTTGTTCCAGTTTCGTTAATAAATCTTGCGGAATGACACCCTTAGCAGCCGTATCTAATACCCAGTTATTGCAGTAGTTATCAGCATAGCGCACCGCTTCTTGGGTCTTTGGTGCATCATCAATACCATCAACCGGTGTATAGGAATGCACGATGCCGATTTTTCCTTGAATATGATGTTCCCGGAATGCTTTGACAGCCATTGCACTGGCCAGCATGACATGATAAGCTCCTGTTACCGTCATTTGCGCACTGTGCTGTTCCGGCGGATAATTGCCGATGAAATAGCCATTGAAGATAAACCATCTTGGCTCATTGAAGGTTGTCCACCATGTTACTTTTCCGTTATATGCTTTCATGACAACCAAAGCAAATGCCAGGAAAGCATCACAAGTATCACGGTTCAGCCAGCCGCCTTTTTCCTCTAAGAACTGCGGCAAATCCCAGTGATAAATCGTTACAAACGGCTCAACACCCTTTGCCAGGCACTCATCTATCACATCATGGTAGAACTGAATCCCTTTCTCATTCACCTCGTTATTGCTGTTTTTGATAATTCGCGGCCAGGAGATGGAAAACCGATAGGAATTCTGCCCTCCTTCTTTCAGCATGCGAATATCTTCTTTATAGCAATGATAGAAGTCCGATGCCGTATCCCCGTTCTCTAACTGCTTTTCATGCAAATAGGTATCCCAGACCGATTCAATCTTTCCATCGCTATTCCACGCACCCTCACATTGATAGGCAGCGGTTGCTGATCCCCATAAAAATTCATTCATGTATGATTCTCCATCCTTTCATATAGTTTGATCATTTCCTGCACCAGTTCTACCACAACTTGGCTGGATGCCATATGATCTTCCGCATGAACAACAAACATGGTCGGCTGCAATGCTTCTTCTTTGGCATATTGTTGCAGCAGCTGCGCATGCTGTCTTCCTGCCAAGATCAGTTCTTCCTTTGCTTCCTGTATTTTTTGCTTTGCGGATGTTGAAAGTCCTTGCTCCTGTTCGCGCAGCGCTTCAAACGCCAGACTTCTTCCATTGCCGCTGTGCAGGATAATTTGTAAACATACCTGCTCAAATTCCATCTTTTTTGCCTGCCCTTCTTTACTATTTCATTATCTGTTAAAACAAGCAAAATGAAAAATGTTCTTTTACCGTTGCGAAGCGGTAAAAAAAATCAGCAGTTGCTGATTTAAGTGAAAAACTCTTTGATAAATGCATGAAATTCAGGTTGCTTGGCCAGTCTTTTTACTTTATCTACATCATCCAGCAAATTAACGATAACCTCGTATAGCTTCATTAAATTGTCATTTTGCTTCGTAAGCGAAAATAAAAATACCACTTTTACTTTCTGCCCACCCCAGTCAACTGCATTTTTTAAGATTGCAATTGCTATTCCCGATTTCAAAGCTTCTTTCTTGGTCGGATGAGGAATGGCAAATAAATTGCCGAAGCAGGTAGGAGCAAGGCTTTCACGCTGCAAAATCAAATCCAGATAATGAGCATCGCAGTAGCCTTTCTCTGCAAGCACACCGCAAAGTGCTGCCAAAATTTCCTCTTTATTCTCCAGTTCCATATTGGGAAAAAATAAATCACCGGAGAACTGCGAAAGCAATATTTGATTCTTTCCTTTGGTTGTTTGCAGCAAGTGCATAATCTGCTTAATTTTCTTGCTGTCATCTTTCGTGAACAGAGGTGTGCAAAGTACCACGGGAATGTCCAGCGTATCTTGGAGAAACGTTGTTGCGATGATAAAATTTGGAGCAAACCGCCGGATATCTTCTTTGTCAAAGATAGAAAAACAGGCAACCTCCATCCGCATATTAGGAAAACACTGCTGCAATCGTTCCTCATAATATTGCACATCCCGGTTTCCGAGCGGATCAACAATGGCTATCGCATACTGCTCCTGCTTCATTTTCTCAACGGAACACATCAGATGCAATGCAATAAATCCGATTTCTTCTTCGGTCAGAATGAAATTGAACTGATCCTGAATTTTCATGGAGATGAATACACCGATATCATAAATCAAAGGAAAATTATCTTTGATTTCGCGAATCAGGGGATTATTGAGCAGCTTCTTTTGCGTGACCCGCACATTCAGCGCTGATAAATGAATCAGCAGATTGTGTTTCAATCCTGTATCGTCCAGCAGGTTGATTTGGTAGTAAGAGGCAATCTCCTGCAATGTTGTATCAATAAAATTCATCAGATCCTGATTGCGGAATTCTTGCAGGAATTTAGTGCTGATGCGGGAAGACAGCAGCGAAGCAATATAATTGCGTTCTACTGCATTTAATTCCAGCTCATAATGCGATTCCAGGTTGGAACAAAACTCCTGATAGATTTCATCTTCTTGCAAAATATCAATATCCGCAAAAGAGCTCAAAGAATTATGATTTTTGACACGGTCGATGGCGATGGCAATATGAATGATAAAGGAAACAATTTCAATATCATTAAACCTAATCTGATATTTCTTAAAAAATTTCAGCACAAACTCTTTCAGCTCTACCGTATTTGCGTATTTAAAATAGTGGTTGTAATTCGCCAGGTCAAAGTTATAGTTCTCGATTTCATGCATCAGAAAAAAGGTATATATTTTTCTGCGCAGTTCCTCATTGCAATCCAGAATCAGCTGATTCTTCTTTCGCACAATCAATGTATCATAATGTTCCTGCAGCATGCGATTTAATTCCTGAATATCATGATCCAATGTTGACTCGCTGATAAAATACTGATCTGCCAACTGGTAATAGTCGGATGTCCCATGGGTCAGAATATGCTTGAAAATCAGCAAGCGGCGGTTTTCCTGTTTGGTTGTTTCCGTACTTAATGCCACTTGAATCTGCTCTTTATCGCTTGCAAAAAAACCTTTGCCTTTGGTAACACCTATCATGCCTGGGCAAATCTGATTCAGCTGCTTAATCTCATTTCGTATTGTTTTGTCACTAATTTTCAGCTTATTTGCGATGTCATTGGTTGTTAGATAGTCTGCATTCAAAAATAACCGCAATAACTCTTTTTGACGTTCGCTTGCTTGCATGCTCATTGGTCCCTTCTTGGCTGCTTCCTCGACAGCGGCACAATCCCCTTATCATCCTGCTAATCTGTATTCTATCATGCTGTATTGAAATTGGCTACAGCATGGTGGCTGGTAATGGTGATTGATGCAGGCATTGGGTATTGCGAATAATAAAAAAGCAGAGACATGCAACGTATCTGCTCCTTTTACTGTTTTCAGTTTGTGCTTTGCGGATCCCTTTGGTATACAACTCTGCCATCCACCATCGTCAGTTCAACTTCTGTGTGACGAATCAATGATGAGGGAATCGTAAAGATTGGTTGGGATAGTACTGCCAAGTCTGCCGCAAAACCAGGCAGCAGCCTTCCTTTTTTCGTTTCTTCAAAGCTTGCATAGCTGCTGCCAATGGTGTAGTAATCCACAGCGCTGGCAATATCGACACATTCCTGCGGATGAAAGCCCCCTTGCGGATACTCTTGCAAATCCTGGCGGTTCACCGCACAATGCAGGTTGTTCATCACATGGAATGGTTCTACCGGGGCATCACTGCCATAGGCGATATGCAATCCCAGCTCTTCCATTGTGTGGAAGGCATAGGATGTGCTTGCCAATTCTTTTCCCACCCGATCTTCAACAATATGCAAATCATAATGCAGGAAAATTGGCTGTACATAGGCAAGAATCTGCTGAGCCTGAAACCGTTTGAGCAGCGGCAAGTCCGTAATCTGACAGTGAATAATCCCATGACGCAATGGATTATCACTTGAGTTTGTCTTGGCATACGTATCTAGCACCAGTTCAATCGCACCGTCGCCAATCGCATGAATGGCAACTTGGATCTCATGTTCGCTGGCAAAACGCACAAACTCCTCCAGCTGCTGTGCATTTAAGCAGAGCATCCCCGCTGTGGCAGGATCATCTTGATAGGGATTGCGCAGACTTGCTGTCCTTGCTCCCAGTGAACCATCCGCAAACAGCTTTAACGGGCCATAGCGATGGAATGGTGTCTCATTGTTGTGATATCCTTGAGATACCCGCAAAGCGAATTCTTCCATCGAAGCAAAGCTAACCTGATGGTAAATACGAACTGTTGGCTCCGCTTGGCTATATGCTACATACCCTTGTTCGATCTCAGTGCTGTCAGGTGCTCCGATCGTCAAGTCATTGGTATGCACAGAGGTAATTCCTTGGGCATTTGCCAATGCACTGATTTTGGTGAGCTGCTGAGCCACATGCGCAGCCGTAATGCTCGGTTTTAAGCCGCTGGTGAATTCCAAGGCATTCTCGCGCAAGATGCCAAGCGGAATGCCAGCTTCATCTACATCGAAGTGACCGCCGGCCGGCTGCGATGTTTGCGCAGTAATGCCGCATACTTGCAACGCCAATGTATTGCAAGCAGCCACATGGCCGCAGGCTCTCGTCAATATAATCGGTATTTCAGTACTGATCGCATCTAAATCAAAGCGATTCAGCAAACGGCACTCATCTGTAAAATAGTCTTGATTCCAACCACGCCCCCACAGTACGGTACTATGGGGATTTGCTTCCAGAAACTGTCTTGCCCGTTCTTTGCTTTCCGCAATCGAAGTTGCGCCGTATAAATCTAAGGTATCTTGAAATTCTGCTGTCCAAAAGAAATGCAGATGAGAATCTTGGAAGCCTGGAACAACTGTCCGTCCTTGCAAATCGATTTGCTCGGCTTGGACGGAGGCAAATGCTTGCGCATCCGCAGAAGTACCTGCAAATACGATCCAGCCATCTTCCACAACCAATGCCTGCACAAATTGATCACGATTTTGATAGATTTCACCATTATATAGAATTGTTTGCATAAGCTGCTGTCTCCTTTGTTTTGTGAATGAAGAAGTATAAAACGAAAGCAAAGAGCGGAATCACCAAACCTACGATGGAAGTTACCGGATCACTCAGCAAAGTATTTACTAACAAGCCTACCATGACGAATACTGCAAGAAGCGGGGTAAGCGGGTAGCCGATCACTTTATAAGGACGTGCTTGCTGCGGATATTTGTTGCGGAAAATGATCACTGCCAGAAAAATAAAGGCATTGTACACCAAACCTTGAAAGGTAACCAAAGAAGTAAGCTGATCGAGATTGCGCATAAAGACAAGCAAAATAGATACCGCAGCAGAGAGCACGATCGCATTCCCCGGGGTTTTCGTTTGCGGATTTACTGCTGCAATTTGCTTGAAAAACAGTCCATCCAAAGCCATCGCATAATATGAGCGCGGAAAGACCATAATGCAGCCGTTGGTTGCGCCAAAAATCGAGATCAACATGCCTGCACCAACGAGGACAGTACCCGCAAAGCCAAATAGCTGATTGGCAGCCAAAGTTCCCAGAAAGTAATTGCCTTCCGCAAGACTTTGCATAATCTGATCATACGATACGACCCGGTAAATGGCAAATTGAAATAGTACATACAACACCGTCACCAACGAAATTGCAATCACTAATGCCAGCGGAATATTGCGCTGCGGGTTCTTCAGTTCTTCGCCGACAGTATTCAGATTCATCCATCCTTCATAGGCCCAAAGGGTAGCCACAACCGCAAAAGCAATCATGCCAATTATCTGGGAAACTGAAATCGAACTTGGCAGTGCGAATTGCACAGGCTGGGTGCCCAGCAAGAGACCAGCACCCAAAATAAGCAGGATCGGTACCAATTTGGAAATCGTAAATAGGTTTTGCACCCATGATCCCAAACGAACGCCATAGTAGTTCACGACAGACAATGCGATAATTAAAACAACGGCTATAAGCTTTCCTTGCAGCGGTGACAAGGCGATGAATTGATTTAAGATAGAAGAAAAAGCTAAGGCCAAAGCCGCAATGCTTCCTGAACTTCCTAAAATAAAGCCGCTGAACCCGCTGGAAAAAGCCACTGCCTTGCCATATGCTTCACGCAGATACACATAGCTGCCGCCCGCTTGCGGGAAGCTAGCGCCCAGCTCGCCATAGCATAATCCGGAAAGCAATGTAATAAGACCGCCAATAGCCCATACCAGAAGTGACAATCCTTGGGAATATCCGCTTCGCATCAATACATATGAACCAAGATAGAAGATTCCGGAACCAACCATGATTCCGACCAGAATGTTAACCCCGCCAAAGAGCGTAATGTCTCGGGAAAGGTGCGCAGTTTCTTGCGCTGCAGTGTGTTGTTCTTTACGCATCGTTATGCCTCCTTGAACGAAAAAGATTGCATCGCATCGATGCAACCCATGACAGGAGGCAATCGATAGCGCCTCTGTTCAAATGAACAGGAGTAACAACGGTATTCCCGCAATTACCAACAGTGTGCTTTCAACCACACCATTTCGGCGATCTTGCCTTTCGCTAAGTTCTTCGAATGACTTCTCCCTTAGCTACTATTCGCGATCGCGCCTCTATCAATCTTGTAGCAAGTATAGCACAAAGAAAAATAATGTAAATAGATTTTTTTATTTTCTGTAACTGTTTTGAAAAAATTGTTTTGTTTTCATATATCAACCATCGGCTGTTTCGATTCCTGATTCAGCCATTGTATCTTCGCAATTCCATAGTATATTGACCTTGACTGGTCAGATCATGCATCAAGAAAGGATCTTAATATAGGAAAAAAGATTAAACAATTGCGACTTGGCAAAGGACTTATGAAGAAGCACTGACAGAGATACTCAATATCAGCTTGCAAAGGATTGCGAAAAGAGGAGACGGATACTTCTTATCCTGACAGTATGATGCTTCCGCTGACAGCCTTTTCATTGCGCTATTCCCAAGTTTCCGGTGCAAAGCTTGGCGCATCTTTTAATGCATAATCAAAAAATCCCACATAAGTTTGATTGATGCGCTGCATATATGCAGTAACATCAAAGAACCAGTCTTGTCCAAACAGCAAGCAAAGCGGCGGCATCGTGTAAGCAAGATCTGTCAACGTCATATGTCCGGCACCTGCTACATAAATATCGTACGTATCTGCCAATTGATCGGTGATTACAGTATAATTTTGGCGATACTGTGCAGCTTCCCGCAGAATTGACCATGACGAGTCTGAATAAACACTAAGCAGCGGCAATGGATATGGTGCTTCGTCAAAGACGAAACCGTCTTCTGTGAGACCTTTCACGTCATACATAAATGGTGCTTCCAAGGCAACAATTGCTTGCACATCCTGACGGGTTCTGCCAATACCTAATGCTGCGGAACCGCCCAATGAATGACCCATGATCCCAACTTTGCGATCATCAATATAATTCAGCACGGGATAAGCATCGCTTGCAGGATGCTTCTTTTGGGCATGCACGAAATCGAGCAAGGAATTGATATCACCCATCCGGATTTCCATCCATTCCTGAAACAACTGCTGCAATTCCTCCCGTTTCTTCATGCTCTTGTCACTTGCCCGCAAGATTTGGCTGCGATAGGCATTGCTGAGTGCTATACGTCTGCCAGCAAAGTTCATGTTATTTAAGGAGTGATAGGCATGGTCAATGGAAGCCACAACATAGCCATGGCTTGCAAGTTCCCGGAATGTCGTTTCATTGCTCCCTTTCACGCCAAAGGAACCATGGGAGAAAATAATCAACGGAAACGTTTCATGCTCCACTTTCGGAAACCAGAACTGCACGTTATTCTTTCGCAATGAGCCGTCATTTTGATAGTGTTCAAGCTGATCACCCTCGACGATGATGCAGCAAACTTCATCTACTTCGTAAGAGCCGGTGGTAGCAGGCAGTTTCCATGCAGGAAACCACCAGCAATATAAAAGAATTGCTGCTACGCTAAACGATAGGATGATCAAAAACAGTTTTTTGATCTTCGTTACTTTGTGCTGAATAATCGCCGATATACCCAGCACCACAAACAATACAATCAATAGCGCAAACAGCAGATTTCTCATATTTGCCTCTCTTTCGTTACAACCCAGTGCCTTTTTCAGCTACTGCACAAAGAACGGTGCTATCTGAGTGATATTGAGCACCCGCTGCATCGCTGTATAAATGAATCTTTTTAAAGCCGCCAGCTTCCAATTCAGCTGTCAAAGCAGCCGCATCAAACACACGATCCCATACATTATAACAATCCACAGAATTTTCTGTCATCACGATTGTCTGACTTAAAACAGTACTGTTTTCATCGTAGCGATAAAATTGTTCCAAACATACATGCGGACCCTCTTTCCAAAAACCGCCTTGCTGATAACGCCAGTTTTTTGATTCGGGTTTACCTTGATGCTGTTTTGAGGTGAAGACATCTAAAAGAAGCTTTCCGTTGGGCTTTAATGCCCGATAAATATTGTCAAGCAATGTCCTGCGATCCTGATCGGACAGAACACCGTAATCACAATAGATCAGCGTTGCGACATCAAATTGCTCTTTGACATCCAAGCCAAGATAGCTTCCATGGATATAGGTGATCGCCTCTTCCGCCAGCTGCGCCTGCTGCTGTCCATACTGAATTGAACGCTCCGAAATATCAATTCCTGTGACATGATAGCCAAGGTCGTGAAATTGCTTGGCATACAGGCCGGGGCCACATCCAAGATCCAGCAGATCAGGGTATTGACTTGGCGGCATGATGGATGCAATCCATGCTGCTGACTGCATCATAAACGAATGATTGCGTGTAGCAGCGTCCCAGTTGGGATGCAGATGAGCAGCAAGCATTCCTTTGGAGATATGGGAATCATCCCAAAACTTTGCGGAGCTTGGTGCAAACAAAGGAGGCCTTTGTGCAAATAACGCTAACTTTTCCAGCATCCTATCCTTCCTTTCCTGACATCATAATTTCTCCTTGCAGCAGCTGTCCTGTTGCATAGGGATTAGGCTGCTTGCTATCAATACCACGGTGTCGCAAGTCACGGTCAATCGTTCGATTCATAAAGAAAGCCAGTAATTGAGCCAGTCTGCCTTTTATGTTCAGCTGCACCGCTTCGCTCAGTTCAAGCGGAACATTCAGTCCCTGTTCTACCATCTTAAAGAAAATATCTAGTTGTTTCGCAACTTTTCGTCCATTGGGAAGCGTTTCTACCGGCTTGCCATCCAGCATGGCCCCTCCGCCAAGCACAAATCCGCCTTTGTATGTTACATTGCAGGTATTTGCGAACGCCTTTAGCGTCAGAAGACCACATTGGTGCGTATGCACATAAGGCATTCCTCCTTGAATGATGCCATATAGATTCTGTCCTTGCAACAGCTCTTTTCGTTTTGCCAGATTTTCCAGCAACCCAATTACATCTGCGGGATAGGTATTGATATAGCAGGGACCACAAAGCAAAATGGTATCTGCTTTTTGAATCGCTTCATATAATTGATCGAAATTACGCAAATGTGTATATAAATGCATCAGCTGTACCTGCTTCCCTTGCTGAAGAAGGTAGTTTTCACAGCGTTTTGCCAGCATGGCACTTGTTCCTTTCGTTCGGGGACTGGCATTGATTACTAAAAATTGATTCATGCCTTTCTTACCTCCTCGGCGATGCTTTGCAGTGTTTCCCCATCTACAGCAACACCTGTAACATAAGCCTTTCCGCTTCCTTTGGTAATCCATAAAGTCTCTCGCACCAACGTCCGAAATGTATTCGCTTCTTCTTGATCATGTTGAGCACTATAAGCAATGCAGAACAGTTTAAACTGTCTGCCTCGTTTGCCCTTTTTTGTTAATTCCTTATCTACAACATCATAATGTTCATCCATCAAGAGTCCAAACTTGTCAATGACTCGTTTCATTGAAAAGGAATAACCGCCAAAGGTCAGCGGTGATACCAAAACAAGAACATCTGATTGGAGAATCTGCGGATATATCACATCCCCATCATCACGCACAACACATTTGCTATACGTTTGCGTAAGACAGCCCCGACAGCTTATACATGGTTTGATATCCACATGTTCCAGCGCAATATATGCTACCTGTTCTTCTGCCACATTCAAAATATGATATAACTGCCTGCCAATTTGGGAGGAACTTTCGTCTGCCAGTATCGTAATCATTTGCTTCATCCTTTCCTGTTTCGATCGCATTTAAATCATAATGCCCTTAAGAATAATCTGGAGCTGTACTTCAAATAAAGCCTCTGCTTCATCTAAACCCATGCCTTGATGCCGCGAGATCAATAAATTGAAACCTAAGAAAGAACTCCAAATTGCAAATGCTGCTTTATCTGCATCTATTTTTTTGACTATTCCGGCCTGCATCGCTTCTTGCAGACCGGTGCTGATGTGGGCAATCCAGGGATATGTGGTATCCTTGCGTCTGCTGTACTTATGAAGCACGATCAAATTGTATTTCTCCGGCTCCTCATATGCCAGCCTCATCATCCGCCGAAATACTGTTGCTATATTATATAAGATCCCTTTTTGTTCACGCAAAATTGACTGGATCATACCAGCAATCTTGTTTGTCTCCCTCTGTTCGATCAGATCAATGATTTCCTGCTTATCTTGGAAGTGATGGTAAATCACTCCGGTGGTGTACCTCATCTGATTGCTCAGCTTGCGAACAGACAACGCTTCAAATCCCTCTTCCATGCCAATTTTCATTGCGGCTTCCAAGATCGCCTGCCGGACTTGTTCACTGCGAAACTGCTGATTCTCACTTGCCATTGAGTTCTCCTTCTTGCAAAATAAATAACAGCACAATAAATCATAACACCGTTATTATATTATGCAAAATACCTGATGTTGTCAAGTGAAACAGCCAGCTCTGCTGTACTTACGGAAGATATCATCAGGTTTTATGCATTGGATATCACGCTTGAAATATTGATAATTCTCATCTATAGTTGCAGCTATTTGTGAAGTATTTCGTTTTCCCTTTTATTCGATATCTGCACATTGACTTGTATAGCATGAAGTGCTAAATTGATACTAGTAACATTATTCTATTACATATCCCCGGATAAAATGCTTACATATGTAGAATTGCCTGAAATAGAATAATATTCGTATAAATTTCTCTGAATTATAAACAAGAACCGTGGATAGCATGTAATATCCTTTTCCAGCATTGAAAGAGCAGACCAGCACTGCAAAACAGATAGGGGTAAATACTATGAAAAGCAAGAAAATGAAAGAGACCTCCCGCAGCAATCACCAATTAGGAATGAAATCAGTTCGCTTTGAACTGCTTTTCTTCATTCTTCCTTCCGTATTGATTGCAATGATAGTACTATCTTTTTTGGGATACTATACATCCAGAAACATCATTCAATCCAGTGTTGACCAAAAAATGCAGCTCAGTCTTTCGACTGCTGTAGAAAAAATTGAAAAATCACTCGCAAAGAACCGCAAGGTAGCAGAAGCACTGGCCAAGTCTGTTGAAGCTAATGCGAATGTCATGAAAGATGCAAATTATCAGAAGCTGATGCTGGAGCTTTTAGAAACCAATTCTGAGACATTTGGCGGTGGAATTTGGTTTGAACCATATGCCTATCATTCCGATGTTCAATATTTTTCACCGTACTGCATGCTGGAAAATGGCAAAATGACCTATTTTGATGATTACTCTTTAGGAGATGGTGTCTATTATACAGATATGGACTGGTATACCAGTGTTCGCAATACACCGGAAAGTGCACTGTGGAGTGCACCTTACTACGATGACTACGCCAAGATTTCCATGGTAACTTCCTCTGCCCCGTTCTATGATGCAGCCGGCAAGCTGCTTGGTGTTGCGACGACCGATATTGATCTGACAGAATTGCAGAAAATGATTATTGCCCTGCAAACCAACAAGGATGACAAAGCCTTCTTGCTGGATGCTGCCGGCACCTATATTGCCGATCAAGACAGCACAAAACTATTGAAAACCACAATTACGCAGGAAAGCAACACAACCTTGTCTGCCTTAGGAAAAACGATCCTCGCAAACAAGCAAGGAAGCGGCAGTTTTGAAGAGAACGGGAAGAAATATCGAACATGGTATGCCCAAGTTCCGGAAGCAGGTTGGATTATCGCAATCTCCAGCACCGAAGCTCAACTTTTTCAGGAAGTAGATGCACTAGGCAGTACCTTAACAATCATTTGCTTGATTACGGGATTGCTTGTAAGTCTGATCCTGGTATTCAGTGTTCAAAGCAAAGTCGTAAAACCGCTCAAAAACTTGATGCATATCACAGGACGCATAGCAGAAGGTGATCTAGGTGTGCAGATTAATCATAAACTTTCCAACGAAATTGGAATGGTATTTGAGTCCATTCAGAAAACAACAGACAGGCTCCATGATTATGTTGATTATATCAGTGAAATCACGAGTGTCCTCAATCAGATGGCAGACGGGAATCTGGATTTCCATTTGCAGCTGCATTATGTCGGTGAATTTGAAAAATTGAAGGTTTCTTTAGAGCATATTAAAACATCATTAAGTCAGACACTTCTGCTCATTCGTACATCAGCAGAACAAGTCAATACCGGCGCTTCGCAAGTTTCCGGCGGTGCTCAGGCATTGTCCTCAGGTGCTTCCCAGCAGGCAGCTACGGTTGAAGAGCTAAGTGCCTCTATTTCCGAGATTGCGATGCAAGCTCAGCAAAATCTGGAAACTGTGAAAGCAGCTACGGCATATACGAGTGAAGCCAATGCCGATGTAAAGGCAGGCAATGCCCAAATGCAGGAATTGACGGAAGCAATGACCAACATTTCGTCTGCATCCAAGCAAATTGCGACCATAACCAAAGCAATAGAGGATATCGCATTCCAAACAAATATTTTGGCTTTGAATGCAGCGATTGAAGCTGCACGAGCCGGAACAGCTGGCAAGGGCTTTGCGGTAGTCGCAGATGAAGTCCGCAGTCTGGCTGCAAAATCGGCACAAGCAGCACAGCAAACTGCAGAATTGATTGAACGCTCCGTTGCTGCCGTAACAGCAGGTACGCAATTGACGGAAAGCACTGCTCAAATTTTGCAGAATGTCCAAAGCAAAACCTTGATTGTCAATGAGAATATTCATAAGATCGAACAAGCATCCTATGAACAGTCCAATTCGATCGAGCAGATTCGCATGGGCTTATCGCAGGTAACCAATGTCATTCAAACAACTGCCGCCAGTGCCGAAGAAAACTCTGCCACCAGCGAGGAAATGTCAGCACAAGCAATGCTGCTGCAAGAAGAAGTATCGCGATTCAAGGTTTCAGGTTTCCACGGTACGCCAACTACATCTTCAAAAGAGCATGTCCAATCGGTCACTCACAGCACAAAGTCCGCCAAATACGAATAACAAAAGCAGCGTTATGATCGATCAGATCGACGCTGCTTTTTCTAACTCTTCAAGATAATTTGGATAGGAAGAAATAGCCCCATTGTACTGAATGCTGGCGGCGCAGAAAGCAGCACTCCGCTTTAAGAAGGAATGCATCTGCTCCTTCGTGATGTCAGTAACTGCGGAAATATCTTGCTGTGCACACTGATACAAAAAGGAACCGATAAAAGCATCTCCCGCTCCGGTTGTATCAACGGCTGTAACCGATACTGATGGTTCAAAAACCGAAAAATCTTTGGTTATAGCCCATGCCCCATCCTTGCCGCAAGTATATAAAAGCAAGCTGACACCTGCATCCAGCAGCTGCTTTTTGGCTTCCTGAATATCTGTCAGGCCTGTTATAAACGCCAATTCCTCATCAGAAATTTTGAGAATTTCGGCATAGGGAATAAATTCCCAGATGGCTTCTTTCAATTGGCTGGGATCATCCCACAAAGGCAGGCGTACATTGGGATCAAAGCTGATCATGGCTCCTGCATCGGCAGCATAGGCAATCGCTTGCTTGTGCGCTTCCTTCATCGGGAACGGTCCAATGCTGACACTGCAAAAATGCAGAACATAGCAATCAGCGAACCACTCCTGCCGCAGCTGCTGTGGACGCAGCAACATATCAGCTCCGAGCTTGCGGTAAAAACTGAACTCCCGGTTGCCATCCGCATGCAATGATACGAAGGCCAATGATGTATTTGCCTCACTCGTTCGTGCGATCATGGAGCAGTCAATGCCATAGGATTGCAATTCTTCCATAATTTTATCGCCAAACGGATCTTGTCCCAGTTGCGTAATCATGCTGCTTCTCCCGCCTAATTTCGCATATGCTCCGGCAACATTGCACGGAGCACCCCCGACATGGGGCTCAAAGGAAGAAACATCTTTAATTGCACCTTGCTCTTGCGGAATCATATCAATCAGTGCTTCACCGATGGCTATCAACCTTTTTTGCTTATTAGCGCTCATAAGATTGCAGGCGGAATAAAATATCTTCTACCCGTTCACGGTAGGATTCAATCTGATCAATCCCATCTCTGATTTTAGATTGCACCATAAAATCAACGAAGAAATTATCAAAGAAATAATCCGCAAAACCGAGAAAACTATCGTTCGTCAAATCAAGATCCAGCGGCAGATGCAAATCACCCAGTTCCTTGCGAAAGCGATTCACATGATAGTTCACATCTTGCATCATATGTTCCGCCTTGCGCATTTTATCCCGTTTCATGAAAGTGGAAAACATACCGCCGCCCAGCATATCAAAGAAACCCCAACCCTGTGCTCCTTTTAATTCGCTTAATACTGCATCTAACTTGCGCAGCAATTGCTCCCCTGCGTAAATCGCTTCTCTGACTTCTTTTTGGTCCATTTTCATTCTCCTTTTAGCTGCTTTAGCAGCTCTTGTTTATAGTTTGGGTGATATCGGCCTCCACCCTGTGCCATAGATGCACTTCCGCCACCTTTAAATCCATGTCTGGCCGCAAATACCTGATACACTTCGCGCATATTATCAGGCATTTCTTTCTGGCAAGCAAATAAAACATGGCACTGTTCTTCCTGCCGGCACAGAAGAGCAACTCTTCGCCGTTCCTTCGTAATCATGCTGGCGAGAATCTGACCTTCTTTCGGTGTTGCTTCTAATTCATCAATGATGTAGTCATCCTCATTTGTTGTTTGCAAGTAGTGCAGCGCTTTTAATTCTAGTCGCTCTATCCGCAAGCGATGAACTTCTTGTTCCAGCTGGTTTTTGCTGTCCCCTTGCTTCAGTACAGCATTCAGCACTTCTTTTGCTGGTACTTTGTATCGCTCCCCTAGTGTTTTCAGCATTTCTGCCTGCTGTTTGTATTGTACCAGCAGCGGCATTCCTGCTTGGTAGCAAACCAGCAGTCCATCCTTGGTACGCTCCAGTGCCAATACTGCAACTTCTTGGATATAGGATGTCCGCGGTACATGCAGGCACCCGCAGAAGTTATAATCATCTTCTGCCACTTTTACAACCCGCACTACATCGTGTTCTTGAAAGTTTGTTTTCTTCTGCTTGTCTTTGAACTCCTCGTAAGCAGGATAGCAAATCTCAACCGCAAGATCTTTCCGAATCTGGGCATTGGCATAAGCCTCCATCGCCGCTTGAACCGCCCCCAGATCCATCTCCATTGCACCCTGCTGCCAGCTAAACAGAATCTGTGAACCATCGCTGCCCGCATGATGGGATATCGTCATGACAGGATAGTGTTTTTCCATATAGTAGGAAAGCAGATGCTGGGCAGTATGAATCTGGCATTTCCATAGCCGCTGTTCGAAATCTACGACACCTTGAACGATGCCGCTCAACGGCTGCTCTACAACGTGAACAACTGCTTGCTCTTGTTCATAGACATGGATTACGGGCATTCCATTCAGCGTTCCAGTGTCACTAGCCATGCCGCCTTTTTCCACATAAAACGCACTCGCTTCCAATATGACATGATAGCCATCTTCCTGCTTGGTGCAAGAAAGGACATGGCTCGTAAATGTTGTTTCTTCCATTTTGTCGTAATAAGGATTCATTGTCATCACTCTTTTCTGCTTCTAATTATTATTATAACAAATTTAGTCCAACATGATATAATGATTGCATGATGAGAGGATGATTTGATGATTTACAGCACCAATTGGCGCGACTATGAATTAATTGACAGTGGAGAAGGGGAAAAATTAGAACGTTGGGGACAGATTACATTACGACGCCCCGATCCGCAAGCGATCTGGCCGAAGTCCAAGGTTGCTGCCTGGTCAAATCCTGATGCTCATTACCATCGTTCCAGCAAAGGCGGCGGTACTTGGGAGTTTAAAAAGAAGCTGCCCAATGATTGGAATATCCGCTATCGGCAACTGCAGTTCAAAATACAGCCAACCAATTTCAAACATACCGGATTGTTCCCGGAACAAGCAGTAAACTGGGATTTCATGATTGAGAAAATCCAGCAAGCTGATCGGGAGATCCGTGTTTTGAATTTATTTGCATATACCGGCGGCGCTACCATGGCGTGCGCCTATGCCAATGCCAGTGAGGTCGTCCATGTAGATGCGGCCAAAGGAATGGTGCAATGGGCCAAGGATAATATGGAATTATCAAAACTGGCAGATCGCAAGATTCGCTTTATTGTAGATGATGTTTTGAAGTTTGTAGAGCGGGAAAAACGGCGTGGGCGAACCTATCATGCCATCATTATGGACCCGCCTAGCTATGGCCGCGGTCCCAACGGTGAAGTATGGCAAATTGAGCAGCAAATTTTCCCGCTGATTCAGGCGTGTTTGGAAATCCTGGATGATCAGCCGCTCTTTTTCTTGGTTAATTCCTATACTACCGGCTTCCTGCCAACAGTACTGGAAAACATTTTCAAGACCACCATCGGCAAACGATTTCCCAACGGCACCATCAGCTGCGGTGAGATCGGCCTGCCGCATTCGGCGCATGGTCTGATCCTGCCTGCCGGTATTTACGGGCGCTGGGAAGAGTAATATGCAGATGCCTTTTGAAGTGTTGTATGAAGACAATCATATTCTGGTAATCGTAAAACCGGTCAATATTCCTGTGCAGGAAGACGAAAGCAAAGATCTTGATCTCTTGTCGATGATCAAAGCCTACCTGAAAGAAAAATACCAAAAACCCGGCAACGTATTTGTCGGGTTGGTACATCGTTTGGATCGTCCGGTTGGGGGTGTTATGGTATTTGCGAAGACATCGAAAGCCGCATCCCGCCTCAGCGATCAGATTCGCACAAACATGATGAGCAAACACTATCAGGCCGTTCTTTGCGGACAAGCGCCGAAGCAGCATGATGAACTGCTCGATTATCTCGTTAAAAATACCAAAACCAATACTGTCATGACAACAAAAGATACCAAACTAGGCAAACGTTCACGGCTCACGTATACGTTGCGGAAAAAAACAACCGACTTTTCACTGGTGGACATCGTTTTGGATACCGGGCGTTCCCACCAAATCCGGGTGCAGTTTTCCAGCCGCAATCTTCCGCTGTGGGGTGACCAGCGCTATCATAAACAAGCAAAGCCGGGTCAGCAAATTGCCCTTTGGGCGACCCAGCTTTCCTTCCAGCATCCGGTTTCAAAAGAGATGCTCACATTTTCCAGCAATCCCCCTGCATCCTTTCCTTGGAACGTATTTTAGCCAGCAACTGCTGGCTTTTTATATGGCTTCAATGCGCAGCGGAGCTCTTTGACGAAATCCTGCAGCACTGACTTGAATACCGAAGATCGATGGCGTAAAAACAAACATCATGGAAGTGTCATCTGCAATCACGATAATCCCTGGTGCATTGACGGTTACGGTTCCGGAACCGGAGGTAGTTGGCCCCATCAGCATTTGAATTGTATCCCCGACAGAAACCATTTCATAGATATTTAAGCTGGCATCAAACTGGCAGCTGGAAGCCGCACCTTCCGGAAGCGGCAGATAGGTGATCGTTTCATCGTAGACTTGATTCGGAAAATACAGCGCAGTAATATAATTGATCGCAAAGGCATATGGTTCTCCGCCATTCAGCAAGAGCAATGGAACTTGTGCCGAAGGTGCTCGATACAAGCCATCTAAATTACCGGTGATGGTTGCCAGCCGATTGGAAAAGACACTGACGGAAGCCTCCGGATATTTGACCACCAGCTGGTCTAGGACATGTGCAAATTGAAGCAATGGCAGACAGGCTAAATCGGCCTGATCGATGCAAGCAATCCGCAATGTTGCTTTTACTCCTAACGTGCTGGGAAAGAATACCGTTGCCAAGCTTTTATTGACCAAGGTCAATTCCAACGGTACCGTATCTACCTGCAACGCCGCAATCCCGGTTAGGTTTCCCATTCTGACGGGAGAATTGCTTTCAAACTCCTGCCCCGTACTTGCCTGAAGCTGAAACATCACTCCTGTAGAACCGGAAGTGGATTGGGTGGAGAGATTCCAGTCAATCACATATATCCCGCTTGCTTGGATGGTGATAATGCCTGTATTCTCATCATATTGGATATTCCCTTGGGAAAGGCTGATTTCATCAAATAAAACAGTTTCATTGCTTAACACGCTATCGTTAGCATTTTTTTGCAGCAATAGGATTTCAGTATTCATATGTACCTCCTTCTGGACCATTTCGCGTACCCGGCCCCATGATATTCTACGCTATGTCCATCCACGTCAAATTATATCTGTTTGCTGGAAGTTTTATTTTTTTATTGACAATAGCTAGAATTCCTTTATAATTCAAACTATTGAAACGGAGGTGCAGATCAGAGGTAGAAGGTAAACGTGTATGTTTAAACTGCTGTATGCAGTTTGCTTGGACAATCGTCCAATCTTTGTCATGTATCACATGATCGGATTCTACAATCCAAAACATACGCAACTCATGCGTAGTACTTCAGATCTACATCCCATATCAAACAGCGTGAATGACATTACAACGAGAGATTGAAAGAATTGTAGAGAGCAAGTACAATTCACTTTTTTACGTGATCAGAAAGGAACCTAACGATGAAAAAGAAAATTGTATTGTTTTTGTTATTGCTTTTACTGGTGGCGTGTACAACCCAGGCGGCACCGGATACAACTCCTAAGATGCCGGAATTTATTCAAGGTGAAGATTTTGACCTTGAAGCTGGCGCGGATTCCTATGCCAATGCGGGGGATCATGCCCAATCTTTGTATTATACACATCCTGACTTCTACAATATGAAGTCATCCGATACACTAACCATCTTGCCTAATTTCAAAACCATGCAGCAAACTACCGAATGGTCTTGCGGCAATGTGGCGGCTTTGATGTCCTTGCATTACTTGGGGATTACGAATTATACGGAAATGCAGATTGCTGAGATTGGCGGCTCGCATACTGATTTGGATACAGCTGGTGCAATTCCTGGCAGTGCCGATAATTTTTACGAATACGGAACCAATGTGAAGCAGCTCTATACATTCTTCAGCCAAGTAGAAGGGCTCCAGATCACGGACACCAGCTATGCTGCTGAATATACAGAGGCTGATTTAATCAAGGATGGAGATGGTTTTACGCCAAATGATATCGGCAATTTATATCCAACTTTCTCCAGCAATGTTCTGTATGCTTCAGAAAACAGCGATGAAACAGAAAGCTGGGTAGAAGATGCCAAAGATTCCTTCTTCGTTGCAATGATTCGCGAAAATCTCCAAAATAACCGTCTGATGATGGTTGAATGGGGTGATTGGGATGGTCACTGGACTACCATCATCGGATATGACACTATGGGTACACCTGGCATCGGCGATGATGTCATTATCTTTGCAGACTCTTATGATACTTCTGACCATTGGCAGGATGGTTATCGCATTTACCCTGCTGAACGCTTCTTCTATATGTGGAAAGACCGCAGTGTTGCCATGAAACCTTATCAACTGCAGCCATTTATTACGGTTGAACTAAAGAAGTAAGTGTCAAAAAGCACTCTCAAAATATGGATAGCCTGCATATTATGCGGGCTATTTTTTAGCATGTTAGTACAAGGTTTGCCTGTAATCCAGCAAACTATAGACGTAAAAAAGGTATGATCGAAAATCATACCTCAGTTTCATTCACACATTCTTTTCAACATAATTCTATTCTGCTTATATAGCTGTTATAAATGCTTAGCTAACGGCTATTTTTAAGCAACTTTTTCAATCCATGCAGCAAATGCTGACAGGAAGCTATTCAAAAATTGCTGAGTGCCTTCGTTGCTTAGTTCACCATTCTCATTAATTAGTGTGTGGTAAGCACCAATATATGCCTCTGGCTGCGCAAGCGTCAACACATTCAGAAATGCCAGGACTTGACGCAAATGATGATTTGCTCCAAAGCCGCCAATACCACCAGGTGATTGGCTTATAATTGCACCCGGTTTTCCATTCCAGACATTTTCCCCATAAGGGCGGGAACCAACATCCAATGCATTTTTCAATGCCGCAGGGATGGAACGATTATGTTCCGGCGTAATAAACAAAACTGCATCGAGAGCTTTTATTTCATCGCGGAATGCCGTATATTCTGCCGGACTTGCACCATCATAGTCCTGATTGTAAAGCGGCAAGCCACTAATGTCAAATTGCTTAAATACATAACCTTCCGGGGCGTTTTTGGAAACATAGTCTGCAATACTGCCGGAAAAGGAATTTTTTCTTAGACTTCCTGTAATAATACCAATCGTTTTGTACATATGTGTACCTCCTATTTATGATTGTTTTAATCTTTATTCATTGCCTACGGTAAATCTGGTTTTGATAAATTGCGGATTTTCTATTTCATTTAAAATCGCCGCTGCCATCGTTCCGCTCGTGACAAGCGATTTTCCATTGGAAGCAGTTAACAGATGGTCTTTCCCCAATACAGGTGTCGTCGCTTCTCCTGCAACGAAATCAGCTGATGGGGAAACACCTACCCAATTCACATTGTCAATTCCTCTTAGAAAGTTCAATGTCTTATATGCTTCTGTCGGAATCGATATCCATGCAGCAACATCAGGAATTGTTTTTAGCGTATCCAGAAATAAATTGCCGTTTTCATCCAGTAAACTAGCGGCACCAAGAATAAAGAATAACCGTGGCTTTTCTGTTTCTCTGAACATTGCAACCAGTTTCGCTGCCAAATCCAAATGTTGATATGCTTTCGCAGGAGCTGTAGCAAATGCATTGATGATGACATCAAAACCAGCTAAGTCAGCTTTTTCCAATTCAAATACATCTTTTTCAATCATCTTGACCGTATCCCCAAATAAGGAAATGGCCTTATCTTTATTTCTTACAATTGCTGTAACATCATGACCTCGTGAAACGCTTTCTTTGTATAAAGCTGAACCAGCCATGCCTGTTGCACCGATAATTGCTACTCTCATCAGAAATCCTCCTTGATTCATAAGTGAAATTCTTTTGTAATATCTGCCAGCGTAATTCCGGATAATTTTTTTTCTGTTTCTGTTTGAATGGTATCGTATAAATGCTTGAGCGTACTTTCAATTCTTGCGCCTACAGGGCACTCCAGATTAGGATTGCCATGAATCGCAAATAGATCCGCATGATCTTCTACTGCAAGAAAGATATCAAGAAGCGTAATGTCTTCCAGCCTTTTTGATAAACCTGTTACGCCTAGCTTTGTGCTCGTTCTAATTAATGAAGCTTTTTTTAAACGGCTCATCAAACGACGAACCAATACTGGATTAGTATTGATGCTGGAAGCAATATAGTCAGAAGTAATAGCAGATTCTTCCATCAATGCAATGACGCTTAATATATGGATACTCACGGATAACTTTGTTGAGTACATAAACCCCTCCTTTTGTAACCATTTTAGTTACAAATGATAAAAATGTCAAACAATATGACTGCGTAACTGAATAAATTATGTTATCTAGAAAAAAGCTGTTTAACACATAATAAAAACCTTCGCCTATCAGTGTTGATAATTGCTTATGGAAGGTATTTATATGAGCAGCATGAACTGATATGTTAATTTACTATTTTCTTTTTCGGAAATATTGAATCAACAAATAAAAAAAGCCAACTAAAAGAGCAGTATTGAATATTTGCAGCAAAATAATCGGCCATGTTGGTTCTACAACACCAATTTCATATGTCATATGTAATTAAGCCTCCTCCCTTTCTCTCATTCTTACAGTTCCTCAGTTAGTACTATTACGTGTCGCGTTCGCCTCCGTACGATTTTTTGGTGCCAATTCTTTTTCCGGTTGCATGCCGCAGTATGTCAGCAAAATACCTATAATAATTATGATCCATAGATGCGTACTGCTTTTCAGACGCTCCCGGCGTTCTTGCCTTCGATCTCGAATTTTCATTTATTCATACCTTCCCCATTGATTAGGCTTATTGTATCACATCTTTCTAGTTTCATCGAATCTATTTTAGTGAATATATGCTATATGCTATGAAACTTTCCTATAGGTGCATGTTCCATCATAAAAAAGCACCAAGTGCTAAACTGGTGCTAAGGTAGTACTACTTTGTTACTGCTTCTTTGGCTTGATGATAAAAAGAAAGAATTATATCCTTGCGCATCTCGCAATCATCATAACCCAATTGAAACATTTGATTCAGCAATGCAACATCCTTTGTCATTCTGGAAATATGCATGTCCTTCGATGGTTGCAGCAGCAATGCTTTCCCTTCTGCTACCCGCTGTTTCACATCTGATATCTCTTGTGCGAATTTCAGATGACGCACTTTCAAATGCTCGATCATCTTAGGATATTTGCGATAGACCACTTTTGCAAGGGCAATCTCACGGCTATCTTCCGGCGGACGCACATACTCTGCCGTTTTCGTTAGAATCACAATGTTAAATGGATTTCCTGCTTCTTCTGCACGATATACCGGAATCATGTTATTGATTCCTCCATCCAAATACGCACTTCCCTTATAATGCGTAATATTTCCCAAAAACGGCAGCTTGCAAGACGCTTTATACAGTTCATAGTTCTCTTGTATGGCATCCTTGCCGAAAAACTCAACTTTACCGGTATTTAAATTATATAGTCCAAATTCGAACGCAATTGGATTTTGATAGAATGTTTCGTCATCAAACGGTTCAATTTTTTTCAAGTCATCAAACACGAAATTATAACCCACGTAAGTACCTTCACGCATCAATGTACCAAGCCCCATATACCGCTTATCAGCTAGCCAGTTGGTACATGTGCTTTTCAAGCGCTCTCTTTGCTTGGATACAAAGTGACTGGCTGTAAAGGCACCAGCCGAAATACCATTGACGTAATCAAATTCTAAATTGTGGTCTAAAAACCATGTTAATACACCTGCTGTATATGCACCACGGGTACCTCCGCCCTCACATACAATCCCGATATTACTCATACTACACCTCATCTCAACATTTTCTATTATACTATATTTTTGATTGAATACGAAACAAAATGAAATCACCTATTGACAAACTAACGATCGTTAGTTACACTGTACTAACAAGTGTTAGGAGGGTATGGCAGATATGACAACAAAAGAACGTATTCTGGATATTGCATTAACTCTATTTTCGCAACGAGGTTATGATGGTGTTTCCATGCGTGACATTGCAGTAGAAACAGGGATTAAGGCAGCGTCCATTTATAATTATTATGCCGGCAAAGAGGATTTATTAGATGCAATCGTGCAGGAAATGGATCAGCGGTATCAAAATAATAGCCAGATGATACCTGGTGATGCTGACGATGCGGCAGCTTTTTTCGGTCAAATTGCGGTTGAAACCTTAGTAAAACTGGCCAGCGATATATTCCTTTATTTCTTGCTAGATGAATATGCAGCCAGATTCAGGCGCTTGATGACAATGGAACAATTTCGTAATACGCATCTGCAAAAGGTTTACCATTCTCGTTTTATCGTTGATCCGCTGCAGTTCCAAGCCTATTTATTCCAAGTCTTCATGCAGCAGGGATCATTCAAGCGCTTAGACCCGCAAATCGCTGCGTTGCATTTCTATGGACCAATCTTTGCCCTTTTGAACCAATATGATGGTGCAGAAGATCCGGCAGCCGCACTTGATGCACTTCGGCGTCATGTTGAACAATTTGCGTTGCTGTACAGCAACTAGGAGGTCAAAATGGAAATTACAATCATTCATGGTCAAAACCATTTGGGCAGCACGTATCATGTTACTGCTTTGCTGGCAGACCAGCTGCGGACACCGGAAACCGTCATTCACGAATTCTTCTTGCCCAAAGATGGACCTGCTTATTGCATTGGCTGTTTTCAGTGCATCTTAAAAAGCGAACATCTGTGTCCGCACCATGAACCTGTCCAACAGATTCGCACTGCCATTGAGCGCTCACAGATCATCATCATTGACTCCCCAACATATGTATTGGAGATGAGCGGACAGCTCAAAGCACTTTTTGATCATTTCGGCTATCAATGGTTATCCCATCGTCCTAGTAACACCATGTTTCAGAAAACTGGCATCGCCATTTCTACAGCAGCCGGAGCTGGCGCCAAACGGGTCAGCAAAAGTATCAAGAAACAGCTCTTTTGGATGGGTATTTCCAACTGTTATGATATCAGCGTAACTGTTGCTGCGTCTTCCTGGAATGAAGTATCTCCTAAAACCAAAACTGCGATCATGAAGAAAGTAACCCATGTTGCAAAAGTGGTAAAAAAGAATTCAAACATGGTCAGCTTGCGTATGAAACTGCTGTTTCTGGTCAGGCGGGCAATGCAAAAGAACAACAACTACAATCCAGTTGATCACGCTCACTGGAATAACCAGGGATGGCTTGCTTCTGCAAGGCCATGGAAACCAAATAAATAAAAGATGGTGGAGCACATAAAGTACTTTCCTGCCATCTTTTTACTTTTTTATTTGATATCCTAATACATTCCCGGATCAGGCATCGGCATTGCTTGCTTTGGTTCCGGAATGCTTGCGACAGCTGCTTCTGTTGTGATAAACAAGGCTGCAATCGAAGCCGCATTCAACAATGCGCTGCGAGTTACTTTAGTAGGATCCACAATTCCTTTTTCAACCATATCAACCCATTCACCTTGCTTCGCATCGAATCCAACACCTTCGCGAGTCTTCAATTGCTGTTCAACAACTTCGTGGCCATCGTATCCGGCATTCTCGGCAATTTGCCACAGCGGTGTCAAAATTGCTTCAAAGACTGCATTGATTCCTTTTTGTTCGTCTGTTGTAGAACCTTTCAGCTGGTCTTTGCATTCTTTATAAACACTTGCGAAAGCAGCACCACCACCACTGACAATACCTTCTGCAACTGCTGCTTTGGTAGCATTCAAGGCATCTTCAATACGCAATTTCTTTTCTTTCATTTCGCTTTCGGTAGCAGCACCAACTTTGATAACAGCTACACCAGTCGTTAATTTTGCCAGACGTTCATTCAACCGCTTGGTATCATATTCGCTGGTTGTATTTTCAATTTGCTGTCTGATTTGCGCAACGCGTTCATCAATTGCTTCTTTTTCCCCAATTCCGCCAATCAGCGTTGTATCATCTTTTTTGACTACCGCCTTAGCAGCACGACCAAGGTCCTCTATTTGCATTTCCTTTAACTCCATGCTGAAGTCCTTGGTATAGAATTTAGCCCCGGTTGCAATTGCAATATCTTCCAGAATAGCCTTTTGATTATCGCCAAAGCTAGGTGCTTTTGTAGCTACTACATTAAAGTTTCCACGCAGACGATTTAAGATTAAAGTCGCAGTTACATCATTATCGATGTCATCCGCAATAATTAACAGTGGCTTGCCAGTTTGCAGGATCTTTTCCAGGATTGGCAGGATATCTTGAATCGTATTGATTTTTTGGTCCGTCACTAAGACGAATGGATTTTCCAGCTCAGCATGCATTTTTTCCCGGTTGGTTGTCATGTACGGAGAAATATAACCTTTGTCATACTGCAGTCCTTCGACCACTTCCAGCTCCGTTTCAAACCCCTTGGATTCATCAACGGTAATAACGCCTTCTTTGCCGACTTTTTCCATTGCCTTGGAAATCAGAACACCGATTTCCATGCTGCCTGCAGAAATTGCTGCTACACTGGCAATATCTTGATTCGTTTCAATTTGCGAAGACTTTTCAAGCAATTTGCTGGCAATCAGCTTGCTAGCCTTTTCAATTCCTTCTCTCATCAATACGGGATTAGCACCCTTTTCTACAGCAGCTAAGCCTTGTTTGATGATGGATTGCGCCAGCAAAGTAGCGGTTGTCGTACCATCACCGGCTGTATCATTGGTTTTATTTGCTACTTCATATACCAATTTAGCACCCATATTCTCAAATTTATCTTCCAATTCGATCTCACGGGCAATGGTAACTCCATCGTTTGTGATCAACGGTGATCCATAGCTTTTTTCCAATACTACATTGCGCCCTTTTGGCCCCAATGTAATCTTCACTGCATTCGCCAATGTATCAACACCGGCAAGCATTTTATCTCTTGCTTGTTTTGAAAAAATAACTTCTTTCGCCATATATGTTTGCCTCCTTATTCAACAATTGCCAAGATGTCGTCCTCGCTTACAATGTAATAGGACTTGCCATCTAACTTCACTTCTGTTGTTGCATATTTTTTGTATACTACTTTATCTTGTTCTTTTACCTGCAGAGGTATGGTTTTACCATCAACAACTTTTCCCGAACCTACTGCAATAATCCTCCCGATTGCGGGTTGCTCATTGCTTTTATCGGGCAATATAATTCCGCTCGCAGTCTTCTTTTCCGCTTCAATAAGCTCCAATACTACATGATTATAAAGTGGTTTTATCATAGTTCCTCCTTCTTAGCACTGTATACCAATGAGTGCTAACACTTTCTATTATAGCCAGTTCCCTTTGATTGTCAACTAGTTAAATTCATTTTTGGAAAGAAAAGACACTTGCCTAAGTGCCTACATCAGCGGTGCGAAGACTCGCAGAATTGCACGCATGACTTTTGTTGCCAATGATTCTTTCTTGAACATGTCTACCGTGATGCGCTGCGACTGTGCAAGAATTGCTAAGAAATCCTCCTTCATATGGCGGATACTTTCGGTTTTGTACATCCAAATACCACATTCATGATGCAAATAGTAGCTGCGGTAATCCATATTCGTTGTTCCGATAATTGCGACTTCATCATCACAGATAAATGTTTTCGCATGCATGAAGCCTGGTGTGTATTCATAAATTTTGACCCCTGCTTCAATCAAAGGCTGATAGTAAGCCCGCGTTACAATATGCACATACCACTTATCCGGAATATGCGGCAAAATCATCCGAACATCAATGCCATTTTTGGCTGCCAATGTAAGCGCCGTGATTACTTCATTGTCGCAGATCAGATAGGGCGTCTGGATATACACATATTCCTTTGCCATGTTTAATATGTTCATATGGGCAAACTCGCCGATAATTTCATCATCGGACGGCGTATCCGCATAGGGCAGGACAAATCCTGCTGCCTGTATATCTTTAACCACTTCCGGATCGGGTCGATAGTAGCGATAATCTTCATCTTCATCATACTCTAAATTCCAGAACTGCAAAAACATAATTGTAAAGTTCCAGACAGCCTCTCCGCGGATCATGATGCCATTATCCTTCCAATGCCCGAAGCGAACATAGGCATTGATGTATTCATCCGCAAGATTTATGCCTCCCGTAAATCCAACATTGCCGTCAATGACAACAATCTTGCGGTGATCTCGATTGTTCATATGTACCATCAAAGCCGGAACCAAGCGATTGAACACATATACCCGGATTCCTAGTTTCTCCAATGTTTTATGATAATTGCTCGGCAATGTCTGCAAACATCCGGCATCATCATAGATCAAGCGAACCTCAACACCTTCTTTGACTTTTTCCACCAAAATCTCCAAAATAGAATTCCAGAAAATACCCTCTGCAATAATAAAATATTCGATAAAGATAAATTTCTTGGCTTTGCGCAATTCAATTTTCATCCGCTCAAACATGGCTTCACCAGTAGGCAGAAATTCATTCTCGCAGTTTCTGTAGATTGGATAGTATGAATGACTCATCAAATAATACACTTGCTTATAGATCGATTTATCCTCTTCCAGAAAATGCCGCATAATAAACTGATCATGCTCGAATAACGAGATCGTGGCATTGGTCACTTTCTGATAGCGAGCTTTCACTTTCTTCGGCATTTGCTTAATGCCAAACATCAGATAAAACATTCCGCCAAACAGCGGAAATAGTAAAATGGGAATACACCAGGCAAATTTGTAGGATGGATTGTCCGGTCGGTTGATAATCCAGATTGTAATAGCAATACTTAATAAAATAAAACTTCCGTAGAGATAAACAGCATACTGCGCTAATGCGAAAATAATATACATCAATAATATAATTTGCAACAATATCAAAGTTGTTACAATCAAAACTTTAGATGTCAGAAATTTATACAACTTACGCATCGATCCTCACCTCTTTTCCAAAACCTAACTCTGCAATTCCTCCCACTTCGCCAGCAATTCATTAATTTCATTGTGCAGCGTATCAATCGCACTATCTAGTTCCTGCATTTTGCGGTAGTCATGATAATATGTTTCATCAAACCGTTTCTCCCGCAATTCCCCCAGCTGCCCTTCTTTCTCTTCAATCATTTTCTCCAGCTTTTTGACTTCCCGTTCCGGCAGCACACGTTTTACTTGTACCTCTTTCACTTCAGCTTTCTTTTCTTGCTGAGCAACTACAACTTTCCCCATGTATTCGTCATATGTCGTTGGAATGTAAGTAGCTTTGCCATGCTTGATCTCCAAGAGGGAATTAGCCATTCGCTTAATGAAATAGCGATCATGACTAACGAACAGCAGTGTTCCGTCAAATTCCTGCAAAGCCTCTTCCAATATCTCTTTGCTGTCAATATCCAAATGGTTCGTCGGTTCGTCCAAAATCAGGAAATTGCCTCGTTCCAGCATCAGCTTCGCAAGGCTCAGACGTACTTTCTCACCTCCGGATAACTGGTTCACTTGTTTAAATACTTCTTCATCGGTAAACAAGAAACAACCAAGAACAGTCCTTATTTGAGTATGTGTAATTTCCGGATGTTCATCCCAGAGTTCTTCTAATACGGTTTTGGCACTGTTTAACTGCGCCATTTGCTGATCAAAATAACCAACTTCAATTTGATGACCAAATAAAAACTCACCGCCTAAAGCTGGTACAAGTCCCATAATGGTCTTCAGGAATGTAGATTTTCCTTCGCCATTGGGTCCTAAAATAGCAATCCTTTGGCCTTTGATGATTTCCATGGAAACCTCACATAACACCTGCTCATATCCAACTTGCAGCTGATCCAACTCTAAAACCGTTTTGCCTCCCTTGGTTTTAGGAGTAAAACGGACTTTCATTTTACGTTCATCAATTTCAATCGGTTCGATCTTATCCATTCGCTCAAGATACTTGATCTTGCTTTGGGCAAATGCTGCTTTGCTGCGCTTATAGCGAAACTTCTCAATCAGTGCCTCTAACCGGGCAATATCTTTTTGCTGGCGCTGATATGCCTGTGCATTTTTTTCTATATCTTTGGAGCGCATGGCCAGATAGCTGGTGTAATTGCCTCGGTACTTGCTTAAGGCACCAAGACTTAACTCGCAAACCATATCCACCACTTCATCCAAAAAATAACGGTCATGGCTTACGACAACAATCGCTTTGGCATACTTCTTCAAATAGCCTTCCAGCCATTCAATCGTCTGCAAATCCAGGTGATTCGTTGGTTCATCCAGCAGCAAAACATCCGGCTTGCTTAACAATAGCTTGGCAAATGCCAGCTTTGTTTTCTGTCCCCCCGAAAACGTATGCAGGGGACGCCCCATGTCTTCCGCGGAAAAACCGAATTTGGAAACCACCGTCTTGGCTTCACTCTCATAGGTATAGCCTCCGGCTTCTTCAAAGGCATGCTGCAAGTCGGCATATTTCTCCAGTAACGCTTCACTATGATCTGTTTCCATCTGGCGGCTGACTTGTTCCAGCTGCCGGTTCATTTCTCTTAAATCGTGAAATACCGCAAACAACTCATCCTCCACACTCCGCTTTTCATCTTGGAATGTCATCTGCGCTAAATATCCTATTTTTACTCCATTTCTTTTATGGATACTTCCTTTATCTAATGTAATCTCATCCGCAATCACCTTTAACAAGGTTGTTTTACCGCATCCATTTTTTCCGATCAAGGCAATTTTCTCGTTGCCTTTGATTTCAAACTGAATATCTTCAAATACGGTTGTACTGCCGAAATATTTGGAAGCATGACTGATGCTAAGTATCATTTGAATCAACTCCTAGCGATAGTATATCATCAAAAACATATTTTTGAAACATTTCATAGGAAAAAGGAAGGCGCAGCCGCATGTATAATTTTCGCAATTCTTCCTGTTGGTTTTGTGCCCGGTATACTTTGGAAAACCAAATCATTTGATCTAATACATGCTTTTCCTGCCTGAGTATGCGCCCCATTAGCTTTGGATATTTCGTAAATAAGGATTGCATGCTTGAGCGGTGCAATTTTAGTATTCGTACTTTCCCAACAGGTATATATTCATACCCAAATTCTTCCATTGCAAGTACCTCAATGTTCAAACAGCCTTTTTGACGGCAAATAAAATGAATATGCATATCTTCCTTGGACCGTACGATGACAATCCCTTCCACCACGAAATACAAATAATCAGCTTGCAGATGCAAACTGCTGTCCCCATACACTACACCTTGCTCCTTCAAGAGATAAAACCAGCTGCTCATCACAATCCCTCCTCTTTTATCATTTTGACAGCTTCTGGCTTTCTCCTAAAAGAAAACAAGGATTGCTCCTTGTTATTCTGCTGGTGTATTAATATCCAGTTTTAAATAGTCAATGATTCCTTGTGCAGCCGCTTTGGCATAGCTTTCATAGTTCGCTTTCCATTTTTTTGCTTCGTCTGCATTTGACATATACAAATATTCAATTAAAACAGCTTGAGCTCCATAATTTGTTCCTGTAATAAAAGGTGCATTTTCTGTCTGTGCTTTTTCCGATAGTTCTCCGGCACCAAGACCAAGGCCACCCGGTTCCCGAATCATCATATACCCATCATAGCCGGCTTTAATTGCTTTATTGCCATCTTTGGTACGCGGACTTTTCACGGACTTACCTACCGCTTTCAAAGTACTGTCGCTTGTGATTGCTTGCAGAATGCTGTCAGCCAAGGTAGAGGAGGTGTAGGATGAATAGAACACTTCACTGCCTTTTGCACTTTTGGCATCAGCTGAATTCAAATGATTAGAAATATAATATTTTGCATGGTGCTTAAAGACCATCTCTACTCTGCCGCCGGCACCGTAAGTATTCACAACAGCATCGCCTTCACGTGCCAGTTTCACTTTCAAGCCAGCAGCTTCCAGCGCCTCTTTCATCACCAGCGAAGCTTTCATATTTTCTTCTGCTTCAATTAATCCGTTTTGGGCATGGCCTCGCTCTACAAGCGGTCCTTCATCATAGCTGTTATGCCCCGGATCAACAATAATATCATAGTAATCCTCAGGCAGGGCTTCTTCCTTTACTTCCACAAACAAGTAAGGACGATCTAATGCAAATTCAGGATCATCTTCATAAAAAAGCTTTTGATTGGCAATCAAAGTAATCTTATGATTGATGCCACCTCTGGTAATTGTATAAAAGCTATCCAGCAGCGGTTCACTGCTGTAAATCCGATCCTCTTTCATCAAGGAGCTGATATATACTTCGTAAATACCTTTTGTAAGTTCATAAAGCGGGATTTTCTTATCTAAATCTGAGCCAATCATATAAACAAAGGATTCATCCGTACATAAATTGCGAAACGAGATGCTTTTATTCACTAGAGGATCTGCTGCTCCTTTTTCATATGGGTTAGCATACAATCCTAAATGTTCCCCATAGAAGACATGATCCTGAATTTCATAAACCTGTTCCTGCTCCGGCTGTTTTGCCAGCAATTCCTTGCTTTTTTTCGGAGTCAGTTCACATACCGCATAAGATGTATCCACCGGCTTCTTTTTCCAGAATGTTTGATATGCTGCAAATGGCGCATATAATACAAGCGCACATAAGATTAAAAAGGGAATCAGCACTTGATAGCGTACTTTTCTTCTGCGTCTCTTTTTTGGTAAATATGTTGGTTTTCTACTCATTTCTACCTCCTAAATCAATATCCACAATATGTTTCGGAGCCCTGTTTTCCTCCTTAGGCAATGTCATGTAGCTAGGTGCAATCGCCGTGCATAAATATTCATGCGGATGATTTGCCACCGGAAACTTGGTATCTTCGAATGTTACATACTGCACCGGGTAAATATCGCTCTTTTTGAAAATAAATGGCTTAAAGGGATTCTTATAAGACCACGTCAAGTCAAAACCGATGTAATCGCTGCCGCGATTGCAAGCACCATAGATGCGTGCATTGCTGACATACCAACGCTTCAGAAATACAGGATTGATCCTTATATTGTCTAAAAGAATCATGAATGGCAAGATCAGCATGTTCAATAACCGCAGCGGCAAATCCAGTACTTTATTCGGTGATACATAGTCATAGATAAACACATCAATAAACAGCCCGTCACATCCATCCCCATTTTTGATACGATTAGCTAAGAGCGTATTTGCCTCTTTGATGTAAGTCCCTTTTTTCCTGATCTTCATCGCCGGAATCGATACATTGTATTTTTTATTGGTATCAAAACAATGAAAGACATAATCTTCCGGCAGCTCTGTCTTCAGAACTTCAAGGAAGCGTTTATAGTCTTCATACATCATAGCAATATCGTAATCATCATCCCAAGGAATAAAACCTTGATGACGAATGGCTCCCAAAGCAGAACCGCCATTTAAGAAATACGGTATTTTATGTTTCTGGCAAATATGATCAATATCCTTTGCCATTTGCAATAATATATCTTGTACATCCCGCACTGTAATCACAGAGCCATCTTCTTTTGTTTTTAATATATAAGTTTCCATACATTGACCTCAACACCATTATTATACCTGGAATCTGAAAAATGTCACCAAAAACTATGATTTTCGTTGTATTTCCCACAAGCTTCAAGAACCCCTATCCGCACAATTTAGGTGGTCTTTTTTCAGTTATTATTCATACATTTTTTAAAATATATGATATACTAAACGTACTATGAAGAACTATAAATTAACGGTAATTACATGCTTTATGCTTTCTTTCTTTTATAGTTCTTTTGTGCGCACATTCGCAGCTTATGAAAAAACACCGATCCGCGTTGGATATTTTCTTGCGGACGGTTTTTTTGACTCTCATAACGGTGTATTATCCGGCAGCGGATATGATACTTTTGAGTTCATTGCAAAACAAAATCAATATGAGATTGAATATATAAACTGTACTTTGAAGGAGTGCTTTAATCTGCTCTCCAATCAGGAAATTGATTTGCTTGGCGGTATTACCTTGTCAGAAAGCCGCAAGAATTTGTATCAATTTTCCAGTGTTGCAATGGGATCACAGTCAGGAAGCGTTTTTGTTCGTGATAAAACAATCCCGTACGGAAATATCAAACAGCTGCAAGATCTGAAAATCGGCATGATGTTTGAAAATTATTATTCCACTCGTTTCATTGATATCGCACTGGATGAATCCATATCCTTTCTGCCTATCTTCAAACATACCTACGAAGAATTGTATGCATTATATCAGGACGAAACATTGGATGGCTTTATTGCCCACTCGGAAGCAAATTTGCCGAATACCAACCGCATTTATGAATTTGACCTGAACTATATCTACATTATTAGCTATCTGGGAAATACAGCCTTGATTGAACATGTGTCCAAGGCCCTGCTTGCATTGCCGAATCGTGATATCTATCCCCTTGCACCCGCCGGACAGCCGCTGTTAACGACTGATTTTACCTTCTTATATATCTTGTCTATTTTGATTTTTATTGGATGTGCCTTATTTGCGTTTTATGTTACCCAGCAAATTAAGCTGCATGAAGCACAGCAGATACTGCGTGATCGGACAAAAGAAATTCATCATGCGTTGACACACCACCAAATCTTTTTTGTGTATCAGCCGATTGTTGACTACCAAAACAGCCAGATTGCCCATTTAGAAGCCCTCATCCGCTGGAATCATCCGGTCAAAGGGATGCTGGCTCCGAATGTTTTTCTGGAGGATATTCAGACATGCGGGCTGATGTTTGAGGTTTTCGTGCAAACAATGGATCAGGCATTGTCTGACTACCAGAATTCTTTTGCGGCTTATTTTCAAGAGCAAACAACGTCATTTCATATTTGCATCAATATTACCTATGCCATTTTGATGGATCAGCGTTTCATTCCGGCTGTTCAAGCTGCAATCAAAGCATATCAGGTAGATGGCTGCCTTTTATGCTTTGAGATTACGGAACAAATGCAGCATCAGGAACTCCAGCAATTCAATGATCGGCTGGTACAGCTGCGTTCCTTGGACTGCAAGATTGCAATGGATGATTTTGGCATGGAGTATTCATCGCTGCTTTCTTTGAAGCAAAGTGATTACGATATTTATAAGATTGATAAATTCTTTATTGATGAAATCTTGCGAGATCATACATGCCAATCCATTACTGATGCCATTATTTCCATCGGCCGCATTCTTGACAAACATGTCATTGCGGAAGGTGTTGAAAGCCAGGAACAAGTGCAGCAACTATATCAAATGGGCTGCTGTTTATTTCAAGGATACTATTTCAGCAAACCACTGGAGAAACAGCAGCTTATTCTTCAACTTGATGCAATCCTTGCTAAGACGAAAGAAGGTGCCGCAGCATGAAGCACCCGCATAACCTGAAAGAAAGACGCCAGCTTATTGAGCAAATCAGCATTCCCTTCATCATCAGCATTCTGGTTATTGCTCTTGTTGCAATCAGCATTTTGATGCGAATCCCCAAGACGAAATATATCACTGTCGGCTATCCATTGATCGAAGGGTTTCAGGAATTGGATGAACAAGGCAATCCTTATGGCTATCAGTATGAAATCATCAAGCAGATTGCCAACTATAACCATTGGAATATTTCCTTGATTACCGGGGATTATCAGGATTTAATTGCGAAAGTGGGAACTGGGGAAATCGACCTGATGGGTGGTGTTCAGCGAACACCGGAAACACAGCGTAATTTGTCCTTCACCAATATTGCCGGAGGCAATGCTCGCAATGTTCTGTTATCTCGTACGATGCATACGGTCCTTTATCAGTACAAGGCTTTGCACCAGAAAAAAATCGGCTTCTTGGCAAATCAGATTACATACAGTGAATTTGAATTGCTGGCGCAAAATCATAATTTTATGTATGAACCATTCTTTTATGACAGTTATGGTGAATTAATCAATGCACTCGAGTCTGATGCCGTTGATGTTGTTTCGATTTCATCCATGTACCGGATTCCAAGCAGATTGATTATATCCAATTATAGTATTGCGGAGTATTATTTTGTGACTGCCAAAGAACGTCCTGATCTGCTGGCAGAACTCAACGATGGATTGGCCTCCATCAATCGCAGCCAGCCGCAGCTCCAAGATAAGTTGTATCAGCATTATTACATCGAAGAACAAAACACCTTGTTTCAACAAGATTCACATGTTCCGCAATTTTTGCTGTTTCTCATATATTTATTGTTGCCTGCCGTTCTGTTTTATTTTATCTATCAAATTTATTATCAGCATAAGCATACGGAACCAATGCACCAAGCCTATGTAAAAGGAATCCAGAACAATGAAATGAAAGTCCGCTTTATTCCGATTGCATCTGCAGCAGATAAAGAAGTTTCCCTGTTTGCATTGCAGTATTACTGGGACAGTCCTCTTTTAGGTCAGCTCAGCAAAGATGACATGATGAAAATACGCGGCAAAAGGCCTCGTCTTAAATTCCGCTATCATGAATTAACTGTAATCTGCCGCAGCATTGCCAAGGTAATCAACAATCCGCAATATCAGCAGGCACAGTTCATTATCGCCATGAGCAATCCATATCCTAACCGCTGGGCTGTATATCGTTTTATGTTCTTGCTGCAATATTTCCTGCGACGTTATCAGGTGCCTGCGCATCATCTTCTATTTTCTTTCACCAATGAGATTGTGCGGGAAGCGGAAACAAAACTGCAGATGGCTCGGATCGGGCATAAATTCGGATTCCGCTTTGTCATGAGTGACTTTGCATTTCAATTTTCTTCCTTATCCCAACTCAAGAAAATCAATTATGACTATTTTACCATTGATGCCCTGTATACAACCGATGCCAGCACCAATGAAATCAGCTATCAAATCATGAAATTGATTGTTAACATAGCAGCATCTTTGCAAAAGCAGACCATTGCTTTTGGGATTGATACGGAAGAGGCCTATCATCTGGCATTGGAAATCGGCTGCGATTATGTCCAAGGCGCATTCATTAGCCAGCATCTGGAATTAGAAGATTTGCAGATGGCAAACTATCAATAGTTTGCTGCGCAGGCTTTCTATTGCTATTACTTATACGTACACAGTCGCTAGTTTGATTGATGCATGTCAGTTAAAGCAGTTTACAAATTATGCAGACGAATACAGTCTTACACGATATAAACGACAGGGGGTAAAAAGATGAAATGTCCGCAATGTCAAGATGCCATGAGAAAAGGATATATTTGGAGCGGCTATGCAATGGACTGGATACCCGAAGGATCTAACCGGAAAATATGGTATTCCCAAGACAGAAGCGAAGGATTTCGTAATACTAAGCCAAATATATTTGGAAACTCTCAGGCAACGGCATACTATTGTGATACGTGTGAGTTTATTCTCATTGATGCAAAGAGAAAAAAAGAGTAGGGTTATATGTTTTGCAACGTTAGACCGGCTGTAGCAAAAAAGCGATTCTTGCTTGATACAATGAATCGCTTTTTTAGTCTTTCACACTTCTTCTGCTTTGCAATGAGAAGATGCAGCCACAGTAATCTTGCTTATACATGTTATGCTCTTTAGAGATTTCAACACCACGATCCATCCCTTGATTCTTCTTAAAATTAGAGAACAGGTATTTGGTATTGGAGTAGCGTTCTTGCAGTTTGGCACCAATCTCATTGAGCTTGATGGCATCTTTCTGCCTGCTGATCGTCATCACCGTCGTAAAGTAGTCATATTGCTCATTCTGAGCATAGGCATACGCTTCATTCATCCGTCGTTCATAACACATAAAGCAGCGCTCCTGCCCTTCCTTGTCATCCTTGCGCACACTCAAGAATCTGGTGTATTCCACATTGTCGTACGGCGTTTGGAGGATGCGGATATGATCATGATTGGTTTCATTATACCAAGCCACATAGGTTTCCAGTTCTCCCAGCCGACGGACATATTCCTCATTGGGATAGATATTGGAGTTATTGAAGAAGAGCGTCAATTCAAAGACCGGAGCCAGAAGTTCAATAGGGAAAGCATTGCAAGGACCACAGCAAGAGTGCATTAACAACTTTGGTTTTGTTGGCTGTTTTTTTGCTTCCTCAATGGTGGCAGCCCCCATTTTGTAATAGTCGGTCGCATTGTATTTCATAGAATCAGCATGCTGTCGCCAAAGGAGAAAAAGCGATATTCGTTTTGGACAGCTTCTTCATACGCTTGTTTCAAGAGTGCTTCCCCGCCAAAGGCATAGACCAGCATCAACAGCGTTGATTTCGGCAAATGGAAGTTGGTGATCAAACCATCAATTGCTGCAAACGTGTAACCGGGATAAATAAAGATATCCGTGGTATCTGCTCCTGCTTTGAATGTTCCATGTTTTTTCATCAAAGATTCCAGCACTCTGGTGGAAGTTGTTCCTACCCCGATGATACGGCGCTTCTCCAGCTTGGCCTTATTGAGCTGTGCTGCCGCTTCTTCACTGACCACATAAAATTCTTCATGCATTTTATGTTCAAGGATATCTTCAACATCAACCGGTCTGAAAGTTCCTAATCCAATATGCAGCGTCACATCTACGACCTCAATTCCTCTGTCGATCAGTTTCGCAAATAAATCATCTGTGAAATGCAATCCTGCTGTCGGTGCTGCGGCACTGCCCTTGATTTTCGCATATACTGTTTGATAGCGTTCTTTGTCTTCCAGCTGTTCGTGAATATACGGGGGCAGCGGAACATTTCCCAAACGTTCCAGCACCTCATAGAAGATTCCTTCATAGATCATCTTGAATTTCCGTAAGCCTCGTTCCCCTATTTCAATGCATTCAGCTTTCAATTCGCCATCATGAAAGGAAATCACTGTTCCCAGTTTCACAACCTTTGCATTTCCAACCAAAGCTTCCCAGATATCTCCTTCTTGATGCAGCAGCAAAAGTTCGACACTGGCACCGGTTTGTTCTTTGGTTCCAAACAACCGAGCGGGAATGACCCGTGTATTGTTCCGTACTAAAACGTCTCCCGGCTGCAAGTAGTTGATAATATCAAAGAAATGCTGATGAGTGATTGTGTGCGCTTGGCGATCCACCACAAGCATCTTGGATTGTTCCCGTTTCTGCAGGGGTGTCTGGGCGATCAGCTGCTCCGGCAAATAAAAATCAAATTCATTGGTTTTCACTAAAATCCCCTCGAATCTATGCTATTCAAATTGTGTTTTTCGAAGAATTCATTCTTAAAATCCAAAAAGCGGTCTTCTAAAATTGCTTTTCGTGCTTCTTCCGCCAAATGAATCAAAAAACGTAAGTTATGGATGGAGAGCAGCCGTTTGCCTAAGCCCTCATCACAGCGATGCAGGTGGCGCAGGTATGCTCTGGTATAGTTTTTACAAGTATAGCAATCACATTCCGGATCAAGCGGCGCAAAGTCATATTCGTAGTCCTTGCGTTTGATATTGATGCGGCCTTGTGATGACATAACCGTCCCATGGCGGGCAATTCTGGTCGGCAGCACGCAGTCAAACATATCCACACCGCGCAATATACCTTCCAATATGGCATCATAGCTGCCTACCCCCATCAAATAACGAGGTTTATTTTCAGGCAGATATTTTACAGAATAATCAATCATTTTATACATGACTTCTTTGGACTCACCAACACTGGTTCCGCCGATAGAATAGCCGGGGAAATCCATCTGTGCCAATTCCATAGCGCATTGTTTGCGGATATCTTCAAACTCACCACCTTGAACAATCCCAAACAGTGCTTGGTTTTCTTCCCTTTGGTGTACTTCTTTTCCTCGTTTTGCCCAGCGTAATGTACGGGCAACACTTTCTTCCATGTACTCTCTGGTTGCTGGATATGGCGGACATTCATCAAAGCTCATGATGATATCGGCACCTAGCTTGTTTTGAATTTCGATGGATTTTTCGGGACTCAAAAACAAGTTATCACCATTGAGGTGATTCTTGAAATGAACTCCTTCTTCCTTGATTTTACGATTGTCGCTTAGTGAAAATACCTGGAAGCCACCGCTGTCGGTCAGCATTGGTCCATCGTAATTCATAAAGGAGTGCAAGCCTCCTGCTGCAGCAACAACGTCCTCGCCGGGACGCAGCCATAAATGGTATGTATTCGATAAAATAACTCCCGAGCCAATCTCCTTTATTTCCTCAGGGCTAAGAAATTTTACCGATGCCAGCGTACCAACTGGCATAAACATTGGTGTTTCGACACTGCCGTGCGGCGTGTGCAGAATCCCATATCGAGCGCCGGATTGCCGACATATGTGTTTTAATTCAAATGTAATTGCATCTTTCTTTTTCATCCGAACAATCATACCATATTTATGGGTAAATTTCCATGATAAGTCATAGGTGGTAAAATATCATATAAACTAAGAAAGTTACTTCATTAATGTTGTAACTTATTTCTATTTTCATTGTTTTGCGTTATATTATGGTAAAATAGAAATGGAAAGCATAGTGTTTATTAGGATGCCATATGTGCAATATATTGTATCTCTATTAGGAAGCAGGATATATCTAAAAAGTACTAATTATCTAACAAGGCTTAAATCGATTACAGATAGCGTAAACTAAAAAGTCAATAAAAATTATTTTAGAAATGCTTAAATAAGATCACAAGGTTATAAAAGAATTCTATGAGTGTCAGAAACAAGATAAATAAAGTTATTTTGTGTATTAACACCTATTATTGTTAATATTTGCGTCATTAAAAGAATTTATAAAGTTGATTTTTATATGATATCAAATGATAAGAAATTGTGTACTTTTATTGTTAAAGATTTAACAGAAGAAAGAATTAACTAATTTTGAATCTGATACTTATTACAAAAGGGCTGATTTTAAAGAAAAATTTAAATCAATAGTTAGATGTATATTCATAAAAAAGCACTTGTATAACTTATAAATTAAAAATTACATGAAAGGAAATAGAAATGAAAAAATTAGTTATTTTATTCATCATTACTCTAGCTGGCTGTGCACAAACTAATATTTTGAATAAATATGAATGCGCCTTTAAGGAAGGTAGTTTAGCAGAACGATTTACAAATGAACTCAGTTTCGAACTGAGAACGAGTGACAATATAATTTTTGATAAGTGGGGTGAATTTGAAATTATTGAAAGAATTTATGATACAAAAAATTACACATTACAATACATGTTTAGCAATAAAAGTAAATTTTTAAAAGGAAAGTATGCTACTTATGATTTAATAACAAATAAATTTCATTTTGGAGAAGATGATTATTATTGTGAAACAGATTTGAACACAAATCAAATGACTGAAAACTGTGATAAGTATGAGGCCAGTTTAATCGATGAAAGAGGTGAGTTATGGTCATATACAAAAGCTGCAAGATATTTTGTCTATGAATTTATTGAATGCCAAACTAAAATCGAATATAAAGAAATCGAATCAAAAATACTTACAAAAGAAGATGAAGAGTTAAATAAGTTAATTGAGATTGTTACGGAAGAAATAAAAAAAGGAAATATCAAGTAATTCCTTAGTCTATCCATAAGAGACATCATCTTTCGAATTGTCAGGGTTAGTTCTTTATCAAACTATATTTGTTGTTCTATAATTACTCTAAGCTAGTAATACAAAGGCTTACATCGACACAGAAAATATAGAGAAACATATTTTATGATGTGAAATGTTTCTTCTACTTCCCAACGACGTTTGTTTACCTTAATAATTTCACTGTTGTCATTCAATAGAATTTGCCTTTCCTCGATTTTGAAATGGAATATCCAAACGTTGATATAAATACTGCTGAATAAGAGAAACACACTCTCCTGGATAACTTCCGTTAGGATTTGCTAATTTTTTTTCAAAATTTTCATTCGCAAATTGATTTAATGAAATTGCCATTTTATTTATCCTCCTTCTTTTTATTTTTTACAAAATAAAATGTTAGTACAAGAGAAACTGATCAGCCCCTGTCAAGTAGACAACCGAAAATAACGCGTTAAATTGTTGTTGGAAGAGAAATAACGTTATATAATATCCTTAGAAAACGGACAAATGATATCTTCAATTACAGCTTACTCAAGCGACCGTGAAGTGGTGGCTGAAATTATTGCCAAATCAAGGAAGGAAAGAAAGATGAAAAAGACAAGCATACTATCCATATATTGTATTTTTTTACTAGCGGGATGCTCGAAACAAAATAATATCTTACCAGAAGTAGTAACGACCACAACCGCAATAGAAATAACAGAACCTAAAGAAATTGTTCATTTGGATGGGATTGATGATAAGAAATTAAAGTCTTATTTAGAAAATTTTTGGATCTGGTATGAAGGAGAAGAGGAAAATATTTATCGTTATTGGGAACGAGGAAATGATTACCCAGAAGGAACTGTTCCTAAAGAAACATGGGGAATGTGGTTGGATTTTAATCAAACGGAATATTATGAATATTGGGATCCTGATCGTATAGCTTCTATACCACGTGAAGGATATGATCCTAATCGGAAACCAACTAATATCCCTGTAAAAAAACTTGTTTATAATTGGACAAAAGATACAGCTCAATGGGGAGATACTTGCTTTTATGATTATAAAACGGATAAAAAAAGCGGAGAGTGCGATAACCGCCTTCCGGAAGATTTGTTTCTATCTCTAAAAATTTTTTTTGAAAGTCGAGTAGAAGCAATTAAAAATGCAGGCTAATTTTGATCATACCACCAGTAAAACTGGCGGTATCCACTGGCCCTATAAGGGCCTTTTGTTGCGTAGGTCATTCGACCACTGAGGCCTGACAGCCGCAACGCTTTCTCTAACTGCCTCTCAAAGAGGCTTTCCTGATTGTGCTATTTCACCGGCTCACCCGTAAACGGGTCGATGAATTCCTTCATACTCAGTTGATCCGATAATTTATCGCCCTGCAATTGGTTTTGGATGTACTCTTTGATTGCCTTTTCGTTCTTTTCCACTGTATCTACAAAATATCCTCGCGACCAAAACTTCCGGTTTCCAAACTTGTATTTCATATTTGCATGTCTCTCAAATATCATTAGTGTTGATTTACTTTTCAAATATCCCATGAATTCCACTATTGAGTACTTCGGTGGGATCTCAAGTAACATGTGGATGTGATCAGGACATGCTTCTGCTTCCAGCAATTTACATCCCGGTTTTCGTTCAATCAGCATTCGGATGATCTGCCCAATATCCTTCTTCAATTTGTTATAAATCACCATTCTGCGGTATTTCGGCAGGATTATCATGTGGTATTTACAGCGATAGCTCGTGTGTGATAAACTTTTGGTGTCATTCATTGACATTGCACCTACTTTCTCTTTGTTGTTAGCTGCCAGGCCAACTTCATTTTATCGAAAGTAGATGTTTTTTTGAACTAAAAGTCTTGCACCACGCGCATAGCACGTGGTATCTGCTTTGCAATGAAAAAGAAAGGAAAAATTTCCTTTCTTTTAGTTTGTTAATTAAAACTTACAAGTCCCAAAGGGATACATGCAATCTGTATCATATTGCATGTAGTTTCCATCCTGCAAGCGTACCCAGCCATTATTGTGATCTCCAGCAGCACAATTAATAAACTGTGCTGGTTTTTGCAAATCACCTGGTTGTAATGTGGTTACAATATTAGTAGTACTTGTTGTATCCATCGAAGTTCTAACACGAGAAGCTTGTGTGACCTTCATAAACAGCTTATCTGCTGTACCGGTTGGGTAAACTTCTTCCGGATCATATTGCATATATCCAATTTTCGTAACCCCACTTACCGTACCTTTCGCACGATAGTAATACTTTCCATCGGTATGTTTGATTGGCTGGAAGCCTAAAATGTTGATGGTCGATCCTGCGTTGAATACAAAATTAGATGCTACGGCTGCTCCTCCTGGATAGTTTCGCATCGTATATGGACCAACCGTTAATTTCATATTGCAATTACTGGTTGGCGCACGAAATGTATAAGTTTCTGCTGTTACTTGTGCTCCTGTATCGTTATACTTAAATGAATACTTATCTGCTGGATTTCCGTTTTTTTCCATGATTACATTTTGATGTAAATAACATGATAATTCAATAGCTAAAGCACCATTAGTGGTAGAAATGGTATAATTACCTTTTGATCCAGGGAACCAAGGTAAAGACTGTCCGCTAGGGATTGTTAAAGTTCCTTTGCCAAATTCAATATGGATATGTTTATCAGTTGAGGTGGATAGTCCTTTATAACCCTCAAAATAACAAACTTCTCCTTGGTAAAACTTACGACCTACATACATTTTCAATAAATCCCATTCACTGTCATTCATATGTGCACAACGAAAACTCATTATTGTGGACTGTCCGCTAGGAATCGTTACAGCAGTAACCGATTCAAAGAATACGGAGTTCATAGCACGATTGATGTACTTAACCGTACACTCAAAAGGTGCTACAAGATAATTTAAAGTAAGACCCGTAGAGGCTTCTACTTTCGCTCCCGCAATATCTACACACTGTGTAGCCAAATGCGAATCAGCCTCTCTACTTCCAGAAAACCGTAAAAACGGTGTGTATAAAATTGCTTGTTCCATTTTATTTATCCTCCTTTTTTTGTTCTTTACGAAATAAAATGTTAGTACAAGAGAAACAAGTGGGATAAAGTCTTGAGCAAGAATCTTGTCTGTAAATAGACCAATAATAAGAGCAATCACCAAGAGTAAAGTAACTGTTGCTTTCAAATCAAATTTCTTCTTCATTTCTTTCGCCACTCCTTTCTAGTAGCTTTATCACGACTAGAGCTGGTAACGCTGCGCTCTTATCATGTAACTTCCATTAATAAAAATTATTTGCATCCTCATTCTTCGAAGAAATGCTAAATATTTATTTCGAATATTGATTTCTATATGTTATTTCTCTATTCTCCTTTCATTTATTTAATAGTGTAAAATTGCTTAATCACTTCATAACTTCCAACAGCAACCAATCCAGACAAAGCCCCAGCCACCAGTGAATCAATTGCAAATTGATTCTTAACATAACTATCTGTTAATACTATTAGTACGCCAGTAAGCACCGCTATTATTGGATAATATTTAGGCTGAATGTTAGGGAAGTTTTTGCTTAGCGTAACTACAACATAAGCAGCTATAATTGCCGTTGGATATACATAGTTACTTAGCTTGAATAGTTCCATATAACCATCCTTCTTTCGTACTTTTTCTACTGCTTAATTTTGTTTATTGCTAAGGATTGTATGAGTGCGTAACACAAATCGCTCTCATGCCTACAAACTTATGTCATATCTTATCACTCCTTCCACGAGTGAAGAATTTGGTTTCTCTTTTCTTCACATCCAAATCCTATCACCTATCAGCAGTACACCGAGTGTACACCTCAAAGAAAAAAGAAAAGTCCTTTCGGACTTAAAGGGATAATCTATAATTCACACAACATTGCAATCTGTTCCATTGCTTTTACTATAATTTTTAATAGTCCTTCCTTTGAGTATCCAAAAGAATTAGCTACATGTTCTGCCCTGCAACAGCGATTGTGAATCACATAAAGGTTGACAATGTCTTGATGTTCTTTAGATAACGTGCCTAACCATTCATTAACTTTTTTACACTTACTTTCCCATTCAGTTCTCTTAATCATTAGTTCTTGTTCTATATCTAGTAACATTCTCATCCAATTGGGTTCACCAATTCTAACACTGCGATTATGTACAGAAACTACTGTATTAATCATGTATTGATTTTGTAGTGCTTTCATTACTTTTTCCAATTCTTCCTCCACACGATTGAACTGTAAGTGGTAAAATTTTAAGTTCATTAACTCATATTTTACGTAGTCTAATTTTAGTTTTGCTTCTGCAGTTCCCAAATAATTCCCCTTCTTTCGCTTTATTTTCAAATCTATAATTTCTATAAACTGGAAAAAACCGGTATAGAACAATCTTACTTGAATATAATTCATGTGTCAATGTTATTTAGTTATGAAACTATCTTTCAAATTAAGGAATGGATATCTCAAAAACATATATAAAAATTAACAAGATACTTTTAAATTGTGTCGTTAATAGTGTCACAATATCTGCTATACTATAGTTACTTCTTGATTTCTGTTTTATTTAGATCGCATTCAAACTTTTCTCTTTCTGATCAATAAATATTCTCTTTATTAATTATCTCTTTTCAAACTTGATTATTATTCATGTTTGTACTAGAATAATGTTAAAGGAGTTGATATTTATGTCACTAGCAAACAATTTGAAATATCTGCGTCTGCAGCACAAACTGTCACAAGACTATATTGCGGAATTACTGGAATACAAATCTTTCACTACGATTCAAAAGTGGGAAAGCGGCATTTCTGAGCCACCGCTTGATAAGCTGAAAGTACTGGCTGACTTATACCAAATCAGCATCAATCGATTGCTGGATGATGACTTGTCTGTATCACAGGAAACAGATGCAATGAAGTTCACTTCCGTCCAGGATGCTTTGAAGTTTATCATTGAGCAGCCGATGATTGCAGCTTACGGAGGTTATGACCTTGATACGATGACGGATGATGAGATATTGGAATTTGCCAACGATATCGCAGATATGATCGAGATTGCTGCTCGCAAATATAAAAGAAAATAATAGGGGGAATAACAATGGCATTACAAGAAATCCAGGCAACTGTGCAAGCCATCAAACATCTAACTATATCAGAAATTTTATTCTTATATGATATTCAGACTGTTTATATTGAGCAATCAGATAGCAGAAAACCAGATGCTTATTTCTTGATTCAGAATGATCAGAAAACTATTTTTTTGAGATCCACACTGAATGAGCGCTTAATTCCGTTTGTACTTCTGCATGAATTAGGTCATTTTTTTCTGCACGGTGATAAAACTTCCTTTTCTTTCAAGTTGAAGCTGCATAAAACAAAACTGGAAAAAGAAGCCAATTTATTTGCAGTTCTGTATTTATTGCAGGATGTTGAGTTGTGTGACTTGGATATACCCTCTTATTTGATGCAAAACTATGATGTACCAGCAAATATTGCACAACAGTGTTTCGAATTAATGAGATAGAAATTCTTGCTAATATGCGGAATCAATTTACTTATAACGCCTCTTAAGATATATACAAACTACAATTCTTGTTGCAACTAGTAAGATTTAGTAATTATATCCATCAAATTTTCGTAATTGGTGCTCTATTTCTGCTGCAATAAGTTTGTTATTAATATTCAAGCATACACTATAACATGACGAAAAAGTCTAGAATTTTTTTGCGGAAGTGATATAATAAAAAAGCATTCCAGATGCCGACTTAGCTCAGTTGGTAGAGCAATTCACTCGTAACGAATAGGTCGTAGGTTCGATTCCTATAGTCGGCACCAGTTCGAAAATAGCCCTGAATAATCAGGGTTTTTTAATACTCACATGGAGCCGCATTCGTCTTGCTTATTGATCCATAATACCAAACATCAGCCATCAAACTCGAAATTATTCATATTATCCAATTACTATGATATACTTTGTTTACTACGGACTATATGAATGGAGGTATAGAATGCCATGAGAAAGGAAAACGGCTTAAAAACTATCTGGAGCATTTTTTTCTTATTCATTGTTTTATTTGTGGCAAATTTTTTTATCAAAACCAATATCGATATAACATCAACCATGTGGCTAATATTAGCTTTATGCATAACAATTTTAGCGATCATTATGCTTGTAAAAAACAAACTCCCTAGAAAAGAACAAATATTGCTCTCATTTCTATTTGGATCCCTTATGTTTGTTGCCTATCAGGGAATAACATTCTCATCAATCGAATCATTTCTTGTTACTTTCTTATCTTCTATGGCATCTTTCAGCATTTTTAATAAATATGAAAGCAAAGCTATACTCCTATTGAATGACAAGTCCATTATCACTATGTTAATAAGCATTTTTATAGGTATAGTCATCGGCATCATTTGGGGAATTCTTAATCTATTTCTAAGCAATGGCGAGCTGCATTTAAAAATCACGTACTCTTGTTTTACACTTGCCTTAAGCCCTGCGATATTTGAAGAAATATCTTACAGAGCATTTTTATATGCCGCATGTCTTCATTATTTAAAAGGTGAGATTGCTACCAAGCTAGAACAGTTTACCTGCTGGTTTATGATGATTATTCCGCATGTAATGATTCATACACCGGGAATATTCGTTTCCGATGGAATTGTTTCAGGAATCATAAGCATCTTGATTTTATCGTTTGTTTTCGGACTGCCCTTTGCTATTTTACAAAGAAAACGCGATTTAGTATCCGCAATGATTGCCCATGGGGTTGTTATGATAATACGTTTTTGCTTCTTAGGCGCACCATTTTAGGGAGTATTTCTTGCAATATTTCATATGTTATATACTCTCACTGCATTAATCATTTCTAATACAGTGTTTTTACTCTCACAAAGCGCATCCTGGTTGACTTTTTGCGATATACCAAATAAAATAGTTAGTATACTAACCACTTTATTGTATAGGAGATCATGACATGAATATTGGATATAGTGTGAACTATTGCTCAAAACTTTTGAAAAACAAGTTGAACAAAGAGCTTGAAACTGAAGGCATCACAGCAGCCCAGTTTGCTGTAATCAAGTATATTGAAAGACACTCCCGCGGGAATGCTGAAAGCAACATCTTGGCAGCAGAAATTGCGGAAGGATTGGATATGGATAAACCCACCATTTCCGGCATATTAAATCGCCTTACTGAGAAAGGGTACATTAAAAAGCTGCCTCATAAAACAGATAAACGAGCAACCACACTAGTGCTCACTGCTGATTGCATAGAGAAATTACCTCAGCTTGAGATAATTAATCATGCCGTACTTGACTTGGCTTTGAAAGAATTGAATCATGATGAATTGGTTGTTTTCCAAACTGCAATTCAGAAGATTATCAGCAATTTGCAATAGGAGGTAACTATGCCCAAATATCTGATCACCGGGGGAACAGGAAATATCGGTAAATATGTTGTACAAGAATTGTTAGCAATGAACAAAGACGTAAAAGTTGCAGTACGCGATCTGCAGCAAGCCACAAACATATGCAATGATCCTAAAGCAAAGTTTGTCAAATTTGACTTTCTTGACTCTGCTACTTTTGCAGAAGCACTGGATGAAGTAGGGTATATTTTTCTCGTCAGACCACCGCAGCTTGCCAATCCGCAAAAAGACATGCTTCCCTTTTTGAAAGCTGCCAAAGATAAAGGCATTCAAAAAATAGTCTTTATCTCCCTGCTTGGTGTTGAACAAAACCCTGTTGTACCACATCGAAAAATAGAGAATATAATTCAGAAGCTGGAAATCCCTTATGTTTTCCTTAGACCAAGTTTCTTTATGCAAAATTTAAATACCAATCATCAAGAAGAAATTCAATGCAGGAATGAAATATATATACCCGCCGGAAAGGCAAAAACAAGTTTCATCGACACCAGAGATATCGCTCGTGCAGCAGCAGTCACCTTAACAGAAAAACAATACCGCAATCAAGGAATTACGTTAACAGGAAAAACTGCAATTGACTATTATGAAATTGCGGATATCATGACAAATGTTTTAGGCAGAAAGATAACATATAAAAATCCCTCTTTGCTTGCATTTAGAACAGACAGAATAAACCGCGGTGCGCCAAAAGAATTTGCGAACATTATGACCTTATTATATCTGATGACCAAATTGGGAACTGCGAAATCCACAACAAAAGATTTGGAGAAAATAATCGGAAGAGAGCCCATCTTATTTGAAAAATATACTATAGATCACCAAACATATTGGATGAGATAGAAAGGATACTTGTATGAAGCTAAACGATATGAAAGGTCTTTTTAAATCCAACAAAATCAAGTTGGTTGCGAAACACGCAGTAGATGCTGATACCTATTTATTTTCCTTCGCGTTTCCTCCACATTTAAATTGGCTGGCAGGCCAGCATGGTTTATTTCAATTCAGAAAAGAAAAACTAAACGGCGGCAACCTCCGCCCCTTCAGCATTGCTTCTATTCAAACTGAAAACATCATTCAGATAGCAACCACGATTGGCACTAATCCCAGTGACTTCAAAGCTAGGTTAAAAGCAATGGAAATCGGTGATGATATGTATTTGAGAGGTCCCTTTGGCAGCTTCTATATTTCAGACGAGACAAAACCAATCATTCTGATAGCAGGCGGCATTGGCATCACTCCGATGAGAGCACTCATCCAAGAAATTGATCGGAAGAAGATCAATGCAAATGTGTATCTGCTTTATATCAATCGCAATGGCAACTATACATTTCAAGAAGAATTAACTGCATTTGAAGCTTCGAATCCAAATATCAAAATTAGTTTTCTAAGGGATAGAACTCACTTGGATGATATTTTAGCTGGTTTATTGAATCAGTATCATAATGCTGCTACCTATTTCATATCCGGCAGTCCCAGTATGGTAAAACAATTGAAAGCAAAAATTAAAGAGAGCGGAATAAACCGCAAAAATATAATTCATGATTCTTTTAGAGGTTTATAATTCCTTAGCAGTAGAAACCAATCCAAAAATAGTTTTATTAAATACAACTCATTGATGGCCACCTCATAAAAAGAATTAAGACATGCATTTTTTCCAGCTTCTTTTAAATCAGTAACAAAATAAAGCTGCCCCTGTACTAGACGGCAGCTTTGCTATTAACATGCAGCAAATACATTCATGCAGAGATCAACAAGAGCGTCGATTGTTAAAAAACATCATAAGAATAAAGAAAATAAGAAGAATTGCTATGAAACCAGTGAACTGCATGGAATCTTGATTGTTGCAGCAATTTTGTGAACCCCATCCGCCTGAATTCATATAACCAAAGTTACCCATCAATAAAACCTCCTCATAGAATATCGTATTCAAGCTATAGGTATTTGGCTAGTTTTCCAAGCATTTTTATGAGGTGTTCCCATATTTTCAACAGCGAAAACAATCAATACCTGCCGTTATCTGCGAAAATTGCTGGCTATACTTATTTCTCTTGCATGGAATTTTCGCGGCAGTACTGCACGATCAACATTCCATCACGAGGCCCTTATAATCAAACAGCTTAATGAACGAGGATTGGTTCTTGGCTTATTCTGCCAATTGTATGCTATAATAAAATACACAAGAAAGAGGAAGCCCATGGAACTGATTACGAATATACGTCTGGCACTGAATGAATTGAATTACGGGTCCGTTCTTTTGCAGGCATCCGCAAAGACAAAAACAATTCTTTATCGCAATCAAGTTGGCATTCGCATTGTTTCTGAACACAGCAAATACATCATCTCAGAAGAAGATTTTCTTTTTCTGTTTGATCAGGAAACATTTATGACTTGGGAGCCGCAGCAGGATGACAGTGAGCTCGCCAAACTACGTGATGAAGAATATTATCAATGGAAACACAAATAACAGAAAGGAATATCCTATGCAACCATCGATTCATGTCACCGGAGTAGGAAAAGTCATTGCCCGACCGAATTTAATCGTGATGAATTTTGAGTTAATTACCAAAGATCAAGATTACGATTCAACATTAGAAGAAGCTGCCGTAAAGCAGGAGCAGCTGCGCTTGGCCATCACGCAGGCAGGAGTTGATCCCAAAGATCTAAAAACCATTGATTTCTCCATCAATACCAATTATATCCATGAGATTGACCGCACCGGAAACTCGCATCGCATCTTCGATGGCTATATTTCCAATCACAAATTGGTTTTAGAGCTTTATTTTGATATGAAACTGCTATCGGAAGTCATTTCGTCTATCACCAAAAGTAAAGCAACACCGGAATATACCATCTCTTTCACCATGAAAGAAAAACATCTGCTTACGGAGGAGCTGCTTGTTGACGCTGTCGAGAATGCAACTAAGAATGCATATATCTTAGCACATGCCGCCAATCAGCGATTAGGTAAAGTTCTCTCCATAAAATACGATTGGTCCGATATCCGCCCCTTCTCTCCAACACGCTACAACACCATGAGTGAAGGACAAGCCAGATTTCAAGCAAAAGCACTGGATATTGTACCTGAGGACATTGAAGTCACCGACCGTGTCACCATGGAGTTTGAACTATTAGAGTAACATTACGAGCTTATCAACTTGTTTGATAGGCTTTTTTATGCCCATTCATCCAAACTGCCATAACAGCCAATATCTGCCATCCACTGTCTAGCTCCTAATATAATCCCATTTTGATCCCAAAATATTAACCGTATATATTACATGAATCATGGGTATTTTTTGATATTTTACAATGAAAGCATTCTCACTGTTGCACCACAATTATACGACATCACATAATTCTATCCATACCAATCACATGATTTCCCACGAGATACCACGATATCTTCATGTTTTTTTCATATTTCTTTGGTACTATGATGACCAAGGTGGTGATCTACATACTGGACGGAAATTATTTCCAGTACTGAAAGGAGGCACAGATGCCACTGCTTATGATCTAGGAGGTTATTATGCAGTATGTTAAAAAATACAAACTAGCAATCATAGCATCACTATGTGTTGCAGCCGCCGTATTTTTAATCCCCATTTCCGTATCCGCTTACAAAGAAAGTCTGCTAAAGACAGGATATGAAATGCGGGTAGACGGTGAACCATGGTTTGTTGTCGATGACAAAGAGCAATTAGACACTATTTTGGATACTTATCAAGCTTCTTACTTGGAAGATGTTGATACATCCGAAGTTGTGAATTTGGCGTTTGTTCAGCAAATCGAAATCAATGAAGTCCGCGTCGATGAATCAGCATTCACAAATTATGATGAAGCTACGCAGCGGATTCAGGAAATCCAAGAGGAACCCGTATACTACACAGTGAAACCAGGTGATAATCTATGGACCGTTGCCAATACCTTAGAGCTATCCCTCTCCCGCATCAAGCAGCTAAATCCCGAGCTTGATCCGCAGAAAATATGGGCCGGCAATCAAATTTTGCTGGAACCCAAGCATCCTGTACTTGACGTCATGGTCACCTTGGCCGTCCAGACAACGCAGCCAGTCCCTTATGCCACATCATTTATTAAAGACAGCAGCCTGTATACCAGCAGCCGCGTCATCGTCAAAAAAGGCGTGGAAGGCGAAAAAGAGGTTACCTATCAGGTGCAGCTGCTGAATGGGTATGAACAAAACACAACCATTGTTCATGAACAAGAACTCACTGCTCCCGTCGCCAGTATCGTCAAGGTAGGAACAAAAAAAACATTATATCGAACCGCCAGCACCAATTACGGCGTTGTCAGCGGAACACTTACCAGCGGATATGGATATCGTACTGATCCAATATCCAAACGACGAACCTTCCATGATGCCATTGATATTGCCGCTAATTACGGAACACCCGTCTATGCCTACGCCGATGGCACTGTGACCGCAGCCGGCTGGGGCATTATGAAAGGCAATTATGTTACCATCACCCATGATGATGGCTTGCAGACCAATTACCTGCACTTATCCAAAATAACTGCCAAAAAAGGGCAATCCATTTCCGTTGGCGAGAAGCTTGGGGAAGTAGGATCAACTGGATATAGTACTGGAAATCATCTGCATTTCTCAGTCTATAAAAACAACAAAAGCCAAAATCCTTGGGATTATATATAACAAAAGCACCTTCACAGGTGCTTTATACTTGTTCTTTCTTACTGTGCAGATAGGGAAGGCAGATGAGTAAACCAACCACTTCTAATGCAAACAAGCAGAGATATACGGACTGCGCATTGAAGAAGATGCTGCCAAGCATGGAAACAACAAAGGTGCCAATGCCGAATGCCAAGGAATTGTTTAATGAAATAGCGACTGCTCTGATATGCGATGGGATTTCCTTATTGATCAGATACATAATTGCTGAAATAGCTGCTCCATAGCCAATTCCATGGGTTGCTGTTGCCAGCAAAATCACCGGGCCGGTCGGCACCAGCACATATGCCAGAAACCGAAGCCCGCTTACGATGGCAGCCAATGCCAGTACCTTATATGTACCATAGCGTTCAATAAAATGATGAGCATAAAACATCATGGGAATCTCTGTTCCTGCCGAAACCAACGTGACATATCCCAAAAAGTTCAAATCTAAGTTGGCATAGTCGGTTACGTAGATACCAAAAAATGTAGTAGTGATTTGGGTAGAACCGATAATAAAGAACGAACATAGCAAAATCTTTAAGAAGGCCTTGTTTTGAAGCAGCATTCGATATAGATTCTCTTGCTTAGCCATTGTTTCCTCTTCGTTCTGCTCTGCTGTAATTTCCGGAAACCGGAAGACAAGAAGCAATGCCAAGATCATACACGCACTATATAGATAAAATATAATGGAAAGTCCCAATGGTTTGATGAAAAAGTTGGCAATCTGGCCGGAAAGCGCATATCCCAAAGAACCAAACAAGCGGATTTTCCCATATGGAATCTGCTTCTGCTTGGCATATTCCAAAGTAAAGTTTTCAGACAATACCATTGGTACCGTATAGAAAAAAGCAAATAGCAAATAAAGCACCAACAAGAATAACAAATAATTAGTCTTCGCATTCCAATATACCAGTACACTCAGTACTGCTGCCGCCAGCAAGACCAATGCCAGCACCAGTTTATGCTGTTTGGCCTTGTCACTGATATAAGCAAAAGCATTTTGCGATACAAAGGACACCACTGGTACAAATGCCATCAGCATCGTAACTTGCGGTGCAGTCAGGATTGTATTTGCTTTCAGATAAACAGAAGCAAATGTATATAGAATTCCTAACCCGACATAAAAAATCAGATAGTACAGATAGAACATAACTCAGCTCCTTTTTATGATAGAACAAACTGCCAGCATAACACAGCTGACAGTTTTCTTTTACCTTATTAGAATAACAGATTCTTAGGGGTTCTGGCAAATGGAATTACATCACGAATATTTTGCATGCCTGTAACATACATTAAGAACCGTTCAAATCCAAGTCCGAAGCCGGCATGTTTCACACCGCCAAAGCGACGCAAATCCAAATACCATTCCAAACCTTCTTCATGAACTCCCATTTCCGCCATGCGGGCTTGCAGGACATCCAGACGTTCTTCCCGCTGGGAACCGCCGATCAGCTCGCCGACACCCGGCACAAGCAGATCACACGCTGCCACTGTTTTGCCGTCCGCATTCAAGCGCATATAGAAAGCTTTGATATCTTTTGGATAATCTGTCAGGAATACCGGTCCTTCGACTACCTTTTCGCAGATATAACGTTCATGTTCGGACTGCAAATCTACGCCCCATTCCACAGGGAATTCAAACTTCACATCCGCTTTCAGCAAATGCTCAATTGCTTCGGTATAGGTCATTCGCACAAAGCTGCTGCTGCGTACTTTTTGCAGACGTCCCATCAATTCTTTATCAATCATTGTATGGAAAAAGTTCATTTCTTCCGGACAGTTTTCAAGGACATAATCAATGCAGGATTTTACCATGTCTTCCATCAAGTCCATGTCATCCTGAAGATCCGCAAAAGCCATTTCCGGTTCAATCATCCAAAATTCATTGGCATGACGCGGAGTATTGGATTTTTCTGCACGGAAAGTCGGACCAAAGGTATACACATCACGGAAGGCCAAAGCAAAAGCTTCTGCCTGCAGCTGACCGGAAACAGTCAGGCTCGCTTTCTTGCCAAACAAATCGTTCTCGTAATCCTCTGTGCGAATGGTTGTTACCTGGAAGACTTCTCCGGCACCTTCCGCATCATTTCCTGTGATAATTGGGGTATGTACATAAACAAATCCTTGGTTTTGGAAGAATTCATGAATGGCCATGGACAAAACACTGCGTACGCGGAAAACCGCATTGTACGTATTCGTACGAGGCCGCAAATGCCCGATTTCCCGCAGATATTCGAAGGTATGACGTTTCTTTTGCAACGGATAGCTGCTGTCACAAGTACCTTCCAATTCCACGCTGGTTGCTTCAATTTCAAACGGCTGTCTTGCCTCCGGTGTCAGTTTAAATCTGCCGGTAATGGTTAATGCCGTTCCTGTCAGGTATTTCTCAATTTCTGTAAATTGTTCGCATTCCTTGGTATAGACAATCTGCCCATTGCGGAAGTACGTACCATCATTCAGCTCAATAAATCCAATAGAGCCATTGCTCCGGTTTGTTCTAACCCATCCTTGGATCTGCACATATTCCAAGCTGTCTTTCTCTACTTCGGATCCCGTTACAGATAAGTCGTATAATTCTCTGATTGTCATGTAAGTAAACATGGCTGCTCCTCCTTCACAAACAAAAACGTCCCTACGATATAGTTTACCATATATTGCAGGAACGTATGACGTAAATACGCGGTGCCATCCTGATTCTCATAAAATTGAGCTCTTAATTAGGAGTTAACGCCGTCCTACGAAATCGTCTACTATATTTCTCCGATTTAGCTCCCAGACTGTTCTTCCAAAATCATACCATCTCTGACTCGCACCATACTCAGATTCGCTTGCTGGTAATTCTATTTTAGTAGTGTTCTGTTCGTTGCTTTTATTCTAATGAATTTGTCTCAAAAATAATTTCCTGAATGGCGCTTACAACGTCAACATGACGTAGGAGGACACCTTTCGGAACAGTAATATGCTCATGGGTAAAGTCTACAATACCGGTAATGCCGTTCGCAACCAGCAAATCCACTGTTTCCTGCACATTGGTTGAAATGGCAAGAATCGCGATGCGGCAGCGTTCTGGTTTATATTTGGTAAAATCTCTTAAATGATAGACCGGAATATCGAAGCGGACGCCAAGTCGATCTTCATTGATATCAAATGCACAAATTATTTCACCGACAATATGATCCCAGCCATTATATTTCATCAAAGCGCGGCCTAAATTCCCTGCTCCGACCAGCACAATGCTTTCTTCTGCTACCATTCCCAGCTCATTGCTGAACACTTCCAGCAATTTCTCTACATCATAGCCATAACCCTGGCGACCAAGAGATCCGATAAAAGAGAAATCACGGCGGATTGTTGTTGGCTCGATATCAACAAGACCTGCGATATCTTTCGACATGATCTTGGTGATTCCTTTTTGGTGCAATTTACGAAGTGCTTTCAAGTAAATTGGATATCGCTGCAATGTTGCTTTTGGTACAAATTTCTTTTTCATCGTGATACCTCCATACTCTATCATTCTAACATTATTTTGTGAATTATGGAATATAGGTCACATTATTTTTAATATTTTTTTCACAATTCTATGCTTCTAAATCAAGAGATGGAGATGCTTTGTCTGAATATGCCCCCCATTTTCCGGATTTCAATGCATAGTACCCTGCTGCTCCGATCATAGCTGCATTGTCCGTGCAGCACCATAGCGGCGGAATTGTGAGTTTTACACTAGGATATTGGCTGGCAAAGGATTCTTGCATTTTAGCTCGCAGCCGCGAGTTTGCTGCCACGCCGCCGGCAAGCACAACATGTTTCACCGGAAATGCTCCTGTTGCTTTCAGTGTTTTGGAAACCAGCACATCAAGTGCTGCCTCCTGAAACGAACAAGCTAGATCAGCTGGATCATACGTTTCATTTTTCATTGCCTTGGTATTAATGAAGGACAAAACTGCTGATTTCAAGCCGCTGAATGAAAAGTCATAGCTGGCATCATTCATTGGCTTCGGCAATGCATAGGCAGGCGTTCCTTGTTTTGCCAGCTTATCGATTTGCGGACCGCCCGGATAAGGAAGACCCATGACTCGTGCCACTTTGTCATATGCTTCCCCTACCGCATCATCTTTGGTAGATCCAATAATTTGATAGCTGTTTTCATTCTCAAGCAGCACCAGCTCCGTGTGACCGCCGGAAACAACAAGAGCCAGCATTGGAAATACCAATTCATCCACAAAACGATTTGCAAAGATGTGCCCCGCAATATGGTGAATCGGCAGCAAAGGTTTATTGAAAGCGAACGCCAGGGTCTTTGCAGCCACAACACCCACATGCAAAGAACCAATCAGCCCCGGTCCCTGCGTGTAGGCAATCGCATCTACCGCATCAATGCCCAGCTGCGCTTGTTCCAGTGCTTCCATGATCACCACGCTGATATTTTCCACGTGCAGCCGGGAAGCCACTTCCGGGATTACCCCACCGAACTTCTGATGCACGTTGATTTGACTTGATACCACATTTGCCAGTATTTCTTTGCCATTCTTGACGATGGCAACAGCTGTTTCATCACAGCTTGATTCAACTGCTAAAATAATTTTATCTTGTTCCATCTTAAATTCCTTTCATCATCAGGAAAGCATCCTCGTTGTTATCTTCGTAATATTGAGGGCGTGTATTGATTATCGCAAACCCATATTTGCGATACAAGTGCTGGGCAGCCATATTGGAAACACGAACTTCCAGACTGATTTGCTCGCACTTTGCTTCTTTGGCCTGGTGTATGGCTGAGCGCAGCAGCTGCTCTCCATAGCCCCTTTGCTGATGGCTTTTCTTTACTGCAATCGTTGTGATTTGGGCTTCCTCAAACAAAGTCCATAGTCCCAGATAGCCGATTAATTCCCCATCCAGCGTCAAGACTGTCATCTTCGCAAAGGGATTTTCAAGCAACTCATATTCATAATGCTCCAGAAACCACGGTGATGTAAAGTTCTCATATTCGATCACCATGAGTTCTTGCAAATCACTTAGTTCCATTGAGCGCAGAACTGCTTTATTTCCCATATGCATCCTGATCCTTCAAATACGTCGGTACTATCGTATGGATATTTTCTTCTTTTTGCCAAGCATGATGCAGTGCAATTATATTTGCAATGACATCTACCTTCTTCCCTTCCTGGTTTAACAGCTGCGCATCGCCGATGCAATTCAGCTGTTTCTTTTGCTGGAGCTCCTTCGCTTCCTCAATACTTAAAATAGTATCTTTCTGCTTAGCTGTTCCCTGATCATACCACCCGGCATAAACACGGTTGCTGCGTGCGTCCATTACTGCAAGTGCATTGGATGCCAGTCCAGCATATGCCTGCAAAGTTGATAGTGTATATAAGGCAATCGGCTTGACCGCGCATAACACCTTCGCAACCGTCATGGCGATGCGGACACCGGTATAGCTTCCCGGTCCTGCTGTCACAACAACTCCATCGATTTGATCAACACTCCACTGTGCTTCTCCCATCAGCTGGACCAAAACCGGAAGAATCAATTCTGACTGGGATTTATGGCATGGTTCTTGATAACTGCAAACAACCTGATCCTCTTCGACAAGCCCGACACGCAAAAAGGTATGGCTGGTATCTAACACAATATATCTCATACAATTTCTCCTAATATACGCTCATAGCGGCTTCCATGCGCTTGCATGTGGAAGATTCGTGCCTCATCGCCGCTGTTCTCAATCACGATTGCCAGATGCTCGGCAGGGATCAATTCCGCAATAAATTGCGGCCATTCCACGACACTGACCCCATCGCCTTCTAAGTATTCCTCAAAGCCCAGATCCTGATGCGCACCTTCCAAGCGGTATGCATCCAGATGATACAGCGGTAAAGTTCCCTGATAAACTTTCATAATGGTAAAGGTCGGTGAATTTACTGTTTTACAGATACCCATTCCTTTCGCAATTCCCTTGGTGAACGTTGTTTTGCCAGCTCCCAAGTCTCCTTGCAAGGTGATGCACATGCCCGCTTGCAAGAGGCGCCCGATGCGTTCCCCCAAAAGCATTGTCTCTTCCGGCGTTGTTGTATGCCATTCTGCTTGTTTCATAACGTAGTTCCTTTTCTATGCTCTTGTATTCATTCTGCTGCGAATAATTTTTCGCTGAATGCGGCGAACCCACTTATATACCGTTAAAAAGAAACGATAGCGCAGCGGTCGATTCACGAGATCAAACTCGCCTAGATATTCGATGAAGCGACCCCCGAACCGGCGTTTGAAATCATACAATCCAAAATATGCATCCGATCGATCCAAACTGCCGGAAATCCCTACGAAGTCATATTGCGTAACACCCTTTGCCTGCAGCAGTTCCATCGCTTTGTAATGCAAGGAGATCGGTGCCCGAAAGTTAGTCAGACCTTTGCGGGAATATAAATAGAGATCATAACTCTTCTTTCCGGTATGGACAAATAATCCCGCTGCCAAAATCAGCGTATTGCCTTCGTCTTGTTGCCAGCGCATAATTTCTTTCTGCTCTTCTTGCAGGTTATTTATTTCCCGGGTAATTTCTTTAATACGTCCTTGATTTCTTACCTTGCCTTGCAAGGTCTCAACTTGTAAGGATAGCTGCTTGATTTCTTCTTCCAGATTCTGCATGGCTTCCTGCAAGTTGGCTTCTGCCACCAAGAACAAGTGCCGGTCTTCATAGCTCGCCATGATGCTTTTGAAATATTCTTTGGTCTTGGGTTCAAATCCTAATTTATGGGACAGCTCAATTCCAAACTGCTCCAGATAAGACAACTCTTCTATTGTACCTTCACGCACGGTGATAGCCCGTTTTTGATTCTTTCGCAAATATGTTTGGTTTTCTTTATAGCTTTGGGCAATGATCTGCTCTAGCGGACGATCAATATCTAACAGATAGGTAAAGCGTGGCTGCCAGTTGCCGGAATAGCCATAGCAATATCCCAAATGGTGATAGCCGCTGGTCTCAAGCAAGGCCGTGAGATGTTCAAACTGGTAGCCACCTTCCGCAACTTCGCCGCTTTGCGTATGCTCTTGCCGCTCTTGATTAGGATCGATCCGAACAAAGGTTACACCATGCTGCTTGCTTGTTTCTTTCAGTGCTTGAAGAACATTGCGCAGCAACACTTCATCTTGATAATCAACACATGGGCCATTGGGAATATACCAATACTTGCATCCAAGTGCTTTTTGTTCAATGATCAAGGCTGTTGCGACTAGTGACTTCTCATAGAATCCTGCATAGTGAATGATCGTTCGTTCATTTTGCAAGAGCCTGCCCCAGCTGGATGTTTTCATATGATGGGCATATGGATGCGCCCATACGAAAGCATCCAATGCCGCTTGATCTAAATCGAGTTTTACTTGCATTATGATTTCCCCTTCCTGGCTAAATATAATTTCCATTGTTTCAGGATCGGAAGAATTTGTTCAATCGCAATATACGGAATCGTGCGGATCACAAGATCAAATTCACCTGCGTAAACATCAATCTGCGGATGAAAAGAGGATTTAAACTCAAATAAACCATCATCGAGGCTTCCTTGAACACCGCCGAAATTAAATCGTTCGCAGCCTTGTTCCTTCGCCCAGCGAATCGCTTCATAGCGCAGCAAATAAGCAGCATAATATTGCCTGTAAACATCGTTTAGCCCCGAATACAACAACTCTGTTGTTGTTTGATCGCGCACCAGCAGCAAGCCGCTGACTAACACACGAGGTCCATCAATTGCCATTCGTTCCTTGGCAAACTGCAGGTTCTTTTCCACCTTTGCTTGTTGTTTTGCCAGCGTCTCTTTGCGCTTGGCCGCTGTAGCCGGCAGCGCTTCATATTCCGCAAGAAGCGCATCCTTTTTTTCCGTTAATAATTCAATAACTGCCAGATGGTTGATGCATGCTAGCAACAGTATTGCACGATCTTGAAATGATTCCATCATAGTCTTGAAATACGCGCTGTCCCGCAGCACGATCCCTTGTCTTTTTTCGGTATATGCAATCATCGCCGAAAAATCTTCCACCCCTTGTACATCAACACGTTCTATTTCAACACCATGTTCCATGGCATATGTAATTTTTTCTCTTGTTTTCTTAGGAAAGCTGTCTAGTTCTCCACTTCCTGTATAGCATAGCTGAAAGCGTGGCTGCGTGGCTTCATACATATCCAGCAAGTATCCTTTGTGCTTGATATGCAATTCAGAAAGTCCTTGCACGAGTTTAGGAAAACGATCTTGCTGCGCTTCTTCTTTTTGTGCAATGGAATAAGAGTGAAACACATTCGGATCAAACTTGATGCTGACAAAACGCTGTTTTTTTCCGAACTGACGCAACTGCTCAAAAAAGAATTTGCACAGCTGCGGCTGCGTGATCCCCAGCAACGGACCGCGCGGCATGTATCCAAATTTCATTCCCAGCGGCAATGAGCGAATTAAAAGCAAGGCCCCCGCAACCAGACTGCCATCTTTATATACACCGCAATACAGGTGATTCCATTCTTGCTTGACTGCTGCCCATGCAGATGATTGCATAATGCTATGATGAGCATGTTTGCAGGCAAATGCATCAAATTCTTCTTTGCTGATATCGGTACGAAAGGTGTACACAAAATCCCTCCTCTACTGCTTGCTATTATAGCACGAACAAAGATATAAAAAGCACAGAAACAATCTCTTCTCTAAGAGATTGAAATCCATGCTTATCTGTTAACTAAACATTGAATCACTGATTGGCCATGATAATCGGCTATGCTAGTATAGCACAGTTAAAGTACAACTGCAAGGTTTCACTTGCTATCTCCTAACATGATATGAATTATGCTATACTGAAAGTATCACAAGGGGATAGACCATGCGAAAAGGAATCCAGATCATCGTACTTACAGTCATAGTATTTCTGCTATCTTCCCTGCCATTTTACAGCAAGACTTACCCTGCAGCACGCATCTGGTTTCGCGACCCTGCTGAAAGCCAGCCTCAGGAATGGTATTCCTACGAAGTCACCGACACTTCATACAAACAAGCGGTAGCTCGCGTCTTATATCCTGATGCACATCAGTTTCATGCAGCTGAACATGCCTTGGACTATAGCATGCTGCCTTCCATCCGGATTGAATATACAGACGGGACGAGTATTTCCTTTGGAATCAACGCAACCTTCTTTCGCACGGTGCATGGGAACCCGCAAGGAACCTGGTTCATAACTCCTGAGGAATACGAGATATTACAATCCTACCAGGTGCATAGCACCCAACTGGCAACTCCTTATCAACCATAAATCATTCAGTCCTTGTCCAGTGTCTTATCAGCTTAAAAACTCATGTTTCTTTTTCTTGCCAACTTTGCTTTTCTTTCCGCTTTCATCTACAACCACAATTGTTTCTAAAGAAGATTCCAAATTGCTGCGGAAGGCTTGGATATATTCCTGCCGCAGGCGCTGCTGCTCGGCTTTCTCGGTCTCACTTAATCCGCTTTCCTTTGCTTTGCGCGCCAATTCGTTGATGCGCTTGATCATTTCATCTGTAACTGCCATTATTCCCATCCTTTCCAAATTTCCGGCTGATATCCAACCGTTGCCTGCTTGCCATTGCGAACGATCGGGGTTTTAAACAATTCCCAATGTTCCAGCAGCTTTTGTTCCACAGCTGCTTCATTGGGCTGATTCGCAATATATAAGTCCTGGTATGCTTTGCTTTGTTCATCAACTAGTTTCATGATTCCGCCAACAGCCCGCTTAACACTAGTATACTCTTTTTCACTCAGTCCATAGCGCAGCAAATCAATATACTGAAATTTTATATTGCGCTCTTTGAAATAACGCTCAGCTTTTTTGGTATCAAAGCACTTATTTTTACCATAGATTTGAATATTCATAATAACCTCCGCCATTTATTGTAGTACAGATAAAGCTAAAAGAAAAGTGCCTGATGGCACTATCCTTGATTATGCAATACAGAAACAACTTCATAGCCGGCATCTTCCAGCTTCTTTACAATCTGATCTGATTCCAAAGTATTGATGCGGACAATCACAAGTTTTCCATTGTCTTCTTCATATACCGCAAGGTGGGTGATGCTGGCACCATAGTCTTTCATAATCGCTGTAATATCAGCAAGAATACCAACCTTATCTTCTTTCACAGCAATGGCGATACGGGTACCGGTATCCATAAATCCCAGCAAAGAAATAAAAGCATCGAAGATATCATCTTCTGTGATAATCCCCACTAAACCATCTTGTTCCATGACCGGCAGGCAGCTGATGCGGTTGGTACGCATTAAGCGCACCGCTTCTTCCAGCAAAGCATCAGCATGAATCGTAATGACCTGTTTGGTCATGTAGTCTGCAACCGTTGTTTTGGAAAGCAGATAATTGATTTCATACATGCTTAATGATGTAGCTTTGGTTGGCGAGGCTTTTTGAATATTGCCATCTGTAATCAGACCAATCAGTTTTTTCTCTTTCAGCACCGGAATGCGATGCACTCCGGAATCATTCATGAGTGACAGCGCATCAGATATCGTTGCACTGCTTTGAATCGTTACGACCGGTTTGGTCATATAGTTTCGTACAAACATATGTTATCCTCCCAAATACGCCTTCTGAATGGCTTCACTTTGCATGAGCTCGGCTCCGCTGCCGCTTAAGGCAATACTGCCGGTCTCCATTACATAGGCCCGATTGGCAATCGAAAGGGCCATTTTTGCGTTCTGTTCAACCAGCAAGATTGTTGTACCTTGCTGATTGATTGATACAATGATATCAAAAATCTCGCGTACCAAAAGCGGTGCCAGTCCCATTGATGGTTCATCCAGAAGCAGCAGCTTCGGCTTCGACATCAAGGCACGGGACATCGCCAGCATTTGCTGCTCTCCGCCGCTCAGGGTGCCAGCCAGTTGATTGATCCGTTCTTTTAATCTTGGAAAACGCAGGAACATATCTTCCAGATCCTGCTTAATTTGGGCTTTATCTTTGCGCAAATATGCTCCCAGCTGCAAATTTTCCAAAACCGTCATATGCGGAAAAATCCGCCTTCCTTCCGGCACTTGAATTAGTCCTTGTTCCACCATTTTGCGGGCATCTTTGTTCTGAATCTCCTGTCCCAAAAAAGTGATCGTCCCTTTTTTGGCTTGTTCCAATCCAGAAATAGCTCGCAATGTTGAGGTTTTACCAGCCCCGTTGGCTCCAATCAAAGTCACGATTTCTTTTTCCTGCACCGTCAGGCTGATGCCTTTCAATGCCTTAATCATGCCATACTGGACTTCTAAGTCTTTAATTTCCAACATGGCTATATCTCCTCTCCCAGGTATGCTTGAATAACCTTTTTATTTTGCTTGATTTCCAGCGGCGTCCCTTTCGCAATCAAGCGTCCGTAATCCAATACAAAGATCTTTTCACAGACATCCATGACAAGGGACATATCGTGTTCAATCAGTAAAATAGTAACATGGAACTCCTTGCTGATCCGTTTGATCAGCTGCGTCAGCTCGGATGTTTCATGAGGGTTCATTCCGGCTGCTGGTTCATCTAAGAACAGTAGGATTGGATCATTGGCCAGTGCGCGCGCAATTTCTAACCGCCGTTGTTCGCCATATGGTAAATTACGTGCCAGCTCCTGCTGCTTGTGATCCAGCTGCAGAATGCGCAGAAGCTCTATTGCTTTTGCCTCTACCTCCTGCTCAATGCGGTAAAACTTCGGCAAGCGCAGCAATGCGCTGAACAGACCGTAGCCCACATTCTTGTGCATCCCGATTTTGACGTTTTCCAATACCGTCATATTTTTGAATAAGCGAATATTCTGGAAAGTTCGTCCTAACCCCATCTGACTGATCACATGTGTTTTGCATTGATCCAGCCTGGTGACTGTACCACTTACTTCTAGTTCAATGGTACCTGATGTCGGTTCATACACACCGGTTAGCAAATTAAATAATGTTGTTTTTCCTGCCCCATTGGGACCAATCAAACCGGCAAGTTCTCCTTGTTCCAAAGTTAAGCTAACACTGGAAACAGCCGCCAAACCACCGAAATTTTTTGATAATTCTTTTACTGTCAGCAAACTCATTTCCGCAGCTCCTTTCGTTGTTTCCAGCGCTTCTGCAGCGCAGACATTGTAAACTCCTTGGTTCCCAAGATACCTTGCGGACGGTAAATCATGATAAGCACCAAAGCTACCGCATATAAAATCATGCGCAGCTGGGCAAAGGACTGCAAGTACATGCTGATCAGTCCCAGCAAAATACCGGCAAGAACACTTCCGGTCATGCTGCCGATCCCGCCAAAGACCACAATTACCAAAATATCAATCGACTTCGCAAACCCAAAATCAGAAGGTTTTACAAAGAAGAAATAACATGCAAACAAGCCACCCGCCATTGCTGCCAGCATAGCCCCTAAAATGAAAGCCATACTCTTGTATTTCGTCAGATGAATGCCAACCGATTCAGCCGCAATCTCATCTTCCCGGATGGCAAGGCAGGCGCGGCCTGCTTTGCTGCGGGCAAAGTTAGCAATCACAATCAAGGTAATAACCAGCAGTATATAAACCAATGTCCAGTTGGTTAATTTAGGTACATTGCTCAATCCCGCAGCACCGTTCGTAATTTTCATGTTCAATACTGCGATCCGGATAATCTCGGAGAATCCAAGCGTTGCGATAGCCAGATAGTCGCCCTTCAGCCGTAAGGTTGGAATAGCCACAACCAGGGCTACCAAAGCGCTGATAAGTGCCCCCAGCAAGATACCAAGAAGCAAACCCCAAACAGTTGGATTGCTTTTTGTTACAATAGCTGTCGTATAGGCACCTATGCACATAAACCCGGCATGGCCTAATGAAAATTGTCCGCAGACGCCGATTACCAAGTTCAAAGATAAAGCCAGAATAATATTAATTCCAATTGTAATCAACGTGATCTGGTAATAGGCATGAATGATATCCATTTGAATCAAGAGAGCTACTATGGCATAGATCACAATCGCCAGCAACATCCAGAATGCATTCAACCGATTCAGCAAAGGAAAGGTTCGTTTCATATCCTACACCTTCTCTTTCGTATGCTTGCCCAGCAAGCCTGCCGGCTTCAACAGCAAAATGACAATCAAGATACCATAAACAACTGCATCTTTATAGAGTGAACTTCCATATCCGCTGACCATCGTTTCAATCATGCCAATGGAAAAGCCGCCGATCATTGCTCCCGGAATCAATCCGATGCCGCCGAACACAGCCGCAATGAATGCTTTCAACCCCGGTGCAACGCCCATGAGCGGTGAAATAGTATTGTAGTAGACACCAACGAGAATGCCGGCAGCACCTGCCAATGCAGAGCCGATTGCAAAGGTAAAGGAAATCGTAGCATCAACTTGAATTCCCATCAACTTTGCTGCGTCACTGTCAACCGAGACCGCACGCATCGCTCTTCCCATATTGGTTTTCTTGACAATGAATTGCAGAAGCACCATCAAGCTGATAGTTGTCAGGAAAATATAAATCTGCTGCAGCGTAATCCGGGCACCTAGAAAAAAGAAAACCTGATCCTGGATCACTCCCGAATACGTTCGAATACTGGTTCCCATTACTTCCATTGTCGTATATTCCAAGAAAAACGATACGCCAATCGCTGTAATCAGTGCCGCAATTCTGGTTGCATTGCGCAGCGGCCGGTACGCAATTTTCTCAATTAAAATTCCCAGCAACGCACAAGCCAGCATGGATATCAGCAAGGACACAAAAAAATTCAGCTTTGCATAGGTAATACAGGCATAGCCAATGTATGCCCCCAGCATATACATGTCACCATGTGCAAAATTAATTAACCGGATAATCCCATAGACCATGGTATATCCAAGCGCAATCAGAGCATAGATACTCCCCAGCGACAAACCATTGATGATCTGTTGGACCAATTGATTCATACATTCTCCCTCTTTCTAGTATAAAATAGGCGAAAGCATGCTTTCGCCTATCACACTTATCCTTATTTACTTACGGTAATCTCTACACTATTGGTTTGAACACCATCTTTTACTTCTACGACCAATACGGATTTGATGGCATTGTGCAATTCATCAAACGTAATGCTTCCGGTAACACCCTTGAAGTCTTTCGTTGCCAGAAGTGCATCTTTGACTTTCACCGGGTCCGTGCTATCCGCACGTTTGATTGCATCAAGCAGAAGCGCAGCTGCATCATATCCCAAGGCATTGAACATCCCCGGCTCCTTGCCGTATTCCCTCTTAAATGCTGATACAAAGTCCTTCACCAGCGGATCTTCCGTTACTGTTGTGTAAGCAGTTGTGAAGTACACGCGATTCAGTGCGGCGGCACCGGCAATGTCCAAGAGGGAAGGAGAGTCAAAGCCGTCGCCACCGATGATCGCTTTATCAATCCCAAGCTCGCGAGCTTGTTTGATAATCAATCCAACTTCAGAATAATATCCTGGGATATAAATGACATCGAAGTCCATATCTTTGATTTTGGTTAATACAGAGCTAAAATCTTTATCGCCTTCTACATAGGCCTCGGAAGCTATAATGCTCCCCCCGTTTTTTGTAAAATGTTCGTTAAAATTCTTCGCAAGACCTTTTGCATAATCACTGGAGGAATCTCCGATGATTACAGCTTTCGCAGCATTCAGATGTTCTTTCGCAAAGATTGCCATCGCCGTTCCCTGGAAAGAATCCAAGAAGCAAACCCGGAATGCATACTCATAAACGCTACTCGGATCATCTGCTTTTTCCAACGTAATTCCATCTGCGGTTGCGGACGGAGAGATCAGCGGAACTTTATGCTGATTCGCGACAGAATATGAAGCTGCGGTAATTCCGGAAGTTGCAGGACCTACGACACCGGCAACCTTTTCCATTGTTCCCAGTTTCGTCATAACCGATACAGCTTCAGCCGTTTCTGATTTGTTATCCAGCTTTACAACCTCAATTGTTTTTCCTAAAAGACCGCCTCTTTCATTTGCTAGTTTGACTGCCAGTGAAGCTCCCTTTTCTTCATCGTTACCATAATCAGCTACAACTCCTGTTAATTCAAAGTTGAAGCCTATTTTTACCCCGCTAGACGGGGACGCAGGTTTACTGCACCCGCTGACCAAAGCCATCACAAGGATGGCTGCTATCCATTTCTTCATACAAAACCTTCTTTCCTTCCTCTATGCTAGATTAGAAATACTATACCGAAAGTAAATGTAAATGTCAAGAAACAGTTTGAAATAATGACCGTTTTATTTCAAATCAAATGAAATTTTACTGTAACAAAAATCGCACTTTTCTTTGCAATCAAAGAAGTAAATGATATCCGTATATGTAAACATAAAAAAAGCCAATCGAATCGATTGACTTTTTCGGATTGCCTGGCAACTAGCTATTTTGACTATGGCATGCATAGCTATCTTCGCCGTAAAGATGCTTAACTTCTGTGTTCGGGATGGGAACAGGTGT
>JAEWFD010000018.1 GCA_023388995.1 Bacillota bacterium
ATCAATGTTGATAAATGAATCATATATTTTATTGGGAAGATTAGAAAAGGCGATTTTTACTATGTTTGCTTCACTTGCATAATAGTGATTGTATTTCGTAATGGCTTTTAAATCATTACGATCAACATTTTGGAAAATACCACTTCTATGCATTGCAATTCGAATAATATCTTCAGAAAATTTATCATTAATAGTTCTTGCTAATTCATTTTCATCTAAATCACCGCTTTTAACTTCCGCTATTACAAATATAGGTTTATTTATATTAGGCTTAAAAGGGGAGAAATTATCAATTTCTTGTAAATGATTCAAGATAAATGCATCAAAATCATCTTCTCTACCTCCAATATCTTCTGTAACATAGGGGAAACGAATTCCCATTAAATCAATGTCAGTTGTGTATCTAATATTAGCGATATTATTTGATCGATTAAGATTCCAATGTACAACGTAGTCAGTTAAGAGAAAAAAACCATTTAATCTTAAATACCAGTAAGCACGTTCTTCTGCATAATTTAATCCAGACATATTTACCTCATTTCTATCGAAAACACAACTGTACAATGTTTATTAATTATAGAAATTATTGTCAAGACTTAGTTGTTGTCATTTACACGCAACTAATTTCCTTTGGGTTAATTCAGTAAAGTACTCATCAACCTTTTGATCTAAAATAATTGTACTTCTAATCTGATCGTATCGATCAAGTTCATTTTTTAAGCTTTCTCTAATATCTTTAATTGTTTGCCTAACTAATTCTTCGAATGACACGATATCAAAATCTTCCATTTCTGAGGTACATTTAACTTTTTCAGCAATTATTTTTTCGTTAGTTATTACTGCATTCACAAAACTAGTTAAATCCGGATTCTCACAATCAAACTGACAAATAAATACTCCGTCAACTTCTACATTTACAATTGTACTAGGATTCATACTTAATTAATCTCCTTTTCACAGCGTCCTTGCCTCCATCTAATATCGAAGAAGCATCGCTAATTATATTACTAAATTCTAAAGCACCATATTTGTAGCTAAATTTGTCATCACTGATCTGTTCAGCAATGACTACATTTTCGGCATCTGCATTTATAACGATGTTAGCATCATGCGTGACAACAATTACTTGTCGTTCAGTTTTTAATTTCGTGAACCATTTTCTTAATTTATCATAAATAGTTTTGTTATCAATATTATCTTCAGGCTGATCAATCAAAAGCGGTTTATTAGTTTTCTTATAAACAATGTATTCCATCAATATATTTGTTTTTGTGCCTGGAGATTGATGCATAATATCAAATATCTTATCATTATCGACAAAGTAAATATTATTCTTAAAACTATAATTTAAATCAAATTTCTCTAGTTCTTCTCTTAAACCATCTAGAGATGCCTTTTCTTTAAGTATAGTAGTAAAATCTCCACAAATATATTTTTTGCACATCTCTACTAAATTGTCAGCACAAGCAGTGCATATTCGATTATCAATGTATTTATTAAATGTATTTATTAAATGATCTAAAGGAGATTCAATAGTTAATTCGTTTGAAAAAATAAATCTATTTTTTTCTGATCCATCTTCAACGGCATATTCAGAATAATATGTTTTAAAACTTTCGGCTATTATGAAATAAGCATTTATTATTACATTTCTATATTTAGCTTCATATGTTAGATGATTGATTTTCTTTTTAATATCTTCTTCTACCTTTTTCTTTTTCAAGGATATTGATGTTTTGCTTGTTTTTGCAGAAAGGTAATTATCTATAAAGCAATTAATTGAAAACTCATTTTCTAAAAATTTCTTGTTATATTGATAGACTTCTCTCGCTATTGCTATTGTTAACAGGCTTTTCAAATGAGTTAAATTTGGATTATCTATTACTTGTTTAGGTAAACCATTAAAATAACTGTCGATTCTCATTAACTCCTTATTATAATCAATTAATTGATTAGTTTTATCGATCTTTATTTTATTCTTTGAGAAGATTTTAGCGCTTAATCCATCATTTGAAATTTTAGGATAAGAGTTTGCGAAAGCATCTAAATTTTCAACAGTTTGATTAATATGACGATCTAATAATCCTCTAAACATGGCATCATTTCCTGCCTTAATTGTTTCCTTGTTTACATTGGTTAATGTTGAAAATGAATCTGCAAACTTTTTTTTCAAATTTTCTCCAAAATTATCATTCGAGAATAAATCAGTTACATATGCTTGATTAAAATAGTCAATTTCAAAATTATCAAAAATTTCGACATCATTGAAATTTTTTATTGATATTGGAAACTTGTTTAAAAATTCTTTTCTTTTTTGAGGGAGAATATCTCCCTTTCCCAATTTCTTTGCAATTGAATCAATTAGAATAGATTTTCCGCTACCTCGTCCACCTATTATCGCATTTAATTGTGTAGAGAACTGTATTGGGATATCATCAAAAATCACTTCCTTAATCATTCCAGGTTTTTTTGATGTATCAAACGCCATTGCGCTACCTCGGATTCTTGTAACATCAGTTCCAGCCATTGCAAGACCTCGGAAAGTAGGCAGACTATGAAAAAATTGAGGTGGATTTGAGAGATAATCATTTAGCTTTTCAAAGTTGTTAGAATCAGAGAATGATATTATAGATATTTTATTTTCAAGATCAAAAGATTCTAAAAATTCTTTTGCCTTTTGGATGGTTGTATAACCTGAAGCTTCCCAAAAGACAAAAAATTGATCCATATACATAGGCGCTACCTTTTCTGTGAATTCTTTATTAGTCCAATCAAAATCAATAGCCCTTTTCTCTTGTTTAAAAGCGTGTGGACTGACAATGAAATTGTAGTCCGTTTTAATTAGTTTATCAAAAAGATCTGTTAAAATCATACAAACACCAGAATCACGAGTATCCTTGAGAAGCAAATTAACTTTAGTCGCAAGATCATCCAACTTTTCTTCACAACACTCGAAGTATACAATTATGTGTTTAGAATTTCTATTACTTGCATCTGTTAAGCAATCGATTTCTATTCCCGGTATCAAGCTAATATTTGTTTTTTTGTTATAAAAGGATTTATAAACATCGATTGATATATAGTTATGATCAGTAAAAGAAATCATCTCAACCCGTTTATTACCATCAACAACTAGATGAGAGATTAAAGTATTAATAAATTCTTCGGTATCATCGCCAAACTTTGTTTTGAATTCACTACTACCTTTGGGACATTTATTAGTGTGAATATGAAGATCCCATATCTGCGAGTAATTAGTAAAATTCATAAATTTCCCTGCCTTTCTCGGAAACGCTTACATAAATTGTACATTAAATTCCTATAATTTGCTATATATTTATTAAAATTAATGATAAATATTATTATAGATCGCAAAGTAGATATTAAATTGTCGTTGATTAATATGAAAAGTTCATTAATGAAATTCAAAAAGTACCCAATATTATTTTGGGGTGAGAATGATTAAATTAGATTCAAAAAAATCTATAATGTATCAACAAATTAAGAACTATCAAATTGGAGACATAACTTTGAAGTTGCTTAAATTATAGTATTAAATTTGAATGGTTTAATGTGTTATAATCTAGATAAAGCAAGATATACGAACGAAGGGAGAATTTGATAATGGAGAAAGAAGAAGTGAAAGTAATGGTCGGTACCATAAATAGAGTATCGTGGTGTGTTGAAAAAAGTATAAGAATGCTAGAGGATATTGCCAAAGCTATGGAAGTAATAGAGGAAGCGAAAAAAAATGGAGGTTTTGCATCATTTGATGATGAGTTTGAATCTACTCTTTACTCAATAAGCGATTATGCTACGAATTTAGTATTAACACTTAGCGGCTATCCACTGGCATATGAGAAACAAGATAAAGTAGATTCTGTTGAGCAACTAAAACTGCTGAAAGAGAAATATGATTTGGATTTTCTGAATCACTTAGGTCCCAGTAAAAAAGTTATTAAAAAATTTGAAAAAGCAACAGAAGATTATAATGTTAAATTAATTAAAGAGATCATTGCGCTATTAAGTGTCGGAGAAAAGTGGAATCGCCAAGCAGTTCAAGAAAAATGTGAGGAACTTAAACTAGATAATATAATTATAAGGAGTTTAAAAGCTGAGATAGATGATGTTTCAATCGGAATTATGAGTTGGGATGATTTTTGTGCAAAGCAGAAACAGATGCTTATGGACTTTTTAGAAATTTATCCTAGAAATATTTTTGAAGATACGTCTGGAATTATTTATTAGAATTCAAAAATAACAAAATATTATGTAATCATTATTTGTATTCGCAAGTAATTGAATAATAGTTTTAATCATCGAGAATATTTTTACTAGAAAGAGGTAGTTTATGAGAACTGAACTAGTCTATTTATGGATTAATCAAGATAAAAATAATTGTCTTAAGCAAATGGGATTTAATTTTTCTCCACGATTTAATGTGAAATTTGATGAAATTCAAAAGTTAGTTAGTATAAAAAAAACAGATGATATCAATATTTTTGATCAAAATAATTTAATGAATTTAACAGCAGTAGTTGGAGAAAACGGAACGGGTAAAACAGCTCTTCTCCAATATCTTACTTCACTTACTTACTATAGAACTGATAAGGATTCACCCGAATATGAGTCTTGGCAAGTAGAGCAAAATAAACTTGAAAAATTTATTGCTGTATATTGTAAGACAGGAGAAAGTGAAAACATAGAAGTTATAAATAATAGTAGTGATAGTATTTCTATCGATAGTGCGCTAACTACTATAATAGTTGACGGCTTTCAAGCATCTGAAAATATAAGCCAGATTTCTCATGTTTTATTATCAAATAGTGAATATACCGAGAATAATAATTTGCGATCCAATGTTGTTAATTATATAACATTGACCAATCACGCATTAAGAACTATTTCAACTACTTTTTATGAGAAACTGTTTTGTCTAGATGCGGTAGACTATAAACATCAAGCTTTGCAATCTATTATCTCACATAAAATGTCAGTTCGAAATTTTCAAGCTGTTTTAGATTTGAAGTATCAGGGCTACATTTTAGATACAGAACTGATGTTTTGTGGTAAAACTATAAATGTTGTTTCTACAACAATAGAATCATTGCTTAAAATGATTCAAGAGAAAGAACAAGTCATAAATATCAATACTGAATTTGCATCCCGTGAATACATTACAAAATTTCATTCAAGAGCAAAACAAGAAATTAGTAAGATTTCCGATGTAAACTGTCTCGTTAATGTATTAATTACTAATTTATTGTGTGAACTTGTTTATTTATATGATTTCGGTTTGGAAGGGGAAAACCTAAGTATAGACAGTGTTTATCAACAATGCAAAACATATATTGAAAATCTTATAGAAGCTAAATCTTACTATTCACTAGCAATAGAGGAAATTGATGATATGAAATTGCTTGTGTCACAAAGTGATACCATCGATAATTTATTACCTAAAACTGATTTAGGATTTGAACAATTTATTCAAATAAAAACGAAGGATCTCTCGAGTTTAGTTAGCAAGTGGATAAAAAAAGAACGTTCATTTGTATTAAAGTATTTACGTATATTGAATTTTGAGATGTCTTCTGGGGAACGTGCGTTATTAGATTTAGTATCACGTTTATACTTTGCTTCAGATATGTCAAGCCTAATCCCTAATGATGGTTTCAAATTACAAGAGAATGTGCTTTTATTAATAGATGAAATAGATCTCTATTTACATCCAGAATGGCAACGACGAATTATTAGTGACTTGATTAATGAAATCAAAAAACATTTTCCAACTAATTGTTTTCAATTAGTAATCACTAGTCATTCTCCCATTGTTTTATCTGATATACCTCGTGAGAATTGCATTTTTTTACGGAAAACAGAAGGAATTACATTTCAAGTTGATCGAGACTTGCAAACATTTGGTGCGAATATACACACACTTTATAAGGATGCATTCTTTATCAAGAATGGACTTGCTATGGGCGCTTATGCACAAGAATTTATTGATAAACTTATTTCTGATATTTCAGGAAATATTATTGATGCTGAAGTTGATAAAAAAATATCTATAATCGGAGAACCTATTCTTAAAAAGAAAATTCAACAATTACTTGGTGCTCCACAAGTAAGTATGTTCCCAATGCCTGAGGATGAGCGGCAAAAAATGATTGAATTTTTGAAAAAGCAAAAAAGCGATATTGATCGCCAGCTTGCTATTTTGGAAAGGAATATAGTTCGATGATAAAAATACCAACGATAAGTGAAGATAATTCTAAAAAATACTTAAAAGATACATTTAAACGTATGAAAAAATTTCTTGAATCGGCTTTACATAAACCTGAATATCATCAAATTATTAATTTTCTCAGCACGGATGATCAGCTAGATGATAGAAAAATTAAACAACTCCTAATTGGTAATATTGAGGAATTGATGTTAGTGATTCAGAATATAGGTAAAATAACATCAGCTACTGTCATTCAAGAATTTAAACAATTATATGTAAATTTTACAAATAGAAATTTAGGGAAAGAATGGTCTGAAAGAATTGGCGTGACAGTTTGCCCATATTGCAATCGTAGTTATATTTTTACATTAAGAAAGAATGGAGTAAGGCCACAGTATGATCATTACTTTCCTAAATCTTTATATCCATATCTTTCCCTCTCGATGTATAATTTAATTCCTAGTTGTGCAATATGCAACGGCGCAAAGCATGATTTTGATACATTTGATCGTGAACAAAATAAAGAGAATTTTATCTATCCTTTTAGAGACTCGTATGGTACAAACATTATTTTTCAAACGCATGGTTCAAATGATGTAAACGGCTGGCTTGGGAATTCAACCGAATATAATCTACAGCTAGTTGCTAAAGAAGATAGTTATTTAAAAGTAAAGCAGCATAAAACTACTGAGATTTTGAATTTATTGCTACTTTATAGCAAACACAGTGATTACGTAAGAGATATTATCAAAGTAACTTATATTTATAATTCAAACTATTGTCAAGACTTGTTGCAAAAATATCCTGAACTTTTCAAGAATGTTCAAGAAGTAGAGAGTTTGGCATACATGAGTTACTTAGATGAGGAGAATTGGGACAAAAGAGTTTTGGCAAAACTCACGCATGATATCAGACTAGAATACAAATAAAATAAAGCAAAGCTATAATATGAAATGATGGAATAAATTTACATTTTAAAGTCTTATACGTCTATTGAAGATTAATTTAATAAATGCTGTGATTTTGCTGTGATTCCTAATTTGTAAAAATATGACGTTAAAAAAACCTTGGTAAATCCAAGGTTTTTTGATGGCACAATTGTAATGGTGCGCGTGAAGGGACTCGAACCCCCATGGTTGCCCGCTAGATCCTAAGTCTAGTGCGTCTGCCAATTTCGCCACACGCGCATATTTCGTGTGCCTAACTATTATTGCACATGAAATACAGAAAAGCAACGTTTTTTTTCAAAAACTCCTAACTTTTAAGTCGGTTTCTTATAATTTCAAAAAACAATAAGTTGATGATATTGTAAGTTCATTATGCTTTTATTGTCCGTTGATAGATTGCAGTAATTGTATCATGCGGTAGAATGCCAAGATCGGTTTTCAATAACTTTGCATACATCTTGTACGTAACAATCAGGTCGGCCATATTCCCGTTGCATTGATAAGACTTTAACAGCATTTCCATCGCTTCTTCATGGTACGGATCAATAAGCAGCAGTTGTTTCAAATCAGTAATTGCAAAGATCCAGTTCTTGCTCTCAAATTCAAAGCGGGCAACTTTTAGTAAAGCATTCAAATATAAATATTCATATTTTTCTTTTAACTCAAACCCCCAAGTATAATCCTCAGTCGCAAATAATGACCCTTGATATAATTTCAGTACTCTGCGGTAAGAACGAAGCGACGTTGCTGAAATGCTCCGTTCAGGTATAAGAAACTCTATAACCGCCAGTGCATCACAAAATAAGGATGAATCAGATAGAGAATAATTGCCATCAATACAAAGCAGACTCATTTCCGGGGCAACCTGCCTCAGCACTTGTTTCAAACGATTAATTGTACTATGCAAAGTATGTTCCACTTTGCTGATGTCGGCATCAGGCCATAATATCTCGCAAAGTGCCCATTTATTGATCGGCATTTGCTGAATCAAGAGAAATGCAAACAATTCCTTGGTCTTGGAAGTCGGCCATTTGTATGGAATGGTTGTTCCCTTTTCATAGAGCTGAACTTGTCCAAATAACAAAAACTTGGTTTGATGAATTTCACTCAATGGCTTGGTATTTTGCTGCTGGGCGTAAATACGGTCGATGGTATTTAAGATCGCGTCTTTTGTTAAGGGTTTTAAGATATAGTTGATTGCCGGAACTTCAAATGCATGCAATGCATAACTGTCGTATGCTGTTAGAAAGACAATCTGAATTCGTTCATCAATGTTTTTCACCAGTTTTGCAAACTCAATACCATTCAGATGCGGCATCTCAATATCCACAAATAACAAATCCGGCAAAACGATCTCCATATCCGCTAATGCTTGAATAGGGTTGGACCACTCCTTTACAAATTCCAAGCTGTCACAACGGCTTAACATCAGTTTTGTAAGCTCCCGGCTAGGTGTTTCATCATCAATTATTCCGACACGCATGCATCATTACCTCCTTATTTGCGTAACCATAGGGTTACTGTAGTTCCTTTTCCCTCAACGCTTTCAATAGATAAATTGGAACTGCGCCAGTGCTTGCTTCGCTTTAAGATGTTTTTGATTCCGACTCCTTTTGATTCCAAGTTGCGCAGTCGTTGAATTTGCTCTGTTGTCATGCCAACCCCATCATCCTCCACGGCAATGCAAATCATACTATGTTCTTCGTGAATGCGAACCACAACTGTTCCGCCATGTTCTTTCACAGATATTCCATGGCGGATAGCATTCTCTACCAATGGCTGGATGATAAAAGATGGAATTCTATTTGCCAGGAGCAGTGGCTCCACATCATAGCGAAGTTTAATTTGTTCACCGAATCGTGCTCGTTGGATTGCAAAGTAAGCATTGACCAGATCAATTTCCTGTTGAATTGGGATAGCTGTCATTTTATTTTCAAATGCAAATGTCATTCGCAGATAATTGCTTAAATTGATCAGTAGATCAGCTGCTCGCTCACCATCGGTATAGCAAAAAGAAACAATAGTATTGATCGCATTGTATAAGAAATGCGGCTTGATTTGTGTTTGCAGAAAGGCCATTTCCCCTTTGACCGCCTCAATCATGAAGCGACGCATAGCAATGAGTGTGCGGATACGAGGCAGCAAAGAACTAGCTTCAAATGGTTTTTCGATCATATCGTTTGCCCCTTGAATCATTGCTCCGTCCATATCAAACTTCATTCCGATATGAGATAACAAGATCGGCAGCTCAATCGGGGTATACTGCTCGCGGATACTCTGTACAAACGGCAATGTCGAACGTCCATTTAAGAATGAATCAAGAATCATGACATCGATAGAATTTTGCAGAATTGATTCTCGTGCTTCTTCTTCATTCATCACCCAGAATATATGATAACCGCTTGCTTCTAAAATACTTTTGGCAGTCTCAATATGATGAATGTCATCGTCTACAATGAGGCAGATCATGGACTGCTTTGGAGTATCAACGGGGAATTCATGTTTCTTAAGCTTGGTCATCGGTGTAGAAAGGAATGTGGTAAAGCCATCTGTTTCATGGGAAAGCTGCATCATTAACGACAAGCAAGTTTCTCCATTCCGATTGGAGTAAGTCAGCTGGATTTTACCGCCCATCAACTGCATCAAACGTTGCGCCAGAAACATGGTGATCCCTGCATCATCCTGATCAACTCGGGTATGGAGTTCAAAGAGATGTGCCTGTTCCTCAAACGGAATTGCTTTCCCGGTATAAGTCATCTGAACAATAAAACGTTCTTTGTATTGTGTACCGTCGAAACGAATATAGCCTGTTTCCATGGTATCCAAAGCAGCTGCAATGAGTCCGACAAAGATATTCGGCAATCGTGTTTCGTCTGCCAATACGATGATATCCTCCGCGATTTGCAGCTGGAACTGAATGTGATCGATCTGATACTTATATGAAATTTGATCGATTGCAAATTGGATTGCCGCATGCAAACTAACAGGATTCAAAGAAAGCCGCAATTCCCCATTCTGAATCATCGTCAAATCGGTAATATCTTGAATACGACGTGATAGTTGATGAGATGACTCTTGTACATGCAGCCAGCGCTGCTCAAATTCGTGATCCATCTGAACAGGCACGCCAAAATTGGTTAATGCCTGAATCGTTTTGATTGGTGCATTGAGCAGATACATTGCATTGTACAAAAAATCGTTTTTGATCTGTTCCATTTTTCGCTGTTCTTGATAGCTTACAATAGTATTGATGGGCATAGAAAGAATCACACAAATAATGAGAATGAAAATGGCGAACTGACCAACCAAAATGGAAGAAACCCAATTGCATGTATAGAGAGCTTGATTTAAAATGAAGGTACCAAGAGCAAGCATGCCTAGCAAATATAAAATATTCTCCTGAAACAACAAGGTATTGCGGGGCAGATCCCATAAGAAGCGGATTAAGAGAAATAGAATGATAAGAAAACATGCGCCAATGAATTGGATCACATACGGAAGCATGGTAAAATAAATGGGAAGCGGCATGATATAGATCAGTGCAATAGAAAAATAAGCAGTTATCTTGAATATTGCGGTGATAATGCCAGGCATAAACTTGGGATTAATGCTGTCAATAAAGTAAATAATAGCCAAAAAAATCAAAGAAACAGCCAAATATAACAGCTTTTCCACCAAGTAATAAGAAATATCGGGAAAAAATAAATAAATAGGGCGCAGTCCAGAATTTAAAGTAGCAGCAACGATTGCAAGAAATAAGAATCCCAGATACAAATTATGACGGTATTTTTGATAGAAAAAATAAAGTGAGAAATAATAGACTGCACAAAGAAAAGATAATATTGCACAGAGCATCACGACGGTATTGCCTGTAAACTCTTTAATTTGAATCCGTTCTTGAGTTCCTAATTCAATATGATACATTAAACCAGTTGTTGGATTATCGAAGTTAGCGACATGAAGTATTAACTCTGTAGTTCCTGATAAATAAGCATATACGTACTTAGACTCAACTTTTGGCTGATACGTATCTTGATATAAACTGACAGTTCCCGAGTGCATAATCGGCTTACCATTTATGTATAAAGAAAAAGCAGATTTAATGTCATTTAAGTGGAAACCGTAATATTGCTCTTCAGCGGGCAATTCAATGATTAACCGATATGTGGCAACGCCTAAAGAGGAGGTGCGTACATTAGAGAGCTGTTCCAGCTTGCTGGAAGTGAGTTCCCGATAGTAAACAGGTCGTTTTCTAATTGCAGTATCCATTTGCTCTGCAGTGAGCAGCTGATTGGGATAATATTCCCATTGTCCTGCTAAACGTACGATTTCATCTTGCTTGAAATTCCAATTTTTAAGATTCAAACTACCCTGAACGGCGTTTGTTTTATCACTTCTTACATGAGGTTCGCTTAGCATCAGATACCATGCCATCGTAAGCAAGAATAAAATAATCATAAGGATAAGCGATCGTTTCATAGTTATTCCTTTCTTTGCCTAAGATACCATGATTATATCACGGAATAGAGCGGATTGAAATGAATTCAAACATACGAGAAATGGAGGAATAAATTAAAAAAGATTTAAAAAAGGGATTCTTGTGAGAATGTTGTGAGGTAAACTGAGTATACTCTAACAGTGAACAAAAATAAGCATTATTATGAGGAGGAAAGTGATCATGAACATGAAGCAAAAAATGATAGAGCAGTTGAACATACTAAGAAATTTACACATGAAGCCGAATTTTTCAGAAATTGCACGCGCCTGCAATATGGATCGCCGTACTGTGAAGCGTTATTGGGATATGCCTTTGGAGAGCAAACGAACAAGAATTCGCAAAAGTAAACTGGACTTGATCCACGATAATATTGCAACCGTATTCTTGCAAGGGAATGTGACAGCCAAAGATGCTTATCAGCTGCTGTCAGAAGAACATGCTGATCTTGGCAGTTACTCAAACTTTACCAAATATATTAAGAAACATAAGCTTACTGCCAAATCCGCAAAGTAATTGGATTTTGAACCAAACAGTCTTAAGAATAGTTACGGCTATTCTTTTTTGTTTGATAAAAGGTATCGCTTATTTTAGTAACAGATGCCTATCCATTTGCATAATATAGTATTGGATAAAGACAATACAGGAGGAAGTTCATGAATCTGAATGCAGGAACAATTCAGCCATATGTCATACAACCCAAGGATACCCTATGGAAAATAGCGCAAGATCATAATACAACGGTATATGCGATTGCCATTTTGAATCCCAATTTAGATTTGCATCATTTAAGTGTCGGCCAGACGATCTATATATGGCCGGGGTTAGGTCATAACATGGCGACGTTAGTGCCGGATGAAAAGGTGCTGCAAGCAAAATCGGAACTGGATTTGAATAATGCATTGCGTCATCTGTGGGAAACACATGTAAACTGGGTTAGAATGGTTATTATGAGCATGGTGTATCAATTGCCGGATGTTGGTGTTGCCAGTAATCGGCTGCTGCGAATTCCGGTAGAACTGGAACAAATTTTTAAGAAATATTATACACCGGGAAATGTAACGAAACTAGGTCAGCTTTTTAGAGAACATACATTGCTGGGTATGCAATATGTAAATAACAAAATGGCCGGTGATGAAGATGCTTTAAAAGCTGTGATTCGCGAATGGTATGCCAATGCCGATCAAATTGCTGCATTTTTAGCTAGTATCAATCCCCATTGGTCGATGGAAGAATGGAAAAAGCTGCTGCACCAGTACTTGAAGATGGGAGAAGAACAAGTTGAAGCATTTTTGGCAGGTCATTATGTCAATGAGATTGAAGCATTCGATCATATGGTTGCCCATGCATTGAAAATTGCGGATGCGATGACTTGGGGAATCGTAAAGCAATATGAAGATTGGTTCTTTTAAGAAACAAGAAACCGTAAGCTAGTTGCGAAGCTGCGGTTTTTTTTATGCAAAAAACATAGTAAAAAGCAATGGAATCGCTTACTTTGCAAGAAGTGATTATAGTCTGGAAAAAAATGGCAAACAAGATTTTGCTATTCGTATATAATCAAGGAATATTTTTATAAGCAGACCCATATTATCTTCATTCAGATGTCTTTTTGTGGTATAATCTCTATGTGAATTAGGTGAAAATTGTCGATTAAACGACTGCACTACGAAAAGGAGAATGTATGAAGAACATTGACACAAGATCAGTAAATTCAATCCGCGTTTTGTCAGCAGATGCCGTGCAAAAAGCGAATTCAGGACATCCGGGGCTGCCGCTTGGCGCTGCACCGATGGCATATGAATTATGGGCACATCATATGAGACATAATCCGCAAAATCCGGATTGGGCAAACCGTGATCGTTTTATCTTATCTGCCGGGCATGGATCGGCAATGCTGTATGCTTTGCTGCACTTATTTGGATATGGCAATTTGCCGCTTAGCGAACTGCAGCAATTCCGCCAGCTTGGCTCCTTGACACCGGGACATCCGGAATACCGCCATACAGTCGGCGTTGAAGCGACAACAGGGCCTCTGGGCGCAGGAATGGCAATGGGTGTGGGAATGGCAATGGCAGAAGCCCATTTGGCATCCGTATTCAATAAAGAAAGCTATCCGGTAGTAGATCACCATACATTCGTACTTGCCGGAGATGGCTGCATGATGGAAGGAATTTCATCGGAAGCAATGTCTCTTGCCGGTACACTGAAATTGAATAAACTAATTGTTTTGTATGATTCCAATAATATTTCCATTGAAGGCGATACAGAGATTGCGTTTACGGAGAATGTTGCGAAACGTTTTGAATCCTATGGTTTCCATGTACTGCATGTAGCGGATGGCACAGACTTGGATGCGATCGGCAAAGCAATCGAAGAAGCAAAAGCATTCCAAGATGCACCAACGATGATCGAGATCAAGACAAAAATCGGATTTGGATCTGCAAGAGAAGGAAAAGCAAGTGCTCATGGCGAACCTTTGGGAGCTGAAAATATCACGCTGCTGAAAGAAAAACTAGGCTACGATTCCCAGGATGAATTCCATGTTCCTGCTGATGTATATGATAACTTCAAGCAATTGGCAGCGAAGAATGCGGATGAAGAAGCATCTTGGACAGCATTGTTTGAGAAATACTGTGCGGCTTATCCGGAACTGGCTGCTTTATGGAAGCAATTCCATGATCCGAAGCATGGCTTGGATGCACTTGGGGATACCTTCTGGAATATTACCGAAAAGGCAGATGCAACCAGAAATATTTCCGGCGCTATTCTGAACCATATCAAAGATATTTTCCAAAATCTATTTGGCGGTTCTGCCGACTTGGCTCCTTCCAACAAGACGAATTTGAAAGATGCCGGTGATTTCAGTGCCAGCACATATGCAGGACGCAATATCCATTTCGGTGTTCGGGAACTGGCAATGGCAGGGATCGGCAATGGTTTGGCATTGCATGGCGGCTTGCGTCCATATGTATCTACCTTCTTCGTTTTCAGTGATTACACAAAACCGATGTTGAGACTGGCGTCTATCATGGAATTGCCTGTCTTGTATATTTTTACTCATGACAGTATCGGTGTTGGGGAAGATGGTCCGACGCATGAACCAATTGAGCAATTGGCAATGCTTCGCTCACAGCCTAACTTCACCGTCTATCGTCCGGCTGATGCGACAGAAACGGCTGCTGCGTATTACTATGCCTTGACTTCGCAGCGGACACCGACGGCGCTTGTTCTGACACGCCAAAACTTGCCGCAATTGGCTGGATCTTCGAAAGATGCATTAAAAGGTGCATATGTCATTTCCGAAGCGAAAGACGGCAAACTGGATGCTATTGTGATTGCAACCGGTTCTGAAGTAGAATTGGCACTGCGTGCGCAGGAAGCATTGGCAGCAGAGCAAGTTCATGTTCGTGTTGTCAGCATGCCTTCCATGGATGTGTTTGAAGCACAAAGCAAGGAATACAAAGAGCAAATTTTGCCAAGCAATATCAGAAAACGTGTGGCAGTAGAGGCATTGAGTTCATTTGGCTGGGATCGTTATGTGGGTCTTGATGGTACTACGGTTACAATGGATTCATTTGGTGCCAGTGCACCGGCTGCGGTATTATTCGAACATTTCGGCTTTACCGTATCCAATGTTGTTGCGGCAGTAAAAGCTATTTTATAAGAGAAGCGGGACGAGCGTCCTGCTTTTTTTGAGGTTTCCCGGTTATCACCGGTTGCGGATATTGGCTGCTCATTTTGAAAACTACGATATATTTTTTAGAAATTTGAAAGAAAACGCTTGCATTTTGATTTTTATTGGATTATGATAGCAATGTAAGTGGTATATACCACTTGGTATACACCAAAAGGAGAAGCTATGAACATACTTTTGATTTGCAGTGGTGGTATGAGCACCAGTGCACTTGCAAAAAATATGGTCAACGCAGCGAAAAAGCTTGATATTGACGTTACAGTGTCAGCGGTTGGTCAAATGGATGCGAAAGATCATATTCAACATGCAGATGTGATCTTGCTGAGTCCGCAAGTTCGTTATCTGGAAGCAAAGATAAAGCAGCTTGTCAACAACCAGATTCCTGTATCCGTCATTCATATGGCCTCTTTCGGTCGCCTGGATGGTGTCAGAATTTTGGCAGATACATTAACGATTATGCGTTGATGTTTGCAATTTAAGAAATGGAGGATATCTATGAATTCTTTTTCTAACTGGATGGAACGTACGTTCGTGCCAATTGCGGCAAAGATCGGTTCCCAAAGACACTTGGTAGCGATTCGGGATGCATTTATCTCAATCATGCCAATTACAATGGCTGGTTCCATTGCGGTATTATTAAATGTATTTTTCCGTGATTTGCCTACAACGTGGGGAATGACTGGTTTCGTTACAGCAATGGGACCTATCATCGGCGTAAATGGAAATGTTTGGTGGGGTTCCATTGCCATCCTTTCCTTGGTATTCGTATTTGCTCTTGGTTATAACCTTGCTAGAGGTTATGATGTCAACCCGCTTGCTGGTGGTTTGGTTGCTTTCGCATCATTGATGGTTACAATTCCGTCTGCAACTGAAGCAATCGGCGGTTGGGGTTACTTCCAATGGGGCTATACAAACGCCGGCGGATTATTCACTGCCCTGTTTGTTGGTTTGGTTGCTACGATTATTTTCGCTAAATTGATTCAAGCAAATATCATTATAAAATTGCCGGACAATGTTCCGCCTGCTGTAGGGAAAGCATTTGCTGCAATTGTTCCAGGTACTGTAACAATCTATATCTTTGCAATCTTGACATACCTATGTACTACTTATTTGGGAATGCCAATCAATGATTTGATTTCCAAATATGTGCAAACACCGTTCCTTGCCCTTTCTCAAGGATATCCATTGGTATTGATCGCTACGATCTTCGTATCATTGTTCTGGTTCTTCGGCCTTCATGGTACAAACGTTCTTGCTCCGGTATTGGATGGTATCTACCTGCCAGCACTGCAAGCAAATACAACAGCATATGAATTATCAAAATCTACTGCTAACCTTCCTTATTTGTGGACTCGCGGTTCCTTCGATGCTTACGCATGGATGGGCGGCGCTGGTTGTACCATCGCTTTAATTATCGCCTTGTTCATCATGAGTAAGAGAGAAGAACAAAGAGCTGTTGCGAAATTGTCCGTAGCAATGGGTGTCTTCAACATCAACGAACCAGTTATGTTTGGTTTGCCGATCGTGTTGAACCCTGTCTACTTCATTCCATTCCTGATTGTTCCGCCAATCTTGGTAACAATCGGTTATATCGCAACTGCTGTTGGCTTGATTCCTCCGGTATTCTTGACAATCCCTTGGATCATGCCGCCGGTGATCTATGCTTACTTGGCAACAGGTGGTAATGTGATGGCTGCTATCGTTTCATTATTCAATCTAGTTCTTGCAACCTTGATCTGGATGGCATTCGTGCAAGTTGCGAACAAAGTAGAAGAAAAGGCTTAATACAACTTGGAAAGGGAGAATCATTCTCTCTTTCCTTACTTATTTATGGTGGATGGGATAGTAAGGATTGCATCTGCCCCAAAAGACCGATATACTAAACAATGTAGAACAAAGGAGATTTTATGATCATTATTCACTGTCCGATCCAACAAGAATTTGTCCTTTCCTTATTTCAGGAGCCAGTTGGTGATATTGTATATGAATTTGTGAAAAAAGAAGGTATGAAACTGTATTTCAATGTAACCGGTGACGTGGAAGAGGCAATTGCCAAAGCCAAAGCACGGATCAAGGGTACAGAAATCGGAGCTGTTTTATACTTTCAGATTACGGAGGGAAACTGATGAAAAAATGGGGAGTTGCTCTGATTAGTATCGGATCAGTATTCATTGCGTCTTCTCCTTTGATGGGAGTCCAAGTCTTAATGATTTCCACAGGACTGTTGCTGTGGGTCACAGGATATATTCTAATGAGGAAAGGAAAAGAACGCACATGAGAGTTCAACTGCAATTAGATGTCAGCGCTGAAGCATTTTTTACTTTGCTGACAACTTCCGTATGCAATGATATCAAGCAATCTACCCAGAAAAATATCAGTGCAAGTCATCTTCATGGCTTCCAATATGAAAAAAGGATCAGAACCAAGCTGGGTGTGGACAGCAAAGTCCAAGTTAAGATACAGGAATGCAAGATACCAACAATTTACCAGGCAGAGGTTATGACCAAGCAAGGGAGCAATACCTTCCATTATGAACTTTCGCCGCTGACGGATTCTTCCTGCCATGTAAGCTATGAGGAGTCTTTTGCGGGGGCTAAAAAATATGATCAATGGAATTTCTGGTTATTTTCCCGTTTTTTCAAGAAGTCTGGGCAAAAACGGCTGATTAATATGCTTCGTTTGATGGAAGCACAAATACTACAAGAACAAGGAGCAACTGTATGAGCAAACTAGGAATTTCTATTTATCCCGAACATTCCACATTGGAACAAGATAAAGCATATATCAAATTAGCTGCTGATTGCGGATTCCAATCGATTTTCTCCTGCTTGCTTAGCGTGGATGACGAACATTTAGAAGAAACGAAAGCGGAGCTGAAAGAACTATGTGCGTATGCCAAAGAGCATGGCATGGAAGTGACTTTGGATGTTGCACCTCATATTTTCCAAAAGCTGGGAATTACCTATGAAGATCTGCGTTTCTTCCATGAGGTTGGTGCAAAAGGGATTCGTCTTGACGAAGGATTTGACTGCCATAAAGAAGCTGTTATGTCGTATAATCCATATGGCTTGAATATTGTAATCAATGCAAGTGCCGGAACAAAATACCTGGATCATATTATGAGTTATCAGGCCAATCGCAATGGACTTGTTGCATGTCATAATTTCTATCCGCAAACATATACGGGACTTAGCATGAGCCATTTTATGCGCTGCAATGAAGATCTGAAGAAACTGCAAATGCCGATTGGGGCTTTTGTCAGCAGCCAGGCAGAGAATACCTATGGTCCTTGGCCGGTTTACGAAGGTCTATGCACCTTAGAAGAGCATCGGAACTTGCCGTTGGATGTACAGGTTCGCCATTTGCAGGCAATGGGTACAATTGATGAAATTCTAATCGGCAATGCATATGCAACCAAAGACGAACTGGAAGCAATTGCCAAGATTGACAGCCGCATTCTGACGTTCAAGTTGCAATTGGAGGATCATCTTTCCGAGGTGGAACAAACAATTATTTTTGAGCATCCGCATCATGTGCGCGGAGATATGAGTGCTTATATGGCACGCAGCACAATGCCGCGGATCACGTATGCCAAAGAGTCCGTACCGGTTGGAAATACGCGAGACTTGAAACGTGGCGATGTTGTCGTGATCAATGACCGCTATGGCCGCTATAAAGGGGAATTGCATATTGTTCTGGAAGATATGCCAAATAAAGGGGATAAAAATGTTGTGGGGACGATACCTGCGAATGAAATGATGCTGCTGGAGTATCTGCTGCCATGGCGTCCATTCACATTTATCAAGTAGGTTGGTAAGTTTTCATTGAAATTTTCGCCAGAATTACTATAATAAATTTAATAAAACAGGAGGTGCGGGTACATGGATAAGCCAATTTATCAACAAGTGTGTGACTATCTGTTAGATGAAATTAGTTCCATGGGTGCCAACACCCCTATTTTGTCGGAGCGGGAATTGGCGGAAGTCACCAAAGCCAGCCGCATGACTGTCCGCAAGGCGATCAACAAGTTGGTGGAAGAGGGCTATTTATATCGCGATAAAAATAAAGGGACGTTTGTGGCAGACAGCAAAATGCGCAAACGGAGTATTTCGGAATACTTGTTTCATACGGCTGAAGACAAGACCAAATACAAATTGCTGCACTTTGACTTAAAGGATAATGTGCGTGATATTGCACAGGAACTGGATATCGAACTGGCAGATACCTTTATTAAGCTGGTACGGTTGAATTTGGAAGATAAAAAACCGGTGAGCATTGATGAAATCTATGTAGTGCGCAGAATGGTGCGGGATTTTGATCCTTCCAATGTCAGCAAGCTGCTGGATTTTGAACCTTTTCTTCAAAACGGAGCAATCAATCAAGCCTTCAAGCCGATGATTGTTCCTGTGCAATATGCACGGCTTTTGGAATTAAAGCTCAATGCGCCGATTATCGTGATTGAAAGCAAGGTGTACACGCCGCAAGGGCGTGTCTATGCCTTCATCAAAACGTTTTCCAATCCGTTGCATATGAATATCGAAATTACTTTGTAAGAGGATGCAAATCCTCATTTTTATGTGAGGATTTCAATTGAGTATTTCGAGCGTGAATGATATGATAATGAAGTAAAAAGGTGGTGTATGTATGAGTTGGAGATTTATTGTAGCACTGTTGTTTGCAATAGTTGTATCGGTGTTTGCCATTCAGAACGCAGAAGTAGTCAGCATTCAATTTTTGCAGATGAAATTAGATATATCACAGGCACTGGTTATCTTGCTGTCAGCGACAGTAGGCGCTATCTGTGTCATGTTGTTTAGTGTTGGCAGATGGATGAAACATACAAGCAAACTTGCACAGAATGCACGGACGATTCATAAACTGGAAGGCAACCAGATGGAATTGACACAGAAAATAGCAGCATTGACGCAGCAGCTGGAAGAGCAAAAACAAGCACAAACCCCAATTGCTGAAGAAGAAAAGGCATCGCTATGATGTTTTTTTTTAGGCAAAAAAAAATACGATGATTGCATCGTATTAAGACTTAAACCAGCATAAATAGTGGCCGTAACCTTCTTCTTCCATTTTATGTTTGGGAATGAAATACAGGGCAGCACTATTGATGCAATAGCGCAATCCGCCAAGTTCAGCAATGCCATCGGTGAAGACATGGCCTAAATGAGCATCACCTACTCTGCTGCGTACCTCAGTTCGCACCATGCCGTGAGAATTGTCATGAAGGGTATGGATGACGTCTTGATCTACCGGCTTGGTGAAGCTGGGCCAGCCGCAGCCGGAATGGTATTTATCCGTTGACAGAAACAAAGGTTCTCCGGTTGTTATGTCAACATACAATCCTTCTCCCTCATGATCGTGATATTCATTTTGGAACGGCAGCTCAGTGCCATTCTCCTGCGTTACCTGATACTGCAATGGAGTTAAAACTTTTTTTAACTCTTCGGGACTTTTCTGCTGAAACATGGTTTCATCTACTTTAACTTCCTTCACTTATTTTCCCTCCATCTGAAACTATGATGATTATAAAATGGAGCTGGGCAAACGTCAAATCTGATGCTCTGCTACCATGCAAAAAGGTCTGCAAGTGCTACTTGCATCCAGTCTGCTGCTGAAAAGGCCATATTCCAGGGGTTGTTTGATTTTCAAATGGGACACGGCATGATACAATAAGCAGGTATGAAAAACTTACCGTTTCTACATAATATCTTCATAACTCTGCTATAAGATTAAGAAAGAAAAAGGAGCGAACTTATGAACTACTTTAAAAAATTATCACGGATGCTGCTTACAACTTTAGCTGTCCTGCTTGTTGTATCGGCTTGTGCGAAGCAGCCTGCAAAGGATCCGGAACCGGAAAATAAGGAAGCAGCGATTGCTTTTGCAAAAGAATACAATGACTTGAACGGCACGACAAATCCAAATAACAGCAAAGAATATAAAACATTGGATGTGAAGACAGAAAATCCGATTGTGTTCTCTTCTTTCCAGGAAATCAATGAATTATTGAAATCCGGGACAGGTGTGATCTATCTGGGATTCCCGGAATGCCCTTGGTGCCGGACATTGCTTCCTGTATTGCTGGATGTAGCTGACCAGGAGTTTATCAATACCATCTATTACCTGAATGTAAAAGAATTGCGCGATGTGAAGAAACTGGATCAATCCGGAAGTGTCGTGACCGAAAAAGAAGGTGCTGAAGGATATGCTGAGTTCTTATCTTTGATGGATGCACACTTGGATGCTTATGATGGACTGGAAGATCCTTCCATTAAACGTTTGTATGTACCTGCTGTCATTTTTGTGAAAGAAGGGGAAGTGCAGCTGTTCCATGTTGGAACTGTTGATTCCCAAGAAGATCCATATCAGCCGCTTACAACGGAGCAATATCAAGAACTGTACGGCCTGTTGAAAGAAGCAACGAAAGCAACGCTTCGTCTAGCTTGCGAAACAGAAGAATCGAAAGCTTGTTAGTGCCAACCCTGTGCAAACAGGGTTTTTAAGTGCGTACTTTGGTCAAATGACAAGGTAAAAGGACATTTGATTGTGTTCTGCCGGGATCCATGGTAAAATCGATACGTTGTGTCTTGTGAGATAGAAGGTAGGTCATAAAATGATTGGAACAAATCAAGTAAGTGTCAGATTTGGTACGAAAGTACTATTTAAAGATGTCAATATAAAATTTACCAATGGAAACTGCTATGGTTTGATTGGTGCAAATGGAGCAGGGAAATCCACTTTTTTGAAAGTGTTAAGCAAAGAGCTGGAACCGGATACCGGTGACGTATATATGGATGCAAATGAAACTTTGTTTATGTTGAAACAAGATCATTATGCATTTGATGATACCAACGTATTGCAAACAGTGATTATGGGCAACGAAACTCTATATCAAATTATGCAGGAAAAAGATGCTCTCTATGCGAAAGCTGATTTCAGCGAAGAAGATGGCATTCGTGCCGGTGAACTGGAAGGGGAGTTTGCGAACTTGGATGGATGGGATGCTGAGGCAAATGCGGCTATCCTGCTGAATGGCCTAGGCGTTGAAACAAGCAATCATGATAAATTGATGAAAGAGCTGAACGGCAGTGACAAGCTGAAAGTGCTTCTTGCTCAAGCGCTGTTTGGCAAGCCGGATACATTGCTGCTTGACGAACCAACCAATCACTTGGATTTAAAAGCTATTTCCTGGCTGCAGAATTTTTTGATCAATTATGAGAAAACAGTTATTGTTGTATCCCATGATCGTCATTTCTTGAATAAAGTTTGCACCCATATCGCAGATGTGGATTTTGGCCAAATTAAGATCTTTGCAGGGAACTATGATTTCTGGTATGAATCCAGCCAATTGCTGGCCAAACAACTGAAAGACAGCAATCGCAAAAAAGAAGAGAAAATCAAGGAGTTGGAAGAGTTCATTGCCCGCTTCAGCGCCAATGCCTCAAAATCCAAGCAAGCGACTTCGCGCAAGAAAACACTTGATAAAATCAATTTGGATGATTTGCAGCCATCAACCAGAAAATATCCGTTTGTGGATTTTAAGCCAAGCAGGGAGTCAGGTCGTTCTATTCTATTCGTAGAAGATGTTTCCAAAGAAAGCAGCGGCGAAATGATCTTGCGCAATATTTCCTTTAATATGATGAAAGGGGATAAAGTTGCTCTGATTGGTGATCCTATCAAAACAAGAATGCTCTTGAAGCTTCTTGCGAATGAAGAAACTGCGGATACCGGAACCATTCAAATCGGGCAAACCATTACACCATCCTATGTACCGAATGATAACAGCAGCTACTTCGCAAGTGATAAGAGTATTGTAGAATGGCTGGCTGGTTATACCAATATTGATGATATCGGCTTTGTGCGCGGATTCTTAGGAAGAATGCTGTTTTCGGGAGAAGAAGCGTTGAAGGAAGTTCGGGTATTATCCGGTGGTGAAAAGGCACGATGCATGTTGAGCAAGGCGATGCTGGAAGCTCCGAACTTGCTGCTTTTGGATGATCCAACCAATCATTTGGATTTGGAGTCAATTACCGCACTGAATAATGGGCTGATCAATTATACTGGTGAAATGCTCTTCATCAGCCATGACCACCAATTTATTCAAACCATTGCTAACCGCATCATTGAGATCACAACGGAAGGAATCATCGACCGCCGCATGTCTTATGATGAATATCTGAAGCTGGAATTAGGTATTGAGGATTAATAAAGTATCAACTTGGTGAAAGCCAAGTTTTTATGTGGTTGAATTGCTGCTTGATACATACGTTTGCTGGTTTTTTGTATGATATAATGAATGCACCAGAATGGAAAGGAAATATCCTATGAAATTGCTGCTTCTTCTTTTGCTTTTGCTCATGGCATCCTGTCAGCCGAATCAGAATGCACCCCTTCCTCAGGAACAGGTGCCCCCGAAGGAAGAAACGCCAGCTTTTTCATTGCTGCCTTATGAGACGGAAATACGCCAGCTTATAGCGGAAGCTGCATTCTTGACGGACTTTTACAAACAGCAATATTTTGATTCTTATGAGCTAAGAATTGATGAAACCAGCCTAAGTATTACCTTTGATACGTATTATGTAAATCAAGTGAACCCCTTTGTCATCTCATTTGATGAAACTGGAAAGCGCTCGGGAGTTTCTTATTTAAATGGTTTTTTTGGAGAACCCCTTTTTTATGAACGATATGGAAAAATCACAGAAGCTGGTTTTAATTACCGCAGCTTCTATGACTATGGCGAGTATGGGGAAGCTATTTATATATCCAGTATGTATGGCACTTACTATTTCCGATATGATGCTGCCCAGGATAATTTCGTAAGCAATGACAGCAATAGCCCCGGCTATCAGAAAGAAATGGTTTTTTTAGAAACACTGGAACCATATTTATGGCTAGCCTACCAAAGAATTCGCGAGAAAGATCATCTTTTAAAATGCAATGAAGATATTTTTATTGAAAATCTGGAACGTTTGCTGGCAGGTGATCAGACTAGAATAGCATATCTGGCAGCATCACCTAAATCCTATCAGGAATTGGTGCAAGCACAGAAACAAAAAACAGATCAGCAAGAACAACTGCGTAAAGAAGATCAGGAATATTTGCTGGGGTTTGAGAAGCAGTCCCTTCTGGCCCTGGATTTGATTTATACAACTTCAGACAAGACCGTTTCTTTTGACTTGCTGGGTACCGATTACCAAAAGGAGCTGTTTGCCCTTTTGAAAACAAGTACTGTAGAGGATGCTTTGCCTGTCGGTTTGATAGAAACGGCGCCACAAATCTATCTGCGCTATCAAATCGGTCAAGAGATGAAAGAGGTACGGATCGTTGCTGCAGGGCATTTTATGGCAGTTTCGCATGACGGAACATTATACTGGTATATGATGGAAGTGGATGCGTTTGCATGGGCAGAACAGATCTATAAAGAATTGCAGGAACAATGAAGATATTGTCAGCAACATCAAACAGTCTAACAATTTACGCAATCATGTAGTAGAATATTGATATGAGGTGGCTTATGACAAAACTATGTTTTTTTACCAGCAGTATGATGACAAGTATCGAGAATGAAACAGGAAAGTTCGCGGTAAGAATTGAAAATACCAATCACTTTCTGGATAAACTGCAAGCGAATTGGCCGGATCATGCCCGTGTGCTGATGATTAGTTCATCGCCCACGGCGCATTCCATCAATGAATTTTATCGTGATATTTACATCGAATCTTTTAGATTGAGTGATTTGCCTTATGTATGTATTGATATCTTAGATGATCGCTATCAGGTAGACATTCATTCTTATGACGTTTTGATCTTGGCAGGCGGACATACCCCTACCCAAAATAAATATTTCGTGGAAATAAACCTGAAAGAGTCTTTAGCGAATTACAATGGAGTTATAGTAGGCATCAGTGCCGGAAGCATGAATGCAGCAGATATTGTGTATGCCCATCCTGAATTGGAGGGAGAAGTTGCTGATCCAAATTATCAACGACTCCTGTCGGGGCTTGCCCTTTTTAACAAGCGCATCCTTCCCCATTTTCAGGATAGCAAAGATATGATGCTTGATGGCTATCGTTTGGAAGATATTGCAATGCAAGATTCCCATTTGATTGATTTTTATGCAATGAACGATGGCGTCTATTTCTATCAGAATGGGAAAGAGTTGTATCTTTGCGGTGAGGCACTGTATTTTAATAAAGGCATTGTAACAGTTATAGGCAAACCGGACGTAGATACGAAGATAGCAGACTGAAGAATGTTTTGCTGGAGCAAAAATGAATCAGTGCCAAAGCACCGTAGATCGGTGCTTTTATTCTGGATTCGGGTTTTCAAGCTTTTGTTTTGCTGCTGTTTGGAAAAGTGTTTTGTCGCAAATCTTCATAAGTTCTCCACAGTTTGTTGATATGCTTGTGCAGTGGAGGTAGATAGTGATGAAACAAAATGATAAAAAGCAATGGAAAGAACAACATATAAAGACGCAAGCAAAGTCTAAAAAGGGAAATATAGCAGGAACACTGGCTGTTGTGATGCTGGCAGCAGTTGCCTTATATATGCTGATACAGCCGAGGCTGGCAATGAAAAAAGACAATCCCTTGTTGATTCCCGAAAAAATAACTGCGCAAGTAGAGGCAAATGGCGATATGGTATTGCAGCTGAGTGCAATTACCGAGGATGTAACGATTTATGACTATGAGCATGATGGCTTGCATATGGAAGTGATTGCGGTGAAAGCCAGTGACGGAAGTATTCGGACAGCATTCAATACGTGCCAAGTTTGCTATGCTTCGCAAAAAGGCTACTATGTTCCCAAAGGGGATTACTTAGAATGCCAAAACTGCAAGAGCATGTTTCATAAGGATGAAGTAGAAAAACGCAGCGGCGGCTGCAATCCGGTTCCTATTTTTGATCAGAATACAACAGTAACCGATGAAGAAATTATTATTCCTGCAGCTTTTCTGCAAGAGGCATCTAATTCTATTCAGACAGATGGGTGGAATCAGTCATGAGGACGGAGCTGGTCATCCCGGTAGAAGGAATGACTTGTTCATCCTGTGAAAAAACGATTGTGGCTGCTTTATCTGCTTTAGATGGTGTAAACGAATGCGATGCCAACCGCAGCTTTCGCAAAGTGCGGGTGGTTTATGATGCAACTATTATTGATAAGCATGCTATTATCGCTTGCATTGAACAATTAGGCTATCAATGTGAAACCAAAGAAACATGGAAAGAGTCTTTGGTTTTCTACTGTAAAGTATTGATTGGCATGGCATCGGCGTGGATTATTGTATCGAATCTTTTTCCAGCCTATTCGCTATCGCTGGTAACAAGGGATACCAGCAGAAGCATGTTGTTTTTTGCCGGCTTGCTCACATCGGTGCATTGCATTATGATGTGCGGCAGTATTGGACTAGCGCAAGGATTTGAATCGTCTGCAAATGGCAAATTCTCCGGACTGCAAACTGCTTTGCTCTACAATCTGGGCAGAGTTGTTTCCTATACCGTACTTGGCGGTATCATTGGCGGCATTGGCTCCGTCTTTCGTATTAATACTGCGGGATCGAGCTGGATCTCGATCTTTGTGGGTGTTGTTATGATGGGCATGGCATTGCAGATGCTTGGCTGGCTGCGTCCTGTTACTGCCAAGATTCGCATTCCTTTTATACCGAAAATCAAAAAAGCAAAACAGCCATTTTTATTTGGCTTGTTTCATGCATTCATGCCATGCGGTCCGCTGCAGGCAATGCAAGTTTATGCGCTTGCTTCGGGCAGCGTTTGGTCAGGTGCTGCATCCATGTTCCTGTTCAGTTTAGGAACAGTGCCGCTTATGCTTGCAATCGGGGTTTTCGGCTCTTTTTTAAGTCGCAACAAAGCATCTAAGATTTATCGCGTTGGCGCTCTGCTGGTGCTTTTCATGGGACTTTCGATGACCAATCGCGGCCTGGTATTGCAAGGATATGATGTAACAGAGCAAGTTGCGACCTTGATCGGGTGGAAAGAGGAAGGACAAAGCAAAGCTGCTATGAAGGACGGTACCAGTATTGTTGTTACCAAACTGCAAAAAGGAAGCTATGAACCTATTGTTGTATATCAAAATATACCGGTGGAATGGACCATTGAGGTTGATGCTGCCGATTTGAATGGCTGCAATAATGAGATTATGATTCCGGAGTATAATATCAGGGTGCCGTTGAAGGAAGGTGCAAATGTCATTCGTTTTACGCCCACTAAAACCGGCACGTTTGTATATACTTGCTGGATGGGGATGATTCGCTCCACCATCACGGTACAAACTATATAAAGGAGGAAGAACGATGATTAAGCGGACATTGCATATTGAAGGGATGCATTGCACCCACTGTATTGGCCTTGTGAATATTGAGTTGTATGCGATCAAAGAAGTGCAGAATGTGAAAGTAGATATCCGGGATCAGACGGCTATCGTCTCACTCACAAACGCGATTAATCCCATTTGGTTTGAGAATGCGATTGAGAGGGCTGGTTTCCGGCTGAAAGAAATTACTTATTAAATTTTTTTGTTCGAAGTGCTTGACGAATTGCAATACTTAGCATATGATAATAATACCCCAGGGGGGTATAGTGTAGAGAGGATGGTTGTATGGAACAAAAGTTTGATGTCGTAGGTATGACTTGTTCATCTTGCAGTGCCTACATTGAAAAAAGTGTCGGCAAACTGGAAGGCGTAAACAAAGTAAATGTCAATCTGCTTGCTAATACCATGCAAGTTGAATATGATACTGCGTTGTTAAATGATCAGAAGATTATGGCAGCAGTTGACAAAGCCGGTTACCAGGCATTCGTGAAGTCGAAAGAACCGGCAAAAGCGGCTCGAAAGACAGAACAGGTAGATCCGATTCAGGAAGAATTAAAGGAAATGAGCACACGAATTATTGTGTCGTTTATATTCTTGCTGCCACTGTTGTATATTGCGATGGGGCATATGCTGGGCTGGCCGCTGCCTGCTTTCTTCCATGGCTCCAAAAATGTCATGACGTTTGTATTTAGTCAATTTTTATTGGTATTGCCAATTTTATATGTAAACCGCAAATATTTCTTTGTAGGTTTGAAGGCGCTGGTCCATGGCCGGCCAAACATGGATACGCTCATTGCGATTGGTACTTTAGCTGCCATCTTGTATGGTATATATGCAATTTACCGCATCGGATATGGCTTGGGACATGATGATATGGATATGGTGATGCATTATTCCATGGATGTGTATTTCGAATCAGCGGGAACGATCTTGGCATTGATTACGCTGGGAAAATATCTGGAAGCCCGCTCAAAAGGCAAAACATCAGCTGCCATCAGCAAGCTGCTGGACTTAGCTCCTAAGACAGCAACGGTGATCCGCGATGGCGTGGAAGTTGAAGTTGATGTAGAAGATGTTGTCCTGCATGATATTGTGGTTGTCCGGCCGGGGCAAAACATCCCGGTTGACGGTATTGTGGTGGAAGGTACTTCATCGGTTGATGAATCGGCACTGACCGGAGAGAGCATTCCGGTTGAAAAGCAAGTGAATGACAAAGTCATCGCAGCGACAACGAACAAAACAGGATACTTTAAATTCCGTGCTACTCAGGTTGGTGACGATACAACATTGTCGAAGATCATCCAGCTGGTAGAAGAGGCAAGCAATTCCAAGGCACCAATTTCCAAATTGGCAGACCAAGTGAGCGGTGTGTTTGTTCCTGTAGTAATTGTATTGGCAATTCTGGCAACCATGACATGGCTGCTGTTAGGCCAGCCATTCGAGTTTGCATTGACAATCGGTATTTCGGTGCTGGTCATTTCCTGCCCATGTGCGTTAGGCTTGGCAACGCCGGTTGCTATTATGGTAGGTACCGGCAAAGGTGCTGAGTACGGAGTATTGATTAAATCGGCAGAAGCATTGGAATTGGCGCATAAAGTCAAGACCGTAGTTTTGGACAAAACCGGCACTATTACCGAAGGAAAACCACGTGTTACCGATATTAAGACAGCATCAGGCATGAGCGAGCAGGAATTGCTGCAGTTGGCGGCATCTATTGAACAGCCATCCGAGCATCCGCTTGCAGAAGCAATCGTGCAGGAAGCGAAGCAGCAAAATCTTTCCTTCTCTGAAGTAGCATCCTTTGAAGCAATTGTCGGACAAGGAATTCGGGCTGTGATTGATGGCAAAACGTATTATGCCGGTAATCTAAAGATGATGAACGAGCATCAAGTGACATTGACAGGTTTTGAAAAAGACAGTGACTTGTTTGCGGATCAAGGGAAAACACCATTGTATTTTGCCCAGGATCAAACAATACTAGGACTAATTGCAGTTGCTGATGTCATTAAACCAAGCAGCAAGAAAGCAATTGATGAACTGAAACATATGGGAATTGAAGTTGTCATGCTGACTGGCGATAACAAACGGACAGCGGAAGCAATTCGTAAGCAGCTGGATCTGGATCAGGCAATTGCGGAAGTTCTGCCATCTGATAAGGAAAAAGAAATCCGCCGTCTGCAAGAAACAGGTCACAAAGTAGCCATGGTTGGTGATGGCATCAACGATGCACCGGCACTGGTTCGGGCTGATGTGGGAATTGCGATTGGTGCTGGTACAGACGTTGCCATCGAATCTGCGGATATTGTTCTGATGAAGAGCGATCTGTTGGACGCAGTGACTGCGATTCGCTTGAGCAAAGCAACAATTGTGAATATCAAGCAGAATTTATTCTGGGCCTTTATTTACAATATTATTGGCATTCCGCTTGCGGCTGGTGTATTCTATAGCTTAGGATGGAAGTTAAATCCAATGTTTGCGGCAGCAGCAATGAGTTTGAGTTCGGTATCAGTTGTAAGCAATGCATTAAGACTTAGATGGTTTAAAGAAAAACGATAACAGAAAGATGAGGAAAAACACATGGAAAAAGTAATGATGATTGAAGGAATGAGCTGCGGGCACTGCTCTGCACGCGTTGAGAAAGCACTGAATGCTTTGGTTGGCGTAATTGCGAAGGTAAACTTGGCTGAAAAGAAAGCGTTCATCACCATGAGCGCAGAAGTAGATGACAGCACTTTAAAAGCGGCAGTAGAAGATGCCGGGTATGATGTTGTTTCGATTGTAAGTGCCTAATGACTCATTCTCGGGCAAGTGTAAACCGGCTGCTGAAAACGGCAAGGGGACAATTGGATGGCATTTTAAAAATGCTGGAAGAAGATCGCTATTGCATTGATATCTCCAACCAGTTGCTTGCTACGCAGTCTATTTTGAAGAAAGCCAATCAGGAATTGATTCAAAAACATCTCCAGCATTGTGTCAAAGAAGCAATTCTGGAAGGCAAAGAAGAAGAAAAAATCGAAGAGATTATGACCATTCTGAATAAAGTGCTGTAGACCATCGCCTGATGGTCTTTTTATCTGCCGTGTTTGCTCAAACTATTGAATTGTATTGCATTGCTAATCACGGTGATTTATAATAATAAAACGAAATTAAACTATTGGAGGTTATCAATGGAAATTGCAATCCGCGAAATTACAGCAAGTGATTATGCAGAAGTTGTGCTATTATGGAATGAAGTTTTGGGAAATCACAATGTGAAGTATGATAACTTCTGCAGTACTATGGATAAAATGAATCGTGCTGGCAGTTATAAGACATTTGTTGCATTATCTGAAACTAAGGTAGTTGGTTTTATTGCCGTCATGCAAGCATTGGCGGCAGGACTTTCAGAAGGATATCTGCATATTCAAGGACTCGCTGTATTGAAAGAATATCAAAGTAACAAGATAGGCCAAAAACTGCTTCAGCATGCGGAGCGCTATGCGAAAGATGCCAGGATTTCCTCCATTATATTGTGCAGCGGCGTAAAACGTACTGCTGCCCATGCTTTTTATGAGCATAACGGATATGACAAGGATTCGTATTGCTTTGATAAAGTGATCTAAGATAGTTCTTTATTAGAAGCTGTCTGTATTGCTTGTTCACAACATATTCGCAGACCATCGCTTATGATGGTCTTTTTTATGATTCATTAAGATTGTTCTTTCCGGCATCTAAAATAATTCTGGCTTCCAAATCACTGAATTTCGCGGAATTCATAGTTTCTCCACAATAATAAGGTAAAGTGTAAGATGATAGGAGGAAATAAAATGAAGTGTCACAACGAGAATGAAACGAATCATAAATCATCATTTCTAAAGCATGCCATACATATGGTTATTTGCTGCGGACTGCCGATATTAATACTGGCGTTAATCCCTTTTGCGGTAAAACTCAGCCCTGCTTTAGGAGGTATTTTGGGATTGATTGCCCCTTTTATTTGCCCCTTGATGATGGGTGGCATGCTATTCAGCATGTTTCGTGGCGAGAAAAGAAAAAAGAATTGCTGCTCTGCTGCCGATGAAACAACGGATGCTATTTCTTAGTTAGGAAAACAATGCTTCATAAAAAAAGCTGGACTTCGGAATTGATATGATCCGAGACTCCAGCTTTATTTTATTTAGATGATATAAATCCGATTTTTGAAAATGGATAAATGCGAACTACCACTTTTCCTTCAACTTGGTTTTGCTTGATGAGCCCGAAATCGCGGCCATCCATGCTGTACATGCGATTATCGCCTAAGACAAACAGCGTATCTTCTTCCACTGTCAGCGGAAACGAAATAGCTCGCGTAACTGTATCATCATGAGTATATGCTTCTTCCAAAGCTATATCATTGCGATAGACAACACCGTCTCTGATATCGATCACATCACCTGGAAGTCCGATGACCCGCTTTACATAGCTTTCGTCACCAGATGTGCGAAAGATGGAATTTTTAATGGAGGTCAACATCCGAATCGATTCATCGATGATTGATCCCCGTTCGCCATGTGGCAGAAAGATGATGATATCACCATGCTTTGGCTTGGTCCATCGATATGAAAATTTATCAACTAACAAATGTTCTCCGGGCATTAAAGTGGTTTCCATTGAATTTTGATTTACCCGGACGTGGGCATAAAGCTGACTATGGAAAACCATAGCAAGTAAAAATGCCAGTACAATTGTGATCGCCCAACTTTTTATTTCCTGCAAAATTTTTTTCTTATCGAGCATACGCTACCTCTTATCTATTACCGGAATTATCGTATCATGGAATAAATCGAGAAGCAAGAGGAATGAAACTACTCAACCCATGGTTCAGCAGCAAAGATATCAATGGTATGATAGCCGCTTGCCGGAAGGGGCAGCAGATCCGATTGATACGGAACGTCGGCGACTGTCAGCACTACTTTGGAAGTTTGATAGTAATACCCTAGAGTCATCAGCAAAGAAGTCACAATGCGTGCTTCTTGTCCGCTGACCAATTCTAAATCATCCATAAAGGCAGCACTAAGATCAATTGCTGCTACATCATCACGTATGCCAATATGATTGATGGCAGTGCCAAGAATCAATGTTGGAAAGCGAGATTGGAGTATGCTCTTGGCTGTTTCTTCCAGCTTTTTAGAAATAGGGTCATTGACTGCAAATGTGACTGGAGCTTCCATATAGGCATACTGCATTTTTGATGGATGGGGAAAGAAATAACGTATTTGCTTGGTTAGCAGGGGATCAGTGAATCGTACCAAGGTGCTGGTAATCGCATCAGGATAAACTACCTTTACTAAGCCAAGTCCTTTGGCATAATAGTGTTTGGTTTCCCCTTGCGGACTTGTTGTAGTCACTTCCAGCGTTGCATAGGAATTGCTCATAAACTGGAGCGGAACGTTTAAATTGGTAATGGTGCGTGTGCTGCCGTTTGCTAGTTTCCAGTTTGTACCAACTTCGAGGGGCTCCATGAGCATAATTTCTGTCGGGATTTGCTTGAAACTGCGTAAGTCATCGCGATAGTAGGTTTCAGCTTGCTCGAATGTTTTGGTCCATTTATGATCAGCAAAGGTATGTACCTCAACAAGTTCGGTGGCACCGGTTATTTTACGAAACTGCAAAACGCCTTGATCGGAATATTCCGGTAGGAAGGTATAGGATGCATATTCATTGCCGCTGCCTTCAAATTGATAGGCCTGCTGAGTAGAAGGCATGTAGTCAGTGATCAGGGGTGTATCTTTTGGCTGCATCTGGCAACCGGTGAGGAATACCAAAAGCAAAAACCACTGTCTGAATTTCTTCATTGAAAGAACCTCCTTTTCTTTTATGATTGGTTGTTTCTTTGGATATATGCAAGCAAGCGAACAGATCTGCTATTCCATGCAAATTTCTGAACAGGTACATAAACTTGACAAATGGTATAAATTCGATACAATGAAATGGATTATAGTATGAGTAAGGTGAGTTATGAAACATATATATATTGTATTGTCGCAGACGGGTACTCTGGTATCCAAAGCGCTTCGCTTTTATACAAAAGATCCCTATAACCATGTTTCGATTTCATTCGATCGTGAGTTAACAACAATGTACTCGTTTGGCAGAAAACACCGGTACAATATTTTCAATAGCGGCTTGATCTTCGAAAATTTCGACCATGGTCTCTATCCGTTGTATCCGGATGCCAATTGCCGGATTATCGAAGTTGCTGTCAGCGACTATAAATATGAGATGATGAAAAACAGCATTCTGTCATTTTGTGAGAATAAAGATGAGTATCGCTATAATATGCTGGGGATTTTGACCTATTTGCTGGGATTTCGCTGGGATCGGAAATATCATTATTTCTGTTCGCAATTTGTCGGTCATATTTTGGTAGAAGCAAATTTATGGAATCAGCTGCCGGCATTTACCAAGCCAATGGATTTTTATGAATTGCCGAATCGCAATCTGGTTTACGAAGGAAAAATTCAGGAGTTTGCGGGTTACATAGGGAAAGAATGCTATTAAAACAAATAAAAAAGGTCATGCGACCTTTTTTAATTAAAGAGTTGTAACGTTAGTAGCTTGAGGACCGCGGTCACCTTCAACGATTGTGAAGCTAACTTTTTGTCCTTCTTCTAATGTTTTGAATCCTTTAGATTGGATTGCGGAATAGTGTACGAATACATCTTTCCCTTCATCAGTTGTGATGAATCCGAATCCTTTTTCTGGATTGAAAAATTTTACTTTACCTGTGTTCATGTAATTTCCTCCTGCAGTTCAGTAATCGTGTGTCATAAAAAAACACATATCATTAAAATTGTATAATGAAACAAATACAATTTATGTATGTGTACCGTTTAATTACAATTCAATGTTACTAGATTATAACATAGATATTTTAAAAAGGAAACATCTTTTTCTAAAAAACATGAGGATAAGCAAAACTACTTTCTGCAACAAATATAATATATCTAGTTGCTTTCATAGTACGCTTAAAGTATAATTTCATTGCTAATTTGCCAAAATTTACATTTCAGATGGAGCCAAAATTCCCGGTTTGCTTCTATGTATTACTTGAAAAGTTAGCATTCTGTCTACAGATTTCGTATGATTCTTGATACAAGGCGAAAGTCTGGTTTGATGTACAATTGTGGTCGTTAAAGAGCATGTAAATGAACTATGGAGGAGTATTGTGATGAAGAGGAAAAAGAGAGGTTTGTCGATTGGAATCAAGTTAATTACCATGACAACAGTCCTTCTGGTGATACCACTTTTGCTGGTTGGTGGCTTCAGTTACCAAATTGCGAAAGCAGAACTGGATAAAAAAGGTGAAGTAATTCTGGAAAATGCTGTAAAACAAGCATTGGCAATTATTGATTTAAAAAGCAAGGAAGTTGCTGCCGGTCAACTTGAACTTGCGGAAGCGCAAGAGCAAGTGAAAGTGTATTTGCTTGGAGAAATGAATAGTGAAGGAAAACGAGCAATTACCAATAACCTTGACTTAGGGGTAAACGGGTATTTCATCGTTTATGATACTTCCGGAAATGAAGTGGCTCATCCAACCTTGGAGGGGCAGAATGTTTGGGAAACAAAAGACAAGGAAGGCTATTTATTTGTACAAGATCAAATAAAAGTTGCGCAAAATGGCGGCGGGTTCATTTATTATACTTGGAATCTGCCGAATTCAGATGAACTGGGAAAAAAGATTACTTATCAAATCAAAGATCCTAATTGGAACTGGATCGTGATCGCAGGTTCCTATATGCAAGACTTTAATGCTGGTTCGGGTGAAATTATCAGAGTATTGATTCCGGTAATTGCGGCGACACTTGTTGTGGGATTGATTATGATTTTGCTATTCACCCAGCATATTGCCCGGCCAATTAAAAAGATCAGCAAAAACCTGGATGAAGTAGCTAAAGGAAATCTTTCTGTATCCAGTTTGAAGATCCGCAATAAAGATGAAACCGGTGTATTAGCTGATGCCTTCAATGAAATGCTGGCGAATATGAAAGATATCTTAGGAACGGTGAAGCTTTCTGCAGATACGGTAACCCAATATTCAAACTCATTGGCTAGTATTTCGGAAGAAAGCATGGGGGCCATGAATCAAGTAGCTGTATCGATTCAAGGAATCGCACAAGCAGTTACCGAAGAAGCAAAAAGCTCGGAAGATGCAGTGCAAAAGATTGATTCCTTGTCTGACAGCATTGAAACGGTAGCACAAGCGGCAGAGGATATGAATGGTTTGGCAGTGGAAGCTAATCGCTTGAGTGATGCAGGCTTGCATGCTGTGAACATATTGATTGAGAAAACAGAAATTAACAACCAGACGGTCAGCAGAATCAGTGCGATTATTGATAAAGTGAGCGAGAGCAGCAATAATATCAGCGTAATAACTGACGCCATCACGCAAATCTCCCGGCAAACACATATTTTATCAATCAATGCAACGATTGAAGCTGCAAGAGCCGGGGAGGCTGGCAAGGGTTTTGCGGTTGTTGCGGATGAAGTTCGCCGTTTGGCACAGCAATCCAGCGATTTGGTGAATGAAATCAAACAGATTATCGGCGAAATTCAGACATATTCCCGGTCTTCCGTTGAGGCTGTTGCTCATATTCAGGAAGTAAGCAAAGAACAAACGAATTCTGTTGATGAAACGAAAGGTGCTTTCAGCAATATTTCGGCGGCGGTTAAAGAATTGTTTACCAGTGTTGGAAATATCAGCAAAGAAAGCAGCTATGTCAAAGGCAGCAAGAACGAGATTATTCAAATTATCGGTACGATTTCGGATTCTGTTATGCAGACTTCTGCTGCTTCGGAAGAAGTATCTGCATCCACCGAGGAGCAACTGGCACAAATTGAAGAACTGGCAGGCCATGCAAATAACTTGAAATCGCTGGCTTCAAAGCTTCATGATGCGGTAGAAAAATTTACGTTATAACTGAAAGTGGGTGACAGTGCCCGCTTTTTTTAAGAGATAGTATAAGAATTGTTTGTTTATCAAAGTTTTGGTACACTACATACAAAGAGAGGGAAACAATATGATGAAGCGTCTGGAAACAATCAATTACGGAAAACTCTGGAAAATAGCGTTAGGCAGTGGACTGGCAATTTTGACGGCAAATATGATGGGCTTATTGTATAGTCCCTCTGCAGGGATCATCACCTTGCTTTCCATTCAGAATACCAAAAGAGAAACCATTGCCATTGCGGGCAGGCGTATCTTATCGTTTTTATTAGCATTTTCCCTTGCTTGGCTTTGCTTTGGCCTGTTCGGATATACGGCGCTGGTATTTGGCTTGTTTTTGTTTTTATTTGTTTGGATCAGTGAACTTATATATCTTCAAGATGGCATTTCCATGAATGCAGTATTGACGACTCATTTTTTGATTGAAAAACATATGTCGTGGTCATTGATTCAAAATGAATTGCTGCTGCTTTGTATCGGCATGGGGATTGGAATCGCTTTAAATTTGATGATTCGGACTAAAACCAAAGAGCTGAAGCAGCAGCTTTCTGCACTGGATGATAGTATGCGGCAGCAACTTTTGCAGCTTGCATTGGCAGTACGCAAAAAGCATTCTGCATTGGATCTGGAAGGAATGCAGCTAGTTCTCAATCGGACTATTGCGGTTGCGAATACAGACCGCAATAATCAGCTGCTGGCAGACTACACCTATTTTCTCAAGTATTGTACGATGCGGAAAGCGCAAGTTCAGGTATTGATTGCCATAGAACAATTATTGCCGCTGCTTACCAGGGAAATGCCGCAGGCTATGGTTTTGGCTTCGTTTATTGAACAAATTGCAGCTTCGTATCAAGAGTACAATGAAGTGGAGGATTTGCTTAGGCAATACCACGATCTGCTGCGTCAGTTTCAGGATAGCGAGTTGCCTGCTACCAGAGATGAATTTGAGCAGCGGGCTATTTTGTTCCAGATATTGCTCCAACTGAAACAATTCTTGTATATCAAGCGGGAATTTGTTATGCAGCTGACCATTGAAGAGCGCAGCCGTTTCTGGGAAGCATAAAAAAAACGGCAAGGAAATTGCCGTTATGCCCAGTCTATCATCGAGATGGCACCTTTTTGCTCATCATAATAGAATGTTTTTCTTGCATAATCACGATCTGCGGTGAACGTGGCATTTTTAATGGTAATGGTCGTTCCCCGATATAATATTTGCTGGCAAGCCAAGCTTTGCTTGCCTTCGTAAGCAATGCGGTTTTCCAGATCTTCCAAACTTTTTTTCGTAATGCCTTTTTCGATTAAGAGTTTGGTTTTGGTATGAATAGAATCAGTCAGCATCTTCTCCCGATCGGGCGGAAGGCTGCCGATTCTTGTTTTTGCATCAGATAAATAAGCAACAATTTGAGCTAGTTTGGTTTCATTGGCTTCCAGTTCTTCCATTTTTTGGATCAAATGACGTTTTTCCTCCAACACCGATCCGTAGCTGCCTAGCTGAATGGTGGTATTGGCACCGGTAGCGGTACCGATTGATTTGGCTTGGATTTTTTTAAGAACGACATAGGAGCCGCCGGCCATGAGGGCGCGGTTGCCAACTAAAATGATTTCTCCTTCACACATAACGTTAGAGTTCATCATATATTCAGTAGTGATATTTCCTTTGCAGCGAATCAATGCATTTTCCACATATTTGCATTTGATTTCACCCTTGCATTGGACTTCTCCCTTATTTCCGCCGAAAATACCTCCGCGAACAACGATGTTGCCATCAGCGGATACATTGGCGGCTTCAATCATACCTAGTACGTTGACATCACCTTTTGCTTTGACAGAGAAACCTTCTCGAATATTTCCCTTAACTGTGACGCTGCCGATGAAATCAATATTGCCGGTAGACAAATCAACATCACCGTTTACTTGGAATACGGAATCGACATGGAGCTGGTTATTGCGATACAGCAAATTACCGTCGATGGCTGCATATAATTCTGTTTTTTCCTCATTATAGGTTACATTCTTGCCAACTGGTAAAATAGGCGGCTTTCCCGGTTTGGCAGGTATTGGTGTACCGAATACCGTCGTGCCTGAGGTTCCGCTGGTAGCAGCAATCGCCGTGCAAAGGCAATCACCCTTTTTTACGTTTAATAAAATATCCAGTTCCCAAAAATTCACAGTCCCGTCTGTGTGTTCTTTGGGGCGATTGGTGCGATGGATATCGTAGTGGTAAACAATTCTTCCGTCATCCCCGTGAATGGGTTCCGTACCAAATGCAATATCTATGCTGGCACCATATACAGGCTGCGCAACCAATGCTTTGATTTGATTTTCTACAATGCCATATTTCACATTTTTTGCTTCCAGAGCAGCTCTGATCATGGCTTCAGAGAGCTCGGCACCCCCATTTGCCGGCGGTGTTACTTCAATAGAAGCTTCCAAAAAATTATCCAGCACGCGTACCGAAACGGTAGCGTCGATGGGATTAGTTGCTTCACTTAGGATGGCGGTATTGCCAGAAGTATATAGTTGATTCGACATCAGCATGATTCCTCCAATGTTTCGTACTTCTATTGTATCTTATTGAAGGACACACTGCAATAAATTCAGCGTGAATTGCTACAACTATTCCATTTATTTTGTACGAATTTATGCAAGTATTATCTGATTATCGGCAGACAAAGAGCAAAACAGCCAGAATGTGGAAAAAGGAACCTCCTAAAATAAAGCAATGGAATAATTCATGGAAGCCGAAGTCCGGCGAAAAATTCGGTTTCTTCAGAATATAGAAAACAGCACCGATGGTGTAAGACAACCCGCCAGCACCAAGCAATAAAATCAAACCAGTGGGAGCATGAGCAAAAAAGCTCCAGTCAACTACGATAGCCCAGCCCATCGCTATATAAAACAACGTATAGAGAAAACGCGGTGCATTCAGCCATAAAAGCTTTGTCACGATGCCGATGATGGCAATGCTCCAGATGACAACCAAGAACCAGATGCTGCGCGGTGCAGGCATAAAGGTGCTTAAAATAGGTGTATAGGAGCCAGCAATCAAAACATAAATCATTGCATGATCCACTTTGCGGAAGAGGGTAAGTGAAGAAGAAGCAGCTGGAATATAATGGTAATAGGTGCTGGCACTATATAAGGCAATTAAAGAAGCCCCAAATAAAAGAACTGATACATAAGTCATCCATGGCGCTTTCGACCAAACAGCAAACAAAAGCATCAGGAAAACGGCAATCAAAGAACCGGCAGCTCCAAGAAAATGGGTATAACTGCTGATAGGATCTCTGGCATTTCTAAAATAACGCATAAGAATACTCCTTTCTTGCTATTAGAACTTTACTATCTAGTTATCATAACTATGTATCTGAGTATATCACAATTTTTGCATCATGCAAGACGAAAGACCAAAAAAATGCTTTTTTAGTTCATGCAAACAATTCCTGTCAGAATAGAAAAAGACTGAAATAATCGGAAAAAATAACGCTTTTCAAAGAAACCGCTCACAAGTAAAAATTAAAACAGATGATGATTGACGAGAAGCGTTTTTTTATCTATAATAACTATTGTATTTGATTTTGACCTTCAATATAATGCCCTTAATATGGTTGGGCAGTCTCTACTGAGTCACCGTAAATGATTCAACTATCGATGGTTAAAACAACATTTTCTCGTTTCTAGGGATCCTTTTGTTGTTTTAGTCACAAGATAAACATTGGGTGGTTATCATCAATAGAAAGAGGAAATGATGGAGAAATTTTTTAAGTTGAAAGAGAACAATACCACTGTTGGTACAGAAGTTCTCGCCGGTGTTACTACATTCTTTACCATGGCGTATATTTTGATCGTCAACCCGCTGATTTTATCGGAAACAGGAATTCCGTTCCAGGCGGTATTTTTGGCGACAATTTTTGCCTCTGTAGTGGGAACTTTGGTGATGGGATTATTCGCGAATGTGCCGTATGCACTTGCGCCGGGAATGGGATTAAATGCCTTTTTTACTTATACCGTTTGTATGATTTGGGGCTACAGCTGGCAAGAAGCATTGGCAATGGTATTTGTTTGCGGTATTATTAACATTCTAATTACAGTTACAAAAATTCGAAAAGAAATCATCAAGTCAATTCCTGAATCTTTGCAAAATGCCATTGGCGGCGGGATCGGGATTTTTATTGCTTTCATTGGCTTTAAAACAGTTGGTTTTATCACAGTAGAAGGCAACTTGGCAGTGGCAAGTCTGCATAACCCTGGCTTGTTGTTGTTTGTATTCGGTTTGGTCTTGACATTGGTATTGCTCTTGCGCAAGGTAAAAGGGGCTATCTTGCTGGGGATTGTGATTACAACATTGGTAGGTATTCCGACTGGTGTCGTTGATATTTCAGGAATCAGCATTACAACTGATTCATGGGCGCAAAGTTTTGCGGATTTAGGCAGTGTGTTTGGACAAGCGCTGGGCAGCAACGGCTTAGGCAGCTTGTTTGCGGATGCATCCCGCTTGCCGCAAGTATTGATTACTATCTTTGCCTTTAGCTTGGCTGATACGTTTGATACAATTGGTACATTCATTGGGACAGGACGCCGCACTGGTATCTTCTCTGCAGCGGACGAAGAAGCGTTGGAAAAAGGTTCCGGCTTCTCTTCTAAAATGGATAAAGCGATGTTTGCGGATTCCATTGCAACATCTATCGGGGCAATCTTTGGTACTTCCAATACAACAACATATGTAGAAAGCTCTGCAGGCATTGCTGTTGGCGGAAGAACCGGCTTGACAGCAGTTGTTGTGGCCGTTTGCTTCTTAATTAGTATTTTATTGGCGCCGATTGCGATTGCCGTACCTGCTGCCGCAACATCGCCGGCATTGATCGTAGTTGGGATGATGATGGTCAGCTCTTTCGCGGAGATCGAATGGACAGATTTTGAAACAGCGATTCCGGCATTCCTGGCTGGTTCCATGATTGCCTTGACTGCAAACATCAGCACCGGAATCGGTTTAAGCTTCATCGGATATGCTTTGGTTAAAATTGTAACCGGAAAAGCAAAAGAAATTCATCCGATTCTGGCAATTTCCGTATTGCTGTTTATCATTAACTTTGCAATTGCTTAACATCCAAACCACCTGCGGGTGGTTTTATTTTTGTTGGTCAAAGAATAAAATTGGTGTTAGAATAGAAAAGAAACATGTGAGGTAATTATGGAACAACTGTTAGAACTATTAAAAGCGATTTTGCTGGGGATTGTGCAAGGTATTACCGAATGGCTTCCAATCAGCAGTACGGGACATATGATATTGCTGGATGAATTCATGCAGATGCAGGTGACACCGGCGTTCAAGGAAATGTTTTTTGTAGTGGTTCAGCTAGGTTCTATACTGGCTGTATTGGTGTTGTATTTTCATAAATTAAATCCCTTTGCTCCTTCTAAAACGAAAAAACAGCAACATGAAACTATCTTTTTGTGGATCAAAGTAGCAATTGCGGCAGTTCCGGCAGGAATTGTAGGAGTATTATTTGATGACAAAATTGATGAATTATTTTACCATGCAAATATCGTGGCAATTGCATTAATTCTATATGGCGTCTTCTTCATTCTGATTGAACAATGGAAGAAGCAAGGAAGCGATCGTATTACATCAATACAGCAGCTGGACTATAAAACAGCACTGGGTGTTGGAGCATTCCAAATGCTGGCATTAATTCCGGGAACATCACGTTCTGGTTCCACGATATTAGGAGCAATGATTCTGGGTATGAATCGCAGCGTAGCAGCAGAATTTTCCTTTTTTCTGGCAATACCGATGATGTTTGGTGCAAGTTTCATTAAGCTGGTGAAGTTCGGCCTGGTTTTCAGCGGCATGGAGCTTGCGATATTGGCAATTGGCAGTATCACGGCATTTCTGGTATCTGTTTGGGCCATCCGCTTTTTGATGGGATACATCAAGAAGCATGATTTTACAGTGTTTGGCTATTATCGCATTGTTTTGGGCATCCTCGTACTCCTTTATTTCATGTTTTAGGCAAAAGATGCGCATTACGGCCAAAAAACGAGTATGATGATGAAGTAATATAGAAAGCAGGTAGCATATGGAAGAACAATTGAATTGTGACAGCAAATGTGGCAGTTGTGCCGTCTCGTCATGTGGTTCGCGCAGTGAAGAACAGCATGATTTTTGCGCCAAACTCCATCCTTATAGCAAAGTAAAACATGTCATCGGCATTGTGAGCGGCAAAGGAGGGGTCGGCAAATCGCTGATAACGTCTTTGCTGGCATCGGAGACCCATCGCCGGGGACTTCGCGCGGCTATTTTAGATGGTGATATTACAGGACCATCTATTCCGCAGATTTTTAACACCGTAGAAAAAGCGGAAGGAACGCAGACATCTATCTTTCCGATTTCCTCAAAAGGTGGCATCCAAACGATTTCCATCAATAATCTGCTGGAGGATGACCGCCAGCCGGTTGTATGGCGGGGACCTATTGTAGCAGATGTCGTCAAGCAATTTTGGAGCAATGTCATCTGGGAAGATGTGGACTATATGTTTGTGGATATGCCGCCGGGAACCGGCGATGTACCGCTGACGGTATTCCAATCCCTGCCGCTGGACGGCATTGTGATTGTAACTTCACCGCAGCAGCTGGTTTCACAAGTAGTAAGCAAGGCTGTGAATATGGCAAATATGATGAATATCTCGATCTTAGGAGTTGTGGAGAATATGAGTTATCTGGAATGCGATAACTGTCAGAATAAAATGGAGCTGTATGGTCCTAGCCACTTAGCAGAATTGACAGATACTTTTGCCCTGGATGCTTTGGCAAGAGTTCCCATTCAGCCAAAGCTGGCAGCACTGTGTGATGCGGGTGAAATTGAAACTTATGAAGGTGTCTGGCTTAAAGAGGCCGTAGATACCATCTTACGCAAGATTGAGGCGCGCATAGCTGAATGAATGTAGTTTGAGTGTGCTCGATAGAAAGGCTCTTTTCGTTAAGAGTTTTTTTATTGGCAAAAGAAGCAAATAACTGCCGTGCTGGTCCAGCCTGCAGTATAATTGAATAAAGAAAGGAGCACTCCTATGACATTGCAGTTTGAAGCAACGATAACAAATATTAAAGATACATGCATCGTACGCATACCTTCCTTGATCAGCGCTGAGCTGCCTTCGCGGGGAATGGTGATGGTACAAGCGATTGTTAGAGGTATTTCTATTCTTGTTCCGCTTGAACCTGATGGCAATAAAGGGCATTGGATGGAAGTCACGAAAACACTGCTGGATGAACTAGCATGTTCTGTTGGTGATAGAATTGAAATTGAGATGGAACCTGCGGATACTTGGGAAGAGCCTGAGATGCCGGCAGATATCATAAATGCCATTTCGGCGGCTGGATTAGAGGATACCTGGCAAACAATAACCACCAAAGCAAAATGGGAATGGCTGCGTTGGATTCGCTCGACAAACAACGCTGCAACGCGGCAAAAGCGGATCAGTGTAGCTTGTTCAAAGTTATCTCATGGTGAAAAAAGGCCTTGTTGTTTTGATCAGACACGGTGTACCGTTCCGGAAGTCACAAAAACTGGTGTCTTATTGGATGTATTGTAAGCAGAAAGCTGCTTGCAATAATCACTTGCAAAACTTCAATAGTTGCATCATTGCAGCAGTGTTGGAGCATGTACTTTTCATTTTGCCAAGAATAGGATATAATAGAAACTATAAGAGGTGATTGCCATGCTTGATTTATTATTATTTCCCTTTGTGTTGTTTTGGGGAATGATCGGATTCTTTTTCGGACTTTTAGGCAGGCTGCTGACCGTCATCATCGGACTATGTTTGATGATTGCCGGAATGGTGCTGGTTTTGACCTTGGTAGGAGCAGTATTTGGTGTCCCATTAATATTACTGGGTTTTGCCTTCATCGTGCGCTCCTTGTTTTAGTGAAATGCCCGAAAGCTGCAGGTTGCAGCTTTCTTTTGCCTGAAAGCAATAGAAAATGAGGATTACAATGAAAGAAACATTCAAGCAGCTCCCACTCGGAGAAGATATTTTGCTGGCTTTGCAAAAGATGGGATACCAAGCACCGCTGGAGGTGCAAGCGAAGGTTATTCCGCACATCATGGACAAGAAAGATGTAATTGTCCAATCCCAAACGGGAAGCGGGAAAACGGCAGCATTTGCCATTCCCATTTGTGAATCGCTGGATTGGAATGAAAATGAGCCGCAAGCACTGATTTTAGTTCCAACCAGAGAGCTGGCGATTCAGATTCAGGATGAAATGCAAACGATTGGTACTTATAAACGGCTGAAAGTAGCAGCCCTTTTTGGTCGTCAGCCATATAAAAAGCAACTCAACGAATTAAAACAGAAGGTGCATGCAGTTGTGGGTACACCAGGTCGCGTATTAGACCATTTGGAACGCGGCTCTTTAAAGGTAGACCAAATTCGCTATATCGTACTGGATGAAGCAGATGAAATGCTGAATATGGGATTTATTGAGCAAGTCGCTCAAATTTTGAAGCAGATGCCGGCAAAACGGACAACATTGCTGTTCAGTGCAACGATGCCTGAGCGCATCGTTGATCTGTCGAAGCGCTATATGCATCGTCCGTTGTCCATTGAAGTTCAGGCGGAGCAATTAATTACAGACACCATTGACCATCGCTTGTATCGGGTGGAACAACATCTTAAAATGGAGTTTCTATGGAAGTTGTTAGCCAAGGAACAGCCGGATTCCGTCATTATTTTCGGCAAAACACAGGAAAACGTGAAAGACATCTGCGAGATGCTGGTGCGCAAAGAATGTTCTGTGGATAAAATCCATGGCGGAATGCTGCAGGAAGACCGCATTCGCAACATGGAAGATTTCCGGCGCGGCAAATATCGCATTCTAGTTGCAACGGATGTCGCATCCCGCGGGATTGATATTGAAGAATTAAGCCATGTCATCAATTATGATCTGCCTGTTGAACAAGAGGCTTATGTACATCGCATCGGAAGAACCGGCAGAGTTGGAAAACGCGGCAAGGCAATTTCGCTGGTATCAAAATATGATCAAGGAATGCTGGAAGAAATTGAGACTTTGATCCAACAAAAAATTGAAGAGCTGGATGCTGCAGATGTTGAGAATCACATTGTTACGCAAAGCCAAATTGCTTTTCTGCAAGACCATCCTTTGTATAAGCCTGCCAAGTCTAAAACGATTCAAAAAGATATCACAAAGATTTATTTCAACGGCGGCAAGCAAAAGAAAATTCGGGCAAAAGATCTGGTGGGTGCTATTATGGAAATCCCGGGAATGGCTGCAGAAGATATCGGAATCATTGATATTCAAGAGATTGCATCCTATGTCGATATTTTGCATGGCAAAGGTTCCTTGGTAGTAAAAGCATTGCAAGATAAAACCATCAAAGGAAAAAAACTGCGTATTGAGAAAGCCGCCAAGAAAAAATAGTTGCATATCAAACAGATAGTAGTTTTAATATTGGTTTGGAAACAGAAAACTTGTGCAAAATGAAATTAGTTGTGATATAATCAGTAAGACGTGTAATTCTTAACAAGTACACGCATATTTAGTAATTATAAGGAGAAATAAAACAATGCCTACTGACCCCGACGCGAGTATTTTATCGCAACTCATACTGATCTTAATTCTAACCGCGGTAAATGCGTTCTTCGCATCTGCCGAAATGGCTATCGTGTCCGTAAGAAGGACGAAAATCAAGACGATGGTCGAGGAAGGAAATAAACGTGCTATCCTGCTGGATAAGCTTTTGGAAGAACCATCTAAATTCCTTTCGACCATTCAAGTCGGAATTACATTTGCCGGTTATTTTTCAAGTGCATTGGCTGCGACCGGGATTTCGGTCCATTTAGGCGGCTATTTAGAAACACTTGGAATTCCGTATGCTCAGCAGCTGGCTGCTATTGGTATCACGCTGATTTTGGCGTACTTCTCATTGGTATTTGGTGAATTGGTACCCAAGCGGGTAGCCATGCAATACTCTGAGAAAGTTGCCTTGTCATCGATTTGGATTATTACCATCATCCGCAAATTGTTTGCACCGTTTGTGAAGCTGCTTTCCATGTCCACAAATCTAAGTTTAAGCATTTTAGGCTTAAACAAAGAAAATTTGGAAGAAAGTGTTTCCCGGGAAGAATTGCGCTCCATCGTGAACGTTGGAGAGGAACATGGTATTATCAATGAAACCGAAAAGGACATGATCAATAGCATCATTGAGTTTGATAATATTACTGCCGAGGAAATTATGACTCCTCGTACGGAAGTATATATGCTTAATATTGAAAAGCCTTTGGAAGAGTATCTGGATGAACTCCTTGAAGAAGGCTATTCACGGATTCCTGTTTATGAAGGAGATACCGATAATATTATTGGGATCTTGTTCATGAAGGATTTCTTCTTGGCAGTACGTCGCCATGGCTTTGCGAAGATTGACATTCGCAGTTTAATTCGTCCGGCTTACTTTGTGTTTGAGCGGAAGAATATTGATGAATTGTTCAAGGAACTGCAAGCATCTAAAACGCACATGGCCATTTTGATTGATGAATATGGAGGATTCTCCGGTATCGTAACTATTGAAGACTTGATTGAAGAAGTTATGGGTGATATTACCGATGAGCATGATGAAGATGAACCTTCCATTAAAGAAGTTGGAGAACATACTTATATTGCGGACGGATTATTAACCATTTCGGAAGTAAATCATGCCTTGGATCTGGCTTTGGATGAAGAATCGGAAGACTATGATACATTAGGCGGCATGGTGATTCAACTGCTTGGTCATATCCCGACCGATCAAGAAGAGGTATCTATCTCTTACAAAAATTATGTTTTCTCAATTGATGAAGTGAAGGACAAGCGGATTGAAAAAGTGCGCATTGTCATTCAACAGGAAAATTTGGAACAAGCTTAATGACAGAAACAGCCCTCGTATCAGCTAAGACTGATAGGAGGGCTTATTTCAGTGTGCCGGGCATGGCATATATCTAGGTGGTGAAAGTCCACTGTGGGGGTCGATAACTACCAACCACTAGCTGAAGACAAGGGCTTACCCGTGAGGGAGGTACCAAAGGAAGTCGGAGGCAAAGTTCCGGTCTAAGGA
>JAEWFD010000011.1 GCA_023388995.1 Bacillota bacterium
CCTGTAGGACCCGTTGGACCCGTTGGACCGGTTGGACCTTCTGCTCCTGTGGCTCCCGTTGCACCTGTGGCTCCTGTCGGACCCGTTGGACCGGTTGGGCCTTCTGCTCCTGTGGCTCCCGTTGCGCCTGTAGCTCCTGTTGGACCTGTTGGACCGATTGGACCTTGTGCTCCTGTTGCACCTGTAGCTCCTGTAGGACCCGTTGGGCCTGTTGGACCTTGTGCTCCTGTTGCGCCTGTAGCTCCTGTAGGACCCGTTGGGCCTGTTGGTCCCTGTGTTCCTGTTGCACCTGTGGCTCCCGTCGGACCTGTTGGACCTTGTGGTCCCATTACTCCTTGCGGACCGAATGGACCTTGTGGACCAGTGGGACCTGTGGCTCCAGATGGCCCTTGTGCTCCTGTTGCACCGGCAGGTCCTATTGGACCTTGCGGACCTTGTGGACCTTGTGGGCCTTGCATTCCTGCAGGACCTTGTGGACCAATCGGACCTTGTGGACCGCTAGGCCCAGTTGGCCCTGTCGGACCATTACAACAGCAGCAATGTCTATTGCAACATCTATTGCAGCTATTGCAGCCATTGTAGCTATTCATTTGATAATATTCTGCATCATTTTGTTGCGGTATGTATGGTCTTGCGAAATGTGTTCTGACTCTGTTTACTTGTCGTAAATTATTCATTGAATCTCCTTTCTGATGCACCTTGCATCTACTATAGTGTATGAAATTCCTATATCGTCAATTGGTTGAATACCACAAAAAACAAAACTATCGATAAACTATCGATAGCCCTTTTTTACATACTCATCTCGCAATTCTTTAAAACGTATAAAATGGATTACTTCTCGTTGTCTCAAGAAAGACAAAGGTGCTAAAACATCTGGGTCATTTGTTAGCTCCATCAGATTCTCGTATACTGCCCGTGCTTTTTCTTCAGCAGCCATATTTTCCATTAAATCTGCCAGTGGATCCCCCGTCGCTGCAAAATAAGCTGTTGTGAACGGAACACCATTTGCATCCGTAGGAAACAACGCTTTTGCATGCTCCGCATAATGCCCACCTAATCCTGCTTCTTTCATTTCTTCAACAGTAGCATCTTTCATCAATTGATAGATCATCGCCGAAATCATTTCGATATGAGCAAGTTCTTCTGTTCCGATATCTGTGAGCAAAGCCTTCCCTTTTTCGGTAGGCATGGTATACCGTTGATTCAAATAGCGCATTGCAGCTGCCAATTCACCATTGCTGCCGCCATATTGTGTCACCAGATATTTTGCCATATTCAAATCTTTCTTCTTAATTGCTACCGGGTATTGCAGCTTCTTTTCATAGCTCCACATAGTTTAATCCTCCCAAGGCCATGGTTCCATAACCCAAGCCCATGGATTTCTGTTTAACCCTTCGCCGCCAAGTGATAGTGGCCCATATTTTCTTTCATATTCCGATCGCCATTGCTTCCCCTGCTGGCTCAGACGATCACGCAATTGTATTTTTTCTGTATCATTTGGATAGACATCTAAATATAATGCAAGATCATAACAAGCAAAATCAAATTCACGAACCTTGTTCAACAATGCTTCTCTTTCATTCTTCGGTTTCAAAGGATATGGCTCATTTTGGCTCCAAGGTTCATATAACCCAGCAAATAAGTTGCCCCTTTTTAGTCCTTCCTCCGGACTGACTAATCCTGTCATGTCCTCTTGTTTCGCAGCTTGCATCATCATATCAGGCTCGAACGGAATGATGAATTCTTTGCGATTATAATTAGGATAATAATTCATCAACAATCCCCCTTCTTGGTATTGTATGTCATCAGGGAAATGGCACATAGGAGTTTGTCCATTAAGGTCTATTGTCTTTCTGTTCTTTGCCTATAAACCAAGTATGATTGCAATTTTCAAGACAAACGATGAATTTCAAGTTAGACGAATCACTACCAGCCACAAGAAAATAACTACCAAGAATCACCGCTATGTAAAATATATGTAAAATCCATATAAATGAAATTAAATTATCTGTAAATATTTCTACTTATGTTATAATATCTATCGTTATGAATGGAGTGATCCAAATGAAGCGTTTATTAACTATGATTTTATTGTTTGCTATAGGTTTTTTAGGGACGGGAGCATTAATGCATCCGGCAAGCCCTGTTCAAATACAAAAACTCATGCACAAGGATAAACCAGAAGAGACTGATCCGCTGACAACAACTGCTCCGGAAACAGAAGTTACTACCTCACAAAGTAAAGAAACAACAAGCCCCGGTACTCCGGAACAGCCTGCCGAAACAACGCCGACCACTGTAAACCCAGATCCATCGGCACCAATCCGACGTGATAAAGTCGCCTCTACTAAAACGGACTTCGTACAGTTAACAGGAGAAACGATTAAAACTTTCTTGGCTGATCCATTGCCATCATTTGTTATTATCGGTAATTTCAGCTCAGAAGAACTGACACCGCAACTCGAAGCATTGCATAAAATTGCTAAAGATTATCCAATTTATGAACATTCCTATATGATCAATACAAATGACAGTACATTGGAACGTTCTCGTGGCGCAATTTCTATTGACGAAAATATTCGTGTTAATATCAGCCCTTCCATTTATTACCAAAGAGCTGCATTAATCTATTATCATATGTCTTTAAAGGATGCCACTTACGAATCTTTACTGCAATTTTTCCAACGATTATATGAAAGCAAGAGCGAGTCTTAATGACTCGCTCTTATTTTGTTAGTTCTGTCCCGCCCCACTCTACAACAGTAAAACCCGATCGTTGCTTTTGCGGCAATGATTGTGCTGGCAAATCAATTGGTTTTTCCAACCCTTTGAATGTCATAAATACACGAATGATCGTTTCCGGTTCTGGCTTAATGTTCAACTTTGCAATTTCCTCATATGCTTGCTCTTGAAAAGCGATTTGGTAATACGGATACTCTTGCATCAAAGGCAGCCAATAGACAATGAACTCGTTATACTCTTTTGCAAGCAAACCCATTTTCGCCAGATTTTCTTGGAAAAATGGTATTAAATTTTCTTTCGCAACCACAAATCCTCGATCCATAGGATAGAACGCTGGTCCAATGCCCTCCCAGAACAAATAGGAGTATTCTTTCTGATCCTTGAGATTAATCAAGCTCCCATCCGGTTTCGCTTTCACAGTCCATCTCCCATCATACAGGGGATACGTGGTACGAAGCGTTCCTTTGTAATCCAAAGATACTTCTATGGTTTTTTCTTCTGGCGGATAAAGGTAAATAACCGGCTTATCAGCTCCGATTGGTTTATAGTTATCCATTACGATGGAATATATTTCTTCTTTTCGGAATAGTTCCAGCAACTCACGATGTGCTTGATCCTTTAATTCATCATACAAACCATGAATCATGACTTCCGGATAAGATAGCTTCTTAATTACCCCAGCAACATCTTTGGCACTAAGTGCCCGATCGCCTATTTTATCTAAATAACCATCCGGGAATTGGTAAATATTGCTATGTTCCGAAAAGACAACAGCACAATATGTGTATTCACATCCATATTGTCCTTTCGGATAAATACCAACCGTATTCATTAATCCATGTTTTTGTGCAAGCTGGTCTATTTTTTTCTTATCATCGTCAAATGTATAAATCGCTGAACTGTATTGCAGCTGCGCAGTAATGTAATCTTTCATTTCTTTTGTAATTAAACCGTTTAAATTACGGAAAACAAAAAAACGACTTCGTGTTTCCATGTAAGACTCATTCACTGCTTCAAACACACTGTATGGCATATAGTAGCCGGTGTCCTGATCTGTTTCAGTTGCTTCTAATCCTAACACATAATCAAACTTCCATGTTCCGTTTTGCTTCCATGTATACAGTGTGACACCATTATTTGGAACCATCGGAATCACATCAGTAATTTGCTCGCTGCTTACCTCTGTATATGTGGAAACTGACTTCGCAACAAGATCTACTACCTTCCTCGTCTTTGTATCTTCATAATATTGGTAAGTCGCTAGATCACTAGATAAATCAATTATTTGTCCTTGCGGCAAAGAAAGTGCCCGATAGATCGTTTTTGTTTCGTTGGGCTGAATTTCTCTATAATATTCCAAATAATAATAACCATCAAAATTCAGTGATATCTCTTTTACTTTATGTGTACTATGATTTGTAATCTGAATTTCATAAACAGGGTTTCTAGTCTCAATTTTTCCTTTTGTATCAACTTTCTCAAAAGTAAATTGCAAAATATTGGCTTCCTCAAATTCCTGATTCACGACAGGCGGTGCTGTCGTAACAGGAGAAGGTGTTGTTTGCGATGGATCTGGATTATTTGGCTGTTGCTGTGTACATGATACTAACAGCAGCAATATAAGTATGCTGTATCCGCTTTTTTTCATACGTTTCCCCTCTCGTATACTCTATGATAACTATATCACAATTATCCGAAATTGACACTTATTTCCAATGAATTACGCAAAAACATGAATAACCTGCAAACATTAGAATAGTGCCAAGATTGCATCTGATTCACAAACACGCTATACTAAAACAAATATCAGAAATGGGAAGTATTAGGAGGAAAAACAATGTATCTAACAGATGAACGTACAATATGGGTAGGCGCTGGTGAACAGAATACATATTTATTACCCAGCATGGCAAATCGCCATGGTTTAATTGCAGGTGCGAGCGGAACAGGCAAAACGGTTACTTTAAAAGTACTCGCAGAGGGGTTCAGTGATATGGGTGTGCCGGTATTTTTAGCCGATATCAAAGGGGATGTTTCGGGATTATGTATTCCGGGTGTCCCAAATCCTAATGTTGAGGATAGGGTACAAAGATTTCATATTTCAAACTTTTCCTTCAAATCATATCCAGTCCGTTTTTTTGATGTGTATGGCAAAAATGGAATTCCTGTCAGGGCAACAATTTCTGATTTAGGACCGGAATTGTTATCGCGGATCATGCAGCTGAACGATATCCAAAGCAGTGTACTGCAAATTGTATTTAAGATCGCAGATGATAAGCAGCTTCTTTTAATTGATATCAAAGATTTGAAAGCAATGCTTGCGCATGTACTGGAAGCAAAAGAGCAATACCAGTCACAGTATGGTAATATTGCGACACAAACAGTTGGCGCAATTCAACGTTCTGTCGTGACTCTGGAAGCTGCAGGCGGAGATATCTTCTTCGGCGAACCTGCTCTTGACTTACAGGATTGGATTGCTTTAGATGATAATGGCCGTGGTATTATTAATTTATTGAATTGCGTGGAATTGGTCCGCTCACCGCTGTTATACTCTACTTTCCTGCTATGGATGCTATCCGAATTATATGAAATGCTGCCGGAAGCAGGCGACTTGGCAAAGCCTAAAATGGTGTTCTTCTTTGATGAAGCACATTTATTGTTTACCGATGCCCCTAAGGCTCTGCTGCAAAAAATCGAACAAGTTGTACGCTTGATTCGCAGCAAAGGGGTAGGTGTTTATTTCATCACTCAATCACCTGGCGATATTCCTGACACTGTTCTAGCGCAGTTGGGGAATAAAATTCAGCACGCATTACGCGCCTATACACCCAAAGAGCAAAAAGCAGTAAAGGTGGCTGCGCAATCTTTCCGTCCAAATCCTTCTTTTGATAGTGAAACAGCTTTAGGGGAATTGCGAATTGGTGAGGCATTGGTTAGTTTATTAGATCATACTGGTGCTCCATGCATCGTACAGCGTTCTTTCATCTTGCCGCTGCAAAGTAATTTTGGCGTGGCAGATGCCGAACTGGTACGCACACGTATTCAGGGCAATTATTTAAATGCGAAATATGCGAAAGCCATTGATCAGGAATCTGCCTTTGAGGTTTTGGAAAAACAAGCAGGAGAAGCTGCTGCAATTGCTCTCCAACAAGCTTCTGAATTACAAGCTGCAAAGCAAAAAGAAAAAGAGCAAAAAGAGGCAACAAAACTTGCTGAGAAAGAAGCAAAAGAGCGGGAACGGTTAGAAGAAAAAAGACGCAAAGAACAAGAAAAGCAGATTAAAGCCGTAACAGGTGTAGTCACAAAAATGGTGAATAGCACTGCTTCCAGCATTGGTCGTGAGGTTGGCCGCAATATTATGCGCGGCTTGTTTGGAACGAGAAAGAGATAATAATTCTCAAAGATCATTGATACAAAAAAATCTTCTGCGGAAGATTTTTTTAATAAAAGTAGTGTTTTCAGTTTATATAAGCCATTGACTATACTAACGACACTTTGTACTTAATCATAATTTGATGATAAATTAGCTTCTATCTACTTTTGTTGTTATCGTCAATTACAGATATTATAAGTCTAATATTTGATAATAATATGCAAATAATATAAGCAATCGTTGTAACAAAAGATTTACGCTCTGATTTTCAAAGCGGTGTTCTAGTAAACTCCTCCTTGCTTAGTAACTCCTCTAGTTTTTCCATAAGCTTATTTACCTTCACATACGCGAAAAACGAAAATTTCCTTACAATATCTGCATCATACGGAACCACCTTAAATACCTCATACCGCAAATAGGCATATTCAGTATCATGTTCATAATCATAAAATGAAATAGAAAAAGAATCTTCATATTGGCGATCTTCACTTGTGATGTCCCAAGAAATTCTACGATCATTTGTAGTTGCTAAACCGAAATTTTCCTCTAAAAAGATTGACTCCTTGACAATATCATAATAAGACGGAATGAACGCAATAATTTCCAACTCATCTATCATACTAAGAAATAAGTGTCTATTTTTTTCGGATATATTTCCGTAGTAACTCTTTCCGTTCTCTGTATGGTCCAATTGATTTCTATAAAGAAAGGTTACTGTTTCATGTTTTTCGGCCTCATAATGGAACTATCATAGGGTTCTTGATAGTGAATATTTTGATACTCTTGTTTCATTTCATAACATTCTGTCCAGCCCGCAAAATATCTGCCCGCATTCTTCTCACAGTAGGCGCCAAGTACAATGGCTTGGGGATAATGATCTGTAATCTGATACGAGCCCGAAACAAAGTTATCTTTGAGTAATGGAATATCAACAAATCTGCCATAGCTAGTCTGCTTTATTTTTGCACAAGAAGTGACAAATAATATAGAAACAACTAAAACACCCCCAAATACTGATCTGTTAAATATCTTTGCGAATATAGATGGTTTGTTGTCTAATTTAACGAACTCCATAATATCATCTCCTTTTAAGATCAAGTATTCGAGTGTACATCTTTTAAACTTATTACTACGACCGATTGTAAACTGAAGTTTGCCACTATATGAAAGTAAACTAAAAGCATCATTTGTCGAAAAAAATGCGAGTACTTTTTTCATTCGCTATTTATCCATCAAACGAGTTTGTAAATAAATATTCCTAACTCAAGTATTATCATTTTGAGAAGCAATTAAAGTATCATATACCAATTTGAATCTAGAATAAAAACTGAATGTATCATAATACATATTTGCAAAATTTTTTGCTTCTTCAACTTCACCACTAAAATACAAACATTCTATATATTTCATATATAGTTCTGGATCATCAGGATTCTCTCTAATAAGTGAATCTAGAATCGGAAGTGATTCTTCGAATTTTTCTTGATTCATGAGAAAAAAGACAAGCGTTTCAAAATAGTTAAATTTGATTCTCTGAGTAAATGTATCATCATGATCGCTAAACTTATATTTTTGATCGTTCGCTTGGCGAAGCTTCATCAAATATTCTGATGACATATTAAAATCAAACTGCATGGAATCAACTAGAAAATCACTGTACAGATCTGCAACAGACTGATTTTGGTAATTCAAATTATAGTATTCTTCATATTTACTTTGAATACATGCATAATTATTCTGTGCCTTGCATAGATAACCTTCTCCTATGATGTATTGTCGCAATTCAAACGAGGAGGCTGGTAAGTTCCGCAATTGAACAAGCAGATTTTCCATACGATCCAAATCTATTAGATAAATTTGTTGATATTCAAAAAACAATTGCTCCTTATTTTTTAAATGATCAGGTACTTGCTTTATCATTTCAAATGCCTGATCCTTTTTTCCGTCATTCAAATACATTTGAAATTGCCGTTTTTGTTGTTCATACGAGTTGGAACAGGCTGTAAGAAAAAACAGCAAAAGCACTGTTAGCACTTTATTCCAACCGGAAATCCTTTTTACCAATCTTTTCTGCACAGGTTTCTTTATAATTTCATTGTTTATCATTACTATCCCCCATCATGTATTTATTATATACTAATTTATTACTTAAAAACACATAGTCCATAATAAAAGCCTATGATATAAATTATCACAGGCTTAGTCATCTAACTGGTGCCGCCACCCAGAATTGAACTGGGAACTGAGCATTACCATTGCTCTGTTTTACCATTGAACCATGGCGGCAAAAACTAGGCTTATATATAATACCTAATTTTCTGATTATTTTCAATCAAAACTCGTCATTTCCTGTAAATTCCTTGAATTTCCGAGCTAACAATGCAACCGGTAATCCCATAATAGAGAAAAAATCACCATGAATCCATTCCACCAGCATTGCGCCACGTCCTTGAATCCCATATGCCCCTGCCTTATCCAGCGGTTCCTGCGAAGCAACATACTCTTCAATTTCTTCTTTTGTCAGCGGATAAAACTTGACCCGTTCGTGAGAATGAAATGTCATTGTTTGTTCTCCACATGCCAAACAAACCCCGGTAATGACATCATGTTCAATACCGGACAACTCTTCCAGCATCCGCATCGCATCTGCTTCATCTTTGGGTTTGCCATACACAACACCATCTAGCGCCACAATCGTATCTGCGCCAATGACAATATGATCAGGATATTGTCTGGAAATAACCTGTGCTTTCTCTTTCGCCACCAATTCAATGGCTTGGCCTAGCGGCAGCGAAGAATCGATCTTTTCTTCCGTATTGGCTTCGACACATGTAAAAGGAAATCCTAGACGTGCTAACAATTCTTTCCTGCGTGGTGACTTACTTGCTAATATAACTTGTTTCATACTGCTCCTTTATTGTTGAACTTGATCCAGCAGCACTTTCATCCTGCTTGCCAGACCTCTGCATTTTACCTTATTTAATCCGCAAATTGCAACTCGAATACCATGATCTACTTTCACGGTATAAATATGATGCTCCATTAGCAGCGAATGATACGCCTCCAGCAAAGCTTCTTCTACTTTTACCGTCACAAAGAAGCCTTCCTCATAAGGATACAATGGCAAGTCTGCCTGCTTTGCTTCTGCACAGAAGATATTGCTGCGCTCCTGCAATAAAGCAATATAGATCTGCTTTTCCGCTTCATATGCTTCTTTATACTGTGTTGTTACCAAGACGAAGTTTTCCATTGCGGCATTCGCAACATTGGACCAAATCGAGCGTGCCAGTTTTTCCATGACAATTTCAACCTGCCGTACTGCTGCTTCCTGCTTTCCAAGCACAATTGCAGCTCCGGCACGAAGCCCGTAGGAAGTCAGTGACTTCGAACAGCTGAACGCCAATATGATCAGCAGGCGGTCGCTGATATCTGCAAATACTTGCATATATTCCCGGGATAACTCCTTGCGATAGGAATAGTCAATGTATGCAACATCATTCACAATTACACATTCCCCTTGCTTTGATAATTCATTCAAGAAGGAAACAACGCTGCGCCACTCTGCTACCGACATGCTGTATCCGGTTGGATTATGGCAAGGATCATTGATCACAACAACAACTTTCCCTTGCTGCTTCATGACATTGCGGCATACTTGTTCAAAAGAAGCCAAGTGGAATGCATCCTCTTCAAACATCTCATAGTATTGGATTTGGAGCTGCTTTTCCTGTGCCATCAGCTGATAAGATGTCCACCCGATATTTGGCAGGATAATTGTTTCCTTTGCATCTAGCAATGTATCAAAACTGGCGCTGAGAGCTCCGCTGCCTCCCGGTGTTGCAATGATACTGGAAGCCAAATTTGCACCATAGTCTTTCAATACCCATTGCTGCACCTGTCTGCGGTAATTTTCATTTCCCTGGAAGCTGCCGGCATATTTCGCTTTTACTACACTTGGCAAAGCGTTATAGGATTGAAACACGCTGTCCAGCGCAACCAGCTGATTCTCTTCATTAAATAAAGAACCCAGCGTAGCGTCCACAACTTGATCACGACCTACTGTCTTGATTGCTTCCTGTGCCTTTTTTACTACACTGAAGACACCATCCACAATTGGTAAGAGATTTGCGCTATTCTTGACAAACATATGCTCTTCCTCCTTATTTTTGATAAGACCCTATTACTTTATATTCTTCACAATGGGTACCGATCTGTGCAAGCAACTCTTGTGTTTTGCTGTCTTGCAAAGATCCATCCATGGCAACATAGAAATAATACTTCCATGGTTCTTTGTGCAAGGAACGGGAACGGATGCTTTGCATATTGTAGCCCCTGCTTGCAATCACCTGCATCACTTTAGCCAGCTGTCCGGCATCATGTTTCACCGTAAATAACAGGCTGAATTGATTGCCTTGCGTTTTCAGCTGCTTGCTTAATACAATAAAGCGGGTTGTATTATCTGCTGAAGTATTGATTTCTTCCACCAGTACATCAAGTCCGTACAAAGCAGCCGTTTCTTTAGAAGCAATCGCTGCTTTCGTGGGGTCTTGCTGCTGGGCGATATACTTTGCTGCAAGCGCCGTATTCGGATAAGGAATCAATTCGAATTCATGTCCTTTCAGGAAGGTCTTGCATTGCGAAATTGCTTGGTGGTGAGAATAGACTTGCTTGAGTTGCGATACTGCAGCTCCTTTGATACCCAAAAGATGCTGGTCTACCTTCAGATCATACATATCTGTGATATATACTTGATATTGCTTCAATAAATCCAACACTTCACCAACCTCGCCGGTATAAGAATTCTCAAAGGGAATAACGCCATAGCGAACTTCACCGCTTTCTACAGCCTTAAATACATCTTCAAAAGTAGCATATGTGTTGGTGGTATGATCCGGAAATAGTCTGGTTGCGGCAAGATGGCTGAACGCACCCTCTGTCCCTTGATAGCCAATTACAGGCAGTTCTACAATCGTTTTTTGATATTGCTTGCTGACATCCATAAATGCTTGCAGGAATGTTGCGAAATAAGGTTTGTATTCCTCCTGCTGAATCAACTGGCAATTTTTTTCTATTACTTGCTGCTCCCGCTTTGCATCAAAGACCGCCATTTGATTGGCAACTTTATAAAGTGCTACATCTTTGACAAGCTTCATTCTTTCTTCAAATAATACAGCCAGCTGACGATCAATCTGATCAATTTCGCTTCTGGCTTCTTCTAATGTCTTCATCTTCTCACCTCATCTA
>JAEWFD010000032.1 GCA_023388995.1 Bacillota bacterium
TAAGCCACATTCAAGAAACCAAAGATTCTAGCGCGAAATGCAAGTTCAAAGACTTATCTAACTCATCACAATTACAGTCTCAAGAAGTGGCAGTAAACTCCTTTGGGTAGTCAAGCTACAAGAAAAAATAAAAGTACACATTCACAATTCAATTTTACTAGAAAACAGAAAGGAGATGTATATTGTTTTGACTTTAGATAAGTCAATTACAATATACTAGGAAAAATCATGATATTTCAAAAAACAATGGAAGAATTACAAGCATTAATGGCTGTTTACACTGCTACGGAGATTCACCAGCAGCCAGATACGTGGCTGAAAACGATACAGCAAGTTGAAGAACATAAAACACAGTTGAAGCAATTTATTGCGCAAGTAACAAGCAATGAGGATTATGATATTGTATTAACAGGAGCGGGTACCAGTGAGTTTGTCGGGAATGCCTTATTTTCCCATTTGAACCAAATAACCAATTTTAAAGCAAAATCGTATGCAACGACAGATATTGTGGCAACACCGGAAAACTATCTGTCAAGAACCAAACCGACATTGCTGATTTCATTTGGCCGTTCGGGCAATTCTCCGGAATCAATTGGAGCGGTCCAACTGGCGAATGAAATAGTAGGCAATATTTACCAGTTATTTATCACCTGCAATGAAGAGGGGGCATTGAGTAAAGCCGCAAAAGAACAAAAAAATACCTATGCTTTAAATCTGACAAAAGAAACGCATGACAAGAGCTTTGCGATGACTTCCAGCTTTTCGAATATGTACCTTGCTGCACTTCTTTGCTTCCATTTAGAAGAACTTGATGAAGTGAAGGCATATGTAGAAGAAGTGATCAAATCAGGGCGCCAATTTTTGACAGCAGGATATCAATTTGTTGGGGAGATTGTTCAAAATTACAACTTTGAGCGTATTGTATATCTGGGCTCGAATTCCTTAAAAGGCGTTGCACAGGAATCAGCTTTGAAAATGCTGGAATTAACAGCTGGACAGATTACGACGATGTTTGATACACCGCTAGGTTTCCGTCATGGTCCGAAATCTATTGTGAATGACAAAACACTCGTAGTAGTGTATACTAGTGATGATCCATATACATACCAATATGAAGTGGACTTAATTAAGGAAATGTGCGGACAACGCAAAGAGAATAAAATAGCGGTCATTACAAATCACAAAGATCCAGAAATTCAGCAATTGGTTGATTATTACTATGCATTTAAAAATAAAGATCGCTTAAATAGTGTTTATTTAGGATTGGATTACATTTTGATTGCTCAAGTTACAGCACTTATGAAGTCTTTATCCTTGGGCATGACACCGGACAATCCTTTCCCTGGTGGTTTTGTGAATCGGGTCGTACAAGGAGTTACCTTGTATCCATATCAAAAATAATAAACAAGGAGAAACAATATGATTGGAATAATTGTAACAGGACATGGTCATTTCGCAACCGGTTTAACAAGCTCGCTTACCTTGATTGCAGGTACGCCGCAGCACTATGCAGCAGTAGACTTCCCGCAGGAATATTCTGTAGAGCAATTGGAGACAGAATTAAGCAAAGCGATGGATTCCCTTTCTATGTGTGACGGAATACTGGTGATGAGTGATTTGGCGGGCGGTTCACCATTCAAGTCAGCGGTCATTTGTGCGCAAACAAGATCCAATGTTGAGGTACTTGCCGGAACCAATTTGCCGATGCTGATTGAAATTGGCATGGCAAGACAATTTATTACTGATCTTTCTGATCTGGCAAATATGGCGCTGCAAACAGGAAAAGATCAAGTTGTTAAGTATGAAGCACGAGTGAACGAAACAACAAATGAAGATGATTTTTCTGACGGTATTTAAGAGTATTTAGGGGAAGGTAACTATGAAAAATGCAATCTTTGCCAGCAGTCTGGTGCTTGGAATATTTTTAGTGATATTGTTCGTTATGTATTATTTTATGAGTTTGCGGCAGGTCAATCGTCGAAAGTCACAGTATGTATCCATCCATGAACGATTGAAGCCTGGTTGCACTGTTGAATTTGCAGGCGGTTTCATTGGCAAGCTGCGAAAAGTAACAGAAGAGTATTGTGAAGTGGAAATCGCCAAGGATACGATTGTCACGATTTCACGTTTTAGCATATCCAGAATCATCGAATCATAAAACGCTGCGGGTGCAGCGTTTTTTTGTTCAATTGGCATCCAACAAGAGAGTGGCTATCTCAGGAAGTTAGCAAAAAAGAATACATCAGCTAATGTTCCATCCGCATATTCCGTGCGCGGATAGGCATTCACTCGTTCATAGCTGCCGTTGGTGTACTCAGCAATCACTTTATTCCAAAATAAACCGGAAGTCTGATTTGCCGGATGGCACTTCAGCTGCCACTTTCCTCTGTGAAGATCTAGCACTTGAAAGAACGCTTGCTTGCCCACCTGAGAACGGCGATACTTATGCATCACGAAAAACTCAGCCATTTGAAAGTCGGTCGGTCTGTCATCTACTTCAGGCAAATCAATTATCATGGCAAATCCAGCCAGCTTATCATCTGCAAAAATGAAGTATGCCCAGCGGTTTTCTTCGGTCCAGTAGTAATCCAGATAGGAATAGCCATATAAACCCAATGCATTCACATCTCTTTTGTCCCATTGGGAGAACTCATAATCATATTTTTCCAGCAAATTTCGCAATATCTCTTTTTCATCGATGGCAACAAGTTTTAATTGAATGTTCATATAAAACCTCCTATCTATATTATATCTAGTATAACATACCGCTAAATTCCGGGATAGCTTATTAAACATGGAAATGCGTAGCCTCTGCAGCGCCTGGGATTTAGAAATGCACTAATGATCTGCTACCCAGCGGTTTTTCGTGCAATCAGGAAGCTATTGCATTATAATGAACTTGATTTAAGGAGTTCTAAGAGACGATGAAAACGCCGCATACGAATCAATTTCAAGTCAAGCTTAAAAGGCAAATTTTTCTATATGGCAGCACATTAGTTGCTGTGCTTTTGATCGCTCTTGCGGGGTATATGTTTTTGTATAAAACATATGAGACCCAAACGAATCTGCAAAATGCCAATCAAGTTGCAGTACGGAAAGTACAAACGGTAATATCATCCTACCGCGATCAATTGCAATCCATCTCCAATCAGACGCAACTTCAGCTTTTTTTAAAACAAGAAGTTCCTTCCACAACCATATACCAGCAATACTATCATTTCAACAACCGCTCGCAGGTGAAGCATCATATGCTGGTAACTGATCAAAATAATACTGTAAAACTCTCGACTTTTTCATCTACAGAACATCAGATTCTGCTTTTTTTGAATCAAACATTAGCCGGCAAACTGAAGAAAGGAGAGATTGTAACCAGTGCTTTTCCGCTGCAGCTGGATCAGACTGCAATCTCATACATTATGGGGAGCGCAATCTATCATCAATCAGATGTGATCGGTTATGTATTCTACTATCTTTCTGCCGATGATTTAAATCAATTATTGATGTATGAAAAGATTGGACACAATATTATCACAGACTGGAAGGGAACGATTATCGGAACCACAAATCCGCAAATGGCAAATGCTCATCTGCGCTTTCAGCCAAAAGGACGAGAGGTAACATTGTATGATGTTGTTTATCAGATTAAGCACCAGCAGCTCGCTGCCCCCGAAATTCATGTGTACAGCTTGGTACATAGTCCGATTGATATGGAAACTTATCTATTTTGGTTTACGATTATCATTTTGTTTGGCTGCATTCTCATTATTTTCTCTAATTATTTTGCCAGTAAAATTGCAAACAGCCAGTCGAAATCCATTGCCAGTTTGCTGGAAGCAGTAGAATATATTAAAGCCGGCAATCTGGATTATCGCGTGCATTTGCGAACACAGGATGAATTCGAGACCTTGGCAAATCAATTTAATGCCATGCTGGATGAGGTGAATGAGTTAAACAAACACAATGTAGAACTTGTGAATGTTCGCAGAATTACCGAAATCAAACAGCTGGAAGCACAGTTTAATCCGCATTTGATTTATAATACGCTGGATACGATCCGCTATGGGATGATGCTGGATCCAAAGCTGGCAAGTGACTTAATCGTGAAACTGACAAGAATACTGCGGTATAGCGTGAATACGCAGATGTCGGTAGTTACGTTAGAAGATGATTTGGTTTATATTCGTGATTTTCTTGCGATCCAAAGTTACCGGTTTGCAGACCGCTTCCAATATGAAATTGCTGTCGATCTGAATTGCTATGGCTGCAAGGTACCAAAGCTGGTATTGCAGCCGCTGATTGAAAATAGCTGCAAATATGGTTTTATCCACCAAGATGCTTTGCACATCAAAATAAAGGGATACATCAAACAGGAATTTATGTATTTGTCTGTGGAAGACAATGGCAAGGGAATGGAAGAAACAGTACTGAAAGAATTGTTAGTCAGCATTCAGCAAGAACATAACGGCACTGAGCATATTGGTTTGCACAACATCAAACGCAGGCTGACATTACTGTTTGGAAAAGACTGTGATATGATATTAGAAAGTCAAGTGGGGGTGGGGACCAAGGTTACGCTGAAAATAGCATTAGGAGGTGAAACACGTGTATAAAGTACTCGTTGTAGAAGATGAAACACTTCTGCGCAAAGGATTGATCTATTCCATACCCTGGGTAGAATTAGACTGCGTTGTTGTGGGAGAAGCAAATAATGGCGTGGAAGGTGTCGAAAAAATCAAGGAATTGCAGCCAGACATTGTAATTACGGACATTAATATGCCTGTCATGGACGGTCTTGACATGATTCGCAGCACTAGTCAGGATTATGTATATAGTATCATTATTCTTTCGGGATACCATGAGTTTGAGTATGCGAAACAGGCAATTCGATATGGAGTCAGTGAATATCTGCTGAAACCGGTGGATCATGATGAAATGAAACAAGCCATAGCAAATGCATGCCATCAAATTGAAATGCGGAAGTTGTATGAAACGCAGCTGCACAATGCAGAAGGAATCAAAACAATTACCGTGTTGGATTATCAAGTACAAGACTATAAGCAGCAATCACAGCTGGTTCGAGCCATGATCACCTATGTAGAAGAAAACTACCACAAGAAATTTACGATGGAAGATGTATCAGATGAACTTGCATGCAGTATTACATTGATGAACATGAAATTCAAAAAAGAGACTAACTACACCTTCAATGACTTTGTGAATCGATACCGCATCCAAATGGCACTAAACAGCATGAAAGAAAAAAAGAAGCCGATCTACCAGCTGGCGATTGACTGCGGTTTCCGCGACTATAAGTACTTTCATATCGTCTTTAAGAAATATATCGGATGTTCACCCAAGGAATTTTTAAATACAGTAGGAAAACTGTGATGAATATTGCCTGATTTTACCCGGTTTAGGTATGTGAAAGCGTTTTAAAGATAGGTATAATAATGGTATACCTAGAGGAGGGTAAAATATGAATATGAAAAAAATATTGGCATCATTGATGGTGCTGACATTGACATTGGGCATGAGCGCATGTTCATCTGATTCCAAACCAAAAGAAGAAGGATCAAAAAAATTGGTCGTCTATTCTCCAAACAGCGAAGGATTGATGAATGCTGTTATTCCACTATTTGAAGAAAAATATGGTATTGAAGTTGAAGAAATTCAAGCTGGTACGGGCGAGCTGATCAAACGACTTCAAGCAGAAAAAGATGATCCGCAAGCTGACGTAATGTTCGGGGGCTCTTATTCCCAATATACATCAAATGCTGATCTTTGGGAAAACTATGTTTCACCAAATGAATCTAACATTTTACCGGAATACCGCAACACAACTGGATACACAACTTCTTATGTATTGGATGGAAGTGTGCTTCTTGTAAATACTGACTTGATCGGTGACATCAAAGTAGACAGCTATGCTGACTTACTGAATCCGAAACTAAAAGGGAAAATTGCAACAGCAGACCCTGCTAACTCTTCTTCCGCATTTGCGCAGCTGACAAACATCTTATTGGCGATGGGCGGCTATGAATCAGAAGATGCTTGGAACTATGTAACAGAATTGGTTAAAAACTGGGATGGCAAAATCCAATCCGGCTCTTCTGCAGTATACAAAGGCGTAGCTGAAGGAGAATATTTGGTAGCATTGACTTATGAAGACCCATGTGCTGCATTGGTACGTGACGGTGCTCCTGTGAAGATTGTATATCCAACTGAAGGTGCTGTATATCTGCCTGCTGCTTCCGGTATCGTGAAGAATGCAAAAAACATGGATAATGCAAAACTGTTCATTGACTTCATTATCACAAAAGAAGTACAAGATATTTTTGGCAGCACTTTGACAAATCGTCCAGTTATGGGTGATGCAAAAGTTGGCGACTATATGACTCCAATCAATGATATCAAACGTATCGAAGAAGATCGTGACTATGTAAAGGCACACAAATCAGATTTGGTAAAACGCTATTCTGATATCTTTGCTAGCGTACAAAAATAATTGAAGTAAAAAAGGAGAGATTGTGATGAGTGTTCAAATTAAAATTCAAGATGCAGTAAAGAAATATGGACCAAACACAATCATTTCAGGACTCTTTCTACACATCAAGGAGGGTGAATTATTCACCCTCCTTGGTCCTTCTGGGTGTGGTAAAACGACGCTTCTGCGAATGATTGCGGGATTCAATTCCATTGAAGGAGGGGATTTCTACTTCAATGATAAAAGAGTCAATGATATGGAACCAAGCAAACGGAATATCGGTATGGTTTTCCAAAACTATGCAATTTTCCCGCATTTGAGTGTCAAGGAGAACGTAGCATTCGGTCTCAAAAACAGAAATTACTCAAAGGCGCAAATTGAGCAGGATACAGAAGAATTTTTAAAGTTAATGCAAATTGATCAATATAAGGATAGAATGCCAGAACGCTTGTCCGGCGGACAGCAGCAGCGTGTTGCCTTGGCGAGAGCTTTGGTCATTAAACCGGATGTTCTGCTGATGGATGAACCGCTGAGTAATTTGGATGCGAAATTGCGTGTTGAAATGCGCAGTGTAATCAAAGAAATTCAAAATGAAGTTGGCATCACAACCGTATATGTAACGCATGACCAGGAAGAGGCTATGGCCATTTCTGACCGCATTGCAGTCATGAAAGATGGTGTCATCCAGCATGTCGGAACACCAAAAGAAATTTACCAACGGCCAAACAACATCTTTGTAGCAACGTTTATCGGCCGCAGCAATATCTTTGATGCACCAATTGCTGTTAAAGATGATGTAGTGACTCTTGCAATCGGAGAATATGAAATTGCTATGCCGCAAATTGCACCGTCGAAAGTAACAGATCATACCGCTATGGTATCGATTCGGCCGGAAGAACTGGTGATTCTGCCGGAAGGCACAGACGGCTTGAAAGCAACGGTAGACAGCAGTATTTTCCTAGGATTGAATACGCATTATCTGGTACATCTTGACTCCGGCGAAAAGCTGGAAATCATCCAAGAATCTTCCATTGACAGCATCATCAAGCCAAACACGCAGATTGTACTTGGCATTAAGACTGAGAAGATCAATGTATTCAGTGCGGATGGATCATCCAACTTGCTGGGCGGTGTAACACATGAAGGACAACAATAAATTTCAACTGGATGTCTGGGGTTGGATTACCCTGGCGATCCTGATTTTATACGGTATCTTTCTGTGCTATCCACTGGGACGTTTGCTGGTACAAGCCTTTTACAGCAAAGCAGATCAAACTTATACCTTGCAGAACTTTGTGAAGTTCTTCAGCCATAAGTATTATTTTTCAACACTCTGGAACAGCTTCCTTGTTACGTTTTTTGTAACAATTCTGTCCTTGGTGATTGGAACACCGTTGGCGTATTTTTTCTCTTTGTATAAGATCAAAGGGAAAGCTTTCTTGCAAATCCTAATTATACTGGCATCCATGTCTGCACCATTTATCGGTGCCTATTCCTGGATCTTGCTATTAGGAAGAAGCGGTATTATCACGAAATTTCTGCTGAATACCTTTGGTGTCAGAATACCAAGCATTTATGGTTTCATTGGGATTTTGCTGGTAGAAACATTGCAGCTGTTCCCGCTTGTCTTCTTGTATATTCAAGGGGCATTGAAGAATGTGGATAACTCCCTGATTGAAGCGAGTGAAAATATGGGCTGTACAGGAGCAAAACGCTTCTTTAAGGTCATTATTCCACTGGTTATGCCTACTCTTCTGGCAGGTGGATTGCTTGTCTTTATGAGAGCATTGGCAGACTTCGGAACACCAATGCTGATTGGCGAGGGCTTCCGTACATTCCCGGTGCTGATCTACAGCGAGTTCATTAGCGAGGTAGGCGGAGATGACGGGTTTGCGTCGGCAATTAGCATCATTGCTATCTTGATTACAGCAATTGTCTTCCTGGTTCAACGATATTTATCGCAAAGAACAGCCTTCACCATGAATGCCTTGCATCCTATTGAGCCAAAGCCGATGAAGAAACTCCAAAGCCTTTTGGTTCATGGATTTGCTTATCTGGTGATTGGTGTTGCAATTATGCCGCAGGTATATGTATCTTATACATCATTCTTAAAAACAAAAGGGTTGATGTTTGTCGATGGCTATTCGCTGGATAGCTATAAAACAGCATTTAAGAAAATGAGCAATTCGATTACGAATACCTTCCTGATTCCGGGAATTGCTTTAGTGATTATTGTCTTCCTGGCGGTTCTGATTGCGTATTTGGTGGTTCGCCGCCGCAATATGATGACATCCATTGTAGACACTACTTCGATGCTGCCATACATTATTCCGGGATCTGTTGTGGGGATCGCCCTTCTGATTTCTTTCTCTAAGAAACCGGTAATTTTGACGGGGACCATGGTGATTATGGTTGTAGCCCTTGTAATACGGCGGCTGCCCTATACCATCCGCAGCAGTGTGGCAATTCTCCAGCAAATACCGATTACCATTGAAGAAGCTGCCATCAGCTTAGGTGCTTCGAAAATGAAGACCTTCTTCAAGGTCACAATGCCAATGATGTCGGCAGGTATTATCTCCGGTGCGATACTAAGCTGGGTAACGATGATTACTGAATTGGCAACAGCCATTATCTTGTATTCCAACAAGACGAAGACTTTGACGATTGCAGTATATACGGAAGTCATTCGCGGAAATTACGGCATTGCGGCAGCATTAAGTACCATTTTGACAGCATTGACAGTCATTTCCTTGCTTGTCTTTATGAGAATTTCCAAAGGAAAAGATATTTCTATTTAAAAACCACTTCGGTGGTTTTTTTTGTGACAAATGTCATGTTCGTAAATGACATAAGGCACTATCCAGAAGCAGGCATTGCCGCTATGATACTAGTGTAAGGGAGGATTTGTCATGATTACAGTTAAAAACTTAGTGAAACGATATGGCGATTTTATCGCCTTGGATCATTTTCATCTCGATATTCAGGAAAAAGAAATATTTGGACTATTAGGACCCAATGGCTCGGGAAAAACAACAGCCATCAATTGTATTCTGGCATTGTTGCAATACGATAAGGGAAGTATTGAACTATTTGGAAAACCAATGGCACCGAATGTCTATGATATCAAAAAAGATATCGGTGTGATTATGCAGAATGTTGCTGTTTTTGAAGAATTGACCGTATATGAGAACATTGATTATTTCTGCGGGCTGTATATCACAGATAAAACACTGCGGAAGCAATATGTAGAAGATGCAATTGCTTTTGTCTCACTGCAGGAATTCCGCAATTTTCGTCCCAAGAAGCTAAGCGGCGGGCTGCTGCGGCGCTTGAATATTGCTTGCGGGATTGCTCATAAACCAAAAATTATATTGCTGGATGAACCGACGATTGCCGTAGATCCGCAAAGCAGAAACAATATATTAGAAGGAATCAAGAAACTGAATCAGCAAGGGGCTACGATTATTTATACTTCTCATTATATGGATGAAGTGGAATATCTGTGCGACCGCATCGGCATTATGGATAAAGGGAAGATCATTGCAATGGGAACCAAGGAAGAACTGAAGAATATGATTGCGCTTGGTGAAACGATCGAGATGCAGCTGGAAGATTGCTCAGCAGATGTTTTGGCACAGTTAAATATGCTGCCCTTTGTCAGTGAATGCAGCTATCAAGATGGTAAATTAACGCTGCGTTGTACAAAACAGGAAGACAATGTGATCAAATTATTGAATTTCTTGAAACAGCAGGATTTAATACCACATTGGATTCATAGTGAGCAGCCAACTTTGAATGATGTCTTTTTGGAGATTACCGGAAAGCAATTGCGGGATTAGGAGGCAGCGTATGTTCAGACATATTTTTAAATATCGCTTGTTATGTTATTTGCGCAATACATCCACGCTGTTCTGGATGCTGGTCTTTCCGCTTGTCTTAACGTCGTTTTTCTATACTTCCTTTTCCGGTTTGCTGAGCCGGGAAGCCTTTGAACAAATACCCGTTGCGGTGGTGTATCTGCAAAAAGGGGAAAACAATATGATCTTGCAGGGAGCCATGCAAGAAATGAATACAGCAGATGCATTGTTCGATGTACTGGAAGTAAATCAAGTGCAAGCAGAAGCCTTGCTGGAACAAGAGAAGATTGCCGGCTATATTATTTCTGATCAAAACGGCAGCAGAATTATAGCCAGAGAGTCCAGTTTGCGGGTGAGCATCATGAAAGAATTCATGGACCAAGTTACGATGATGCAAACGTCAATGATGGATCTCATGCAAAAGAATGTTGATATTGATATTCCTGCATTCATTGCAGATTTGACAAATCGCATTAATTTTGTGGGAAGTGCGGCACAAACGAATAAGCCTGATTTTACGGTCGTTTTCTTCTACTCTATTTTTGCGATGGTTTGTTTCTATGCCAGTTTTCAGGGAATTGAAGAAATTCGTGTTACCCAGGCTAACCAAAGCAGTCAGGCTGCCAGAATCAGCATAGCTCCTACGCATAAGCTGAAAAGCTTTTTAGCCGGTATTTGTGCGGTGCTTGTGATTCAAACGATAGTGCTGATCGTCTTGTTTGTTTACATGAAATGGATCTTGCACATTCAATTCGGCAATGCCATTGGCCATATCGCTCTGACTTGCCTGATCGGTTCGATCTGCGGAATCTTTTTCGGTGCCTGCCTAGCATCAATTCTTACAACGAAACAAGGAACAACAGAATCTATCAGTGCCGCTATTGTCATGTTTCTTTGTTTTTTATCCGGTATGATGAGTACTGATATTAAATATTATTTGGAAAAAACTTCCGTGTTGTTTCGTTACTGCAATCCGGTCAGCTTAATCACAGACTCATTGTATGCTCTCTACTATTTCGATTCCTATGAGCGCTGGGGACTGAATCTAGTGCTGCTGTCATGCATGGCCATCGGATTATGTGCGATCACATTTATTATTTTAAGGAGGCAGCGCTATGCAAGTTTATAAAGCTTATTTCAAGATCATCCGCCATAACCTGACGGGAACGATTATTTATTTCTTTGTATTTTTGCTAGTCTCGGTGTTAATCACTGTGTCAGGAAACAAGGTGCCGCCGCAAGCAGAATTCAAGCAAAGTTCTGCAAGAATTACGATTGTAAATGAAGATCAGCCAAGTGCGATGGTGGATGGACTGATTGCATTGTTGGGACAGCAGTACGAGATCATCGATATTGCGTCTGCAGAAGCAATGCGCGAAGCTTTATTCTATCGCGAAATAGAATATGCCTTGCGTATACCGGCAGGCTTTGCAGATGCCTTCTATTCACCGCAGCCTTTGCAGCTGGATAGCAACCAGGTTCCGGATTCGTATGTCGGAACATACGTTGATCTGAGCATCAACCAGTATTTGAACACCTTGCGATTATATGGAAATTATGATTCTGCGCAGCAAGAAGAGCAGATTAAGCTGGTTGCAGCGATGATGGAGCAGCATACGCCGGTCATGTTGAAAGAGCAGCTGCCGGTTGTTCAGAAAGATACGCTCTTCCGATATGTGAATAATACTTCTTATATCATTTTGGCTGCTATCTTATTCTGCATTACGTCATTCATGATTCAGTTCAATGAACCGGAAATCAGAAAGAGAACAGACTGTTCCCCACGCCGAAGATGGACGATTGATCTGGCTATTCTGGCTGCCAATGGTACTGTAGCAAGCATTGTTTTATTGGTGTTGATTCTGCTTGCGGCAATTCTGTGTAATGGTGCCATATTCTCTATAAAAGGCTTGTTGTATATCGGGGTGATGACAGCATATACATTCATGTGTATTGCACTGGCTTTCATGCTCAGTATTCTGCTTCAGAAAAAGACAATCCTGACAGCAATCGTTACAACGCTGTCGCTGGGCTTCAGCTTCTTGGGAGGCACCTTTGTTCCTTTGGAATTGCTATCTGAGCAAGTGCATCTGATCGGGAGCTTTGTGCCTTCCTTCTGGTTCACGATTGCCTGCGAAAATATCGCTTCAGTCATGGAAATCACGATCAGCGAATTGCAGCCGATGCTGAAAGGAATTGCCTTGATCTTGTGTTTTGGTCTGGCATTTCTGTCATTAGGTCTTCTGTTTACAAACCTCAAGAAAACTTCCATACATGTCTAGGATACCAAGTATTGCTTGGTATCTTTTTTATGCATCTAAATACAATGTTATTCAATAAGATTACTTATAAATAGCAAAAAACCTTACAAAATTAAAATAAGGTGTATAATATAACTAGCATAGAATGTAATGTATAGAATCAAGAGGAAAAAATATGGATGTTTATGTGGCTAGACAGCCTATATTCGACCGTACCATGAAACTATTCGGCTATGAATTGCTATATCGTAAAAGCAACAATAACTTTTACGAAGGTGTCGACGATGATGAAGCGACGATGAACTTAATTACCAATAGTTTTTTGGTGTTTAACTTTGATCAGCTCATTAGTCAAACATGGGGTTTTATTAACTTTTCAGCGAATTTTTTGATGAGTGACATGGTATATCTGCTGCCCGAAAAACAAGTGGTAATTGAAATTCTGGAACGTGTCGAAGTAACTGAGGAAGTGATTGAAGCATGCCGTTCCTTAAAAGCAAAAGGATACATGCTGGCACTTGATGATTTCATCATTGATGAACGCTTGCAAACATATTTGCCGTTGATTGAACTGGTCGATATCATTAAAATCGAATATCCGGCAATGAATGTGCCGCTTACAAGAAAGTTCATCCGACGGTTTCGTGATCAAATCTTGTTTCTGGCAGAAAAGGTAGAGACGTTTGATGACTATCATTTAGCTAAGGATATGGGGTTTCAGCTTTTTCAAGGGTATTTTTTTAGTAAACCGGAACTTAATATTGCCAAGGATATTGGTTCGATCAATGCAACACTGATCGAACTATTGCAGTCGCTGCAAAAAAAAGAAGTTAATTTTGATGAAGTAACCTCTATTATTCAACGAGATGTTGGTTTGTCATTCAAGCTCATCAAGATGTCTAATTTCGTTCAGTTTGGAGCTAAGTACCAAATCACTTCGCTGCGGCAAGCCTTGGTTCATATCGGAACAACTGAAATCGCTCGCTGGGCGAATTTGATGTTGATGAAGGGAATTCAGCGTGCTGAAAACGCCGAACTTATTAAAAACTCTATCTTGCGCGGCAAGGTTCTTTCGTTGATGGCAATGGATTTTGATAAGTCGCGGGAGTACGATTACTTCACCTTAGGCATTTTTTCTTCCATCGATCGCTTGCTTGACCAGCCAATGAAGCAGGCTATTGCAGGGCTTCCGCTTCATACTGAGGTTGTGGATGCACTCACCGGCAAGCAAAATATATTATCAGCCAGTTTACAGGCAGTAATGGCTTTGGAACAAGGTACGTGGACCCAAGGACATATAATGATCGGCAAGAATCCGTATAAGGCATCAGATTGCATGAAATACTATCTTGAAGCAATCAAGTGGGAACAATCACTGGTATATTAGGAGGTTTACGCATGGAAATTCTAGCTTTATATATCACCTTTCATGCCGGAGAGGTTCATTCACTGAAAGAAAAACGCTCCATCATGCAACGGCTGACGCAAAGAATACGCAATACTTGGCCGGTTTGTGTGATGGAGGTTGCGAAGCAAGATACGTGGCAAACCATTGTTTTGGGAATCGTGATTGCAGCGCATCATAAACAGCAGGCAGATTCTATTGCCGATCAGATCATAGCATTGGCTGAGCAGGATAAAGAAACAGTGATAAGCCTTATAGAGCGGGAGTGGCGTTAGTCTAACGCAGATGGTTGTAGTAATAGACCACTAGCTGCGTGCGGCTTTTGATTCCTAGCTTATCACATATCATACTTAAATAATTACGGACGGTTCCTTCACTTAAATACAAAGATAATGCAATTTCGCGATTTGATTTCCCTTGCGCAACATGCTGGATCAGTTCCAGTTCTTTTTCAGTTAAATCGCAGTGTAGTTCTTTCGGGGTTTTTTGTCTTTGCAGTAAATCCTGAAACTTGCTGGTTACACTGTCCCCGAAAACGCACTGCCCCTGCTGAATGGCATGGAGGGAATCGATGATTCCTTCGTAATTCTGCTTAAGAAAATACCCTTTCGCTCCAATGCGCAATGCTTGGATGATATAGTCATCATCATTGAATGTGGTTAAAAACAGAATACGGGCAGCTGCATCTTGATCTAATATCTTAGCGGCAGCCTCAATGCCGGATTGCCTCGGCATGCGAATATCAAGAATAAGAATATCAGGACGATGATGGAAATAGAGATCAACAGCCTCTTGAGCATTGTGGCCCAATGCCGATACCTCAATCTTGCTGGCGCTTAAAATCGTTTTTAATGCAATACAAATCAGCTCATCATCATCAATGATCACGACACGCATTGTCCATCCTCCTTCGGTATAGTTATAAAAATTTGAAAACCTTGATCTGTTGTAATTTGACTGTATCCCTTTAACCGCTGTACTCGATCTGCAATACTTTGCAAGCCGATCCCGAATCCTGTTTTAACGCTGGTATTGGTACCGTTGTCTTTGATCTTGCATTGAAACAACTTTGGATGTTCCTGAAAAGAGAGCGTACAGTGTGACGCATTGGAATGTTTGGCAATATTGGTCAATGCTTCTTTGGTGATTGCCAGCAATGCAAGCTTCACTTCATATGGAATGGATGATTGAATGCGGTAGTTCAGATCTGCTTTGCAATGACGGAATTCAAAGACCAGCTGTGACAATTCCTGTTCCAGATCTATAGAAGCATCATGCAGATTATGAATGCTGCTGCGGATGCTGTCCATGGCTGCATCCAGTGTTTTCTTCATTCCTTCCAGCTGTTCCTTTTCTTGATCCGCAGTCGCTGTAATTCGCAGTGCGCCTACTTGCAAAATAGCGCTGGTTAGCCGATGGCCGACATGATCATGTATTTCCCGGGCAATGCGGTTGCGCTCACGCAGAGTTGCTACATTAATCTCATATTCCTGCCGTTCCAGCAACAAGGCATTTTTTTCTTCTAATTGCAGCATAAACTCTTTATTCAAGTCACGCAGTTGAATATGATCTTTCTTCAGCAGCTGATAGCTGACTGTTTTTTGCTTTAATATCCAGCAAACAGAAAGCAAGCAAAGCAGTAGGAGCAGCTGTTCCAAAGAAAAGTGCTGATAGGAGGCAAGAAGCGGAATCAGCAATAAGCCACTCCACAAAGCTGCAGATACATCATATAAAAGCAAAGGCAGGAAAGCCAAAAAAGCAAATTCAAAGAAACATGCCATTCCATATGCAGCGAAGAAAAGAAGTCTGATATATTTGTTTTTCTGGATTGCCAGCAGACTGCTGAAAGAAATTGCCATGAGAATATAAAATATAACATAAATGGAATTTATATTGATATAGCAAAGAACAGATCCAAATAGGAAGAGCAGCAACTTATCTACGATTGTTTTCATAGTTGCTTAATTATAGATTGATTTGGCGTAATCAGATGGCGATACACCAAAGCGCTGTTTGAATTTTCTGCTGAAGTAGTGGATGGAACCAAACCCCAGCAATACGGAAATCTCGGAGATCGTGTGCTTTTCTTCTTTGATCAATAGCTTGCTTTTCGATAATTTCAGTTCATTGATATAGTGTTTCGGAGCGATGCTTAAATTCTCCTTGAACAAGGTTTGCATACTGGAGCGGCTGATCGAAAACTTATGGCAGATTTCATCAATGGATAATGCTTTATAGATATTGTTGTTGATATAGATGATAATTTCATTCAGCAATTCATTTTCGAATAACTGCTGGATAGGAACGGCCGCAATGGCAGGTTGATTAGCTTGATCAAATTGAAGCAGCTTCAAGATTAGTTCCTGCAAGTAGCATACCAGTAAATCAGGATTATAAGCCTGCTGCGGAGCATCTGAGGCTTTGATGAAATTATTAAGCGAACTAAACAGGTCTTCCTCGCAATGGAATACCCGGTTTGCAATGGAATCATAGTCTTTTAGGTTCATATCAAACATAATGGTTAAATAGGAACAAGATTTATCCGAGGCATTGCGCTGGGTATGAAACTGTTTTGGCGCATATAGAATAAGATCGAAGTTTTTCAGCGTATAAGTTTCGTTGTTAATCGTTGTTTCAAGAGCCCCGTTATCCACATATGTCAGTTCCCAATATACATGAGATTCACCTTTGAATTCATAATGGATATTGCGGACCTGATAGTAATAGGCAAATATTTCCTTGACTTGAAAAGAGGGTATAATCTTAGGGTAAGTCAATACTGTATCAATATGAGTTACCGCTTTCTTGCAATGAGGTAAATAATAAATAGCTACTTGCGCTTGATTGGAGAGGGTTATAAAGTTAAAATAAATTTTCTTTTTGATGCTGGCAATGCGGTGAACGACAAATTTCTCCACCTGTTCAAAGGTATCATCACTACTGACAAGCAGCAAAACCAATCCTTTCTCTACTTTTATGAAAATTTCGCCGTCATACTGGTAAAAACGATTGATGGTCTTGTTGGCGATGTGCATCGTTCGCTTCTGATATCCCGTAATTTCCTGATTGTGATCTTCATTGAAGATAGTACCATACAACTTAAAAGATATGGATGTTGTTTTATTGAACATACGGACACCTCACTGGTCTTTATGGCTATTATACAAGATGGAAAACAGAATGGGAATTGGGTTACACCGGTAAATTGTTAAAAAATACAAAAATATTGAAAAAAACTGCAAAGAAATAACAACCCAAAATAGGGTATTATTGGGATAGGTGATACCGCTATCATGATTTTGGTGTCAATCAGAAGGGAGAGAGAATATGCCGAATATTGTATTGACAAGAATTGACAACCGTCTGATTCACGGACAAGTTGCCACGCAGTGGGCCTCAACAGTTGGTGCCAATTTATTGCTTGTAGCGAATGATAAAGTTGCAAATGATAAGTTCCGCCAAGGGTTGATGGACATGGCTGCACCAAGTTTTGCGCAGACCCGCTATTTTACATTGGAGAAAACGATCAATGTAATACACAAAGCGAGTGATGCCCAGAAAATTGCAATTATTTGTGAATCGCCGTCCGATGTTTTAACCTTGGTGCAAGGTGGTGTTCCGATTACGAAAGTAAATATCGGAAACATGCATATGGCTGAAGGAAAACGTCAAGTAGCAACAGTGGTTGCTGTGGATGACAAAGATGTGGAAGCATTTCGTAAATTACAAGAATTGGGTGTCGAGCTGGAGATCCGCAAGGTCCCTAGCGAAGGCACAGAAGATGTAGCTAAATTATTCAAATAAAGAAAGGGTGTTGAATAACGAATGTTTAATCCAATTCAAATTTTATTGGTTGTAATCATCGCATTTATTGCCGGGATCGACCAATTCAGCTTTCTGGAATCGTTGTATCAACCAATCGTTACCGGACCAATCGTAGGGGCTATCTTAGGGGATCCTACAACTGGTTTGATTATCGGTGGTTCTTACCAATTGATGTCAATCGGAAGCATGCCGGTGGGAGGTTCGCAACCACCAAACGTAGTAATCGGTGGAATTATGGCAGTGGTTCTGGCTATTTCGACCGGAATTAAAGATCCTGAAGCTGCACTTGGTTTAGCAATTCCATTTGCATTATTAGGACAATATGCAGTTATTACGATGTTTACGGTTACGTCTCCACTTATGAGTAAAGCTGATGAGTATGCGCACAATGCGGATGCTGATGGTATTGAACGCTTGAATTATATGACAATGGGTGGTATTGGTTTATTATTTGCTTTGGTTGTACTAATCGGAATGCTTTCCGGACAAGCAATGGGTGAGTTCTTATCTACCTTTGTTCCTGAATTTGTCTGGACCGGATTAAAAGCAGCTGGTGGTATGATGCGCTATGTCGGGTTTGCAGTGCTTATGAAAGTAATGATCTCCAAGGATTACTGGGGCTTCTTCTTTGGTGGCTTTGCACTTGCAACCTTATTAGACAAAGCCGGCTTAGGTGGTCAAGCGTTGGCTTTGATTGCAATTATCGGCTTTGCAATTGCATTCTACGATTTCCAAATCAACCTTCGCATCAAGAATGCGGGTGGCAGTATGAAAGGAGATATGGAAGATGGCATATAATATTCCTGAAAATTATAAAGATTTGAGCCATGCTTCGGCACTGGATCAAGGAACATTGAATAAAATGGCTATGCGTTCTCTGTTCTTGCAAGGTTCATTCAACTATGAAAGAATGCAAGCTGCAGGATGGCTATACGGTATCTTGCCTGGCTTGAAAAAGATTCATACCAATAAAGATGACTTGGCAGCGTCCATGTCTCACAACTTGGAATTCTTTAATACCCATCCATTCTTGGTAACCTTTGTTATGGGTATTGTATTATCCTTGGAACAGCAAAAAGCTGATATCGCTACGATTCGTGCGGTTCGGGTAGCTGCGATGGGTCCTTTGGGCGGTATCGGAGATGCAATCTTCTGGTTTACACTAGTTCCGATTGCTGCTGGTATTTCTGCAAATATGGCTCTTGATGGCTCTATGATTGCTCCATTCTTGTTCTTGGCAATTTTCAATGTTGTCCAATTTGGTATCCGTTACTGGTTGATGAACTGGTCTTACAAGTTTGGTACAAATGCAATTGGCATGTTGACGGCAAATGCAAAAGAGTTTACGCGTGCTGCCAGTATCCTAGGGGTTATTGTAGTTGGTTCCATGGCTTCCTTGTTTGGCGGCACAACTACGTCTTGGGTTATTGCAAATGGTGAATCACCAATGGTAATTCAAACTATCTTAGACGGTATTATGCCAAAAATGATTCCGCTTGCACTTACTTTGTTCTTCTATTATTTGATTGCTAAGAAGAACTGGTCAGCAGTAAAATGCATCATCTTGATCCTGGTTATCGGTATCGTTGGTGCTCTTCCGTTTATCAAATTCTTTGCTTAATAAACACAGTCCTGCTTGCGGCTTGCTTTCGGGCAATTCTCTCTACCTTCCACGCAACTGGGATTTGAAACCGCTGTTCGTATGAATGGCGGTTTTTTTATGCGGCTATGCTATAATTAGCAGTGTTGAATCTTGTTTTTATGAACAATAGCTGCATGCAACTGTTGGTTGCGTTATTTCCATGCCTGCTTGGTAGAACAAAATAGGCAAATAGAATACATTGAATCTGTCACAAGCAGACAATCAGGAGGTATTATGAAATTTAATGAAAAAATAGTGCAGCTTCGGAAAATGAAGGGTATGTCGCAAGAGCAATTGGCAGAGCATATTGAGGTAACAAGACAATCAGTTTCCAAATGGGAACTTGGTGAATCAATGCCTGATATCGATAAACTGATCACCATTAGCAATCTGTTTGCTGTTCCAATTGATCATTTGGTCGATGACAGGAAAGAATTAGAACAGCCCGCAATGAAGCACTCAATATGGCATGTTATCAAGCAAAAGGGATATTTGTTCGGTTATTTTGTGATGGGATATGGCGGCTTGCAGTTAGTGGTTTCGCTATTTGCATCATTTATGTTTAAGCAAATGTTAGTTCCGGAAGGATTTGGCCTTACGCTGCAAGATTTGCCGGCCCAAATGAAAATGCCATTGTATATGACGAATGCTGTCAGTGTTATTTCCCTTGTTATCATTGTGGCAGGATTTATATTAACTCGTTATCTCAAGAAGAAATATGCAAATGGACAATAGCAAAATAATCCGCCAAGCGGCGGATTATTTTGCTATTGTTATTCTTTAATCCGATGAATTTAATTCATTTATTCGTCTATAAAAAGTGCGTTTAGATGATAGACCGCTTCTTTTTACAGCTTCTTCAATATTAATGATTTTATTTTCATATTGCTTTTTTATTTCCTTTAAAACAACAGAAGAAACTTCTTTTTTCTTTCTCCCAACACTTTCTTTGCTCTTCTCGTCGTAGTATTTAGAGATTTTGTTATATAGGTATATATAGTTTCTAATCAATATCGCTCTATTTTCCGACGTAACTAATAAATCTCCAATTTTTTGCATAGGAGATCTGGTTGCGAGTTGTTTTAGTATATATGAGATAGTTTTATAAATATCTTCTGTTTCTTTCGTGAAATCAACCATTTCATGATAAAAGATATCACTTTTTAAGGATAGTTTGTCCCCGCTATAGTTTCTTTTAGCATCTAATAGTAATAAAAATGGTTGATGATAATCTAAATTATCAATCTTTAATTCTTCGTGTAAATTTACTCTGTTTTTAGGCGTTATTCTCTCGCTAACAAAAACTGGTGTAAAATTAGACCTGTAGTACTGAGCCCTTCTAGTTGATAAATCAAATCCTGGTATTTCCAAATTATCAAATGCGTCAACTACATCATAAAATGGTTCTATGCAATATTGAAATTCTTCATTATCAAATTTCTCATATGTTAGTTTTGCAATTTTGAAATATATTTGCTTATTGAATTTATATGATATATATCCGTAGTTGGAGTAAAGCACTTTGGAGCCTGTAATTCTTTGTGAGTATTCGTACATTTTATCACCCCATTAGTTTTTCATAAGATTTTTTTATGATACTTTCATATCGATAACTAATAATAAACTTATAAAATATTTTTTGTACTTCTGTTAATTCTTCTTGTATATCAATCAGTTTATTAATTTTACTAAGATCAATTTTATTATATATTCTTTGTAACGCATTATTGCATTCAGCGAATTCGAGACTATTAATCACATCAAAATAAGAACTTTTTCTATTATTCAATCTGATTTGAGATGTAGGATAAGTAAAAGTCATTTTTTCAATTATACTAGGCTCATTGATTACTTCCATCATTGAATCATCTGAGTTTCTGCGAGGAAACAAAGATGAGCCATTATCAAAAATTGGTGCAAGTCTATATTTATTACTTTCTTTCAAAAAACCCCAATTTGCCCCATGTCTATCGAAGTTGCCAATAAGAGCATCAATGATATACATATTCCAAAATTTATTTATTGTGTCAGGAATATTTGTAATCTTCGAGTTATCCATCAACATATTGGTGATGTCTTCGTAGGTGTATTGATATATTTCTCTATCCCTTTCTAAAGAAGATTCTCCAACCCCATTAAATGGAGTAAAAACAGAATTTAGTGTATTAAAGTCCTTGCAGAGTACGATTTCTCGGCCTTTGTATCTACCTAGTGCAGTTATTTGAGCTTCTTCTCCTAACAAAATAAAAATGTTCGATCCCAAGTGTTCGCAAATGTGGTTGTTATTAAGCCCGGTTTCTGAATTTTTTCGAAATTTCACAATAAAATTGTCATTTTCAATAGTGATACCAAATTTCTCTTCTGATCCAGTATATATTTTATCATTTCTCTCATATATTCCGTAATCTTCCATTGTGCCAGCTCCGTTCTTTAATATTGACACCATAACGTGCCATCACTGATTGTTTGATTTGGCACAATAATAACACTAAGTTATATTTGTGTCAATACCGACACATAGTTTTGGCGCAAATTGCCTTATGTTAGGTTGATAATATTTTAATCTTCTTTGAATCTAAGAATCAAACAAGGAAACCCAAATCCCACGAAGAGTCCTTCGTAAAATTCAAAAGGAAATTAAAGTAACTTACAAAAAGGAACTGGTCAACAAACTTTCATGAGAAAATCAAAAAAATCAATCCAGTAATATGGGGTTGGATCAATTACTTCTCCATATATGCGATGAAAATACACAGGGGAAAATCGACAGTCGCTTAAGAAGCCGATTGCGAGTAATCATATGGAAAGAGTGGAAAGTTCCGAGCAAGAGACAATGGGGACTACAAAAACTGGGGGTTGGCAAAGATTAATTCGCTCACTCGATCTGATTCAATGACCAGCTATTTCAGCTGATCAAACCTAAATAGCGGAAGGTTTATGCAAGATGGTAAGAGGGTTGAAAAGAAGAATGGACATATAAAAATCCGCACTAGCGGATTTTATTTTGCATTTAACAGTTCTTGTCTGGTTGCATACAGATATTCATCAATACAGTTGTTCACGCGGTCCTTAAGCAAAGATACAGGATCTAAATCCAGCACATGATTGCGTACCTTGGTATATTGAATTGGCATGTAAGAAGACAGCAAGGACAAAGGGATCGGATAGCTGCGAAGATTGCTGATCAGCAGCTGCAGCGATGCTTGTACGGATGGTTCCGGCAAATAATAGCGGCAGCGGTCTGAATAGCTGTATTTGCGCTTAAAGGCAATTTGCTTTTCATCACCATGGTAGTGTTTCTTCCAGTTTCCCGGGTTGTTCAACATTGCTTGATCCAATACGTCAATGAAGTGGGAACGTTTTGCTGTGGTATTTGCCAGAAGGGCATCTTCCATATGGGCCAAAGCAAATAAGCCCTCACGAAGTGCAAATGTCAATCCTGGTCCGACTTTTAAAATGGCAATTCCATCTTCCACCATTTCTTTCAGATCATCCATCGTTTGGTAATCAGTGGAATGTCCTTCAAATACAACAGGCATATCATGAATGGCAGCAGTTAGTTTTTTGGCGGATGACCGATGGTATTCATGGATGGTTTCATCGCCAAATTCAACGCCTGGCTGCACTACTACAGCAATGACGCGCTCCCATGCATATTTCAGTTGCTGTGCTGAGAATGCCTCTTGAAAGGTATGCACAGTTTGCTTGAAATCGTCCGGTGTAGTAATTTGAATACCTTCTTCTTCCTCTTGTGCTCCGCCAGGGATCGGCACCTCGCTGCCTACGACGTAGACAGGCGCCAATGCGCTTGGATTGGTTTGTTTCAAGGCTTGGTATGCTTCTTCCGCCGTTTTCGCCAATGCTGCGCCACGCCGTGCTATGACTTCCGTAGCGAGGGGTGCTGAAGAATCATCATCAGCAAGCCGCATGCTGGTATCTAAGTGGATTTTTGTGAAGCCAGCCAAAACATATTCACGAATTAGCTCATGGGCTTCTTTCATTGCTTCTTGTTCCGGCAAGTGGCTCCAGGTCAAAGGACCCAAATGATCGCCGCCCAAAATTAAGGATGATAAAGGCAGTTTTACCTTATGGGCAATTGCCTCTACAAACTGCCGGAAATCGACAGGCTTCATATTTGTATATCCACCGTATTGATTAACTTGGTTGGAAGTGGATTCAATTAATAAAATGGTATTGGTCGCAAGTGCACGTTCCATGCAAGCTTCTAAAACATATTCATTGGCACTGCAAGCAGAATAAATGCCCGCAGGAATCCCTTGCTTTTGTAGCTGAATGAGTGTTTTCAGGGGGTGTAGTTGTGTTGTCATCATATCATCTCCTTGTATTAATCCTATCAAATATAGCGTGTGTGGTAAATGAATAAACTAACAATTTATTTGCAGTTATCAACAAATTTCCATGTAAATAAAAAATAAAAAAAATTCTCTTTTGGAGAATTTTCAATGCGCTAGAACAGCCGCCAATGCCAGTGCCCGCTTGTAAAGCGGATCAAGCTCGCAGCCGCAGCTTCCGCATGCCAAGTCAGCAGCTTTGATTGCTTCCAGCAATGCCGGATAGGATGCAGGGTCTTTCAGCCATGTTTGGGCAGGACCATCCAAGACATCCCACCCGCATGCTGCGAATGTTTCGATGATTGACCGAAACTCTGTTTGTTCATCCATGTTGGTGCTCCTTTCTTACAATTCCCAGGCGAGCAGCCTGCGTTCACCTTCTAATTGTTGAATTTCGGTAATATCCTGGCTGACCTCCAAGACTCCCTTATATACACCTTGTTCATTGCGCAGCGCAAAATATTGGATCAGAATCTTGCGCTCTTTCATCGTGATCCAAAACATAGCATGATCCTGCCTGTTTTCTTTGAAGGCATTGATAATTTCCAATACCTTATCAACACTTTGCGGTGGATGGCAATGCTTTACATTGCGCCCGATGGCGGCTTCAGACCGAAAGAAAATACGATCCTTTGGTTTTGAAAAATAACGCAGTATATTTTCTTCGTCAACAAAGGATAAATCGACAGGCAAGGCTCCAAGTATCATTGCAAGCTGATCAAAACGCAGACTTCCGGTAGTGCTTTGGTAGAACAACTGGTTAGGAATGAAAGCGGACGCTTGTTTGGTTATGCGGTTTGCCAGCAGGCGCTGCAGCTCATTCTCTGAGACCAGAGGAAATCCATATTCAAAACTTTGATTCAGAAGATCCTGTTCTTCTTCCTCACTCAGCCAAGCATTGCTTACTTTAAAAAGAAGCATTTCTTCCTTCATCACCAAAGAGCGCATCACAAAGAAGACATTGCCTGCAGCAATCGTCACAGCAGAAACATCCAAAGGTTCCTGCTTAGTCAGCAGCTGCGCCTCTTTCAACATTGCCCGGATTTGATTATGCAAAGCCCACATGATTGCCAGACCATCGAATTTATGATCTTTTTTCTCCAGCATGGGAAATAAAATATTTTCTTTTTTCGCATAATGAACAGCGAAGCCGGTCAGATCATCCAGAATCAGCTGCAAATCAGCAATGCGCTGCTGCACTGCCTTGGTCGTTAAGATTTGGGTGATATCAGCTAATCTGCGAATCAATCCTTGATTCTCCATATTCAAGCTGTCCAAAAATAAGGCGGGACGAAGCGTGCAAGGAGTTTGGTGCAGGCTATTATATACGACATGAATCACCTTGTCTAAATGCATCAAAATCTCGTCAGCAGCATATCCTTCATTCAACACAGCAGTAAATATCTGAAATAAGTCTTCCGGCTGTACGGCAGTAATGGCATCCTTGTATTGTTCATATAATGCCAGCGAATCTTGCTGTTCCAGTAATCCGCGAATATAAGAACTTAACTGATTGATACGTATTTCAATTTCCATTGCGGTCACATCCTTTGCTATCTGTAGTATACCATGCACCAAATTACTTGTCACGATGCGCACAAACCAAACAAATGAAAATTGCATATAATGAAACACGTATATCATTTGCATTTTCGGGCAGTTTGTACTAAGATAGTGAAACTAGCGGAATGTTGCATGTAGATTGGAGCGAAACGATGAAATCTTTCCTGTATGGCATTAAAAGAATTAAAACGCTGGACCCCGCAGCACGTTCATCACTTGAGGTGATTTTATTATATCCATCGGTACATGCGATGTTTTTCTATCGCATTGCCCATTATCTATATCGCTTGCATTTCTTCTTTCTGGCCCGTTTTCTCTCGCAGCTGGCCCGTTTTCTAACGGGGATTGAAATTCATCCCGGGGCACAGATCGGCAAAGGGTTTTTCATTGATCATGGCATGGGCGTTGTAATTGGCGAAACCGTTATCATCAAAGATGATGTGACCATTTACCATCAAGTTACGCTAGGAGGAACCGGCAAAGAAAAAGGAAAACGGCATCCAACCATTGGCAATCAGGTTGTCATTGGTGCCGGGGCCAAAGTGCTGGGACCGATCAATGTAGGGGATTATGCCAAGATTGGTGCAGGTGCTGTCGTTACAAAAGATGTGTTAGACTATCAGACAGTTGTAGGAATACCTGCTAAGCCGCTTACACGTGAATCATAAATCTCTCATCGGATGAGAGATTTTTTAGTTATTGGATGGAATTGATTTGTTCGAGGGTATATTGCTGATCTTGTTCATCAGAAATAGCTTCAGCTGCCTGCAGTGCAAGCTTCTTGTTTGCTTCCTTGTTGCTTTCATCTTGAAGCACTGCAAAGGCGCGGGCAACTGCTTCATAGCCAAAAGCCAAATCAAATCCGCCAATTTGATTGGCTGTGCATATTGCTAACGAATGTTGGGCATGAAGCAAGGCTGGTGCACCATATCCTAAGACGCTGTAGACACGGGCAACTTGCCATTCTCCCCGGGCATTGTGCAGCGGACTATTTTCTGTTCGCCATAGAAAGCAGGAAGTATGTGCTTTGTGCAGCATCAGAATATCATCTTCCGGCGTTCTGTCTGGTTTGTCGAGCAAGTCCCAGGTTTCGTTGAATAAGCGAATCGCTTCTGCTTTATGAGCCATGTGTATGCCTCTTTTCTTTTTGTTGGAATCAGTATATCATAAGAGACAATTGATACCTATCAAATTCGATGGAGGCACTGCATGATCTTGCGCGAAATTATCATACATCCAAATGGTCAAAGGGAGTATCCTTTTTCGGTACCGGCATTGGCTAACCTGACTAAGCTGTCTTTTGATACACCAATTACAATTTTTGTTGGCGAAAATGGCAGTGGAAAATCAACATTGCTGGAAGGAATTGCCAAGTCTTGCAGGGCTATTAATATTGGCTTGCTGGACTCGATGGAACAAGATGATACACTTGTGGGTTGCTATCCAATGAAACCGGTGTTTCATCCGGTCAGAAGAAAGCAAACCTGCTTCCTGCGCAGTGAAGATTTCATAAACTTCATTCATCGCATGCATCAGTTGAAAAAGGAAATGCGCACTTCCTTGGATGATGTTGACCGCAATCATGCTAGACCAGGGAGTTATTCTCATTTGCTGGAACGATCTGTATATCAGAATTCCCTCCAAGCATTGGAGCAGCGCTATGCGTATGATTTGACAAAACGCAGCCATGGGGAAGGATATTTAGATTTCTTCAAGGCCCGCTTGCAACATAACAGCCTGTATTTTCTGGATGAACCGGAAACGCCTTTATCCATGCAAAATCAACTGACTCTTGCAACCATGATCCAAGAAGGGGTTGCCAACGAAAGCCAATTCATTATTTGCACGCATTCCCCCATTTTGATGGCAATGCCGCATGCAATAATTTACGAGTTTAGCGATCATGTTGCGAACATCGCCTTTGAAGAGGTTGAAAGTGTGCAGCTGCTCAAGCAATTTATGCAGTATCCCGATGCATTTATGCGCCATCTTGCAGATCCGCCAAAATAAAGCCAGCATCCGCAAGATACTGGCTGTTTTCTATCCTTTTAATATATTGACGATGCCGTTAATCTTGGCACCTTCTTTGACTTTCATATTGCTGGCATCGATGTTTCCTTGAATCCAGGCATTCGGTCCTATCGAAATAGACTCCTCGACTTGGATGTTGCCGATGCAAACCCCATTGACGATAATATTTTTTGCTTCGATATTGCCATTGTAGTCCGTAGACTCCTCGATGGCCACATTACCTGTGGCGTGAATATTGCTATTCAAATAATGATTGCGAATGGTAATGTTGCGACCTGAGATTTCACCTTCCACATGTCCGTCAATCAAAACATCGTGCTGGCAGGTGATGCTCCCGAGAACCTCGCCGTAAATCTCAATGCCGTTGACACATTCAATGCTGCCCTCAATTTTAAGTTCAGGGCCTAAATTTGTTTTCTCATTCTGGCTCATTGATTTTCCTCCCGCTAGCGCTTAATCTTGATGTTGCCTTGAATTGCAGCACCATCATCAATGACAATATTCCGTCCGGTCACATTGCCGTATACTTCGGCAGTCGCATAAAGGCGGATTTTTTCTTTGGCGTAAATATTACCGTAAATGACTCCTTGCAAAGCGATGCTGGAGTTCCAGCAATCTCCTTGAATCTTGGCTTTTTCATCAATGAAAACATCCTGTTCGCAACTAATGGGGCCTACAATCTGGCACCCTCGAACTTCAAGGCTGGTACATTTGACAGAACCATCCACATCACCATATACCTGCAAATGGTCATTGCAGGTAATGTTTCCAATGACTTTGCCATTCATTTGCAAGGGAGCTGATGTTGTAATATCGCCAAATACCGTTGCATCTGCACGAATGACAGATAAGCGGGGATCTCTTGATGCATCAATGGGAACAAATTTGCCTGCAGAAGATGTGGTTGTTCTTTCTTCTGCAAATGTACTTTCATTTTGTTCCGACTGATGACCAGCAGGTTGTTCGTTTTCTTCTATTTCATCCAGAAAACGATTTAGTCGATCTTTGAATTTCATGATGCAACCCCCTTTCAGGTTTTATTATGATAGATTGTAAAGGGAAAAAGGAATACCGGATGGTGTTTCAATCTTTTTTAACGTGTCCATTGCCCATGCTTTATCTTCCGGGTTTTGGTACATCATCATTACATTTGCATAAGATGTAGATCCTTGAATGAATGCTTGCAGAATATGCAATGTTCCGTGATCTGATTCCTGCTCTTTGAATTGGCCGACATAGGCATACCCGTCGATTTCTTCCTGGAAATCAACTGCCTCCAGCATATTCCGGGGATCCATGACTTGCCCCGGTACAGCTTCCGGAACGATTTGAATGCGGATGGTACGTCCGATATCCCGCAGCAGCAAAGCACCGTCGTCATTGGATAAGGCATACGTACCGGATGCTTTCAAGCCGTAATTCATTGGCAGCAGATAGTGCACATCATGGCGTAAATAACCGATATTTGGCTGATTCATATCCGCTTCTTCATTTAAGTTCAAATATGGAATTCCATTATTAGCGCAAACTTCCTGCCAAAGGGCATGCGGCAATGTAATTGTCGGCTCTACCATACGGGCGACCTCCAAATGCCGGATAATTGAACGAATCAGATTCGCTTCTTCTTGGGTAACCGGTTTGCGCCATTTATATTGATTCCATAGCTGGAATAACGCAATTTGCTTATGATAAAGCGGTGTTTTTCCTTCATCGAACCAAACGAAGTAAGATTGTGCAAATTCCAAAAAAGAGGATCCTTGCAGATAAGACTCAATCATATGTTGGGTATAGCTGCCAAATGGCGTCACGATCTCATATGCCTGTGTTGGATACCAAGGATTGCTCCAAGCAAGATAATCTGTATGTAAAGACTCCGGTGTTCTTTCTTTCAAAATAGAAGTAAGCAACTCCCGCAGATCTTTGGTATGTTCTTTTTGCAATTGTCCGAAACCCTTGGTATTTTGGTAATCAGTCGGATCTTGGATATCAAAGTGAACAACCATTTTATGTTCTAATGATTCCAGAATATCAATGACTGCTTTATGGAATCCAGGACCTGCGATAGATGTTACTGAGGATGCCTCTAATAGTGTTTCTGTTACATGAAAGTGCAAAGTTCCATTCGGGCAGATTCGCATTTCGAAGTCATGATCACCAAATTTCAGCAATTCGGCGTCATATTCTCCTTCGACATTAATATCGCCTACGAACTTCATGAATTGATCTATTGCTATTTTACGAGCAAATAAGCCTTTCTTATATTTTGCTTTGATAGATATGCTCACTCTTAATTCCTCCTGAATGAAGATTGCTTCAATCTTAAGTGTACCTAAAAAATAACATCACGTCAATAATGCATTGTTTTAATCATGGTTATCCACCCTTTTTTATTCTGCTCCTAATTGCTGTTTTCAAGAATTATATCGAATTTTTTTGGAATTTCATGAAGTAATGTAAAACTATGCGGTTTTTCATTTCAATCTGGAAAAAACTACGATATAATAAGTGGGCAGAACTGAGGGAGTTTCATGAATCAAAGTGAATTTGCGAGCCGCTTGCAACAACTACAAATCAATTTTACCTCACAAGCAAGTGATGCTTTTTATCGTTATTATGAATTGCTTGCAGAGTGGAATGAGAAGATGAATTTAACGGCAATCACAGCGCTGGAAGATGTTTATGACAAGCACTTCTATGATTGCGTGCTGCCGGCAATTCGCCTGTCATTGACGAAAGGAAAGCTTTGTGATGTTGGCGCTGGTGCCGGTTTTCCGTCAATTCCGATGAAAATTCTATTTCCGGAACTGGAGGTTACCATTGTGGAACCGCTGCAAAAACGCTGTGTATTCTTACAAGAGCTGGTGCATCAGCTGGATCTGCAGCAAGTGCAAATTGTAAATGCACGGGCAGAGGAATTTGCGCAAGAGCATCGGGAGTCTTTTGATGTCGTAAGTGCACGTGCCGTGGCAAATTTACAGATGTTATCCGAATTATGTATTCCTTTGGTTAAAGTAAATGGAATCTTTCTGGCCATGAAAGGGAGCAGCGGGCAGGAAGAAGCAAAGCAGGCAGCCAAAGCAACAGCGTTGCTGGGATGCAAACTAGAACATATCGACGAAGAAAAAGTGGGAGATCATACGCATGTGAATCTGGTGTATCGCAAGATCACGAAAACACCAAGTCAATATCCACGGATGTTTGCGAAGATCAAGAAGAATCCCCTATAGGAGCATGAAAAACAATGAGAGAAGTATATCATATTCCGGTTGACCAGATTACTACCAATCAACATCAGCCGCGTGTTTATTTTGATGAAGATGCCCTTGCGGATTTGGCACTGTCTATCAAGCACAACGGGCTGCTGCAGCCTGTTGTTGTCCGGAAAGTGGAGCAAGGATATGAAATTGTTGCAGGTGAGAGGCGTTTTCGTGCTTGCAAACTAAACAACTATAAAGAGATTCCAGTCCTTATTTTGGACATTGATGAACAAAAAAGTGCTGAACTGGCATTGATTGAGAATATTCAAAGACAAGATTTAACGGCTATTGAAGAGGCCAAAGCATTTGTGAATATTATTCGCAACAGCGGTTGTACCCAAGAAGAAGTAGCACGCAAAGTAGGGAAGTCACAGGCTTCTGTAGCGAATAAAATTCGCTTGTTGCAATTGCCCGATGAGATTCAAGATGCTGTTTCAGCATCAAAGATTACCGAACGTCATGCGCGGGCACTATTGTCAGTAGAACCGGAAAAGCAAGTGGATGTCTATCAGGCAATTGTGAAAAAAGGATTTAATGTTCGCAAAAGCGAAGAATACATAGCAAAATTAAAAGCTCCATCAGAAACAAAAAAGAAACCGATGCTGATGGGGTTGACCAAAAATGTGAAGATTGCGATGAATACAATTCATCAAGCAGTACAAATGATCAATAAGACCGGTATTTCGGTAGCGGTTGAAGAGCAAGATGCCGGAAAGGATATCATCATGATCGTTCGCATTCCCAAACAGTAATAAAGCAACGTAGAAGGAGAAGCAATATGGGCAAAATCATTTCGATTTCAAATCAAAAAGGGGGCGTAGGAAAAACCACTACCGCAATTAATCTTGCGGCAGGCTTGGCGTATTCTGATAAGAAAGTATTGTTGATTGATTTTGACCCCCAAGCAAATGCAACACAAGGTGTAGGTGTGAAGGTCAAGGATACCCAGCCAAGCATCTATGATGTGCTGCTGACAGATATTCCGGCGAAGAATGCCATCATAAAATTGAAGAAGCCGCCGTTTGATTTGTTGCCAACAACGATTAACCTGGCTGGTGCAGATTTGGAAATGGTGGAATACAAAGTTGGCCGGGAGACATTGCTTAAGAAAAAATTGGATGAAATCCGGCATTTATATGATTTTATTATCATTGATTGTCCGCCTTCTCTTGGATTGTTGAATACAAATGCATTGACTGCTGCTGACAGCGTGATTATACCGGTCCAATGCGAGTATTATGCATTGGAGGGATTGACTCAGCTGCTGTCCACCATTCGCTTGGTGCAGCGGTTATTCAATGAAAACTTGAAAATTGAGGGTGTACTGCTTACCATGCTGGATGGGCGTACCAAATTAGGGCTGGAAGTCATGCAGGAAGTACGCAAGTATTTCAAAGAACGAGTATACAAGAGCTTTATTCCGCGGAATATCAAGTTAAGTGAAGCGCCTTCCAGCGGACAAAGCATATTTGATTATGATGTTCGTTCAGAGGGTGCCAGAGCATATGCGAATATGGCAAAGGAAGTTATTGACCAAAACAAATAGGAGGTGATGATATGGCTGAGAAGAAACGCTTGGGCAGAGGATTGGATGCGATTTTCGGGGCGGATGTAAGCAGTGCTTTGGAAGATATTCAAAAAGGATATGCACATGAGTCCATTGAAACAAGCAAACAAACAATTCCCTTGAAAGAAATTCGAGTCAATCCGTATCAACCGAGAATTACATTTGATGAAACGAAGCTGCAGGAACTGAGTGATTCCATCAAGGAACACGGAGTTTTCACTCCGGTGCTTGTCAAAAAGGCGATTAAAGGCTATGAATTGATTGCGGGCGAACGGCGTGTGCGGGCGTCCAGAATGGCAGGATTGGAAGAAATTCCTGCGATGATTGTGGATTTTTCTGATGAGCAGATGATGGAAATTGCCCTTCTGGAGAATATTCAGCGGGAAAACTTATCAGTAATTGAAGAAGCGAAGGGATATGCCAGCTTGATTGAACGTCTGCAATATACGCAGGAACAACTTGCAAAGCGTGTCGGGAAATCCCGTGAGCATGTGGCAAATACTATGCGTTTGCTGAAATTGCCGGAAGCAGTTCAGCAGATGGTGATTGAAAATAAAGTCAGCATGGGGCATGTCCGGGCATTGCTGTCGCTGGAACCGCAAGAAATTTTGAGCATTGCCAGCAAAATTGCCAAAGAAGGTCTATCTGTCCGGGCAGTTGAAAAGCTGGTGCAAGAAATGCATCAGAATGCCGAGCAACCAGTGAGAGAAGAACCGAAGCTGCCGGATTATAGCTATGTGGAAAGATTATTGAGTGATCGCTTGCAAACCAAAGTACGTGTTGGAAATAAGCAGATCGTGATTTCTTTTGAAGACACCGCCGAACTGAACCGCATGCTGGAATTGATGCAGATGCTGGAAGAGTAATAACAAAAAAAGTAGGATGTCAGCAATTTCACTAATCAGTGATTGCTGAAGATCCTGCTTTTTATTTGTTGATTATATAATTTCGTTAAAAGCAGATTGCACACCATGCCTATTAGATAGCAAATAATGTCGTTTACATCCGCTACAGCATTTGGCTTATAGAAAGATACACCATATTCCCAGAATAAACCAATGCTCAAGATACTTAAAAAGCAAAGCAACGGTTTGCTTTTTAAGTTAATCCTATATCGGCTATGCAAGAGAACAAAGTGCAGATAACTGGTCATTAAAAGACCTGCCAAGATGTCATTGAAATAATAGTGGAAAAACCAATGGGTAAATTGCTGCTTAAAAATGAAGGTATTGATAACAAATAAGATACAGGAAATACCCATTGCAATCAGATCAAACAATGGACAAGATTACGACTGCTACGACGATTGCCAAGACAACACCCCAGAAGCCTAATCCTTTCTTTTCTTGTTCTTGAATAAATGTTTGACTTTGCTGCAAAGGATGACCGCATTGCGGGCAAGATACTGCCTGACTAGACACCATATTTGAGCAGGCAGGGCAGGGCCTTAATCTGATTTCTTTTTGTTCTGTTTGTTCCATAAATTACCCCCGATATTGCACATCTGCTTTCAGATATATCATTTGTAGTGTATCTTAGTGCAGACGAAAAAGCAAGAGTAGCAGTCGAAACCATAGATGTAAACTTAGCAGATATTGGCAGCAAGATGATTATATTTGGTTATCGTTTTTTTCTATGTATTTGATATGCATTTGAAACGGATTGCTTTATATTTACGGTATTAATCTAAGATGCCATGCAGTTTTGCAATTTCTTGAGCAGTAAAAGCATATTGCTTACCGCATCTGCAGCAAGCTGCATGAAGTGTTTCTTCTTGTGTCAGGATGAGTTGTACTTCTTCGGCAGACAACGTAAACAGCAGTCCGTAATACTGCTCTTTGATGCAGCTGCATTGCATGTGAAGAGGTTTGATAGCCATGAATTTCAAATCAGGAATAATCGTTTGCAAGCTTTCAAAACTTATCTCCCATTGCGGATCAAGAAAGTGAGCCTCATGTTCTATGACGGCAGAGCGAACCTGATCCAGCAAAGCAGGTGATTCCCCGGGTAATAGCTGCACCATGATACCACGCATAATATCCTTCGTTGCAAAGAGTTTGATAAAGGTTGGCAATTGCTCGCTTTGATTGTAATAATGTGCCAAATCTTGTGAGATACTCTGATCAGACATGCCGATGATTCCAGTATAGCCAGCACCGCTCCCGGAGTCTTTTGTTACCATAATGGTACCTTTTTTTCCGAATAAAAAAGGCTGCATTACATCAATTTGAAAATACTCACCGACAAAACCTCGTACCGAGCCGGTGCCCTCAGCACTTCCTGTCATATAGCGCTGTGATGTGTCGCCGAGTAATTTGAGATAAATGCGTTCATTGGGATCCATTGGACCGGTCATCAGGCAAAGCGTAGCAATCAACTCAGTGAATCCTTCCAGCAATGGCTGTTCTAATTGATATGCAGTTTGCAAATCAGCAATTAAATCAGAGCACTCAGCAAACAGTATGCGAACACACGCCTGATAACCAAGTGTATTCATAATATAGTTTTTCATATCACTCACGTCCTTGACAAGATAGCTTGTCTTATTTATGATAAAACATAACGTAACGTTAGATTCAAGTCTTTTGGAGAAATTCTATGAAAATTACGAAATTAGCAGAAATAGCAGGAGTATCAGTGCGAACATTACATTATTATGATGAAATAGGATTGCTGTCACCATCACGAGATATAGAAAACAAGCGCCGCGAATATTCCGGCAATGACTTTCTGAAATTGCATCAAATCCTGTACTACAAACATACAGGGATGCCGCTTATGCAAATAAAAGCTATGATGGAAGATCCGCACTACGATAAAGTAGCAGCATGGAAACAGCAAATTGCAAATTTAGAGTTAGAAAAAGAGAAACTAACACAGCAAATACAAGTGATGACCAATTTATTAAAGACATTGGATCATGATGAACGAATTACGGATCAGCAATATCGGTCACTTTTCCCAGCTGCCGATAATCCTGCACAGCAACTGGCACAGTATTTATGGGGATCTGATATTGCTCTTGCTCCTTCCTTTTTAACTAGTATGCCTGCTGAATTCCAGAAAGATATAGCAGAAACGATGAAAGATAAGATTAACATGCTTAGCAATTACAGCGAATATCCTGTCAGCGATCCAATTGTTCAAAAACAAATTTATGACTTTCATCTGTTTTTGAATCAGAGTCAAGGCAATTTATATACATTAGATGTGTTTGCTAAGTTAGGTATTTATTATGCTGAAAATAAGCAGTTTAAGGAGAGCTTGGAAACAATTAAACCGGGTTTTGCCAGTTTTATGCGAGATGCCATTGAAGCATATGTCTATCAGAAGAAAGGATCAGATAAATTGCCGGAATAGAAATAACACCACCGAAATGGTGATGTTATTGTTTAGCGAATCGAAATGTAGTATGTGGTAGTACTTCGTTCTTGATTGATTTCTTCATAATCAGATGTTTCAGCCAATTCATATCCGGAATTTGGGAGCCAAAGGCCATCAATGTAATCATAGATGGGTTGTGCTAACGGTTCACCATTCAAGGTATTTGCTGTTTCATCATACTGGAACACTGCATACTTTCCTTGGGGAATTACCTTAGTTACCATTCCCGGAATAACGGGTGTATCCTTGGGCACTTCTACGCAGAAATAATACAAATAATCGATTTCATCATCCTCTTTATGAATATCAGCAGGATCATAATCATAAGCCGCATAGAAGCATTCGGGGTGGATGCGATTTTCGATCACAGAAGCCATTGCCTCAAATTCAGTCCTGATTTTTCCAATCAGACTATGGCTTAGATTTGCGGCCTGGTTCACTGTACGGACAATACCTAATAAATGTTTCTCTTCTTTGCAAATAATTTCTGGAGTCATAATTAATTCATTCCTTTCTTGATAGGAAAGCAGATTGATTTTCTCAAATAAAGGAGGTTCCTTCTGCTTTTTACGGAAGCTGCTAGGTGGAAACCCATAGGATAGCTTAAATGACCGTGTAAAAGCTTCATGTGATTCAAAGCCATATTGAAAGGCAATATCTGTGATCCTTGTGTTGGTCGTTAGGATATCGAACATCGCTTTGCTTAGCCGCCTGCGTCGAATGTATTCCTTCACGGAACACCCGACAATAGGCGTAAAGACACGATAAAAGTGAGATATTGAATAGCCGGCTTCCGCAGCGATTTGATCCATAGTTAAATTTATATCTAAATGATGTTCAATATGATCAATTGCTTTTTGCAGATTGTGATAGTAACTCATCTTAGACCTCCTTTGCTTTCTGATTGTATCTTAAAGCATTTTGCAGGTAAATACTTGATATTGCTTCTCATAGTTTTATTGCAAATAGATTGAGATCAAGCAAAGAAAGTGCATAATCCGGAGGGATTCCGTTGCCATATTCCTATGGTAAACGGGAAGAAATAGCTATCAGGTAATTCTATAACTCAATTTGTGATATAATACACCACGATAAGGACGTGAAATTATGATGGTATTGTCAGTTGACCATATCGAGAAAAGATATACGGATCAAAAACTATTGGAGGATATTTCTTTTATCCTGCATGAAAAAGATAAAATTGGTGTGATTGGCGTAAATGGTACAGGCAAAAGTACTTTGCTGAAGATTATTGCGGGATTGGAGCAGGCTGATGCAGGCAGCATCACAACCAATGGAGAGGTACATATTGCATATTTAGAACAAACACCAGACTTCAGTCAGCCATGCACAGTGTTTGACTACGTGATGAATGAAGCGAAGTCTATGAAGCAGGAAATCATGGAATATGAAGTAAAGACAATCTTAACCAAGCTGAAATTAACAGATTTTGCTGCTGATGTCAGAATGATGTCCGGCGGACAAAAGAAACGAGTTGCTCTGGCGTGCGTATTGGTGAGACCATGTGATGTACTGATTTTGGATGAGCCGACCAATCATTTGGATCAGGATATGGTTTTATGGCTGGAACAATACTTGATGAAATCAACCAAGACGATCTTAATGGTAACCCATGATCGATATTTTTTAGAACAAGTCTGCAATCGGATGATTGAGATTGACCATGGCAAACTATACAGCTATGATGCCAATTATTCGCAGTATTTGGAATTGAAAGAGAAAAGAGAAGAAGTAGCCTTGGCAAATGAGCGAAAGAGGCAAAGCATCTTGCGAAAAGAATTGGCGTGGATTCGCCGCGGGGCTATGGCCCGCACTACCAAAAGCAAAGAACGAATTCAACGCTTTGAACAACTAAGTGCCCAAGACGGGGTAGTCCAAGATGATACGTTGCATTTATCATCGCTTTCGAGGCGGCTAGGAAAGAAAACAATTGAGCTGCATCAAGTATCGAAAGCATTTGATGGACAAACATTGATCGAAAACTTTTCGTTCAATCTGCCGCGCCTTGCGCGCATCGGGATCGTAGGGATGAATGGGATCGGGAAATCCACACTGCTAAATTTAATGGCAGGACGAATTCAGCCGGATCAAGGACATGTCGAGATTGGCGAGACTGTGCAAATTGGCTATGTGACCCAAGAAGCATTGGAACTTGATCTAGATATGCGGGTCATCGATTATGTGAAGGATATCGGGGAAGTGCTGCTGACTTTGGATGGCGAAGTTACTGCTTCGCAAATGCTGGAACGGTTTTTATTTCCGCCGCATCTTCAATATAACAAGATTGGCAGACTATCCGGCGGGGAACGCCGCAGGCTGTATTTGCTGGGAATATTGATGAGTGCTCCCAATATCTTGCTGCTGGATGAACCGACTAACGATTTAGATATTCAAACTTTAACGATTCTAGAGGAGTATTTGGATGTTTTTGCAGGAGCAGTGATTGCTGTTTCGCATGATCGCTATTTCCTGGATAAAATTATGGATGAGCTGTTGATCTTTACAAGCTCTGGTATTGAGCGGTACCTAGGAGAATATTCCGAGTATCTGAATATAGCAGCAGCCGCTACGAAAGCAACCAAAGAAGTGGTTAAAAAGCAGGAGCAGGAAGAGCGGAAGCAAAGCAAGAAAGTGAAATTAAGCTTTCAGGAGCAAAAAGAACTGGAGCAATTAGAGGGACTCGTGGTACAGCTGGAAGAACAGCTGCAATCCTTAGATAAGCAGCTAGAACAAGAAACAAATGGACAAACACTTTTGGAATTGTCGACCAAAAGACAGGAAGTAGATGCATTGCTGGAAGAAAAAACTGAGCGCTGGATGCAGCTGCAAGAAATTAAAGAAGGAAATGGATAGGTGATAAGATGTTTACAGATACAATCGTAGCAGTTTCCACACCGCTGGCAGAAGGAGCAATCTCCATCATCCGCCTAAGCGGTGAAGAGGCGATTCCTATGGTAGATGCCATTTTTTCCAGAAATCTGGCACAAGCAGCATCCCATACCATTACCTATGGCTATATTCAAGATCCTGCCAATGGGCAAAGCATTGATGAGGTGTTTGTCAGCATTTTCAGAGCGCCGAAAAGCTATACAACGGAAGACATCGTTGAAATTAACTGCCATGGCGGTATTTTTGTAACGAAGCAGGTGCTGCAGCTTTGCATTGCGCAAGGAGCACGTTTGGCAGAAGAAGGAGAATTCACCAGAAGAGCATTTCTTCATGGCCGCATTGACTTAACGCAGGCAGAAGCAATCATGGACCTGATTGAAGCAGATGATGCGGGAAAAAGCCAGCTGGCAATCCAAGCCATGAAAGGGAGCATCCGGGCTTTGCTTGATCCCGTGAAAGAAGATTTGATTCAAATGATTGCGCAAATTGAAGTTAATATTGATTATCCGGAATATACCGATGTGGCGCAGCTCACTACAGAGGAATTGCTTCCGAAAGCAAGATACTGGGCTAAGCAGCTGAAACAGATGATCGAGGAGTCAGCAAGTGGAACGATCCTTCGCTCGGGTGTCAAAACAGCTATTCTAGGAAAACCAAATGTCGGGAAATCCAGCCTGCTGAATGCCTTGCTAGAAGAAGACAAAGCCATAGTAACGGATATTGCAGGCACAACCAGAGATTTGGTAGAGGGATATATCCGCCTGCAAACAGTAACCTTGCATCTCATTGATACTGCCGGGATCCGAGATACTTCCGATAAGATCGAACAAATGGGAATTGATAAATCTAAAAAAGTGATGGAAGAAGCACAGCTGCTTCTTTTGGTGCTGGATGGCAGCCTTCCGCTGGAGGAAGAAGACTATGCATTGCTGGACCAAACAAAGGACCGGCCGCGTATCATTGTGCTGAATAAGGCTGATGATGCCGCTTGGAGTCCGCAAGTCGATGGAATTAAGGTAAGTGCCAAAGAGCAATCAGTTAAAACACTGGTGGCACAAATCGAAACCATGTTTGCCAAACATCAAGTTGCTTTAGCAAAGCCAACGTTTGCGAATGAGCGGCAAATCGGCTTGCTTCGCCAAGCCTATACCGCAATCGAACAAGCGATCCATGCAATGGAGCAAGAGTTCGAGCTAGATTTCGTGGTCATTGACTTGAAGCAGGCATATCAAAGATTGCAGGACATTTTAGGAGAATCTATGAAAAAGGAATTGCTGGATGAGTTATTTTCGCGATTCTGTCTTGGAAAATAATGGAAAGAGGTATAAAATGGGTTGGATAGACACACATTGTCATCTAAATGATGACACTTACGATACAGAAATACAGCAACTGCTGGAACGAGCGCTAGAGGCAAATGTGGAACGGATGATTGTTGTGGGATATGATCTTCCATCCAGTGAAAAAGCATTGCATTTGGCAGAACAATACCCTTCCATCTATGCGGTTGTTGGCATACATCCGAGTGAATCACATACATTTGATGTATATACCAGGGAAAAACTGGTAAAACTTGTAATGCATGATAAAGTAGTGGGAATTGGCGAAATCGGTTTGGACTACTATTGGGATGAAAATCCGCCAGCAGAAACGCAGCGAACAGTATTCCTGGAACAACTTCATCTAGCACGGGAAGTTGGCAAGCCAGTCATCATTCATACTCGCGATGCAGCGCAGGAAACATATGACATCCTCAAAGAAGAACAAGGAATTACCGGCGTGATGCACTGCTATAGCGGCAGTTATGAGATGGCAGCTCGATTCGTTCAGTTAGGATATTACATTTCACTTGCAGGTCCCGTTACTTTTAAAAATGCGGTTGCACCAAAAGAAGTAGCTAGTAAGATTCCACTTGATCATTTACTGATTGAGACTGATTGTCCATATCTGACACCCCATCCATATCGAGGAAAACGCAATGAGCCTTCCTATGTAATGCATGTGGGACAAGAGGTCGCCAGACTGCGGAATTTGGAAGAAACAGAGTTAATGCAAGCCTTGGAAAGGAATGCGAAAAAGCTCTTCAAATTCTAAAATTGGACAAATTACACATGCTGTGGTAAAATTATCCAGTTGTTTGGAAGGAGGTAGTTGCGTGAGACGAATCAACAACTTAATTAGTTTGATTTTATGCGTGCTACTATTAAGCTCATGTAATACAACAAAACAAGAAGAGAGTGTGATTTTGCTTCGCCAAAAAGATTCAACACCAGGTATAACACCTGTGATCCGTGTTGAGCGCGTTGCAGTGCAAAGCAAGGTCAGCGATCAAAAAACAGTGTATAAAACACCGAATATCATCCCTGCCGGGACCTTATCTTGGGTTGCAAAAGAAATAGATGCAGGCTCACCGGCGATGGAAGTCAAATACTACGACGTTACATATGATTATTTTGGCAATGAATTGTCCCGTACTTATGTTTATGGAGCAGATGAGAAAATAGCCTCATCATCCAGAATACGTCAATATGGCAGCAAACTTGAAGTGGGGTCTTATTTTCGTCCTGAATTTTCACGATATGGTTTAGATTGTGTAGGTTGCGGAGGACAATATGACGGTACAGCAAATACAGCAATCGGAGTCAATCTTCACAAAGAATTAGGCGTAAAACAAGCGAGTGGTTCTTGGGAGAGCGGTATTACATGGGAAGGATACTATATTGTTGCGGCTGACAAAAGTATTCCATTCTGTACGATTCTGGAAATTTCCAACCATAATTTCTCAGGAGCTGGATTAACTCCCGGAAAATCCTTTCAGGCGATCGTGCTGGATCGCGGTGGGGCAATCAAGAATAACAAATTGGATCTTTATATCGGTTCTGAAGAAAATTTAAACAACGTACGATATGTATCCAGAAAACAACCACTTGCGAAAGTGATTAAGCTAGGGCAGCAGATCCGGAAAAATGGAAAGCTATCTTGCAAGGTATAACAATTAAAGCATAAGATATGATAAAGTCAGATGATGCAAAAGAGGACAGCCAAGTAAACCGAGGTTGTCTTTTTTTTGTTCAGACGTACATAGATCGGTATGTATGAACCTTGAGCTAAGAAATCATGCAGATATAAAACGATGTGTATACTCGGTGTACTACTGATTGGTGATAGGATTTGGGTGTGAAGAAGGAGAAACCAAATTCTTCATTCATAGAAGGAGTGATAAAAGATGACATAGATTTGTTAAGCGGAGCATGTTAAAAATGCTTATATAATCAAAAATCGAAAAGTAGGTTACGAAGTTACGTGTATTTTGTATTTGCTATATGACAACGATATAGAGGAAGCATGCAATGCACTTCAAAAAAAGAAACAAAGTTGAAATCGATAAGGTAAATACAAAAACAAAATTAAAATGAAAGAGGTATTTATATGGAATATGCAATTTTCCCACTAAAGAATATTGGAATTTCACAAAGATATTCTGATGGGCACAGAGCACTCGATATCTACGGTGCAAACACTGGAACTGAAGAATGGTTTGCACCTTGCACAGTAAAAGTTTTAGCTATTCAAAGATATAATGATGTAAATCGAACAGGCTTTCGAAACAATGTTTATTTTGGAACATGCGATGCGAATGGGAATAAAACTGCAGTTATGTGTGAGGATGGGATTTCACGAGTTTTAACTTTTGCTTGTACTCACATGGACGGAGCAAAAAAACTAGATGTCGCAAATAGAAAGCTTGTTGATAATACAACAGATTGGTTTGCTTATTACGGATTAACAGTTGGTAAAGTCTTTTCTTCAGGACAAGCTTGCTATCGTGAAGGATTTGCTGGACTAGAAGTTAGTAACACAAATCATGGGAATCATGTCCATATGGATGTAGGACTCGATTGGCAGTATGAGAAGGTGGAAGTTTCTCCTGAAGTTTGGCATCTTAATAATTTGGTGCGTCCTGCGTCAGAAGGTGGAGGACCTTATATCGCTAATACATTCCATAGACTGAAAGATTGGAATGTTGATGTTAACTTAAATGGGTATACATTTGCTGAAGTAAATTCTAGGATTATGAATGACGGACCAGTAAATCCAAATACAGGTATATATTTACAAGGTGTATTGGGAGGTTTTAATATTCGTCCTAATTCTAATGGTACGGGTACAGCCCTTACTACAGTTCCTAAAGGATCTAAAGCTGCAATTTTAGGATTTGAACCAGGATTTATACTTGGATCAGACGGAAAATATTATCAATGGGCCAAGGTACAATATGGTACTAAAACTGGTTATGCACAATTAGATTTACATCTGGATTATAAAATTGTTTGTGATCCCACATTTGATTCTATCTATTTGCGAGCAGTCGCTGGTAAACCATTTAATGTTCGAACTTCAAAAGTTAATGGTCAAGTCATTGGTCAAGTAGCTCCAGGAAGTCGAATTGAACTCATTGCTATTAGTTCGTCACCTGAAAGTGATGAGTATCAATGGGCTCGAGTAAACTATAATGGGCAAGTGGGGTTTGTACAAATTGATACAGTTGGATATAATCAATTAGAGTTTTAGTAAAAAATGGAGAAGTTTATTTCTCCACTCAGACCTTTGCAAAAAAGGTAGTTATCATCCCAAATAGTTGGAGATAGCTGCCTTTTTTCGCTGAATTATGTATATTTAGATTTTAGGCGTATCAAACAGTAATACAGAGAATTGCTAGATGAAGAGATATGTCGTCCCATCTCCATCTTTTTGAGATTTATACAGCATAAATAAGCGGCGGGTCATCCGAATTTTCTGCTTCCTTCTTACTCTTGAATATTGTAAACTACTTTTTATCTCTCGCATATGCGAATACTTACTCAATTGTTCTTTTCCTAAGTGCGTAATGTCGCCAATGGTATTCTGTCATTCGAATCTGATGAGATTCATCTATGAACTTCTTTTGTATATTTGCAGAGAATTCGAAGAGCTGTATATACTTTCTTATTGATTCTAGTCCTAAAAACCAGCGGTAGGCCAAGTTCACTTCCACTTATCATACTGTCATAAGCAAATCTGCGATTGATGAAAGCCAGTTTAAGTAAAACAACTGATCATTACATGCTCGTTCTATGTTGGATTACATTGAGTAACAATATTTATAGATAAAAGCGACGTTCAAAGTTTTTGTATTTACGAAAAAGATGGTCTTGCGGGACAAATCATCAATAAGAAATAGTTTTTGCAATACGGCTTGTATTATCGGATTGTTTAGTGAGCATATGTGGCATCTCTGGACAATAGATGATTGTATAATCAATAGATATTATACAAAAAAGCCGCTAAATAAAAAGGACTGTCGAGTTTATCGTCAGTCTGAAATCGGAAATACTGATTTATTATTTATTCGGAATCCTAATTTCGCAAGTGTTTTTATATGATAAATCTTCAGCAACAGGATAATACAATTTGCCTTCCTTAAACTCAAAGTAGAGAGGTATTTTTGTACTATCCTCTCCATAGATATCATTCCAGGGTATAACCTTGTATCTATGATTTTCTAATAATTGATAATTCGCTATTTCTGTGGTTTTCCATCCATAACCATCAGAAAAGACATCACCAAAACCGGCTGATTCCTGTTTATAAATGCCAAGTCCGAAATAATAGGTATTATCTGGTTCCCTCCATTCTTTCTTTGATTTTCGTAGACTTAACCAAAAATAATCATCCGTTCCGAAATTTTCTTTTCCAAGGATTTCAAATATATACTCACTATTACCCGAACAGACATATGTTGTATATTCATTAAATGGGTAATCATATCCCTCAACTTCGACTTTTGGAACAACAACTGGAACTGTTGTTGTTGGCTTCGAATCATTTTTTTTTGAAGTGCAACTCATTAGACTGAGCACCAATAAACATATAAATATATTTTTCATTGCTAATTCCTCCGTGAGTTAATTCATTTCAGCATATGATGTTATAATTATATTATAGAAGTATAAAATCTTCAATTATGTAAACATCCATTGTGATAAAAGTTAAATCTCTATTTGCACAGTGTCCCTGCTAGATACTGGAATTCTAAGGCTTATATTGAGTAATAGTCTCTAAAAGTGATCTTTTTAGGTGGATTTAGACCTAATTCCAATAGAAATTTTACCTTCTCTAGCTTATTGTCATGAACAGCTTAATTTTGGATTAGTAGACTATATCAATTACTATAATTACGACCGTCCTCAGTTAAATCTTAACAAGATGACACCACATGAATATGACGAGTATCTATCTGAACCCTATCTTAGAAAATTACAGTTACCAGCTATTATCACGCCATCAGTCATATATTTATAAAAAAAATGAATAAATAAATAGAGTCCATTACTCATTTAATTGTAAGCGTCAAATAAATATACGAATATAAAATCCCTCCAACTGGCGGTATGATGTACCAGAAGGAGGGATTTCTATTTTATGAAAGAAAGTACAAAACAGAAATGGAAACAAATCATCGCAGAATAC
>JAEWFD010000037.1 GCA_023388995.1 Bacillota bacterium
CAATTAAGCGGTGATCGTAGCGTGCAGCGAGGGAATGAGCAATGTACAAAAAGTGGAAAATAAAAATGTACAATTAGGAACAAAAACATTTTCCGGAAATTGTACAAAAATGTATTGACTTTTACATTACTTATTGGACGGCAACTGCGCTCTATCAAATAACCTAAGTGAGAACAGCATTCGACCTTTTACAATAGGCAGAAAGAACTGGTTGTTCAGTGCTAGTCCTGCCGGAGCAGATGCCAGTGCTTGTGTGTACAGTATAATTGAGACAGCGAAGGCCAATGGGCTGACACCATATAAATACTTGAAATTTTTATTAACTGAGATTCCCGGGATGAGGTTCAATGAATATCCGGAGCTGCTGGAAGATTACCTTCCTTGGAATCCTACAGTTCAAGAACGATGCAAATGATCCGTCCTCTATAAAACAGAAGTCGGATCATTTTTCTATACACTCTCTTATTTGGCGCTTACGTTTAAATTATCAAACAAATTGTAAAAAGTGATTTTAATGACATTTTATGGGGGATATTAAAGTCGCTAAGTATGATAAAATTTTTATATCTAAAATTTATGTCAAATATGAAATTTTGTTTAACATTTCACATGTGTTGTGCTATAATAACTAATGATCGAGGAGGGATTATAGAATGAACAAATTAATCAAATTACTTGGAGTGACAGTCCTTGTTGCAGGAACTCTATTCTTTGCATCTAAGAACCAAAACAGCGGATTTGCAGTGGATGCAATCTCTGCAGCTACAGATGGATCTGAATGTACTGAAAAAGAATGGGATTGTGCAAAAGAATGGACTGGCAAAGGGTATGTGTATGATGCTGCGAAAGGATACTTTGTAAAAGGATCTGGCGGCGGAGCAACTACAACTACGCCTAAAGCAACAACTGCACCTGCTACTACCACAACTACAAAAGCAGCAGCAACTACAACGAAAGCTACGACCACTAAGGCTGGCGAAACAACAAAAGCTGGTGAAACAACGAAAGCTCCTGAGACGACTGCAGCTCCTGAAACATCAGTAAGCGAAGCAACAGCAGCTCCAGAGACAACGGCAGCTCCTGAAACAACACCTGCACCGGAAACTACAGTAGCACCAAGTGCATCTTCTGAGCTTCCAGTAGGAATGATCGTCGGTGGATTGGCACTAGTAGCAGTTGTTGGATTCTTCATTTTCAAAGGTATGTCTAAGAACAAGTAATTTTGGCTGAAATTATAAAGCATACAAATCAAGAAGTCGGGATCGAAAAGTATTCCGGCTTTTTCTTTTCAATTGCTTTATGGTGTAGTATAATGGACTGTAACTACATTTGGAGGATACCATGAATATCACGATCAATCACATCAAACATTATGCGAAATATAATACGATTTTACTGGTGAAAGGATCGGCGATTTATCGCCAGGGAAGAATCCAGCAAGTTGATATCGATATTGATGATAATGATGTGATCGTAATTCAGGCAACAACCAATGAATTTGAAAATAAGAATCATCCAAATGTTCAATTGTTTGATGGAGAGATTGTAGGAAAGAGCTGTGATTGTAAAGAAATGGTGGAGCATGGTGCTTGTCGCCATACCATTGGCTTATTGTATTTATATATGTATGAACTGTACCAAAACGATGTCAAGCATCTGATGGAAAAAGGGAGTGACCCGATTGCTCTGGCAATGATTGATACCTATTTGAAGCGTAAGGTCATTCGGGAGGTTTCGGAGCAGAGTGTCAGAGGGGTGCAGCTGCGTCCGACCTTGCATATCAATGAGAAGAAACAAGTGAGTGTTTCCTTTGAGATTGGAACAGATAAGTTTTATTTGATTAAAGATATTGATTCCTTTTTAGGAAATTTAGAAGAAAATCAAATTGCAACCTATGGCAAACACTTAAGCTTCAAGCATACCATAGACAGCTTTGATGAACTAAGCAGAGTCATGATCCAGTTTCTGAAGCGGAAGGCGCGGGAAATGAGCCTTCTATCGGATGAGATAGCATTCAATAACAGCTATCGCATTCGCAGAAATCTGACGTTAGCTCCCACAGCAATCGATGAATTTATTAAAATTAATGAAAGCAGGATGCTTTCTTTGGAATTTAGCGAAACTGTATCTGACGCTTATGTTGTATATGAAAATCCCGGAATTCAGATTTCGATTGTTGAAAAGAATCAGGACCAATATGTGATTCGATTGTTAACACCATATCAACTCTTTCATGGGGAGAATTGTTTATATTTGTATCGCAACGCAGCACTATATTGCTGTGATGAGTCTTTCTCGCATGATATGAAAGATTTTTTGATGATCTTGTCTGATCATGACTTTACGATTGTAATCCATAAACAGCATATGAATGCCTTCTATAACAGTGTTTTGGCGGCAATTGAACAATATGTCGAGATTCGTACGGAAGTTGATCTAACTGCCTATGAGCCTGTTTCGATGACGTCCAGAATCTATTTTGATATGTATGATACAAATAAAGTAAAAGCAAGTTTGAAGTTTGTATATGAGGGTCAGGAATATAGTCTGGGCGCACAGGATGCGAATTATCACCAAAATATAGCCGAAGAGCAGAAGATGATCCATCTGATCAGCAAGTATTTCCCGGAGCAGGCGGCGGATGGTTTCTTCTATCAAACGCATGAGAGCGAACTCTATGAGCTTGTTTCAAGGGGGTTTGATGAATTAAGCCAATATAGCGAATTGTTTTACTCCGCTGACTTTAAAAATATCCAGCTGCGCAATACGCCAGCCATATCGGCAGGTGTGCGTTTGAGCGAAGGCTTGCTTCATCTGAATTTTGACTTTGATAATTTTGATGTGCATGAACTGAAACAGCTGTTGCAGGCATATCGTCAAAATAAGAAATACTACCGCTGCAAAGATGGATCATTTATGCAGTTGGAAGAAGGAAGCTTCAATGCTTTGTCGGATATGATGGAAGGTTTCCATTTGACGGAAAAAGATATTTTAAAAGGGGAACTCGCTATTCCAAAGTATCGGGCGATGCAGATGGATTATTTCATCAAGCAAAACGATGCGATGAAGTTTGAGCGGGACCGTGCATTCAAACAGCTGATTCGGGATTTTACCAGCGTCAGTGACTCGGATTTTGAGGTAGATAAAGAACTGCGGCCAATCTTGCGTAATTATCAAAAGAGTGGCTACCGCTGGCTGAAAACCATGACCGCCTATCAATTTGGCGGCATTCTTGCGGATGATATGGGATTAGGGAAAACGTTGCAGGTAATTGCCTTGCTGAAAAGTGCAGTGAAGGAATATGAAAAAAAGCAAGAGGGAGCAAAACCGATCTCAATTGTTATTTGTCCTGCTTCCTTGGTGTTGAATTGGGAGAGTGAGATCGCAAAGTTTGCACCGGAGTTGAAAACACTGGTGGTAATGGGAAGCGCAAAAGCACGCAGTGAATTAATTAGTCAGGCATTGGATTATGATGTTATTGTGACATCATATGACTTATTAAAACGAGATGTAGAGTTCTATCAGGAAATAGAGTTCCAGTTTGAAATTATTGATGAAGCCCAGTACATCAAAAATCACAATACCCAAGCTGCGAAGAGCGTGAAAGAAATTCGCAGCAGACAGCGTTTTGCATTATCAGGAACACCAGTAGAAAACTCTCTGGCGGAACTGTGGAGTTTGTTTGATTATTTGATGCCGAATTACTTGTATACCTATCATTACTTCAAGACACATTATGAAACGCCGATTGTACGGGACAATGATCGCAATGCGATTGCGAAACTGAAAAGTCTGGTGCAGCCGTTTATTCTACGCCGCTTGAAAAAAGATGTATTGAAAGAATTGCCGGACAAGATTGAAACCACGATGTATTGCCAGTTAGAAGGGAACCAGCAAAAACTCTATGTTGCGAATGCTATGGAGATGAGCAGGGAGTTAAGGCAGCGATTCCAAATGGATGGAATAGCGCAGTCACGTTTCATGGTATTAAGCTTGCTTACCAAATTGCGGCAGATCTGCTGCCATCCACGGTTGTGCTATGATACCTTCGATGGAGATTCCAGCAAACTAGAGATGTGTATGGAATTGATTCATAATTCTGTGGATGGCAATCATAAGGTGCTCGTCTTTTCTTCCTTCACCAGTATGCTGGCGTTGGTCAAAGAAAAACTGGATGCAGAAAATATTCCGTATTTTGAGTTGACTGGGGCTACATCCAAACACAAGCGAATGGAAATGGTCAACCAATTCCAGGAAGGCAAGGTTCCGATCTTCTTGATTTCTTTAAAAGCAGGAGGAACAGGATTGAATTTGACCGCAGCTGATGTCGTGATTCATTTTGACCCTTGGTGGAACAGCTCTGCCCAAAATCAAGCTACAGATAGAACGCATCGCATCGGGCAAATGAATAATGTGAATGTATATAACTTAATTGCCAAGGACACAATAGAAGAGAAGATATTGAAATTGCAGGAGATGAAATCAAATCTCGCTGATGCCATTGTGGAAGAAGGAGGCAATTTGATTAGTCAAATGAGCAAGGAAGATATCTTGGCTTTATTTGAGGTATAGAAATGAAGAAAAGCAAACAAGTGATAAGCTGGTTGCTGGTAATTGGATGGATGGTTGTAATCTATACATTGTCAGCGCAAACAGCTGCAGTATCCTCAACACTGTCAGGATCAGTGTTAGACTTATTGTTGTCGATGACTGGCAACCTCTTAACCAATCATATTGATGATTTGATGTATTTGCATTATCTTTTGCGTAAGTATGCACACTTCAGTGCCTATGCGTTATTAGGGGTACTCGTCATGAATGCTTTTTTGAGAAGCAAAACAAGATATGAGAAGCATGGTTTATGGATTCTTGCTTTAAATACCTTTATTGTATGTTTCTTGTATGCATACTTTGATGAATGGCATCAAACTTTTGTGGCGGGACGCAGCGGTGAGTTTAGAGATGTGTTGATTGATACATCTGGTGCTACATTTGGTATCCTGTTTGTGATGGCAATTGTGTATATCCGTAATGCAATCAAGAAGAAAAAGACTTCAGCAGCTTGCAGCTTGACTGAATAAAGCAGATTTACAAAATAGTAGAAATGCATCATTGTATTTCTGCTATTTTTATTATGTAAGCTACTTTTTTCGACACTCTCAAACCTCCATTTACGCTATCATACAGAAGTATGTGCGAGAGGGAAGAGCAATGCTGGTATCAATTATTGTCATGTTAGGAAATCATGCTGCATATTGGAGTTCAATACTCTATGATTTGTTGTGCCAGACCTATGGAACACAGCAGATAGAGTTGCTTTTTGTATGCACATCGCCCAAGCAAAAACAATTCTTGAGCAAAAACAAAGACTTGGAAGGATTTCATCATGTACACATTCTGGAGGGTGATAACTGGCTGCCTGCACTTAAGAAAGCAGCTGGAACATATATTACCAGAGTTGATGATAGCATTCATATTCCAAGTAATTGGATATCCAGCCATGTCACATGCATGCGGGAACAGATCATCTGCGGCGGCAGATTTGAACTTAAAATACAATCAAAAACAGCGTGGTTTGCGATGAAGAAATACAATGATTATACATCTTTGCAACAGCCATTTATAACAAATGGATCCAACACATTCTTGCCATATGCGATGTATCACCGCAAAGTTTGTGATGCTGGTGGATTAAATGAAACAGAGTTTGGATACCAGCAGTATTGCATCAATCAAGGCTATCAGCTTAGGTATCAGCCTTCAATCTATGCGCAGATGCGCTGCCAATCTAGTGGGGCGATTATAAAAGAATTATGTAAACTCTATTATAAGCTGGGAATATCGATGATTTACAGAATGAATGATATTGGGTTGTGGATACTGCTGGGATGCTTCAGTACAATGTCCTTACATAGTATTGTATTTTATACGTTTCTTTGTATTGTCTTTGCCTTTCCATGCTATTTGGCAGCGAAGCAATTTCCCCAGGATAAACTGTTTTATTTGCCGATTATAATCTCCTTCTTTTATCTAGGTTGGTGCAAGGGAATATGGCAGCAACTGCTTGCGAAGAAACGAAAGCAAAAACAGCTGGTTGCATTACAAACGTATCCGTCCAAAAAAATTCCGAACTTATAGGGATTTTTTTAAAAAGGAAACCATGGTAGAATAGAGTAGTATATTTGGAGTGTTTGTATGATCACGTTACAGGAATTAGGCATACCTCGCAAGAAACAAGAAATTTTAAGAGAACTGCAAATTGATAGTGTCGTTGATCTGCTCACGCACTATCCTTTTCGCTATGATATCATTGAAAAACTGCCCTTCAGTGAATGGCAACCGTTAGAAAAAGTATGTTTTGAGGCTAAATCTGTTTCACCGCTGAAGACACAATTCTTCAAAGCCTATCGCAGTATCACAAAGTTTCAGGTGCTGTATGAGGAAGAAGTGATTGAAGTGGCTATCTTTAACCGCCATTATCTAAAACTGCCGGCAGAAGAGGCAACCGTAACGATAGTAGGGCGGTATGAAGGCAATCATAAAGTGGTAGCAACGAATGTCAACTTTAAATCTATTGAGGAACAATTGGGTATTCATCCGATTTACAATACCAAAAGTGGTGTATCGCAAAGGGATCTGACCATGTATATTCGCAAGGCTCTTCAAGCATTGCAGGGAAAAATCGTGGATGTTGTACCCGCTAATCTATTAGAAAAATACAAGATGGTGCATAAAGAAGAAGCCATCAAATGGATTCACTTTCCTGAAACTCAGGAAAATTTGAAACAAGGGCTGCGACATCTGAAATATGAAGAGTTTTTGAAGTTTCATATTACCATGCTGTCGATCAAGAAAGAAGAAACCCAGCTGATCAAAGGAAAAGCGAAGGCGGTAAATAGTGCTGCCTTTGCAAAGAAGCTGCAATCCCTGCCATTTGCCCTGACCAATGGCCAGCAAGAAGCTTTGCAGGAGATTATGAGTGATCTGCAGGACGATACCTTGATGTACCGGCTTCTGCAAGGGGATGTAGGCTGCGGGAAAACGATTGTGGCAGGACTGGCGATGTATGCAACAGTTTTGGCAGGACAGCAAGCCTGCATGATGGCACCAACGGAAATCTTAGCGAAGCAACATGCTATTTCGCTGGCTGAACTCTTTCCGGATTGCCGGATTGCACTGCTGTGTGCGAGTTTGAAAAGTCAGGAGAAGAAGGAAGTGCTCCAGCAAATTGCATCTCATAACTGTGATATGATTGTGGGAACTCATGCCTTGTTCCAGGAGAATGTTGTCTATGCCAATTTGGGCTTGGTGATTGCGGATGAGCAGCATCGCTTCGGGGTGGAGCAGCGGCGCAAGCTGCGTGAAAAAGGGCAGCTGGTAGATTTTCTTTTGATGAGTGCCACACCGATACCGCGGACATTGGCGCTATCGTTGTATGGCGATATGAGCGTATCCACGATTTCCGAGCTTCCCAAAGGTAGGCAGCCGGTGATCACTAAAATCATCAAGGAAAATACGATGGCAAGTATCTTGCCGGAAATTATGGAACTGCTGGATCGAAACCAGCAATGCTATGTCATTTGCCCGATGATCTCAGAAAGCGAAACGATGGACTTGAAGCATGCGCAGGGAATCTATGCGTCTATGGAAAAAGTATTGGGAAGAAAATACCAGCTAGGTCTATTGCATGGTAAAATGACTAGTGAGGAAAAAGAAGAGATTATGGCGCAGTTTCAAACGGGACAAATTCAGATTCTAGTTTCTACCACTGTCGTGGAAGTAGGTGTGAATGTACCTTCTGCCAACTGCATGGTGATCTATGATGCCAACCGCTTTGGACTAAGCCAGCTGCATCAGCTGCGCGGTCGGGTCGGAAGAGGCAGTGAGCAAGGTTATTGTTATCTGCTTTGCCCAAGCAAGAATAAGGAGGCATTGGAGCGTCTGGAAGTACTCGAGCGAGTGCGGGATGGCTTTGAGATTGCCAGAGAAGACCTTCGCTTACGTGGGCCGGGCGAAATACTAGGCAAACGCCAAAGCGGAGCCAGCGGCTTTGTTTTGGGGGATATCATGATTGACAGCAAGATGCTGGAAATCGCCAGAGAAGATGCTGTTGAGATCACGAAAGAATGGGATCGCAGCGAATACCAGACTTTGCGGAAATGGCTTGCCCATATCCAGCAAAGCCACATTCATTACATTGACTAAAAAGGAGCTAACTATATAGAAGTCAAGTAGAAATTTTCCAAATTTCTACTTGGTGGGGGGAAGCCCCCTAAAACACTTTATGAAAGTTCATTGATCTTTGAAAGGTGAATAAGTACGTACTGAAAAC
>JAEWFD010000044.1 GCA_023388995.1 Bacillota bacterium
ATATCAACCGAGCAAAAGAAAACACCAAAAGGTTCACGGTTTTAGAGCCCGTATGAAAACGGTCGGTGGTCGTAAGGTTTTAGCCCGTCGCCGCAGTAAAGGTAGAAAAGTTTTGTCGGCGTAAAAAGGTCACCTTCGGGTGACTTTTTTTCAATAGAAAGAAGTTATGGTGGCAAGATGAAACAATATCGCCGTGTCAAATGCAATGAGGAATTCCAATCCGTAATGAGAGCAAAGCGGTTTCAATCGTCTTTACCCTTGGTGTTATATACTGCCAAACGGCAGCAAGATGTCAGCAGAGTGGGAATATCTGTCGGCAAGAAAATCGGAAATGCGGTTGTACGCAATCACTGCAAGCGGCAAATCAGGATGATGGCACAAGAAATCATTGCGAAAGAGGATGAATTTGACTATATTATCCTCGTTCGGAAAGACTATTTGAAATATTCTTTTGCGGATAACAAAAAACAGTTGGAAAACCTATATAAAAAAGTTAAAATAAGAAAGAATAAAGGAGAACAGTAATGAAAATTCGTATAAACAAAAGGAAGATGGCTATGTTGGCAATCTTGCTGGTAGTACTTGCCGGTTGTGCCAGAGTCACGGGATCTGATGGACACGTACTTCCAGAGAAAATCATTGCGCTGACAACACCTTTCAAACAAATGTTTGACACTGAGGGATGGTTTGAAGCATTGTTTGTTTGGCCATTTGCTCAATTGATTAATTTTTTCTCTAGCTATGTCGGTGTTGGATTGTCAGTTGTCCTGGTAACTGTATTAAGCCGTTTAGTTACGTTATCCATGACTGTAAAATCTACCGTTGCAACTCAAAAAATGCAAATGATTCAACCGGAATTGAATAAGATTAATGAAAAATATGCTGGTAAAACAGATGAGCAGTCCAAAATGAAAATGAGTCAAGAAACAATGGCGCTGTATAATAAGCACCAAATTAATCCATTTGGCGCAATCTTTACTTCTTTTGCGCAGTTACCTGTCATTATGGCCATCTGGCAAGCAGTACAACGTGCTGAATCTGTCATTAATGGCGAATTCCTAGGATTGAATATGAGTGTAAAACCAACAGAACAAATTACTGGAAATTTTATGAATGGCGGTTATATCTACTTAATTCTGATTGTCCTAATGGGAATTGCCCAATTTGCATCAATGAAGCTTCCGCAGTATCTGGCAAAACGGAATATGTCCGATCGTGAGAAGAAAGCAGCTCCTGCTGCGAATCAAACAGCAATGATGACAAATATGATGTTCGTAATGATTATGTTTATGGCACTTGGTATGCCAACTGCAATGACTTTTTACTGGCTAGTATCCGCAGCACTTGCTGCATTGCAAGCGATATATATCCAAATGAGGTACATTGATCATGAAAAAACAGTATAGCGGAAAACACCTTCAGGATTTACTCGCAACTGTTGCTGCCGAAAAAGGCATCAGCGTTGAAGAATTGCACTATGAAGTCATTGAAGAAAAAAGTGGCTTCTTAGGATTTGGCAATAAAGTTGTGATTGAAGCATTTGCCTTGCAAGATGTGATTTCTTTTGTGGTCGAATATGTAAAGACATTCTTTGAAGGATTACATATGCCAATTGAAATTGAGACTTCCATGGAAGGGCCAAGAATCAAAGTAATGCTGAATGCTGAAAACAATGCGATTTTAATTGGTCGCGGCGGAGAAACGCTGAAAGCCATCAATATTGTGGTGCGCAGTGTTACCAGCTCTTATTTCAAGCATCGTTATGATATTCTGGTGGATATCAATGGATACAAGGAAGATCGGTACCGCAAAGTAACAGACCTTGCGAAACGTGTCGCCAAAAGCGTGCAAAGAACCAGAACTGACGCTGTTTTAGATCCGATGCCAAATGACGAACGGAAAGTGATTCACCAAGTATTGTCGGAAATGAAAAATATTCGTACCGAGAGTGAAGGAGAACGAAGCCAACGTCGTCTCAGAATTATTTTTGATCCAAACAAAAAGTAAACAAACAAAAAAAAGATATTGGCTGAACTGATATCTTTTTTGTTCCTAGCAAAATGTTGCTATGCTATGATATAAACAAACAGAAAGAGTGATAACATGAAATTAATTGTAGGCCTGGGCAATCCGGGAAAACAATATGAACATACACGCCACAATGCCGGCTTTATGGTGTTGGATCACCTGGCAAATGAATTGCAGGTTTCTTTTCAGTCCTCTAAATTCAGAGGGCTGCTGGGGAGCACCAGAATCGGATCAGAGCAGGTATTTCTGCTGAAACCGCAGACTTTCATGAATCTAAGCGGTGAAGCAGTCATTCAAGTAATGAATTATTATCAGATTCCGGTCCAAGATTTAGTTGTCATCTATGATGATAAAGATACAGAAGTCGGCGATATTCGCTTGCGGCCAAAAGGTAGTGCCGGTGGTCAAAATGGTGTCAAAAATATTATTCAGCACCTGGGTACCCAAGAATTTAACCGCATTCGTGTCGGGATTGGCAATAACGGAAGAATGAACTTGGCTGATTTTGTATTGTCACCGGTGAGCAATGCGCAAAAGCCGCAGCTGCAGGCAGCAATTGAACAAGCGAGCAAAGCAGCACAAGACTGTGTTAAAATGTCATTCAATGATGTTATGACAAAGTATAATACAAAGCCAGAGAAACAAGTCTAGGTATAAAATATGGTGAAAGAACAACAAATTGAAGCTTTGCTGCGGGAATTTCAGAAGAGTTTCAGTATGCCGTATTTATTAGGGCAAAAGAAAGGTTCCATCCTTTCCATGTCGTTATCGGCAGAAGCAACTATGCTGGCAAGTGCTTACCGCAAAGAAAAAAGAGCAATGTTTGTAATCAAGAAAAATCTGTATCAAGCGCAACGCTTATACTCCCAAGTAATGCAGCTTCTGACAGAGGAAGAAGTTGTCTTTTTTAGCGTGGATGAATCGCTGCGGGTTGAGGCTGTAGCTTCTTCACCGGAAATGAGTGCTGCCCGCAATGAAAGCATGGCACGCCTGTTATACGCAAACGAAGGCTTGCTTTGTATCACCCATACTGCTGCAGTAGCAAGACATTTGCCGCTTGTTTCCTTATATGAAAGCCGCTGTTTAAATCTTCGTGTAGATATGGTCATTTCGATGAATGCCCTGAAAGAAGTTTTATTCAAGGCAGGATATCAGCCAGCAAGCAAAGTGGATCAGCCAATGACGTATTCTGTACGCGGGGGTATCATCGATGTCTTTGCCCTCAATCATGAAGATCCTGTCCGGATTGAGTTTTTTGATGATGTAATTGAAAGTATCCGCTATTTTGATGTGGGAACCCAGCGGACCAAATCGCAATTGAAGCAAATCTTGATCAGTCCTGCAAGCGATGTCTTGTTTGCGGAAGAAGATGCTTCTTTTATTGCACAGAAAGCCAATACCTTGCTGATGAAAGAGCAACGCCGCAAAACAGGACCTGAATACGATGTGCTGAAAGCCCAGGTAGAAGAAGAAATGAGATTGCTGGAAGAAGGGTATTGCGAATCTCGTCTTTATAAATACATGACTTGGCTGCCAAATACTGCCAGTATTTTGGATTATCAAAAAAACCCTTTGGTCATTGCTTCCGCTATCGATGAAATAGAAAGCAGCTATCAAACCTTGATGGAAGAAACCATGGTCTATATGAATGAGTTGTATGAAGACCAGAAATCCCTTTTGATGCTGGACCTTTTCCATGATGTTCGCAATATATTAGGAAAGTACAGCTATGTCTCTATCAAAAGTTTTCGGCAAACAGCTGATGATATCGATGTAAAGATCAGGCCGGTTTCCTTGCTGGCAGGGAATCTGACATCCTATCTGGATATATTGATCCAAAAAGCGCAAACCAATAAAGTTATTTTTTCCCTTACTTCGGAACAGGATCAAAGACAACTCTATGAGTATCTGGAAGATCATGAGCAGCAAGTGTATGATATGCAGGACTTACAAAAACTAGATCATGGCTTTTTTAGAATGAATGTGGATTGGGAAGAGGGATTTGAAGCATTGGATGAGCAGCTTTTTGTCATCAGCAGCAAGGAGTTATTCCATAAAAAGCCACGAATTGCTCGATATGCCAATAAATTCAAAGAAGCAGAAGTATTAAAAACCTATCAGGAATTGCATCCGGGAGACTATATCGTACATGAACAGTATGGTGTAGGGCAGTACCATGGCATTGTCACCAAAGAAATAGACGGAATTCATCGTGATTTTCTGGAAGTGCTGTATCGTGGCAATGATGTTCTCCTCGTGCCGTTGGAACAATTCAGTTTGATTCGCAAATTCACCAGCAAAGAGGGTGTTGTTGTCAAGACCCATAAGCTTGGTACCAATGAATGGGAGAAAACAAAAAAGAAAATCAAAGAACGGGTTGATGACCTGGCCGAACGGCTGGTTGAGTTATATGCGCTCAGAGAAGAAAAAATCGGCTTTGCATACTCCGAAGATTCAGCGTTGCAGGAAGAATTTGATCAGGCATTCGATTATGATCTGACGAAAGACCAGGAAGTAGCAGTTCAAGAAATTAAACAGGATATGCAGCAGCCAAAACCGATGGATCGCTTGCTGTGCGGAGATGTTGGCTTTGGAAAAACTGAAGTAGCTCTTCGTGCTGCATTTAAAGCGATTTTGGATCACAAGCAAGTAGCTTTTCTATGTCCAACTACCATCCTTTCCTTGCAGCATTATCGTACTGCCATGAAGCGTTGCAACGATTTTGGTGTCCGTATAGCTGTTATCAATCGCTTTATTTTGCCAAGTGTTCAAAAAGAAATTATTCAAAAAGTAAAAAACAAGGAGATAGACTTGCTGATCGGAACACATCGCTTGCTTTCCGCAGATATTCAGTTTGCGGATTTGGGTTTGCTGGTTATTGACGAGGAGCAGCGTTTTGGTGTCGAACATAAAGAAAAAATCAAGGAATTTAAACATTCTGTGGATGTATTAAGCTTGTCCGCTACGCCAATTCCACGTACCTTGCAGATGTCACTGATTGGCATTCGTTCATTATCGCAATTAGATACTCCGCCAAAGAACAGAATGCCGGTGCAGACTTATGTCATTGAGAAAAACAAGATGGTCATCAAAGAAATCATCGAGCGGGAATTATCCAGAGATGGCCAAGTCTTTTACTTGTTTAACCGGGTCAGCCAAATTTTTCAGGTGGCAGCACAAATCGAAAAAAGTATCCCGGGCTGCCGGGTTGGCGTTGCTCATGGCAAAATGACCAGAGAAGAAATTGAAGATGTCATGTACCGCTTCACAGAAAATGAATTTCAAGTTCTGGTATGTACAACCATCATTGAAACGGGGATTGATATTCCCAATGCCAATACGATTATCATTGAAGATGCCGACCGCTTTGGACTATCCCAGCTCTATCAGATCAAAGGAAGAGTAGGGCGCAGTGATCGCCTGGCCTATGCCTACCTGCTGTACCAGCCACAAAAGGTATTAAGTGAGATTGCAATGAAGCGTCTTCAATCAATCAAAGAATTTACTGAGCTTGGCAGCGGATACAAGATTGCGATGCGTGACCTGACCATTCGCGGCGCCGGTGACATGCTGGGGCCGGAACAGGCTGGTTTCATTGATACTGTGGGAATTGACTTATACATTGAAATGCTCCATGAAGCGATCAAACGCCATCAAGGAATTGCAGTGGAAGTAAATGAGCCGCTTGCGAAGGTAAATATGGCAGTGGATGCATACCTGCCAAAAGACTTTGTGCAGGAAGATCTGCAAAAGATTACCATGTACCAACGCATAGATAAAGTGAAAGACCAAACCCAGCTGCAAGCACTGATGGATGAAGTGCAGGATACCTACGGGAAACTGCCGAAAGCGGTGCAGCTGCTATTTCATAAGAAATGCCTGGAAATACTGGTCAATGAACCACGGGTTGAGAAGTTTGAAGAGAACCGCAATGGCCTGATGCTGACATTTACCAAAGAGTATTCCCAGACACTGGATGGAATCAAGCTGTTTGAGCTGATTTCCGCGATTTCCAAAGGAATTAAGCTGAGTTATCAGCGAAACCAGATAACAATCTCAATTCCGAAAACGCCGCAGATGCTGGGTCAGGCAATTGATGTGCTGGAACAAACAAAGGCTTTTCTGTAAGGATTCCATTTGCTTCTTTTGCTTTCTATGAGGCAAAATTAAATTCCAAAAATTTGTTGATAGAGTACCAAAATTTACTCATAATAGTAGTGAATGGAGGTACTGATATGAAATCAACCGGGGTTGTGCGAAGAATCGATGAATTGGGAAGACTAGTCATTCCAAAAGAAATCAGAAAAACATTTAAGATACGTGAAGGGGATTCGATAGAGTTCTTTGTGGAAGATAATCATATTGTGCTGGAGAAATATTCGCTGGTTAGTGGCTTAATTGATGATATCAATGCCATTTGCATATCCATTTATGAAGCACTCGAAAACACAGTATTATATGTATATGAGGATACTGTTGTAAGTGGTGCCGGAAAACGATTTGAAGAGTGCAAGGATCAGCAAGTCTCCCGCAGCATCAAATCGCTGATCCATGAGCGGGTAAGCCAGTCTTTTAAGGAAAGTGCGTTCATCTTGAATGCGAGCCAAACATTTTCAGGATATATCTGCCCCTTGATCGTTAATAGTGACCTCTTTGGAACCTTTGTCGTTTTAGCTGATCAACGTCCTATTACGGAGCAAGATATTGTCTTGGTCAATACCATTGCCAAGATTGTCACCAAGCAGCAAGAAGTGTAACTGGAGCAATCCAGTTTTTTCTTGACATATAATGCAAAGCGTACTATACTAAAAATGCAAAGCATACATTGCAAAGGAGGACTCTTTGAAAACAAAAATTCAAGAACTTCGGAAGCAGCATAAAATTTCTCAGGAAGAGCTTGCTCTGGCGGTAGGTGTTACCAGACAAACTATTACTTCTTTGGAGTGCGAGAAATATGTAGCTTCCTTGCCGCTGGCATATCGGATTGCGAAATATTTCCGGCTGCCAATTGAAGAGGTATTTGATTGCGAAGAAATGGAGGAAAGGGAATGAATGCATATAAAATCGTCCTGCAAAAAAGAATGAAGTACATGCGCTGGTATTTAGAAGTGATGCTTGCTTGTTATGTATCGGGTGCGGTATTTGTTCGGAAACAACTAGGTTCGCATTTAGATTTTGTCAGTGGCGTATTATTGGGTATAACGTTTCTAATTTTGATGTATCTTTATCGGGTAGGGTCCACCTTGAAGAGTGATGAGAAGATGAAGGCGATGTATATCGAAGAACATGACGAACGAAATGCGCTCATCAAGATGCAAATGGGCAAGATAGGGATATATTTGGTACTTGCCGGATTATCCTGCGGAACTTTAATCGCCGGCTTTTTCAATCAAATGATATTCTTCACCCTGCTGGGGGCAACCATGTTTACGGCGCTGGTGATGGGAGTGTTAAAACTGTACTATCGGCAAAAATGGTAAGGGAGAACTCTGATGCAAAAAGAATATGAATTTGATGCTGTTATCCAGAAAGTAGAAGACATCGATGGAGCATATATCGAAATACCGTTTGACGTAAAGCAGGAATTTGGCAAAGGTCGTGTTGCTGTTCATGCAACATTCGATGGCTGCCCGTATGATGGAAGCTTAGTCAGAATGGGTACGCCATGCCACATCATCGGCATTCGCAAGGATATCCGGGCAAAGATTCAAAAACAGCCGGGAGATACCATTCATGTTACCCTTCGGGAACGGATAAAATAAAAGAAATCCTGTGGGAAGCTGCCGGAACAGGGCACATCAGTTTTGGTTCATGCGAACCAGAGCATTACGTTGGAAATCACATTGTAAAGCCATCAGAAGTATGGTAATATAAAAAAGTTAGATAATGCTAACCTTTTTATATTACCATGGTATCACCCAACTTCACGCGGAAGGCTTTGCTGAGCATTGCTTCCTTTCGCAGAAAGGAAGCGTCACAAGCATGAAAGTAAACATCCATGAAATGACAGAGTATTTTGCGAAAGCGAATGTAACCTTTGCAGATGCTTTTATAGAAAAAAGAAAACCAGACGACAGCAACAGAAAAATTAACAGGAGAACAAATCCTTTGTATGGCGGACTAGTCATTCCGATTACCGGAAGAGCATATTTGTCATTAAATGGATCTACCTATGAAATTCAGCCAGGAGTTATTGTTCATGCTGGTCCGGGAATGCGGCTGAATATTGATGTACCTGATGCGGGGCATTGGGGCATGGCTGTGCTGCATTATAAATTACCAAAAACAGAGGAGGAACTTTTTCCTTTATTTCATACGCATTATTCGATGCATATCAAAGAAAGTGCGAAAATACTGGATTTATATCAACAGCTTTACCAAATTCAAACAGTACCGGGAGCTGCAGCTAAACTTTGCGGCAAACGTTTGTTTATGGAATTTTTAGGGGAGCTTTTTGATGCTTCGGAAAAATATCTGGCTGATGGCAAAACAGAGTTAATGGATCATGTTATGAACTATATTCGGCAAAATTATGCGAACGGACTAAATATCAATCAAATTGCCGATCATTTTAAAATAGACAGACGAAAACTAGCTTTATTGTTTAAGCGGCATACCGGAATGACACCTAGTGCCTACCTAATGGAATGCCGCATTTTAAAAGCAAAAGAACTTTTGCACAGCTGTGATTGCCCAATCAAGCTGGTTGCAGAGTGTGCAGGCTATACGGATAGTCTGTTTTTCAGCCGAGCTTTCAAGAAGAGTACCGGTCTTTCGCCAACCGAATACCGCAACAGTACGCAAAATACATGATAGAATGCTATAAGCAAAATAATGTGAACGGCTTCTTTGTTAACTTTTGTTCAGCATGGCCTATTCATTGCAAAGAAGATATGCTATCTGAATGATGACAATAATCCATATCTTTTTGTCTTTTATGCTATTTCATTCAGCTAAGTGGTTTGTTATACTTGAACGCGGTTAGCGTAGACTAACTTAATTTACAGGAGGGACCACAATGAAAAAAATAATAAGACTATTTGTCTTTATTTTGGTAGCAGCAAGTCTTCTGGTTGGATGTTCAAAAGCACCTGCCGGAAACAATCCGAATACACCAGGCAAAGGTGATGAAACTGAAGGATGGCCTAGAACATATGTTGATGCCAGCGGAACAGAAGTAGTATTGGAGGAAAAACCGCAAAAGATTGCTTTATTATTCTTCCATCATTATGAGCCGCTGTTGGCATTGGATGCACCGCTATATGCTGCGACAGAACAAGCAGTATATACTGGATGGGAATCACTGAAGCCATTTGCGGAAAAAGCAGAATTGATTGACTTGGGCGGTACGAGAGAACCTAATTTGGAAAAATTGGTAGAGATTGAGCCAGACCTGATTATTGCAGCATTTGGGGTACATGATGCTATCTTGGATAGCCTCAGAAAGATTGCTCCGACGGTAGCTGTCAGCAGAAAAGATAACTTTGGAACTTGGCAAGGAATAATCCGTGAATACGGCAAGATTCTGGGCTTAGAAACTTTGGCGGAAGAGCGCATTGCCAATTTGGAGTCCTTGATTTCAACTACAAGAAATACATTAAGCGCATATAGTGATAAAACGGTAGCTTTAATTCAGCCAACAGATAAGGACGTCAGCTACTGGATGCCTGATTATATCTATAGTCAAGAAGGTGGTTTAGGTGTAGCCAGCGCATTTACGAAACCAGATGGTGTATCTGCTGGCCAATCTATTTCGTTTGAATTATTTGTTGAAGCTGATCCGGACTTTATTTTCTTCTATGAAGATAGCTTGACTGAGAATGATGAAGCAATTCGCAAGAACTTGGAAAGCAATGCATTATGGAACTCTTTGAGTGCCGTGAAGCAAGGAAATGTATATATTCTAGATCGTTCCGCTTTCTCTGGAGGGCCGTTGGCAATGGAGCTAGGCGTGAAGGCAATCGAAAACGCAATGACGAATTCCAAATAAACCAAACAACTTTAGAAATGATGAATGGTAGCCGGACGCGGACCTAAACAGGCTGTGCCCGGCTTATTTTTTAGCATGAATCATATGAAGAGAAAAAAAGCACTTTTGGTTATAGCGATAATACGTAAACGAAAAGTGCAGTAAGGAGGAAGTTTATCAAATGAATCATAAACGCCAGCCGGCTACGCAGGTGCAGGATATTAGCAGAACGAAAAATGCACGTCCTTGGATGGCCTGGCTGATTATTATAGGTGGAACAGGAGTACTTGCGATGTTTATGGCGTTTTCCATTACGAAAGGTGCAGTGCAAATTCCGCTGTCTACTGTATGGGACGCCTTATTCCATTTCAACAAAGAGAGCACGCACCACCTGATTGTAGTAGACTTGCGGCTGCCGCGGGTAATTGCAAGTGCACTGGTAGGCACATCCTTTGCAGTGGGGGGAGCCATTATGCAGGGGATGACAAGAAATCCTATGGCTGATTCCGGACTGCTAGGATTGAATGCCGGAGCAGGGTTTGCGTTGTCGATCTGCTTTGCTTTCTTTCCGAATATTAGATATCTGGATCTCATTCTCTGCTCCTTTTTGGGAGCGTCATTGGGAGCAGCACTTGTCAGCAGCATCGCAGCAACGCGCCGGGGAGCAGCAGCACCAATGCGGCTTGTATTGGCGGGTGCTGCCGTGAGTGCTTTACTAGCAGCATTAAGTCAGGGGATTGCCCTTTACTTTGACGTTGCACAGGACATCATGTTCTGGACGGTTGGCGGAGTGGCCGGTTCTAACTGGGCGCAAATTAAAATCATGTTTCCCTTGATCATTGGCGCTCTGTTTGGGGCGATTGCTCTTTCCCGATCAATTTCACTTCTCAGTTTGGGTGAAGACGTTGCGAAAGGATTAGGGTTGAATACTGTCGTCATCAATGCTCTATGCTCCCTATTGGTTCTGATATTAGCGGGAACTTCGGTTTCCGTCATGGGGGTAGTGGGCTTCGTTGGTTTGATTATTCCTCATCTGGCACGTTATCTTGTGGGAGTCGACTATCGCTGGATTATCCCCTCTTCCGCGGTATTGGGTGCTTTGCTCATGGTTGCGGCGGACTTGGGTGCCCGGCTGATCAATCCAACGTTTGAAACTCCTATCGGTGTATTGACGGCACTGATCGGCGTGCCCTTCTTTCTCTATCTATCACGCAAGCAAAGGAGGGCCCTATAATGGATATCTGGCAAAAAAACGAAGCATACAAAAGAAAAATTGCGATTCGCAATGCTTCCATCGTGGTTGGCTGCACTGCGTTGCTTTTACTCTTTTTTGTGATCAGCATGAATACCGGTTATATGAAACTTACGCCATTGGATACCTTGCGTACCTTGTTTGGAGGCGGATCTGCGAAAGAAAATCTGATTTTGTTCGACTTCCGGCTTCCGCGAATTGTGGTTTCGATTCTTGTTGGTGCAGGACTGGCACTCTCCGGATGCATCATTCAGGGTGTAACGAAGAATGCTTTGGCTGATCCTGGTTTGCTTGGCATTAATGCGGGAGCAGGGTTAATGGTTATCTTGTATGTATTATTTTTTGGAACCAAGTCTTTTCTTTCTGTATTCACCTTGCCGTTTCTGGCTTTGCTGGGTGCTGGTATTGCGGCTATTCTAATCTATATGCTTGCCTACAAAAAACACGAAGGGATCGCTCCTATGCGGCTGATTCTGACAGGTGTGGCAATGCAGGCGGGAATTTTGGCCTTGACCACCTTGCTTGTAGTCAAACTGGAGGAAGATCAGTTTGAGTTTGTGGCAACATGGCAGGCTGGCAGCATCTGGGGAAGCAATTGGCACTTTGTTTTGGCCTTGCTGCCGTGGCTTCTGCTTCTCATACCATATGTGCTTTCTAAAGCGCGCGTGCTTGATGTGCTGAATATGGGAGATGAAGTTGCCTACAGCTTAGGTGCTTCTGTAGAGCATGAACGACGTACCTTGCTGGCAGCAGCAGTCGCATTGGCAGCATCGTGTGTGGCAGTAAGCGGAAATATCAGTTTTGTGGGACTGCTAGCGCCGCATTTGGCTAGAAGAATGGTTGGGCCGAAACATACCATACTGATACCTACTTGCGCTTTAACAGGTGCGGCACTTGTATCTCTAGCCGATACCATTGCCCGGGTAATTGTACAGCCAGCAGAGCTTCCCGCTGGTATCGTGGTAGCAATTATCGGTGCACCATATTTTTTATTCCTGCTGGCAAAGAGCAGGCAATAACGAAAGGATGAGAAACATGAATAGCATTGCAACTGAACATTTAGCGGTCGCCTACGATGAAGCTTTGATTGTAGATGACTTGGATATGCAAATTCCTGAAGAAAAAATAACTGTTATCATTGGACCAAATGGGTGCGGAAAATCTACGGTGTTAAAGGCTGTAGGCCGCATTTTAAAGCCGAAAGGTGGAGTCGTGTATTTAAATGGCGAGGACATCCGTCAGCTTACAACAAAGGAAGTAGCGCAAAAGATGGCTATTTTACCGCAATCTCCGCAAGCCCCTGCGGGACTGACAGTGGGTGAACTTGTGGCATATGGAAGGTTTCCGCATCAACGCGGTTTTGGAAAACTGAAAACCGAGGACAAGCAAATTATCCATTGGGCTTTGGAAGTTACAAAGCTGACAGAACTGGAGACAACGGCAGTGGATAACTTGTCGGGCGGCCAGCGGCAGCGGGTTTGGATCGCAATGGCTTTGGCGCAGCAAACGGATCTGATATTGCTGGATGAACCAACTACCTACTTGGATCTTGCCTATCAGCTGGAGGTGCTGGAACTTCTTTACCGCCTCAACCGGGAACAAAAATGTACCATTGTCATGGTATTGCATGACCTGAACCTGGCAGCACGCTTTGCTGATTATATGATTGCCATTCGCGGCGGAGAAATTGTGAAACATGGCACTCCGGAAGAAGTCATGGTTCCGGAAGTGCTCAAGGAAGCATTTCATATTGATGCAGAGATTATAAAGGAGCCACGTACGGGTCGTCCTACTTGTGTTTCTTACAATCTCATTTCAGATGCGAACAGTTTATATGCAGCATGCGGAGGTGAACAGCAATGAAGAAAATCGCCATTTACGGAAAAGGTGGCATCGGAAAATCCACCACTGTTTCGAATGTGTCAGCCGCCATGGCAGCTATGGGATTGGATGCAAATTGGCTGTGATCCGAAGGCAGATTCAAGCCGCACTCTCACAGGGGGCAAGAATATTCGTACAGTTCTGGATACCTTGCGGGAAAACGGAGATGCCGAACTGGATGATTTGGTAGTGCGAAGCACAACGGGCGTACTGTGTGTGGAATCAGGCGGACCGGTTCCGGGTGTTGGCTGTGCAGGCAGAGGAATCATCACAGCTTTTGAAAAACTGGAAGAGCTGGATGCGTTTGGTGTCTTTCAGCCGGATGTAGTGATCTATGACGTACTGGGGGATGTGGTCTGCGGTGGTTTTGCTATGCCCATACGAGGCGGATATGCGGATGAAGTATGCATTGTGACTTCGGGGGAAATGATGTCTCTTTATGCAGCAACTAATATCTCTCATGCAGTCAAAAGTTTTGGAAAACGTGGATATGCTTCCTTGCGGGGGTTAATCCTGAATGCGAAAAATATTGAAGGAGAAAAAGAACTGGTGGACAAAGCAGCAGCAGAGATTGAGACACCGGTGCTTTATCACTTGCCGCGCCATCCGCTTGTACAGCAAGCAGAGGCAGAAGGTAAAACAGTGGTAGAGGCATTTCCGGAGTCGGATATGGCGCAGCAATATAAGGCGCTGGCAAAGCTGCTGCTGGAAGGATGAGAAAAGCAATGGAGGAATTGAACTACTTAAAAAGATTGTCGGCAGTAAAGTCCGGCAAAGGCATCAAGTTTTTATCTCCGGCTATTTCTCCAGGCTGTCATTGCCCGATGCGGATGGCATCCTTGACAGCAAAAGAGATTAGCGGGCTTTCTTCGTTGTTGATTGGAATGCCGGAATGTGCTACTCATGTACGGTTGTTTAATCCCAAGCCGGAAGGTAAGAATGGTGAGCTTCACTGGCTCTATGTATTGGATCAGCATGAGGTTGTATTTGGATGCCGTAAAGGCATCATGAGTGCTTTGCGGCAGATGGATCAAGCAGGAGCCAAAGCAATCTTGCTGATCGCTACCTGCATTCCGGAGCTGATCGGCGAAGATATGGAAGGAATCATTCAAGAAATCCAGCCGGAGCTTTCTGCACAAGTAACGTATGTGATGCTTGGCCAGTTCAAGCATTTCAGCCATCCGCCCGGTTATTGGAAAACCTTGGAAGCGATGGGTACCTTGATGGCAGCCCGGCAAACGAATCCGCGGTGCATTAACGTGCTGGGGCGCTCGCCGAAAGAAACGCACCTTCCTAAGCCAGCATTGCTGGCTCAACTGGAAAGCAAGGATTTGACCGTACGATATCTGGCCTCTGGGGCATCATTGACAGAATTTCAAGCAGCTCCTGATGCTGCATTGAACTTGGTTGTTTCTCCGTATGCTCAGCCGCTGGCTACCTATATGGAGCAGACGTTCGGCATCCCCTATATTGCATTGCACACGCGTTTTTCAGTAGCTGATATTGATCATGTTTATGAAAAGCTTGCAAGACTATTTAATATCGACTGGGATGGTGTATTTGCACAGGAACGAATAAAAGCACTTGAACTTGAGAAAAAAGCAAGTCAAATATTGAATGGCTTGCGTTTTATAGGATCTGTTGGCATCAGTATGCCGCTGGTCTTCGCCAGCTATCTATCCAGCTTCGGCATGGAGCCAGTTTTATTGCATATGGATGAATTCTATGCCGAGGACAAAGAGCATGCGAAAAAGCTTCTGGTACAAGGATGGAATCCTTTGATTTGCCGGATGGTCAATCAGGATGCCGAATATCCTATTTTGGAAAAATTAGCTGTTGATATCTGCTTTGGAACTTTGCCAATTCGAAAGCAGGCAATCCCCAATATAGATCATATGCGCAGCTTCCATGGCAAAGCAGGATATGAATTAGCAACACAACTTCTGCACCAAATCTTGGATGGGGCAGAAAAAATAAAGTTTTCTAAAAAAGGAGGAAGCGAACATGGGACTGCATCGCTTTAAGCCGCTTCCATCGGGGCGCATGGGTATTCTTTGGACACTGGCTTCGATCCGCGACGCAGCGGTGGTGGAATTCGGCTGCATGGGGCATATGCTCTACAGCGGAGTAACACTAAGGAACAGCGGAGTATATAGCGGAGCTAAACGCTATTCAACCCATATTGATGAAACAGATATTGCGATGGGTGGTACCTCAAAGCTAGCTGATACGATCGCTCATGTAATGCAAATCGACAATCCCCGTGTTATTTTCTTGCTGCCATCTTCTATTCCTGAAGTAATTGGAACAGATCTTCGTGCTGAAGCGAAACAGTTGCAGCAGGAATATCCTGACACCCTGTTTCTGCCTTTCGGGTATGGTGGCTTTGAAGTAACCCAGCATCGTGGTGTGCAAGAGGCTTTGTTGCAGCTTGTTAAGGTTTTGCCTAAAGAAACGGAAAAAACAGCAGCGCCTACTTTTAATATCATTGGATCTTGTGCCGATTTATTCCGCTTCCAAGCGGATGCGCATGAATTATTGCGCATTATGGAGGGTGCATTTGGCATGAAAGCAGTGTGTGTTTTAACCTCCGATACAGCCATTGCCGATATTGAGAATATGGGTAGTGCGCATATGAACCTTGTTATTCGCCGGGAGGGTGAGCCAGCAGCAGCCTACTTGCAAGAGAAATTTGGTACACCTTATCTGTTGGAACGCCCCTATGGTATCCAGGGAACGACAACATGGATTGCGAAAGTGAGTGAAATCTTAGGTATGAAACCAAATTCAGATTTCATGGATAGCCAGCATCTGGAAGGAAAACAGCTGCTCATGAACATAGCACCGCAGCTCCGCCATTTCATCATGGATCATGCTGACGAAAGCCGGCTCTCGATCGGCGCACATGCTGATGTGGTTCAAAGTATTCTTGCATTCGGCTGCAATGAACTATCGCTGCCAAAAGGTATATGCTGGTGCGATAACCCTGACATGGCAAATGATGAAATTCCATATTTTACAGAGGCGCAATGGACAGCAGCGATACAAGAGCATAAAAAGGGACTGCTCATGGCAAGCGGTGAGGCGCTGGAGTGGGCACAACGAGACAAAACCCTGCAAATTGCCAATCCTGATACGCAGTGGCGGTTAAATTCTTATATACCTCCATTTATGGGCTTCCGGGGGGCACTTCATCTGATCGACTTATGGGTGAATGCCGTATTGAAGCAGGAAGAGGATGAGAACGAGTAAAAATTGCAATTTGCGGCTGAACATGGCATAATATGAAAAGAGAAGAGGTAGTGTTATGCGACTTGATAAATATCTAAAAGTTTCACGCATTTTGAAGCGGCGCAGCGTATCGAAAGAGATGGCCGATCATTCGCGCGTTCTCGTAAATGGGAAACCGGCAAAACCTGCATATACGGTAAAGCCAGGTGATGTGATTGAGGTTGTCTTTGGAAATCGCAGCCTGAAAGTCAGAGTGCTGAACGTACAAGCAACAGTTCGGAAAGAAGATGCCGACCAGCTGTATGAAGTAATCGATGAAGAAATCTAGCATGAATAGAAGCCTCCTTAGCATAAGATGAAGCAAAAGGAGGCTTTTTGTATGGATAACAACGCATTGAATCCACTTAAATTTGATACCAATCCGTATCACAATGTGGTATTAAAAGACCGTAAAACACTCGAACTAACCGGAGTAAAGCAAATTGACAGTTTTGATAACCGGGAATTTTTAATCGAAACGAGTCAAGGATGGATGGTTGTCGAAGGACAAGATTTGATATTGGGCAAATTAGATACAGAACGTGGTGAAGTAATTATTAAGGGTCTCATTGAAGCGGTGCGCTACTTAGCCAATAAGAAAAGCGAAAAAGAAAGTATTGTAGGCAAATTGTTTAAATGATCCTGCTTCCTGCTCAGCTGCAATCCCTTGCCTTCATGGTATGGATGGGCTGGGGATATGGTGCAATTTATTCATTATGGAATCGCTTATTTTATCGCTACCGCAAAAAAAACATCATGCTGGTGTTAGAAATTGTATTTCATGTATGTTTTCATGCTGCATTATATTATGGTTTATTTTATATTCAATATGGTATTATGAATCTCTATCTTTGGCTTGCTTTTTTCTTAGGATTATACATCTATTTAAGATGGTATAGCCTGTTATTTCTGAGGTTTTACGAACGTTGCATGCGGTTTTTGTATGCAACTACCAAACCGCTAAGGATTGCTTATTCTAAAATCTTTGCTATAATTAAAAAGATCAAGATTAAGCAAAGGAGAAGAAAAGATGCCAAAAAACGCAATCGAAAAAGGAAAAAAGAAAAAAAGCAATAAACGATTCATTGGACTCGCCTCATTTGCATTATCAATATGTTTCTTTGCTGCATCTGCTTATTTCTTATATGAAACCATGCGGGAAATCTATTCCATGATTTCTTTGAAACAAGAAATTAAGGTATCGGAAGATGTGCTTCGTGTTTTGAAGGAAGAAACAGATCAGCTTAGCAGTGAAAAACAAAAATTGGAAGATCCTAAGTATGTGAAGCGTTATGCTAGAAATCAATACCTACTTACCAAAGAAGGAGAAAAGATCTTTTATTTGCCAGGCAAGTAAACATGAGACCTATCAAGTTTCATGTTTTTTTATTATGAGCTAATGAATGCAAATCATTTTATTAGTTTATTGTTTTGTATCTTCTGGATAATAAATATTGAGTTAATTATTTTTTTTGCAGCAATTCTTGCAGTTCATTCGTATATAGTGCGGGAGGTGAAAGGCATGCATAACCAATCTTTCCGGCCGGAAGATTCGATTGAAATTTTAGTTTCAACTTATGAAAACAAATTGTATAGAACTGCCATAGCCTTGATGAAAAACAAAGCAGATGCAGAAGAAGTTGTACAGGAGTCATTTATAAAGCTTTTTGCAGCACAGCGGGCTTTCCATTCGCTAGAACATGAAGAAGCGTGGCTGATGCGCGTTGCCATTAATTTGTGTAAAAGCCGACTTCGCTCCAGCTGGTGGAAAAAGACTGTGCCGCTGCTGGATACATATCCTGCAAAGTCAGCACAGCAATCGACGTTGGTGGAAGCTGTCATGGCATTGCCGTCGAAGTATCGGATGGTGATTCATTTGTTTTATTATGAAGGCTACTCCACAAAAGAAATCGCAGTAATTTCCGGACAGAAAGAATCTACTGTCCGAAGTATGCTCACCAGAGCCAGACAAAAATTGAAAGATATCTTACAGGAGGATGAGCTATGAAAGAGTATCAAGCGTATATGAATACAATATCGGTAGACCCTGTGTTGCATCATAGAATCATCAAGCAAGCAGCCACTAAGTCTTCCAGGCAAAAAACGATCCGCTATTCCCTGGCAGCTGTAATATCGTGTGCCGCTTTATTGCTGGTCAGTCTTTGGAACCCAACATTGTGGCAGAAACAACCTGATCAAATGATACTGACTGACCTGACATTTAATCGCGGGGAACTTGGCGCAGCGGATAACCGCAAGCAATTTCCGCCGGGATATTTTACCGAAAAGTTAACAGCAGAAACATTGCAATCTGTTCTAGGTGATGCTGCCACATTAGGCAGCTGGGACGTACAGGCAGGATTTTCCGGTGAAGGAAACACCATTGACCTATATGCATCACTGCTATTTAGTTCCGGAACTGCAGCAACAATACAAATGGCGAATGGTCCTGTTTTGATTGACTATCGCTTTCCAAATGAACCGACCATTACAACAGTCCATGGAACAGAGGTAGTTGCAGGATATTGGCAGGATGATCCTTCCTCCGCTCAGTTTTTGTACTATGCCTCTTTTCAAATAGGGGCAACGGGTTATTACATGGAAATTACGGGAAAAGAAGAGGTGAAAGATGAACTTACACTTTTAGTGAATACGCTAATATTGCAAGGTGCTGTTGATCTTACTGTAATCACTCCCTCAAATATTCCTGAATGGCGCGAGGAAACTCTGAGCTGGGAGCAGGCTGGCAAAGAAATGGCATTGGGTAGTTACGTACCAGCGCAAACAATCGATAATCTGGGATTTGACTTCGCACGACGTACGATCAATCAACAGCAAAATGATCTGAGTCTGCATTACTACCATGGTATGCATTCCCTAAACTGGCGTATCCATTATTTGAATGAAGAGAACAAGAAGCGAATTGTTGCAATTGCTCAAACAGAAACATATGATCTATCTTTGTATCCAATTCCTCGCGCTGATTCTATTCCCGACGAACTCCGCCTAATTGTTGAAGATCCTATTTTCAGAGTGGAGGACTTAACCTTAGAAACGGTACTCACAAGAGCATATAAAATGCAGGATGCTGGCGACACATCAGAGTATCGAATGCATTTCAGCGTACTTTATGGAACGATACTTGTGGGAATTGATGCCAAAGGTGTACAACCTGAAACAATTTATGCACTCTTGCGAGATCTGCCAATAACGAAATAAAAATCTTGAACTATGCTCACTGACAAAGAAATCCTATTGAACAACAAAGCTAAAAACGGCAAGTTCTGTTATGAAACTGCCGTTTTTTTCTGGATGTCCTTCATCACTGATTCATAGTATTGTGTCCAGTCAGGATCATCTATTTCTATGACTTCCACATCAAAATCTTGTAAAATCAGCTTCTTCTTCAAATCAATGCTGTTTACATAATAGTAAATCTTGTTCTTTTCCGTCTTTGCTAAATTCATTTCGCCCCATATCCTTGCTCTCTTGTTCAAGACCCACCAGATATCAATTTCGGAATAATCAAGACCGAACCCCACAAAAAAGAGATTGCTGTGAAAGAAAAGATCAAGCCAGGAATCATCATCAAATTGATTGTCAGCTATTTTTTCAGTCATCTTGGCAATTCGTTTCTGTTTGCCTTTTAAATAATAAGTACCTTTTATATAGTCGTTGATTTTGCCGATTCCTCCGCAATAATGATCCAAGCCAAGCATAATGCTTTTGGGGTCATTGATTTCACCGTGGATATGCCAAACGGTGCAGGGTGCGTTCTCTTTCATCAACTTGCTTTTCCTTCTGATGCTATACAGCATTTCGCTGCTGTCACTATCCGTAAGCTGGAATCCACCTTGCTCCAATGCAGCTTCGATCCCGTAGTCATAATTGGTAGTGATGATGTTTTGAAAATGAGGAATAGTCCAAAACTGCTTCAAATAAGGAGAAGGTACAACAGAGCCCAGCTCTTTGGCAATCTTTGTTTTGATGCCCTCTTCTACCCTTTTGTTGTATTGGTGCTGGCAAGCTGCTAAAACAATACGTTCATAAAAGAAGGTGTATGGCTCCAGATGAGCCATTTTGTGGTTATCGTCAAATGCCAGCTGAAGGTGATTATCCTGTGCCAGCCGCTCCAGAATATCACTCCAGGAAATATGATGGTTTCCTGTCCATCTGTTGATTCCATTTCCTAAAAATAGTGTGTTTTTCATTATTTCCCCATTTCTATCATGTTTCTTTGCAACGACCTGTTGTCACTATTCTAACAGCAATCTGCCGCAACCGCAAACTGCTTCGGTATAAAACTACATGGATATTCTTGCGATATCCAACATAAGCTTTTGGGGAAACACTTCCGTATCCAAGGCAAAAGATGAGTTTACGTAAAATTACAGTTTTTATGGTAGTTCATTGCTTTTCGGAAAAAATTGCAGTATATTGAAATCAACTACTGGAGGAAGATACATGTTAGAAATACGTAATTTTAGTGAATCGTATGGATCATCTGTGAAAGCTGTAGACAATTTATCATTGGTCGTTGAAAGCGGTGAGATTTATGGCTTTGTTGGCCATAATGGTGCCGGGAAAACCACAACCATTAAAGCAGTTGCGGGTATATTGCAATTAAAGGAAGGGGAAGTATGGATTGATGGGCAATCCATGAAGGACCATCCTGTTGCCTGCAAGAAAAAAATTGCTTATATCCCGGACAATCCGGATATTTATGAATCAATGAGCGGTATTGCTTATTTGAATTTTATTGCGGATATGTATGAGATTAATAGTGAAAAACGCAATGAAAGAATCAAAAAGTATGCTGATATGTTTGAGCTGACCCCAAGACTATCAGATTTCATTTCATCGTATTCTCATGGGATGAGACAAAAACTGGTGCTTATTTCTGCTTTGATTCATGAACCAAAGCTTATGATTCTGGACGAACCATTTGTTGGGCTAGATCCAAAAGCAACTCATCAACTAAAAGAAATCATGAAGGAGATGTGTGCAAAAGGCGCTTCCATCTTCTTTTCAAGCCATGTTTTAGAAGTTGTGCAGAAGCTATGTGATAAAGTAGCCATTATCAAAAAAGGGAAGTTAATCGCAAGCGGAACGATTGATTCCGTCATCGGGAATCAATCATTGGAAGATGTCTTCCTGGAATTGACGGATGATCAACATGAATAAGTTCTTAACTTTGCTGCGTGTAGAAATAATGCAATTGTTCAGATCAATTTATCCTGCAAAACGCAAGGGCAGCTCGGGTGCTATGATAATTGCGATTTTGCTTCCTGCGGCATTATGTCTGTATACAACAGGGACTTATACTGCAGTTATTATCACGCAGCTGCCTGCTCAGTATAGCTATGTGCTTTTGATGATGGGGGCAGTTCTGGTTGTGGGGTTGTTGTTTTCTCTGACATTTTACAGTGCGGGGGGCCATTTATTTCGCTTCAAAGATCACGATCTTCTCATGAGTTTGCCTATTGACAGATCTTTGATTTTTACGAATAAGCTAGTTGCTTATTGGCTGTATCACTATTATTTTACGTTCTTTTTACTGGTAGCACCGGTTTGCGGCTATCTCTACCAAACAGGCTTTTCCTTGTTATTTTTGGTTTATGCAATATTTGGCAGCTTGTTCTTGCCGATGATACCGCTGCTAATTTCTGCCTTCTTTGCCTTTTTTGTGGAATTGATTGCCAGCAGGTTTCGCTTGCGCAATCAAATTCAATTGCTTACTTCCCTGGTTCTAATCCTTGCTATTGTTGTCGGATCAACACAAATTAATCAATTGCTGACAGCTTCGATGCAAGATATCAATGCGATTTGGAACTTGCTGCAAACGTATTTGCCGTTTGTTTACTATTATGTTCACGGTCTTGCGACAATGTCTGCAATGGAAATCTTGATAGGCGTGGGTATCTCCTGTTTGGCAGGAATCTTGTTTATTCTATTCTTCCAAAAAGCATTTCAAACATTTAATCAAGCTGGAAATATCAGCAAGAGAACGACAAAGAAAGTGCAATTCAACAGCAAAGAAAAAAGCATTGTTGCTTCCATGTTCCAAAAAGAATGGAATCGCTATATCAACATGCCAATGTATGTCTTAAATACGATTGTCGGACCTCTGCTTGTTCTTTTAGGAACATTGTATCTCTTGGTAAAAACACCTGCTGATCTGGCTGTATTGCTGGATATGCCGAATGTAAAAGAGCAATTTTTTCCTCTTCTGCTGGCAGGACTTTGCTTTATGAGCGTAACAAGCTGCACCACTGCTTCTTCGATTTCCCTAGAAGGCAAATCGCTGTGGCTCTTAAAATCACTGCCGGTTGCAGCAAAACAAATTTTCTTTGCGAAAATTGGCGTGAATCTGGTTGTGCTGCTTCCGACATTTCTGTTGTCCGGATTGCTTTTGGCTATGCGGCTTAAATTTTCAGCAATGCAGGTAGTGATCATATGCTTGATGTGTGTGTTGGTAAGCATTTTTACCAGTATAATCGGGCTTCTTGTAAACTTGCTGTTTCCTAAACTGGATTGGGTCAGTGAGGTACAAGTAGTGAAGCAAAGTTTAAGTGTCATCTTGTCCATGGCGATCGGAGCCATTGTATTTGGCGGTATGTTCTTCTTGTTTTATAAATTAGGCAATATCGCTTCTGTCGCAACATTCATCTGGATTGGCATCGCAGTGATTGCTTTGCTGGACGTGATATTGTGGATGGTGCTGCTAACACAAGGAAAAATTTTGTTTGAAAAGCTATAATATACATTTCCAATAATAAATGCCGAGGTTGCAAAGAAACAACACCGGCATTTTTTACATATTAAGGCAAAATACAATGAACGCGTCATAGACCTTTGCGTTTAAAATAAACTTTTTGGTGATATGCCAGAAACTGCTGCCGCATCGGTGTAAGCAAATTTCTGGGAAGCACATAGCTAGGATCTACTTGATACTTTTGGTAATCTTGTTTTGCGATGAAATCGGAGATCAGCAAACGGCCATCTCCATCAAAACTCAAATAGCCTTGGTCAAACAAGTAGTCATGATTGCGGCATAGGAGAATTCCGTTTTGATAGTCTGCAGCTTCCAGCAAGTGTCCGCAGTCACGGAAAGGTTTGATATGGCTTGCAATCAACATTTGGGGAATTTGAATCTGACAAATGGAACATTGATGTTCTTGTTCATGAAATAATGTATCCTTAAAAAGACTTTGCAATCCTTCACTTACATCACGCTTTTCAGGAATACCGGAGAAAGGGATGATTGACTGAATCAGCTTGCGGTTGGGATATGCTGCCATAGGTTCCTGCTGGTTTTTAAAACCATATTGCTCGAGCTTGGCGGTATCGTTGATATAAGCAGCCATGGTGACAGATGTGATCAGCTGAGCAGGATCATCTGCTTGAATGGCCTCAAGAAACGGGAAAAAATGAGAACGCACTTTGAAAACAGGACCCTTGCTTTCAAACAAGGATAATTCCATGCAAGCCGGAGCAAGAACGGGAACCTTTGCACACAACTTTTGAATATCTGCACTGGTGAAAGATTTTTGGCCATCTAACTTTGGACAACCGATCGCTTCAAAAAAGCCAAGTGCCTCCGAAACGCTGAAATGAGGTGCACGAGAAAAAACAGTGAGCGGTACACATAGATCAAATGTGCTACGTACGGGCTTCAATAAGCGGTGCTCCAGCAATTGATGTATTAGGTCCGTAACTTCCTGCTTGGATACAACGGGATGGGTATGGTTTTGCCGTGCCAGAATTTCCGCAATTAATTGGTCTTTTGTCAAGTCATATTGTTCAATACGATCGATAATTTGCAAGCTGCTTTTTAAAATGAATTTGTTCATATGCAATCTCCTCAACAATAATTATAGGAAAATTTTTAAAAAAAGATAGATAGGTGACAATTTATGGCGGAATTCGACATTCTGGTAATATTACAATGAAGCCAAGAAAGAGGGTGTAACTTGTGAAAGGACCAGGAATCCAAGATTATTTGCAAAAAATTCAGGAAATAAAGTTAGATGCTCAAATGCATGGGTCATCATCGATTGATGTTAGTTCAAAAGAATTGCATGCTTTGATGTCACCAAACCATGCAACGATGCCGACATGCTGTCAAGCGTTGTATAAATGCATGTTGAAAGACGATGAGATTTTAAAACGTCCGAAAGGGAAAACGGGCTTTGGTTCCCATCTGATTATTCGCTTCCATGTGGAAGATTTGGAAAGAGAGCCGTTCTTCGAAGCAAAACGGCGCGGCCGTCCGCCAAAGAGTGCGGTGGAAGAACAGTTGATTCGTTACCGGTTCCGCAAAGGCGGAAATGAATTACCACGTCTTGTGAAAGCTTGGCTGGAAGAGCGAGGCTGGGAAACATTGGAGCATAATCGTTTCATTGAAGCCAAAAAAGAAGATGAAAAATGGTTCATCGATATCTATCAGGCGACAAGAGGGCGAAAAATGCCGCTGCCCAATAAGCTCACCGAGGTTATCAAAAAGATGGAAGATGAAAAAGCATATTACAGTGTTGCACTAGTTGATTCCCCGATTTATCGCCGGCAATGGAATGAGATTCCGGATGTAGCGAAAGATCGTTTAAAAGTAAGTGTTCTGCTGGCAGATCGAACGGGGCAAATATTGGAAATGAAATAAAGGAAATCCTCATGAACGATCCATGTGATACATCATGAGGGTTTTTTATTGATTTTCCAGAATAGTTTGCCCTGTTTCAAAAGATATGATACGATAGGAAAAAGAAGGAGATGTCCCTATTGCCAGGCAGAAATGAAGGCAGGTCATGTGACAGCGCGAGGCGGAAGCGGCATGCATTGGCTGCCGGACCACGAAACATTGCCGTTTGTTGTTACTGACAAAAAAGTACATGCAAAGCAGGGTCTCACTTTATGGGCAAGTGAAAAAGTCTGTTCTGTAGAGGTTGAAGCAGAAGTTTGCATGGCATGCAGGAAATTGATTATATCGTTTTAAATGAAAAAAGATCGAACATATTCTGCCGATCTTTTTTGCTGCCTATTACAATTCGGTATAATTATTCTTTTTATTAATTTCCGCAATCAAGGACTGCCAAGTATTGCAGCCTGCAACACCATCTACCCGCAGCTTGTGATCTGTTTGGTATTTCATAACGGCATTCTTCGTGTTGTTGTCGAATTGTCCGGTTAAATAGTTTGCCGGCAGATAATTTAGGAAACCAAGTGCATCCTGCAATGCTAAAACATAGGTAGAAATGTCATTGATTCGCAGCAGCGGATAAGATACATATTCGCATGCAGGCGGTTTATAGGAATCTGTGAGTTCGATATAACCAGCCGTGTATTGCGGATCATTAATGAAAGTCCAGTAACGATATGGAGATATCGTCAAATAGAAAGCATTTTGAACTTCTTCAGACATGTTTTCCAGGCTCAGATAGACACCAGCTGTTACATTGGAGCGTGGTGCATAACCTGGTTCTGAAATGCGATGAAAGCCATCTTTGACTTGAACTGGCCGTTTCCAAACCTGTCTGGTTTTATTCCAGTCTTCCATCATATCCTTGGTTGTCCATATAGTGTCTGTATTGCTGTTCTTCATGAACTCTTTCACGAGCAAAGAGTTGCCTTCGTTATAAGGCATTGGATCATCCGGGTTGCGGTTATACAATTCAAATACATGATCATCTTGATCATATACAAATACTCTGACCATATTGTTCCTCCTAATCCACTACGGTGGCTGTACGTCCGATACCTACAACCTCACCGGTAAGCTTTTTCCATGTCTCACACCCCGCAATACCATCCGGGCTAAGATTGTTGGCCCTTTGGAATGCACTCAGCGCTTTAGCGGTATTTTCTCCGAAAATGCCATCTAGTCCTCTTGTGGAATAGCCTAGCGCATTTAGTGCATCTTGCAGAACTAACACATAAACACCACGGCTGCCACGGCGCAGCATCGGATAGCCGGCGCCGCAAGCAGGCCGTCCATATCGGCGGTCAAAATGGACCCAAGTTGGCGTCATTGCAATTGGCTCCACATATCCCCAGACGTTCAATTCCTTTGCCAGTTCGTACAACTCTAAGCGTTCTTTTCTGCTGGCATTTTGCATGGTATCAAAAGATACACCTGCATAATGCTGGCTTTGCAATCCATGGCCGCCTTCCCAAATCCGTTTAAAGGCATATCCGACATAAATATCTCTTCCGAATGACCGCCGGGTAATATTCCAAGCTTCCATTGCACGTTTTGTTGTCCACAATACATTGGAGCGCGAAGAACCGCGGAATTCATTTAATAATAAAGTACGATCATAGGAAAAGGGCATTGGATCATCTTCGTTCAGGTTGTAATGAAACAATTTGTTTTCAGTTTCGTCATACACAATTACTTTTGTCACAAACTCACCTCTGTCATGGTTCAGTATATGTGTGCAACGGTCAAAACAGTACCATCTTGATCGATTTGCGAGTAAAATTGGATCATTAAAAGAAGATTTTTTAGTTTCGTTTGTAATGATCAAAAAAGATCTTAGCTAAAATCCATTGCAGAATGTGATTTTTTGATTGGCTTTATAGATATAAAAAGTAAATGAAGTGATATAATTACTCATTTAATATACAAAATAATAAATTAAATGTTCATTTGATGAGGGTGTTTTATCAATGTTTATATTACCTAAAGATTGACTTATCAAGGAAATATTGTTACTATGTAATGTGTGATGTTCTATCATTATGAATGGAAAAAATACAAGGAGGATCCTCGTTATGTTGTTTAAAACAAAAGAATTTACAATGATGCAAAGCGGACTCGATGCACTATGGATGAAACAACGAGTTATTCAGAATAATATTGCCAATTATGAAACACCGGGCTTTAAGACAAAACATGTTTCTTTCCATGAACTGTTAAGCACCGAAATGAAAGACGGCAAACCAGTGGAGGTTTCCAACTACAACGCAACGATCACAACAGATCAAAGCACATCCGCTCGGCTGGATGGAAACAATGTGGATTTAGATAAAGAATCATTGGAGTTATGGGAAGCTTATGCGCAATATGCATACTTAACGGATAAGGTAAAAGGACAATTTACCAACATGCGTTATGTGATTAATTCATTTAAGTAAACGGAGGGTATTATATGTCATTCTTAAAATCACTGAATATTGCGGGTTCTGCACTAACAGCACAACGATTCCGCATAGATATTATCGCTCAAAACCTGGCAAACTTAAGTACAACCAGAACAAGTTCCGGTGACCCTTATCGGCGGAAACAGGTTATATTTGAGGAGCAGCAGCTTTCGTTTGATCGAATTTTGTCGAATTCTGTCAAAGAAGGTCAGGATGGAGGGGTGCGTGTCACCTCGGTCGTAGAAAGCCAGCAAGACTTTATTCCGGTTTATGATCCTTCGCATCCAGATGCAAATGCAGATGGATACGTCATGATGCCGAATGTAAACCGTACAGAAGAACAAGTAGACTTGATGGCGGCAAGCAGAGCATATGAGGCGAACTTGGTTTCTTTGAGTATTGTAAAAGCCATGGCAATGAAGGCATTGGATATTGGGAAATAATTCCTAGTCAACGAAATAGGAATGCCATTTTACAATCAGTACAATAAAAACAAAACTTTGATAGAAAGATTAGGGTGATTTTGATGTTTATAGTACCAATTACACCGATGCAGATTACGGCAGAAATTCAAAAATCGAATGCTGTTCAGCAGGTAAATGAGACAGCATCAGGGGCTTCGTTTTCAAATTTATTTCAATCAGCTATTGATCAATTGAAAGAAGCAGAAGCTGTTACTCAGCAGGATGCAAAGGATCTGGCAATGGGCAATGCCGATGACCTGCATACCATTATGATTAATTCAACGAAATATGCTACGGCATTGGAATTGACAGTGCAGTTAGCAAGCAAAGCAGTTAATGCTTACAACGAAATAATGAGGATGCAAATTTAGATTGTTTGCAGTTGAGTTTGGGTGGACTTAATGTTGAATTAGCAAAGGATGAAGAGAAGGATGAATAAACAATTTAAGCTTGCATTTTTGAAGATTGTGAAGTTCTGGCAGGGATTGGCAAATAGCCTTAAAGTGATGATTCTTGCTGGAGTTGCGGTTGCACTGGTATTGGCTATTTCAGTGCCTTTTGTGCTTCGAGGCAAGAGCGGGGCGGATTCATCTGTTCTATACCATAATTTATCAAGTGACGAGAGTTCCAAAATTTACGCTGCGCTCCAAGAGATGTCAGTAAATGTCAGTATGAACTCCAAGGGGGAAATTATTGTCCCTGCAAAAGATGTCAATTATTTGAAACTGCAGCTAAGCACCCTTGGATATCCAAAATCGGCGCTTAGCTATGATACTTTTTCAAGCAATACCGGATTTATGACAACGGAGCTCGAAAAGAAACAATATTTGCTGATGGATTTGCAAAACAGATTGCAAGAAACAATTCGCTGGATTGATGGTGTCAATGATGCTGTCGTAACATTAAATGTTCCGCAAGAAAGCAATTATATCTGGGAAACAAGCTCCCAGCAAAGTACTGGTTCAGTCATGCTGTCAATGGGGATCGATCAAGTGATATCCAGCCGTCAGGTTGCGGCAATCAAAAACCTGGTCGCCAGCAGTGTTCCGAAGATGAATGGCAAAGATGTAACAGTAATTAATGCTGCTACAGGTACAGAGTTTACGGTTGCAGATGAGAATGAAGGCATGAATGGAAATCTTCTGCAGCTGCAGTTTGAACGTGAAGTAGAAAAGAAAATGGAAGATAAAGTATTGAATTTGCTGACACTTCCATATGGCATAAATAACGTGCGGGTCAGTGCTACCGTGGTATTGGACTACGACAAAATGCTGCAGGAAGAGATGCAATATATTCCGGAGCTGGATGGCAAGGGTGTCATCGAGACCTTGGAAGAGTGGTACTCTTCCAACAAAGATGGAGTTTCCAGCGGCATTGTCGGAGAAGAAGACAATACCGATGTTCCGACTTATCCGCAAATTGGAGATCAAAATCAAGAAATCGATGAATTCAATAATAAAGCAAAATACTTAGTTAGTTATATTAAGAAGCAAATTGAAAGAAATAATGCTATTTTGAAATCAAATTCTATTTCTGTTGTAGTACATAATCATGCTATTACGGATGAAAACCGGGAGGCATTGGTGAATACCATTTCCAAGGCAGTGAATGTAAATGTAGCGGATGTTATGATAAATAGCTTCACAGTGGAAGGTGGTAATGGCAATGTGATTACAAATCCAATTACCAAATCAGAAATTCCAATGCCGTATGTTATCGGAGCTATCATTTTAGGTTTGGTTTTGGTACTAATTATTATTTCTTTGATTCTCTATTACAGAAAGAAAACAAAACAGTTGTTGCTGCAAGCGGAAGAACAAGCTACTGCACAAGATAATGCTGCACTTGCACAATTGATGGAAATACAAAGAAATAAAGAACGAGAAAAAGAAAAAGAACGGGAACTGGGGCAAATGCAATCTGCGAAGACCAGAGAAACATTGGAAAGCATTCAAAACTTCTCTTTTGCGAATCCGGAGATTGCAGCTACATTAATTCGTGATTTAATCAGGGAGGATGATTGAGATGGGATCAAGAGTATCATCAATTGAAAAAGCGGCAGCTGTCCTGATTAGTGTCGGTACAGAGTATGCAGCTAAAATTTACAAGCATTTGGATGATAGTGATATTGAAAAGCTATCGTTGGAAATTTCCCGTTTGCGCAGAATTGACCCAATCGAAATGGAAGAAATTATTGAAGACTTCTATGGACTATGTTTAACGCAAAAAATTATTACTGAAGGCGGCGTGGTGCAAGCCAAAGAAATTCTGGAGAAAGCGTTTGGACCGCAACTGGCGGCTTCCTATATGGATCGCGTCAGCAAGTCACTTCGCTCCAAGACATTTGAGTTTGTGCGCAAAGCAGATTATAAAAATATTGTTACTGTTCTGCAAAATGAACACCCGCAGACCATTGCTTTGATCTTGTCTTATGCAACTGCCGAGCAGTCATCGCAAATCTTATCTGAACTAAGCAAAGAAAAACGGATTGAAGTAGTAGAACGTATTGCAAAGCTGGATCGTGCCAACCCGGAAGCATTGAAAATCGTTGAGCGGACATTAGAAAATAAGCTTGCTTCGATGGTTTCTTTGGATTCTCAGGAAATTGGCGGTATCAACTTTGTAGCGGATATCATGAATCGTGTGGATCGTGGTATTGAAAAACATGTCTTTGATGAATTGGCTGCGAAAGATCCGAAATTGGTCGATGAAATCCGCAAGCAAATGTTCATCTTCGAAGATATCGTATTGCTGGAAGATACTGCTGTTCAACGGTTTATCCGCGATGTCGATTCTCGTGACCTGGCAGTAGCGTTGAAATCTACGAATCAAGATGTCAGCAATATCATCATGCGTAATATGTCTTCCAGAATGCAGGAAACAGTTAAGCAAGATATGGAATACATGGGCTCTGTCAGAATGCGTGACGTAGAAGAAGCACAGCAACGTATCGTAAATACAATCCGCCGCTTAGAAGAAGAAGGCAGCTTGATTATCTCGAAGGGCGGAAAGGATGATTTAGTTGTCTAAGTTATTAAAGTTTTATGAAAATATAGAATCTGACGAGGTTGTCGAAATTCACTTTTATGAACCTCAGGAACAAGTACAAGATGAAAATGAAGAAGTGTTAACGACTCATTATGATCTCTTGGAACAGGAAATTCTGAGAAAAGGTGAACAAGAGTTGGAGCGTGCAAAGACAGCTGCACAAAAAATGGTTCTTGATGCAGAAGAAATTGTGAAAGCAATGCATAAGGACATGATGGAAGAAGCTGCAGTACGGATTCAGCAGCTTGAGGATGAAGCGTTTCAAAGAGGATATGAAGAAGGGTTTGCACGCAAGACCGATGAAATATCGGATCGCTTGCAAGCCATCCATAAAGAAATGAAAGCCAGCATGCAGTATCTCAAGCAGCAAAATGAAATATTGGTAAAGAAACAGGAAGAATCTCTGAAATATCTTGCATTGGAAGTTGCATCAAAGGTTCTTCACAAGCGGATTGAGGAAGATCCGAATGAACTGAAAGAATTAATCAAAGAAGTTATGCAGTCAGTGAAAAAAAGTGCGAAAGTGCAAGTCGAATTGGCCGTGGATGCAAAAGTATTAATGGAAGAATTAGAAGAAGAGTTCAAAGCCTTGCCACTCTATCAAAACCGATCGATTCATATCGAGTGCAAGGAACATCCAAGCGGTACTGTACTGGTTGAATGCGATATGGGTCTATATGATGCATCAGTTGATACGCAGCTGGAAAATTTAAAAAAGCTATTTTTGGAATTTGAATAAGAAAGGCGGGAGTAATTTGCAGAAGTATCAACAGTTGATTCAAGAAAGCAATTTGATCTCCCACATTGGAGTAATCGACCGCGTTGTCGGGTTAAGTATCGAATCAATTGGACCCGAGAGTGACATCGGAGATATTTGTGAGATTGTGACAAGGTCAAGCGGCAGAGCGATCTTAGCCGAAGTAGTTGGGATTAAGGAAAACCGGGTCTTGCTGATGCCTTATACGGAAATTGAAGGTATCGGATACGGGAGCTTGGTATACAACACACGAAATCCGCTGCGGGTTAAAGTCAGCGATGCGATGATCGGACGTATCGTGGATGCCATTGGCCAGCCTCTGGACGGGAAGGGGCCAATTGAAGCGACAGAAACCTATACCATCAGCGGCACCAGTGCCAATCCCTTTGAGCGGCCGCGAATCAGTGAGAAGATCCAGTTTGGCGTCCGTGCAATTGATGGCTTGCTGACGATCGGCAAAGGTCAGCGGATGGGTATCTTCGCCGGCAGCGGTGTCGGAAAGAGTACTTTGATGGGAATGATTGCCCGCAAAGTAAAAGCAGACGTCAACGTTATTGCCCTGGTAGGCGAACGAGGACGGGAAATGAACGAGTTCATTGAACGTGACTTGGGAGAAGAAGGAATTCAGCGGTCGGTTCTTGTGGTTGCGACATCAGACGAAAGTGCTATGATGCGTGTAAAATGTGCAATGACAGCCACTACCATTGCGGAATACTTCCGAGATCAGGGAAAAGATGTATTGTTGATGATGGATTCTCTGACGCGCTTTGCGATGGCACAGCGGGAAGTCGGGCTTAGTATCGGAGAAGCACCGATTGCCAGAGGATATACACCATCGATCTATGTCCAGCTGCCAAAGCTGCTGGAGCGAGCAGGTAATTTTGCAAAGGGATCAATCACCGGTCTATATACTGTACTGGTTGAGGGTGATGATGCCAATGAGCCGATCAGTGATACGGTGCGAAGTATTATCGACGGACATGTTATGCTGTCCCGCAAGATTGCAATGAAAAACCATTATCCGGCAATCGATGTATTAGCCAGTATTTCACGATTGATGAATGACATCAATACACGTGAGGAAATGGAACTGGCCAATCGGATTCGCAATTTGATGGCCGTTTATGAGACAAACCAAGACTTGCTGTTAATCGGTGCCTATAAAATGGGGACAAATCCTGAACTGGATGAAGCGATCAAGAAAATTAATGCGATCAATAGCTTCTTAAAACAGCCGGTTGGAGAAGAAGCCAGTTTTGCACAAACATTAGAGGAAATGAAACGGATTTTCCAGTGAGGTAAAGGATGAAAAAATTTATATTTTCATTAGAAAAAGTGTTCCGTTTTAAATCACAGCAGCTTGATATTGCAATGAATGAGCTTTCTCTTCTGCGCTATGAACTGCTGGAAGTCGAAAACCGCTTGATGGCAACGAGAATAGAGCTTGAAAAGAAACATATTTCCTATCAAGAACAGGCAGCAACTGGAATGACGGTATTAGAGATTAAAGAATATCAGTATTTCAAAGAAACGCTAACGCAGCAAATTGAGGCTATCGAGCAAGAGCGGGATGCATTGAAAGAACGGATTGATAAACAACTGCTGGTTGTATTGGAATTCAAGAAAGATGTCTCAGGATTAGAGAAATTGAAGGAAAAGCAACTTGAGGAATATAACGAAGAAGTGCGCAAGCAGGAAACAGAATTTATCTTGGAACTGGTAAGCGCAAAAACAGTAGTAACGTAAGCTGATTTACTTTGGAAACAAAGAAATCATATAGGCAAGGAAAGGAGGTGAAAGACATGATAAATCAAATAGCAGCAGTAAGCATACAGCCAATGATGCCAACAGCAGCGGCAGACTCAAGTGTCATCCAAAGCGGCGGGTTTCAAGAACTATTGGCACAATTGTTTGGAGTTGCCAATCCGGAAGTTCCGCTTACCAATATGGAGCAGATGCTTGAGGCGATGATTGCTCAGATTTTGGGTGAAGCAACTGAAACAGATGATCCGCAAAAATGGGAAGTACTTGTCGATACGTTGTTGCAAGCAGCAAAGAAGAATCTAAAAGAGGCTGAGACGACCTTATTGGATGGCTCCTTGCCGCAACTGCAAGGCATGGTGTGGAATCTTAGTCCGGAAATAGCGGCAGAGATAACCCCGGAAAAACCAACGGAACAGATGGAGCAAATCGCCGCCATTCTGATGCAATCAGAACAGGCACCGGAACTGGTGAAACAGCTGAAAGAACTCTTTGTACAGCAAACGCAGCAAACACCGATGTTGAATGAAGAGGTACAGAAAGTACAAGCAAAATTAGACTTCCTGGAAAAGCTAGTTCAGCATGAGCCGGTGAAACAGCTGATAACCCCAACAAAACAACCGGAATTTGAACAACTGCAAATGCAGTGGACGACAAAAAAGGAAAGCAATCCAGAATGGCAGCAAGCTTACATGCAGATGAAACAGCAAGTTAGTGTTGTTGACGTGACATCGAAAGAGAAAGAAGTGCAGTTGCTGAAGGAAATGAAGCAAGAAGTGAAACCAGAAGAAGTTGTGGCTGCCGGAACAAACTTATTCACTCCAGTACAAATGAGTAATGTAAAGGAGTTGGGCAAGGAGTTCATGGTTGAACAACCGGTGATCCAGCAAATCAGTGAAGAGTTCAAAGTGCAAATGGCGAATGGAAAAGACGAATTTGTAATGAAGCTGAAACCGGAAGGACTGGGCGAAATTACAGTCAAAATGACGATGCAGGAGAGCGGCAAGATCGCGTTGCATATTCAAACATCGAGTGCCGTAGTGAAACAGCTTCTAAATGATGAGTTGGTACAGCTGAAAGAAGCTTTGCGGCCATACCAAACGGAAGTGCATGAAGTTACAACCTACGTTGCGAGTGAGCATTTTGCACAGCAGCAAAACCAACAGCCAAACCGAAATGCATTTACATTCCATAAAGCAAATCACATTCCATTCGTAGAAGAGCCGGAAGATATTCCGACAACGGCAGTGGTTCGAGGATTAAACAGATTAAACACGTATGTATAGAAAGGAGGAACCGTAATGGCAGATTCAGTTAATACAAACAATTACAGCAATTACAACAACAAAACCAATGCTTCCAGCACTGTCAATTCATCTGTAAATTCTTGGTTTGAGGACAAAGACAAGAATGATATTACTGTAGATAGTTTCTTGCAGTTGATGATTGCACAGTTGAAGAATCAAGACTTCAACAATCCAGTGGATGATACGCAATACGTAACCCAGCTGGCACAGTTTGCTTCCATGCAACAAATGAAGGAATTGGCATATTTTTCTAAAGCAAACTATGTTCATTCTTTATTGGGAAAAGAAGCAAGTGCTATGAAAATGTCTTTGGGTGGCAGCTCTTCACTTGTACAAGGTATTATTTCAAAAATTAGTTTGGTAGATGGAGAGTTTACTGTGTTTATTGGTGAGCAAATGTTCAAGCTAAACCAAATTATGGAAGTGAAGAATCCTCAAGAAGTGAAACCGGAAGATCCGAAAGAAGAAGAACCGGATGAAACAGAAGAAGTAGAAGAAGTAAAGTAGGAGGGAACATATGAGTGATTATATCAATCACAATTACAGACGACCAATCGTTACAACCGGTATTCCCTACCAACAGCAAGCAGGTAATCAAGCGCAAACCCCTGCCATACAAGGTAATTCTTTTGAAGAAGTACTGAGTAATCAAATTAAAATGAACAGCAGCATTGAATTCTCAAAGCATGCATTTCAACGCATTGTAGAACGAAATATTGATGTTTCAACGGATAAGCTGGCACGTTTGGATGAAGGAATTCGCTTAGCACAAAATAAAGGATTAAATGAAACCTTGATTTTGGTAGATTCGACCGCCTTTGTTGTAAATGTAAGGAATAACAAAGTAATTACAACAGTAAATGAAGATAGCCTGAAGGGCAATGTATTTACTAATATTGATGGCACCGTCATCGTTTAGCCGGACATGTATATGGGGCTGAATATTAAATTTTGACTGACTGATAAATTTAAGCGTAACGATAAAATTATGAAAGGACATATTACATGTTAAGATCAATGTATTCGGGCGTTTCAGGAATGAAGGCTCACCAAGCAAAAATGGACGTTATCGGTAATAATATTGCCAACGTTAATACTTACGGCTTCAAAAGCAGCCGTACAACTTTCACAGAAGTATATTACCAAACAGTAAAATCTGCATCAGGTGCTACTGCTAACCGTGGTGGTGTCAATGCCAGCCAAATCGGTTATGGTGCAAGCATGAATGCAGTAGATGTTATGCATACCAGAACAGGATTCCAAATGACGGACAATGGGATGGACGTTGCGATCGCCGGGGAAGGTTTCTTCCAAGTGCAAGATCCAGACGGAAACATCTTCTATACCAGAGCTGGTTTGTTCCGTATTGACCCATCTGGAAACCTTGTAGACACTAACGGGAACTTCGTTCTTGGTGTCAGCGGTGATCCATTCGGGAAAGCAGCTGGCTATGACAAAATTCAAATTATGGTTCCTTCATCTTCACCAGTTGTACCTCATGTTGAAGAATCTATCAACGGTGTATCAATCAAGGTAGCAGCAAGCAATCCTACTAAAGATGGAAACGTATCGTTCAACTTTATGTCTGATCCTACAATGGCAATCGGCGAAAAAGTAAAGGCAACAATTAGTGCAACTGGAATTCAAGTTTCTATTAATCCGCTTGAAACATTTCCTTCTATTAATGAATTTAATAACTTAGTGAATCAAGCAATTACAGAAGCAAATGGGAATAAACCACATCCGGGCGGTAATTTTACGTTCACAGTAGAACCAGCAGCAAAATTTTTGCCAAACATGAAGGGTAGCGATATTACAAGTACGAAGTATACACCAACACTAGGTGAAGTAGTATTTAATCCAACTGTGTTAAATGAGCTTGGCCTAAAATTCGACACTGTTGGAACTACATTCTTGGCAACTGGTGGTAGCGACCTGACTGTTGAATATCAAGCAGCTCCCGAAGGTTACGCAGTTACTATTGGTGCCTATTCGAACTTTATACCTGCTGATGCAGTAGGAGCCGGTAAAATTAAGTTGTCGAAAGACCCTGTTTTACATCCAAATGCAGATCCAGGAGATTACATTATTTTGGAACACCCGGGGTTTACTACATTACAAGATAAGAGAGCAGCTACACCAGCTCTTTGGCCTGCTGATGTTTATAGCAAAACAGGAAATACGGCTACCGCTTCTGAAGCAAGCAAAGCACTTGGTTTCTCCAGCAAAGCAATCGTATTAAAAGAAGGTACTGTTGGTGGCGCACAAACAGTAAGTGATCTGACAAACGTCGGTATCGGAGCTGATGGAGTTATCTCTGCAATTCACCCGCAACTTGGGCTGATCAGCATCGGTCGTATTGACTTGGCAACATTTGAAAACCCGCAAGGTTTGTTGCAACAAGGAAATACCTACTTTGCAGAAAGTCCAAACTCCGGTAAAGCAAGCTTAGTAAATGCAGGAACAGATGGTTCCGGTGCCCTGTCCTCTGGATCACTGGAAATGTCCAACGTAGACTTGTCTAAGGAATTTGCGGATATGATTACAACGCAAAGAGGATTCCAGGCAAGTTCACGATTAATTACTGTTTCTGATGAAATATTGAATGAATTAGTAAATCTGAAGAGATAGTAGCTAGGTAGCGGCTGGCTTCCAGCCGCTTTCCTTCATGGGGAGGGATTATATGATTATATTGACTAAATTAAATGGAATTAAATTTGGGTTAAATGATGAATATATCGAAACAATCCATGAAAATCCCGATACAACAATTCACCTTACCAATGGAGTGTTCTACATTGTGAAGGAATCGATGCAAGAGGTAATTGATCTGATTGTTGCATTCAGACAAACCTATTCCAAAGAAGTGTTTTATGGAAAAGATGTTACAAAACCACGGCATCTTGCTGGCAGCCCTGTGATTACAGAGTTGCCTGATACGCAAGAATAAGCAAAAAAAGCCATGAGTGAAACAAGTAAGGAGCTGAATTTATGGATTTATTAGGGATTTTAGGGTTTGTATTTGCACTCTTTTTGATGGTGTTCGGTATTGTCTTTAATATGGATCCGTTGGGTGTTGATTTTGCAAAGTTAATTCGTTTTGTTGACATACCATCGGTATTCATTACTATTGGTGGTACTTTTGCAGTATTGATGATGTCTTACACAGGCAAAAGCTTTTTAGATATGGGAAAACATCTAAAAATTGCTTTCTTTCCAAGTAAATATGATCCTATGGAGTATATTGCGAAAATCAGCGAGTTTGCGAAAGAAGCTCGGGTAAAAGGATTGCTGTCATTAGAAAACAATTTGAATGAAGTCAAAGATGATTTCTTGAAACGAAGCCTGATGCTTGTAGTTGACTCTGTTGACTCCGAAAAAGTGGAAAGTATTTTAGACACGGAGCTGAGCTTTATAGAAGAACGTCATGGAGCGGTAATTGGTTTCTATGTCAAGGGAGCATCTTTTGGACCGGCATTCGGGATGATTGGTACTTTGATTGGTCTGGTAAATATGCTCCAAGAAATGGATGATCCTTCTGCAATCGGACCAGCAATGGCGGTTGCTTTGCTTACTACACTCTATGGTTCATTCCTGGCAAACGTATTTTTCTTTCCGGTTTCTTATAAATTGAAATTACGTCATGACGAAGAAATTCTTTGTAAAACCGTCATTGCGGAAGGTGTTAAAGCCATCCAAGCCGGTGAAAACCCCCGTTTTATAGAAGAAAAATTGCTGCTGTTGGTACAAACCAGCAAGCGTGCCAGCTCTGGTGGCGGTAATGACGATGGAAGCCCTAAGAAGCGTGGACGCAAATAAAATAATTATGCTGGTTGATCTGTTATTGGAAAGGATGTGAGCATATGGCAAGAGCAAAAAAGAGCATGGATGAAGGCGGCGGCAGTGAGTGGATGAATACCTATGCTGATTTAGTTACGTTGCTTTTGTGTTTCTTTGTTTTGCTGTTTACGATGTCTTCGGTAGAAGAAGCAAAATGGGAAACGCTAGTCATGTCATTCAGACGCATGTATGGAGATGAGATTGTAGTAGAAGATCCAAATGCCAACGTAGATCCAGGAGATATCATTATTGATCCGGATGAATACGGATTACCAGATGACTTTGGGGAATTAGCACAGTATTTCCAGCAGCAAGTAGAAGAAAATAATTTTTCCGGTGATGTTGAGATTACCGGAAATGAATATGTTGTATTTATTCGTTTTAATAACAGTTTGCTGTTTGATGCCAACAGTTCTACCCTTCGCAAGGTAGCAGTTGATTTCTTGAATGTAATCGGAGATGCAATCAACCATGTGGATGATCAAATCAAGATGATTCGCATTAATGGGCATACGGCTGTAGCAACGAATACCGGAAGCATCCGCATTACAGACCGTGAACTTTCTACGCAGCGTGCAAATAGTGTGTTGCTGCAACTTGAAGATTATAAACATGTAGATCCGGAAAAACTAATTGCCATTGGATATGGCCGTAATTATCCGATTGCTGATAACGATACGGAAGCGGGACGCGCAAAAAATCGCCGAGTAGAAATTATTATCATGGCTGAAAATAAACCGGCATCAGACGGAAGAAGTGTCTTTGATATTCTGAGCGGTGATTTCGACATGAGTATTTACCAAACAATTGCAGACCATATTGAAAGTTCCGGCGAGGGATTTGAGGATAAAGGTACAGAGTAAGAAGCAGGAAGGAATGGCCACAATGGACGTAATGATTGAACAAAGTTTGTCTGAGAAATTAAATGAAAGTGAATTAATTGCATTTCAGCTGCTGATTTCGCAGATATCGGAAAAAGTAGCAGCAGTATTGCCTGGCTTGTTGTCAAAACGAATTGTTCTTTCGCAAGTGAGTGCATCCAATACTACACTCAAGTCAATCAAAACCAATGATATCATTCCTGCAATGTTCATCAAAGCGATGGACAAAGATACCAAGAAGATACCGATGGTAATTTTAACCAAGCAATCTATGATGCGTATGATGATTGATGCGATTATGGGATTGGAAGAAAAACAGGACACATCGTATCAATTTGATGAATTCGATTTAAGTACAGCACAGGAAATGATTACCCGCTTATTTCAGGATAGTGCGCAGCAGATTTCTGAATTAGCTAATAAGCCAGTCAAAGACTTAGCGCCTTCCATGTCAGTTTTTAAAAACTTTGGTGACTTCCTGCAAACGATGCGTTTAACTTCTGATGCAGCTGTCACCCAAATTCAAATGATGATACAAGTGGAAGATACGCCTGCAGTTCCAATTATGGCGGTGTTGGACTTTAAAGCGACGATAAAATTTATTCAGGATTTAGGAGAGTTAGTTCCATCGGCTGTTTCGCAGCCGGAACCGGAACCAACTCCAATTCCTGTCCATGCAGAAGAAGTAAAAATAGAAGCAGTGCCTGATGTTTCGCCGATTGTGAGACAAGAAGAACCACCAGTGGTGATGCCAAAGATAGAACCGGCCCCAGTGCCAGTTACCACACCTGTCGTGCCAGCTGCTGCAGCTTCTGTCGCTGCACCGGTAATACCAGAACCAATACCAATGGCAGCTACTCCGGCACCAGTCTTTGCACCTCAATTGCAAATGGCAGCACCGGAGCCGGAACCGTTCTTTTCAGTTCATGTGCTTCAAGATAACTCAGCTTTGCTGATGAATGTTCCGCTGACAATTTCTGTTGAGATTGGCCAAACCAGAAGAAAAATTAAAGAAATTTTGGAGTTTCAGCCAGGAACAATTATTGAGCTGGATAAGCAAACAGGAACACCAATGGACATAATTGTGGATGGCAGTTTGTTTGCTCGGGGTGACGTAGTGGTGGTTGATGAAAACTTTGGTGTCAGAATTACAGAATTGAGCGAACAAAGAAAACAATTGAGACAAAAATAAGCAAGGAGGAGCAATATGATAGAAGGATTAATTGCTTTTGCTTCATTATGTGTTGTCCTTGCCTTAGCGTATTATGCCACGAAATGGTTGGGAACCAACATGACAATGAAACCAACATCGAAATATATACAGGTGATTGATCGCCTGTATTTAGATCGTGACAAGATGATTGTCATTGTATTTATCGATCAAAGGTATAAGGTTCTTGCAATTAGTGGCAGTGCAATTGAAACGATTGATGAGTTTGATGAATTACCGGCTAGTGTTGCTGCACAATCGTCATCGTCTGTCACCTTTTCTGATTTAATCAAAAAATACCAAAAAATCCAAGCAATGAGAAAGAACCGAAGCGAGAAAGACCCAAATCAATATGATCGCATGGAGGCAGATGATGAATAAGCGAACATGGATCAAATGGGGAGCATTGGTATTTATGCTTGGCTGTTGTTTTTTTATGATGACCCGCTCTGTTTATGCAACTGCACCGAACATTGAGGTAAATCTAAATGCCACAGATGGAAGCGGCGGTCTGGGAACGATAGATATCTTATATCTCATGGTACTGCTGTCTGTAATTCCATCCATGGTCTTGTTAATGTCCAGCTTTACCCGTATTATTATTGTATTTTCTTTTTTGCGAAATGCACTTGGTACGCAGCAAGCTCCGCCAAATCAAATTCTGGTAGGTTTAGCCTTGTTCTTAACCCTCTTTATTATGAGACCTGTGATTGCGACAGTGGCAGATACTGCATACAAGCCGTATGAAGCAGGCGAGATAACGCAAGAAGAGGCATTTGACAGAGCACAAGTTCCAATCAAGGAATTTATGCTGAAACAGGTTGATAAAGATAGTTTAAATCTGTTTATTTCAATATCAAAAACAGAATTGAACGTGCAAGAAGGCGAAATCACCCAAGATAACCTGATGAAACTGGGACTGGAAGTTATTGTTCCTTCCTTTGTTACCAGCGAATTAAAGCGAGCATTTATTATCGGGTTTCTGCTCTACATACCATTTTTAATTATTGATTTAGTAGTTGCCAGTACCTTGATGTCAATGGGGATGGTTATGCTGCCTCCGGCAACAGTCGCTTTGCCTTTCAAGATTATGCTGTTTATATTGGCAGATGGCTGGGGACTGATTATGACAACGCTGGTCAATGGATTTAAGTAGGTGATCGAACATGAGCCAAGGTGAAGTTATGACTATTTTCAAAGAGGCGATTGTAATTGCAATTAAGCTGTCGGCACCGATCTTGATTGCCAGTGTCGTAGTAGGTTTGATTGTTGCGATCTTTCAGGCAGCAACGCAAATCCATGAACAAACACTTACTTTCGTCCCTAAACTAATTGTGATCGTATTGATCTTGCTCATGGCGGGGTCATGGATGATGACAACGATGGTTGAATTTATGAAGTTTTTATTTCAGCAAATGAATGTGCTGATGATTCTGCTATGACGATCGAATTTCAATCTCTTTATATCTATTTGCTGGTGTTTGTACGGTTAGTCGGATGCTTCTTATTCAATAGTGTATTTTCACGCAAGGATATTCCGAATATGCTGAAGATGGGATTTATCTTTGTACTGACAGTCTTAATTGCTCCTACCATTTCCAAAACGGAAGTAGAAACTTTGGGACAGCTGAAAGAGCTGACCATAATCCTGCTGATGATGAAAGAATTGTTGCTGGGACTAGCACTTGGCTTTGTCTTCCAAATATTTACGCTTCTTTTGTACTTTGTAGGAGATACCATGGATTTCCAATTTGGCTTGTCTATGGCAAAGGTAATGGATCCTTCCACCAATATTCAAGTTTCGGTATTAGGAGGATTCGTGAATTTTATTTTCATTCTATTTTTATTTACAACCAATAGTCATCTGGTTTTGATTAAAATCTTTGCAGTTACATTTGACTATTTGCCAGTTAGTGCCTTCTTTTCACTCCAAGAACTTCCCGGCTTTATTTTAGACTTGTTTATTTCCACGTTTGCATTGGCAGTAAAACTGCTGATTCCATTTGTGGTATGCGGGTTTACTGTTGAAATGTGCATGGGAATTTTAATGAAAATGATACCGCAGATTCATATCTTTGTTATTAATATTCAAGTAAAGATTTTGCTTGGAATTACATTGATGATTGCACTGATTCGTCCGTTGTCAGCGTTTCTGGATCGCTATCTGCTATTGGTACTGGATGAAATGCAAAAATTAATAGTGCTGCTTGCGAAGTAAAAGGAAGTGATGAACATGGCCGGTGAAAAGACCGAAAAGGCGACGCCCAAGCGACGAAATGATGAACGTAAAAAAGGGAATGTCCTGCAAAGCAAGGACATCGCAACAGTAGTCTCACTCATTACCATGTTTTACTTCTTGCAGTTTATGATGCCCAGCATTCTGAAGACATTGAAAGAAGCAATTCTATACTTTGCGAATGAATCTGCTGTCAGAGATAACATTTTGATTGCTGATTTACGCCAAATATTCGTCCGCGGATTGCTTGCCTATGGACTTACGGCGGTGCCTTTGCTGCTCGTCGCCATGGGAATTGGAATATTAGGAACAGGTGTACAAACCAGGTTTCTATATTCCCCATCGCTGCTGCAATTCAAAGCGAGCAGACTCAATCCACTTTCCGGAATTTCTAAAATGTTCTCTATGCGATCAGCCATTGAATTGCTGAAAAGTCTGCTGAAGATTACAGCACTGCTATATGTTATTTATTCTACAGTTGCACCTAAGGTTGATGAAATCCCGCGCTTAATGGAAATGAGCTTCCAAGCTGGCACAGTGTATGTTGGACAATTGATTATGTCGATTGTATTTAACGTATCTATTGCATTTGTATTTATTGCTATTTTGGACTTTGCCTACCAATGGTTTGACTTTGAAAAGAACATTCGCATGAGCAAACAAGAAATTAAAGAAGAATACAAGCAAATGGAAGGGGATCCGCAAATCAAAGGCAAGATCCGCGAACGGCAGCGTGCAATGGCACAACGGCGCATGATGCAGGAAGTGCCGAAGGCCGATGTCATTATTCGAAATCCGACGCACTATGCAATTGCGATTCAATATGACGATAAAAAACATCGAGCTCCGATTGTGATCGCAAAAGGTGCTGATTTGGTAGCGATGAAAATCATTGAAATTGCCAAGCAGCACGATATCGTGACAACAGAAAACAAACCACTTGCCAGATCTTTGTATGAAAGTGTAGAATTAAATCAGGAAATTCCTGAGCAATTCTACCAGAGTATTGCGGAAGTTCTAGCGTTTGTATACAGCATTAAAAAGAAAGGTTTGAAGAACAGTGAAAAAGCTTAATTTAGGAAATTATGTAATCCCCATCTTTGTGGTAGCCATTGTTCTTTTGATCGTGATTCCACTTCCGGTGTTTATCTTAGATGCCATGTTTATTTTCAATCTTGCAATCTCTTTTGTTATATTGCTCATTACGATGAATATAACAGAGACCTTGCAATTTTCTATTTTTCCTACTTTGCTGTTAATTACTACCGTCTTTCGGTTAGGATTGAATATCTCGTCTACAACACATATTCTGACCAATGGCGGAAATGCCGGTTCGGTGATTGAAATGTTCGGGAAGTTTGTAATCCGCGGCAATCCGGTTGTCGGGCTTGTAATCTTCTTGATCATCGTTATCGTGCAATTTGTCGTTATCACCAAAGGTAGTGAACGTGTTGCGGAAGTATCAGCAAGGTTTACCTTGGATGCAATGCCCGGCAAGCAAATGGCAATTGATGCAGACTTGAACTCCGGCATGATTGATGAAAAAACAGCTCGCAAAAGACGCTCCAATGTGCAGCGTGAATCAGATTTCTACGGAGCAATGGATGGAGCCTCAAAGTTTGTAAAAGGAGATGCGATCGTTTCAATCGTTGTTACCTTTATCAACTTGATTGGTGGTATTATCATCGGCTTCATCAACAATATGGGAAGCTTTTCCGATATAGCGAATGTCTTTAGTGTTGCTACAATCGGGCAAGGATTGATTAACCAAATTCCGGCATTATTGATTTCCGTAGCAATGGGTATGGTAGTTACCAGATCCGCTTCCGAAGATAATCTGGGAACAGAGTTATCCAGGCAGTTTTTAGGGCAGCCGCGAATCTTGATTATTGGCGGGGTCATTGTCTTAGCGTTGGCATTCATCGGTTTCCCATTGATGCAAACGTTGATTATCGGACTATCGCTCATTGCATTAGGTGTTGTAATGATGAGCAGAGAATCCAAACCGCAGATGATTGAGGAAGATGCTCCTAAAGAAGAAATTACGAGCGAAGCATCTTATTATAAAAACATTGAGAATGTATATGGTTTATTAAATGTACCCCAAATCGAAATGGAATTCGGATATAGCCTGATTCCTTTGATTGATGAGGGCTCCGGGGGAAACTTCCTGGATCGGGTTGTTATGTTCCGCAAAGGATATGCACAGGAGATGGGGGTTGTTGTACCTTCGGTATTGTTAAAAGATAGTGCCCGCTTGAATCCCAATCAATATAGTATTAAATTCAAGGGAGAAGAAGTGGCAATTGGAGATGTCCTTGTTGATCATTTCCTGGCAATTTCTTCCACAGAAGTTGGAAAACAAATTGATGGAATTGATACAATTGAGCCTGCTTTTGGATTGCCGGCAAAATGGATTAGCGAGGACAAGCGTATTCAAGCGGAAATTGCCGGATATACGCTTATAGATCCTACCTCCGTTATTGTTACACATCTCTCAGAAGTAATTAAAACACATATTCATGAATTGCTGACGCGGCAAGAAGTAAATAATATTATAACTAATTTAAAGAAATCCAATGAAAATCTGGTGAATGACTTGATCCCCGGCATTGTCAGTGTTGCTACCTTGCAAAAGGTTATGGCCAATCTGCTGCGCGAAGGGGTATCGATTCGTGATGTAGAAACTATCTTGGAAACGATGGCTGATTTTGCACCGACTGTGCGTGATATTGATGTTCTGACAGAATATGTGCGCCAAGCATTAAAGAGAACGATTACCAGAAAATTCAGTGAAGGAAACTCACTCAAAGTCATTACCCTAGATGCGAAAGTGGAAAACATGATTATGGGCAGTGTCAAAAAAGTAGAAAACGGATCTTATCTGGCACTAGAACCGCAAATTATTCAAACTATTGTAGGTGCAACGACTGCGGAGGTGGATAAAGTAAAAGACATCGTCCAATATTCCGTAGTGCTTACATCACCGATTGTTCGTACCTATTTCAAAAAGTTGGTAGATCAATTTTACCCTAATATTGTGGTCCTTTCATTTAATGAATTAGACACGAATGTGCAGATTCAATCATTAGGAAATATCACAATTTAGTAGTATAATAAATATAATGGAAAGGCAGGTGATCTTATGAGTGACAGCATAGTGCTGGCTTCAAAATCAAGTGAGTTGCTGGATCAATTTCTGATATCAAAAGAAATTGGACTCCGGAATGAACTGGTTCTGGAGTATCTCTATATCGTAAAAAATGTTGCGAAGAACACTCGGGGATTATATGCCAATTATGCGACATTTGACGATATTGTAAATCAGGGAATTATCACCTTGATTGACTGCCTGGAACGATTCGATCGTTCTAAAAATATGGAATTCGAGGCATATGCCTATGTACGCATCCGCAATGCAACGATCGATTATATTCGAAAGTCAGACTTTCTGCCGCGTAGAGTACGGCAGAAGGCCAAGCAAATCAGCCAAGCTTTCTCAGAGTTGGCGCATGAATTAATGCGGGAACCAACTGATCTGGAATTGGCACAATATTTGGAAATGGAAGTAACGGAATTAAGCAAGCACTATGGTGAAGTCAGTAATTCCCAGCTGTTGTCGATTGAAGAAATTACGGCTTTCGTAGGTAATGACGAGGGACAGGATATTGAAAGTCATTATAATGATCCTAAGCAAATCTTTGATCAAAAGCTGACCAAAGAGTTCCTGGCTGAGGCGATTGATTCTTTAACAGAGCGAGAAAAAATTGTGATATCACTTTACTATTATGAAAACTTGAAATTAAAGGAAATTGCAGAAGTGCTGGAAGTCAGTGAAGCACGAGTGAGTCAGATGCATTCTAAAATCATTGAGAAGCTTCAAGCATTTATGAAAGATAAAAAGGAGGAATAACCTATGTCTGGTTTTTACACAGCAGCAACTGCGATGCTAATCCAACAAAGAAGATTAAATACTACAGCTAACAATATGGCGAATGCAAAGACAACAGGATATCGCAGCGAAAGAACAATTACCAGTACGTTTAATGATATCCTTGTCGGCCGGCAAGTGAGAGATAAAATCACCCCGATCGGATATGGGGCTCCCCTGACTGTTGTGGAAGAGATTTCATCGAAATTTGATATCGCTGATTTAGAAGATACAGGGCGGCCTATGGATATTGCAATCGGCGGCGACGGGTTCTTCAATATTGATATGGACGGAACTACCTATTTGACGCGCAATGGCAACTTTGAGGTCAATGAGGAAGGCTTCCTAGTTTTAAAAGGAGTCGGTCAAGTTATGGGCAGCGCCGGTGCGATTCAGCTGGATAACACTGATTTTGCAATTACGGAGTCTGGTGAGATATACAACAGTGAAGGGGAACTGGTTGATACACTTTTGGTTACGATGGTTGAAGATCCAAGTCAATTGATCAAGCAGCCAAATGGTACCTATGTGTCACAAGATGGTGCAGGATTGATGGACAGCAACGCAAAAATTTACCAAGGGAAGTTGGAGCGCTCCAATGTCGATCTAAATCAGGAAATGGCTAATATGATTGAAATTCAAAGAGCATTCCAATCTGTCAGCAATGCACTAAAAACAATTGATCAATTAAATGGGAAAGCCATCAGTGAAATCGGAAGGCTTTAGGAGGTAGCATATGAATATTGCATTTTACAACGCCTATACCGCAATGAAGGCATATCAGCAGAGTTTGGATGTTGTTTCTCATAATCTTGCGAATGTTTCAACTGTCGGCTATAAAGAAACAAAATCAACTTTTCAAGACCTGCTATATTCCAGATTGGACCAAAACGGAGATCATACAATGTTGCGTGGGCATGGCGTCATGCTTTCCAGCGTGGACAAGAAATTTGAATTAGGAAATCCGGATTTGACAAATCATCCATTGGATTTTATGATCACACAAGACGGCTTCTTCGCTGTCCAAACTGGTGAGGATGAAGTTGTTTATACCAGGGCAGGAGCATTCAGGCTTGGTGAAGAAGATGGTACGTTCTATTTGACCCGCTTAGATGGGGCATATGTTTTAGATAAGGATTTGCAGCGGATCGAAATTCCGAAAGATGAAACATCAAAGTTGCCGATTTACGATGGTATTGGAGATAAAATCGGAGTCTTCCGTTTTACCAACCAATATGAATTGGCGCAGGCAGGTGTCACAAGCTATTTGCCTACTGAAAAAAGCGGAGAGGCGGAAGTTGTAGAGAACAGCAGAACAGCATTGCTGCAAGGGGCATTAGAAATGTCTTCTACCAGTATGACAGATGAAATGGTTGCCATGATGGAGAGTCAAAGAGCATTCCAATTGAATGCAAGAATGATTCAAACAGCGGATCAGATCGAGGAAATGGTAAATAATCTTAGATAACGAAAAGAGGCGGTTTCATGAATAGTAATCCGAATCAAATAGAAGCCAGTCGATATATAAAAAAGATGATCGTGCGTGATGATCGTTTAAGCGTTAAAATTGTTGCGCTTCCGGTAGGAAAAGCACAGTTTTCTGTTGCGATCCAATCGATAAAAGAGTATTTGCAAAAACAGGGGATTGTATATGGCGTGCTGGATCATGCGCTTGACCTCATTTATGAACAGAATTTGTTTCATCAAGAGATCGAAGTTGCGCGAGGTGTTTCGCCTATTCACGGATTACCTGGGAAATTGGTACGTATCCTGCCAAGTAAGAAACAGCAAGGAAGTAATCCTAATATTATATCTGCAGGTACACAGCTATTTGAGCTAGTGGATGCTGTACAGGGGATTAATGGTACTGATGTATATGGAGAAGTCATTCAAGCAAACGCTGGGGGAATGCCTGTACCGGTACTTGGCCGAGGCGTGAAACAAACAGGAAACCAAATTTTTGCTGAACTTGATGGATATTTGCAAGCAGACGGCGAAGAAATAGCAATTATCAACGAATATGTAATTTCCGGCAACGTGGATCGCTATATTGGAAATGTAGAATTTGCGGGTGATGTAAAAGTCCTCGGAGACGTAAATGAAGGATATGTAATTGCTGCAGGAGGATCTGTGATTGTCGAAGGTCTGGTTGACAGCAGTTCGATTATCAGTGGTGGGGACATCACGATAAAAAAAGGTTTGCTCGGCGGCAATCGTTCAACGATTTCTGCGAAAGGAAACATACGGATTCATTTTATTGAACAAGCTGCTTCTGTAGAAGCCGGAAAATCAGTTTATACGAATATGATCTTAAATAGCAAAGTATATGCCATGGATCAAGTAGTGGTAGAAGGCGATGAGGGAATGATTATTGGCGGCCGCACAGTTGCTCATAATTTGATTCAATGCAAAGAAGCAGGGTTTAAGTCATTTGTAAAAACAGAATTAATTGTTGGACTGACAAATGATCGCTTAGAGGAACTGGAACGTACACAACAAGTATACGATCTACTTGCTGCTGAAACTGAAGAGGTAAGGAAGAGTATTGCCTATCTGGAAGAAAAACAGATGAGTGCATCTGGTGATGCGCACCAAAAAATTAAACAGGATTTAGACGAATACACCATGAAACGCAGTTATAATTTAGGTATTCTTGTCGAACTGAAAGACCGGCTTGAAAAGCTGCGGAGTCAGAAAAATACGATTGCGCGGATCTTGGTAGATAAAACAATTTATCCGCTTACTATCTGCAATGTCAACAATCATTTGTATGAGTTCACAGAACATATGTCCCATCGCTGTATGTTTGCAGATGAAAATGAAGTATTGATCATTGATTATGATGATCAAATCCATATCGGACAATAGCCATGGGAAACCATGGCTTTTCGTTGATATGCAACTATAATTTACAAGGGAGGATGTAAATGATGAAAAAGCTATTTATTCTCTTGGCTGCATGCCTGTTGGTATCCTGCAGCAAAAGTCCGTTTCAACTTGAAAAGACTACGAAAATCAAACTTTCTGGCGAAAAAATTGCGAATAGAAGTAAGCGTCAAATAAATATACGAATATAAAATCCCTCCAACTGGCGGTATGATGTACCAGAAGGAGGGATTTCTATTTTATGAAAGAAAGTACAAAACAGAAATGGAAACAAATCATCGCAGAATAC
>JAEWFD010000005.1 GCA_023388995.1 Bacillota bacterium
TTTTTCTTGTAGCTTGACTACCCAAAGGAGTTTACTGCCACTTCTTGAGACTGTAATTGTGATGAGTTAGATAAGTCTTTGAACTTGCATTTCGCGCTAGAATCTTTGGTTTCTTGAATGTGGCTTACAATCACATCACACTTGGAAAGGATTGAAATTATGATTTTTATCGGTATTGACGTTGGTAAATTCAAACATTGCTTTGCAGTCGTTGATTCCAACAGTGAAGTTCTTGTTAAACCGACCTTCTTTGAAAATAATCAGGAAGGGTTTCTCCAACTACTCTCCGTAATAAAACCATTGAAATACAAACGCCACATCATTGGATTGGAATCAACTGGTCATTATGGTGATAATCTGTCACACTTTCTGTTAGACCAAGGTTTTGAAGTTGGTATCATCAATCCTCTAACTACGGATGCTTTTAGAAAGCAGCGTATTCGTAAAACCAAGAATGATACCATCGATGCCTTACTGATCTGCTCCGTCCTTGAAACAAAGCAGTTCTCTACCTTAACAAAGAACAAGTTAATTCTTCGCGAAGGCAAACATCTGTCTCGTTACCGCCATGAATTGATGTCATCTTTAAACATCTCTAAGAATCAACTGCAGGCATGTATCGACTTGGTGTTTCCCGAGTTCAATTCTCTTTTCAAAACCAAGTATTCTAATACATACATGGCTATCTTAAAGCAATTTCCATCTGCTGTGGTAATCTCCTCTGCCCACCTCACAAAGCTCAAAAATGTGGTTTTGAAGGCTTCTAGAGGTAAGATCAACAAAGACTATCCGCAGCAATTGAAGGACTTGGCATCTCGCTCTGTTGGGGAATCCAGCATTTCTGTTGAATTGAAAATCAAGCAGCTGGTGGAGCAAATTGACCTTATCACTGCGCAGGTAAATATCCTGAATCAAAAAATAGAAGAGTTTGCCATGCAGCTCAACTCTCCTATCTTCTCGATTCCTGGGATTGGAACTATCACCGGCTTCGCTATCTTATGCGAAATCCAGGATATCACCTTATTCTCCTCTTCCAAGAAACTAATTGCGTTCGCTGGTTGTGATCCCTCGACCTATCAATCGGGAGCATACAATGCTCAGCAAACAGCACTCTCCAAACGAGGATCACCACATCTCCGTCTGGCTCTGTATCAGGCAGCGCTTCCCGCTTCAAGGTTTAACACTACCTTCAAGTCCTATTATACCGTAAAGCGGCAACAAGGAAAAGGGCATCGCTGTGCGCAGGGTCATCTTGTTCGCAAACTATTAAGAGTCATCTACAAACTACTTACTGAAAACACTTCATTTGATGCTTCGCTTTGTGTCTAATACATAGGTTTCACCATTTTGATCAGCACCTTACGATACGACTTCGGGTTTTCAGTACGTACTTATTCACCTTTCAAAGATCAATGAACTTTCATAAAGTGTTTTAGGGGGCTTCCCCCCACCAAGTAGAAATTTGGAAAATTTCTACTTGACTTCTATATAGTTAGCTCCTATATATCTATCTGCTATTATTATAATCTTGGTATTTCTGAATATCAAATTTGTTTTTTGTACTTTTTAACAAGGTTTTTATCTTTTTTCTATAAATGATCACTTTCATCTGCCATCGGATTCTCTATTACGATATAATGTCTTCAAGAGGTGAGAAAATGTCTTTTTTCCAAAATAAGGTACTTATTGATAAACATGGTCGTTCCCTATATTATGACCATTCATCCAAAACAGCTTACATAATACCTAATTCTGAATCTGCCAAATTCAAATTATATTATTATCGGTTTGTTGTTTCCGTCGCTGCCTTTGTCTTATCAAGCAATTATTTCCTGATTTGGTATTATGCGCTGGGAGCCAGCATTTTATTGTTTTGTTATTTACATTGGTATTTTCATAATAAACTTATGGCAAACTATGCTATGATCAAAAATTTTGATGTCAGTTCTATCCCTAATAAGAGAAAAGCAACGGAAAGCAAAGGGAAATCAATCCTGCGAATGGTCTTGTATGCAGTATTTGGAATCTTGCTGATTATAAATGCGCATATGGAACCATATGGGCTTCCGATGGTAATTGGTTCTTATGTAGTTGCGGGGTTTGCCTTCTTGCGAACCTTCGATTTGCTTCGGCAATATCTGGCTACAACTAAATAAGCAAAGGTATTGCATTCTCAGTTCAGCTATATTATGGTTAGTATGAAATAGAACGAAAGGAGCTTTTATGATTATACAAAGTACAAGAGTTTGGAATGCCGGAACTTTCATGCCCCTTCAGCTGGAACTTGCTGAAGGCAAAATTACGGGCATTTATCCACATAATACCAAAGAAGTCGATCGTGATTACGGCGATCGCCGCATTGTGCCTGGCTTTATTGAAATGCATGCGCATGGCGCATATGGCTTTGATACCAATGATGCACATCCGGAAGGCTTGCGCGACTGGGTACGTAAGCTGCCTTTGGAAGGTGTTACTACAATTCTGCCGACAACTGTAACGCAAAGCGAAGAAGTCTTGTTGAAAGCACTGCAAAATGTTGCCCAGGTTGTTGAAACCGGATATGAAGGTGCTGAAATTTACGGGGTGCATTTTGAAGGTCCCTATTTGAATATTCGATTCAAAGGAGCGCAGCCGGAAGAATATATCGCCAATCCAAATCTTGCGCAGTTCAAGTCTTATCAAGAAGCAGCCAAGGGTTTAATCAAATACATGACACTAGCTCCTGAGAAAGATGAAAACTTTGAATTGACACAATATGCCAGCCAGCATGGTGTTGCCGTTTCAATCGGACACAGCGGTGCAACATATGAACAAGCGATGTGGGCAATTGCAAATGGTGCTTGTTGTTTCACACATGCATTTAACGGGATGTCTCCATTAAATCAACGGGAGCCTGGTTGTGTCGGTGCCTTGATGCGCAGCGATGCATACAGCGAGATTATTGCGGATGGCCGCCATGTAAAGCCAAGTATTATCTATTCCTTATTCCAAGCAAAGGGAAAAGACAGAATGGTTATGGTTACCGATTCCCTGTCTGCAAAAGGCAACCCTCCCGGACGCTATGAGCTTGGTGGCAATGAATTTATCATCGATGAATATGGAACAGCAATTTTACTGAAAACCAATGGTTTGGCAGGCAGCACCCTGTTCTCCAACAGAGGATTGCGTGTATTGGCAGAAGAAGCGCAATTGCCGTTTGAGTGGGCGATCAATGCTCTCACCAAAAACCCTGCTGAATTGCTTAAAATCGATCACCGCAAAGGAAAACTGGTAGTTGGCTATGATGCTGATCTAGTTGTACTGGAAGATAATTATGATGTACTCCAAACATATTGTTTGGGACGGGAAATGAAATAATCCAATTTCTTAAATAAAGTGCTGATGACATCATCAGCACTTTTCATTCGCTTTACGGGTAACTACCAAATTCTTTGTAAATCCATCATTGTTTGTTCCATTTCTTGCTGCAAAGATTCCTTTTTTTGCTCTGCAGCAGCTATATTCTGATCAAGCGGAACCTGGCGTTTTAAAATTGTAAACTTGCCAAAGGCACCGTATATCATTGCTGGAATACAGGTAACAGCTACCGGAAGCAAAAACACAAACGTCAATGTATTGTATAACGGGAAGATGACAAGACCATAAAAGACATCAAATACACAGATAATTACCCACTGATAGAATATACTGCGTATTTTAGATACTTCTTTTTTCCATCCAGCAATTTGCTGCTGTAGTGCGTTAATCTCATTCATAAAGCTGTTATTGACATCCAGATAGCGGTATTCTTTGAATTTAGGCAAAACCTCGGAATATTTGCGCAATTCCTGCCGTAACTCATCTGTTAATTGTTTGCCTTCTATGCGTTTGCATATGCTCTTCGCAGCAAAAGGTCCCTCCTGCTTCTCCACCATGAATGTATCCGATACGATTACACCACCGCTCACTGGCACCATTCGTTCAAAGAACATCGCATTCAGTTGTCTGTTTTTCTTCATTTCTTCATCACTTATAACCCATGTTGGATCTTTGCTTTCCGAAGAACTGGGCGCATCATCAAACTGATTAAATAAATCAAATGACTGGAAATTGTTTTTAATCTGGGAACTCATTTTACTCATGGATTTGCTTAAATCAGTCAAGTTTTCCATATTTTCAAACAGATCATCCATCATATTAAAACTAGATTCCATCATCTTTTTAGTCTCAAAATGATGTGAAGTTCCTGCACTGCTGATTTTGCTGCTTGCAGTAAAATCAGTATACAAAACTCTTACTTGCCGGAAAAACAATTTCTCTTCCTCAATATAATAGCAATATAGCTGATTGTTATAATTCATGCCGGCAATAGATACATAGGAAAAGTATTGCAGATTACTGAACTCAAAGAAATAGTAATACTTTCGCTCACCATCAAGTTGCCAAACACCTTTAAACTGCTCATAGCTAAGCTTTTTTGTTTGCGCATTGATTGCTTTCATCCGTTCTGCTTCATCAAATTTGCGTTTCTCTTCTGCTTGTTTTTCCAGTATTTTTTTACGTTGTTCCCTTTCTATCGCTGTTTGGGCATCAGCAGCTGAAATGAAGTTTCTGCGAGCCTTCATAATTGTATCTTCCATCTCATAAATAGTTTCATTTGAAATATCAATATCTTTTGCTTTTTCTACATACTCCAATGCTTTCTCAAATTCATAGTTATCCAGGAACGATTTTGCACGCAGCAATAAATTATTAATATTAGAAACATCTGCTTCCTTGCTTAGCTTATCACCAGCAAATTAAAAAACATTGCCGCAATGCTCGCAATTTACAAGGTTACCAGCTTCATCTAATGACAATTCTCCACCGCAAGTATTACATGTTAATTGCTTCATTTTTATTTTCCCCTTTAATAATTGTTAAGCTTGTGAATATACAATGTTTCTGCATATTGTACTGCTCTTTAATTTTCTCGTAATTCAATACTATAGGACACTCCTATTGTTGTCAATATTTACCAGCCAATCGTCTCTATTTCGCAGTTGTTTCAGTGAACCATACTGCCTGCAGACAATTTGCTTATCATAGTAACTTTATGTCAATATTATTAAATACATTCATATCTGTCTCAGCTTCTTCTCATTGAATAAAACTAGTCTTTACATTCATTTTATTGATAGAATATGTGAGAGCAATATAATCTAATTGACAGGTTCATTCGATCGTTGGTATGCTAACATTAAAATAAAGGAGCCCTTTTATGAAACTTGGAGCAATTGTATTTGACTGTAAGAATGCAGAAGAACTATTTCATTTCTATCAAAGCTTGTTAGGTGGAAACAAAGAGATTCATACCATTAATGAAGACCATTGGATTGCCTTAATTGATATTCCTGATTTTCCTTGTTCATTTATTTTTCAGGAAGAACCCGCTTATTGTGAACCTGTATGGCCTTCCTCAGCTGACGAGCACCAGCAAATGATGCATTTGGATTTTTATGTACCGGCAACTCAACTAGAAACACTGAAGCAGCGAGCTTTGGCTCTAGGCGCCAAGGTTGCAGAAGGTCATACGCATCCTGGATGGCATATTCTATTAGACCCTGCCGGTCATCCATTTTGCTTGATTCCCGTTTCTGAATAACTGTTCAAGAAAGTTCAAGTACAATAGCTTGGACTTTTTTATGATATATTCGATTCTATTATTGCTTTAATTACAAGTCTGTTAATGCGCTAGCGATGTATGCAGTGAACTATGACCTTCTAATATTCTGGCAAGCCGCAGATAATTCAGATAAATCAAGGTAAAACGCATAAATATCTTGCTGTTTCTTATGATTTTCGCAAATAATCCGATAAGTGTATTGGGAACTCTCACAAAATACTGTATAATGAGAGCGCACGGAAGGATGAGAATTGTGGAGAAAAAAGAACGTATTGTGATTCCAAAGTATCAGCAAATTGCGGCAGATGTTGCTTCTAAAATTGCGAATGGTCAATATCAGGAGGGTCAGAAAATATATGCACGCTCTTCATTGGCAATTCAATATGGCGTATCTTCGGAAACGGCAAGAAGAGCAATTTCAATTTTGCAGGATATGAGTATTGTATCAGCAACAAAAGGCAGCGGAGTAACAATCACGTCAGTGGAAAAAGCAATGCATTTTGTTAAGCAGTTTAATGAAATTCAGAGCTTTACTGAATTGAAAGCTGATATCATGGATAGCATTAATCGGCAATACCTAGAGTTCCAAGCATTGCAAGAGCATGTCAATGAACTCATTGACCGCACTGATCGCTTTAAATCCATCAATCCTTTTATTCCGTTTGAAATTACGATTACCAATAAAACAAGCCAGATTGGCAAGTCTGTATCAGAAAATAATTTCTGGCATCATACAAATGCTACCATCATTGCGATTAAACGTGATGAAGAGTTGATTATTTCGCCTGGTCCATTTGCCTCTTTCATGGCAGGAGATATCTTCTTTTTCATTGGGGATGAAGATTGTCATGAGCGGGTAAAACACTTTCTATATGGTAAGGAATAAACTACTAAAAAGCTGTAACATCACTTGCTTAGCACGCAAATAGATGCTTACAGCTTTTAAAATAATCCAATCATTTACACTTTATCCACTGTTCAACTTTGATTTAACTATATATCGATAGAATAGACAATTACATTCAATCAATTACTTAGTCTTTGTTAATTCAGAACACTTCACACTCTCACTCCAGTAGAAGCCAGCGGGCATAAGACAAGCTTTTTCTTCCGAAAAAAATATACGATAATAATTTACATCCTCATTATAGAGACTTTCGCGATAAATATCTTTTGTCTTTAATAGTTCAATGTACATATGTTTCTTACCATCCTTGAAAAAAAAGTCACTATTTTTATCACCATAATCAAACTTCAATTCATAAACATTATTAATTTTATGTTTGTCTACCCAATCATACAGACTATCAAATAAAATGTTTGGTCGTTTTTTTTCTCTCACTTTCTGCCATTCAGATGCTACTATTGTGCCCTTCACCGAAACTTCATGCAAAGCACTTTTTTCTAATAACAATTCCGCATATTCATCATCTTTTTCATATCTTCCATTAATAGTACTTAACCATTTTGCTGTATATTCCCCGTCTATTTTCCATTCTTCAACTAAATTGCTGATTATATCAGATTGATATCCTATCCAACGTTCATCATATTGTGAAAATGACATATTCACTGTCAAATCACCTGCGACTTCTAAATATTTTTTATTTTTATCAACATCGAATACGAAAGAACTGTTTCCATTCTTAAAATCTGCTATATCACTTGATCTAAAATGTATATTAAAGTCATTATAGTTTACTAGTAAAATTTCTCTCGCCATATCCTCAGTCGGAGGCGTCAATGGGTAAGCTGTAGAATCTTGATACTTCTCCCATTTATCTAGTATCCATCCACCTTTATCATAGTAATTAATTGTTAAAAGATAGTATGAAGTTCTATGTACATTATCATTCGCCATATCAATTATTGCATATACAAGATCTTCTTTGTCATTCGTTTGGCGTCGCTCTATCTTAACTTTTTTAACTTCCATTTCAGTTGTGATTTCTTGTGGTAAAATGTTTGCAATTTTATTTGCACTTAAGGTGCTTGCCTTGCACGCACTGAGAATTGTAATGATCAAAATACACATGATCACATTATTAATTTTTTTCATAGCATTCTCCCCATCTAGATTAAAATCGATTACCTAACTTCTTTTTTATCCATTGAGTCCCCAAGCAAGGAAGTGTTATGATTGAGTAGCTACCATAAAGATGATAAAAAAAGTCTTCAATAATGTTTCCTTTATTAGCAAAAAAATCACTTTTAATAACAGAACTTAACATTGTTATCAGAATAGCGACAATGGTAACTGTAAGCAAGTAGGCTGTTGATGTTTTTGTTATTAAAAATTTTTTTAAACCTTGCATAATCAAAACTCCCGCAATAGCCATAACAATGCAATACAATTGATTTTCATCTGTAACCGCCGATCCTATAAAAAATAAATCTACCCACAAATAAATTGGAACTGCGACTAAGGCAACAAACAAAAACAAAATAATACCAAACCAAATAAAGCCAGCAAATCCGTTATCTGCAGTATGAAATTTTATATTTCCTATTTTATTATCTTTATTATCAAAAATATCAAACATAGTGTCACCCCTTAAATTTGGTAAAAAAGATGGCAGCCCTGCAATACCTGTAATTGACATGCCATCTTTGCTAGTTGTAAAAATAGGAACAGAAATTTATCAGACTTCAAGATTAATAACGTAAGTTATTTTATTATCTGCGTTTGAGATAATCCTGGTACCATTGCTGTAGTTCAGGCTCTGAAACTTGAATTCCTGTTTTATCAACTATTTTCTGAATGTATTCCTTGTAATACTCAACTTCATCATCAAAAAAATAAGCTTGATAAAACCAATACAATGCTTTATGAGGATCAAGTTTTGGTGTACTTCCTAGATTATCGATAACAATCTCTGCTCCGTAAATCATTCCTAAAGAAACAGCAGCGTTTTTACAAGCATCTTGATTATGTGATTCTATAGCAGTTAAATTCAATTGCTCCGCTTCATTAGGATTATGATATTTCCCAACAACACTTGGATGACCTCTATAAATTTCTGCTAAATCATTCAAAGCCTGTTTATCTCCAGATTTTATTGCTTTTTTAAACCAATCTACTGCTTTATCAAGGTCTTTTTCATAGCTTCCAGATCCGAATAAATATCCTATAGCAACTTGCCTTTGTGCTTCTCCGTCACCAAGATTCGCTGCCTTTAACCACCATTCGTTCTCTTTTTCTGGATTTTCACCATAACCATCATCACTTACATACTTGAGTGCTATTAATTTCATTGCCTCTGTATCACCACTCTCAGCAGCCTTCATATACCATTTCAGTGATGCTTCGTTATTTTTCAAGTAGTAATTGTACATAAATCCTAGTCTTTTTTGTGCTTCAATATTTCCTTGGTTTCCCAATTGCTCATACACTGTTATTTCTAACGGAAGCATTCTATCACTACTAATAATATTATTTGCATACCAGCCGCTCAACAAATCCGATGCTTGTGAATTTCCTAAGAATGATTTTAAAATCAGTTCCTTCAATTTTTCATCAGTTATAGCATTATTAGATTTTTTTCGTGCAGTTTTGAAATATATTGCTCCAACAATAATAATCAATATTACTATGTAAATCATTTTAACTCCCTCCCGAGTAGCAATAGCTAAATAAATCATAATCAAAAGCTTCTGAACACTAATTTACTCTTGCCTTAAACTAAACCATAGAGCAAATAATGAACATCAGTTGAATACTTCAAATTATCTAAAATCATAGACATAAAGTATTGTCATCTCTTATAGTATTCACACTCAACATAACGAGACTTGCTTGTGCAATATGTGTCAAAATCATACCCACTAAGGTAATCGCTAATTTTCGCACATCGCCAATTTGCACCATCCCAATAATAAAATGGACATCTAAACTCACTCATAGTATCCTCCTTTCATGAATTGATGTTTTCCTTACAAATGATCTGTAATTAACTCATAAATAGCTTCTGAATAACGATATTTCAATATGAGTTATTTTCTCTTTACAAATGCAAATTGATAATATACACACCAATATAACGTTTACACGTTTAATTATATCGTAATAACGTTATTATTTCAACGCTTTTCCGTTATAAAATGCTAAATATAAGGAGGTAGCACCAAGATGAATGTCTTAGAAAAACTAAGGTCACTAATGGTCGAGCATAGGATCAATGAGAATCAATTGGCAAAACTATCTGGAGTACCTCAAAGCACGATAAATTCTCTGTTTAAAAAATACAATACTCCCTCTATCGCAACTTTAGAGCAATTATGCAAAGCATTCGATCTAACTTTGAGCGATTTTTTCTACCAAATTGAAGCATCTAATGAATCCCCTTTTGAGCCGGCTCCACCGCAAAAGACCGATCAAGATTATCAATCTATTGTCACCTTAGCGCAAAGCCTAAACAGCACGCAAAAAAAGCTCGTGACAGCAATGATTCGCGAGCTTCTTAAGTTATAATGCATTTACATGAATAGATCCTTTGATCTATTTTTTTCTGGTTTCAATATGATTCACTAATATTGCAATATCGCTGGGATTTACTCCCGATATTCGTGATGCCTGGCCAATATTGACTGGTCTTATTTTCATAAATTTCTGACGAGCTTCCAATGCAAGATGCTCTACATCTTCAAACTGTAAATCATCAGGTATTTTCATGAATTCCATCTTCTGCAATTTCTCAGCATCTTTCAACGCTTTATTGATATATCCCTCATACTTCACCTCAATTTCAACTTGCCGTGCTACGGCTTTATCGCATTGAATGTCTGTATAAGAAAGTAGTTGATTAATTGAAACATGCGGGCGGCGCAGCAATTCTTGGGCACTGATCCCTTCACTCAAAGGTTCATATCCAACTTGTTGCAGATAGATATTTATCTCATGCTTCGGCGTAAACCGCGTTTGGGATAACTGCTCCATAACCGCCGCAATATTTTGCTGCTTGGTTTGATATGCCTGATAGCGCTCTTCATTAATTAATCCCAGCTGATAGCCATAAGAAAGCAAACGGGCATCTGCATTATCATGACGCAGCAATAACCGGTATTCTGCCCTGCTTGTCAGCAACCGGTATGGTTCATGCGTTCCCTTGGTAACCAAATCATCAATCATGACGCCAATATATGCTTCATCTCTGCGTAATATCAGCGGATCTTTTCCTTCCAGCTTCAATCCGCAGTTAATACCAGCCATCATTCCTTGTCCTGCGGCCTCCTCATATCCGGAAGTTCCATTGATTTGCCCTGCTGTGTACAAATTCTCAATCGCCATTACTTCCAATGTTGGTTTTAATTGCAGCGGGTCAACAGCATCATATTCAATTGCATAGGCGTATTTCTTGATGATTGCATGTTCAAGCCCTGGTAATGAACGCACCATCTGGTCTTGAATTTCATGCGGCATCGAGGTGGAAAACCCTTGTATATAGGTAGTATCCAAACTCAGCGATTCCGGTTCCAAGAAAATTTGATGCCGTTCCTTATCCGCAAAGCGCACCAGCTTATCTTCAATAGATGGGCAGTAGCGTGGCCCAACCCCCTTGACAACACCGCTGTACATGCTGCTGCGGTGCAAGTTTTCATGAATAATCTCATGTGTTTGGGGAGAGGTGTATGTCAGATAGCACTTCACTTGTTGTTCATATGGAAGAACATCAATGCTGCGGTCGCTAAAGCGATATGGTTCGGCGCTTCCTGGCTCTTCACTGCATTTCGTAAAATCAATACTGGAAGTTAGTACGCGCGGAGGGGTTCCTGTTTTTAAGCGAAACAACTGCAATCCTTGTGCTCGCAGATCTTCGCTGAGCAAATTGGTTGTCGGGTCATTGTCCGGACCTTCACTGACCACATGCACGCCTACCATAGACGTTGCGGCCATATAGGTTCCAGTCGTTAAGATAACGGCTTTTGCAGAAATTTCGGCTCCGGACGCCAACCGCACACCGCATGCTTTGCCATCTTCTGTGAGAAGTCCAATCACCATGTCCTCAACAATATCCAAGTGCGGCAATATTTCCAGTTCTGCCTGCATTCTTTGGCTGTATGCAATGCGGTCAGACTGTTCGCGCAATGATTGTACACCTGGTCCTTTGGTCGTATTCAACATCTTAATTTGCAATGCGGTTTCATCTGCAACATAACCCATCAATCCCCCGAGGGCATCAATTTCGCGCACCACATTCCCTTTTGCCGGACCACCGATAGATGGATTACAAGGCATATGGCCAATTCGTTTTTTATTCATCGTTATTAAAACGGTTTTAAATGTTCTATTTGCCAGTGCAGCACATGCTTCAATTCCGGCATGACCACCACCGACCACAATTACATCATACATCACTACCACTTCCTTTACCGCTCTATTATACTCGTTTTTCAATAAATTGCATATGAAATGATAGGTATCTCGCATTCGTCTGTTGTTTTGTATTTATCCCTTGACCAGTTTGGTTTATTGCCATACAATTGGTTTGACCGAATCGGTCGATGATAGGAGGATGCTATGAAATCCTTTGCCGGACTTTCCGCAGAAAAACAAAAACATATCATAAATGCGGCACTTACCTGTTTTGGGATGACTGGTTACAAAAAAACATCTATTTATGATATAGCAGAAGCAGCATCTATCTCTAAGGCTATGGTATTTCATTACTTTGGAACAAAGCTTGAGATGTATATGTACCTCGCAAATTACGTGGTGCAGTTTATGATTGCGGAATATCAGAACAGCCTGACGCAGATAACTACCCAGCAGACCGATTTCTTTGATCAAATTCTCTGTTCCACAAAGCTCAAAGTCACTCTGATGAAAGAGCATCCCGCAATATTGCAATTTGTTCATACAATGTTCTTGGAACAGGATCCTGATGTTAGGCCATTTATTGATACTCTGTTATCCCAAGGGCAGGCATTGCGACAATCGTTCAGCTTACAGCATTTCGACCATCATAAGTTTAAAGCAAATGTTGATGTGCATACCATGATATCTATGCTAACTTGGATGATTGAAGGCTATCTCCATAAAGCGCAGGCAAATACTCCCCCGGAACTTGATCAAGCAATGCACGTATTCACCGATTCTATTTTTATGATGAAGCAAAACTTCTATAAGGAGGAATATGTATGATAAACGTCTCCAATATGACGCTTACCTATCCAAGCAAAAAAGGCGTCTTTGATTTAAATTTTACAGTCAGCAAAGGAGAAGTAATGGGTTATCTAGGGCCTAACGGAGCCGGGAAGACTACTACAATCAGAGCTTTGCTTGGCTTCATGCAGCCAAATGCAGGTGCCTGCACAATTCAAGGATTAGATTGCTTTCAGCAAGCTCAGGCAATTCAGCAGCGATTAGGATATATCCCCGGTGAAATCACCTTCTTTGACCGAATGAATGGGGATGAATTTCTGCAATTCATGCACAACATGAGAAAAACCAAGGATCATGTACGACAAGAATATCTATTGGATTTATTCGAATTGAACCCCAAAGGAAAAATCAAAAAATTCTCCAAAGGGATGAAGCAAAAACTCGGCATCGTAACTGCTTTTATGCATGATCCGGATATATTGATTTTGGATGAACCGACCAGCGGTCTGGATCCTTTGATGCAATTGCGCTTTGTTGATCTGATTTTGGAAGAAAAGAAACGCGGCAAGACCATTTTGATGTCCAGCCATATGTTTGAAGAAGTCGAAAAAACATGTGATCAGGTATTGATTATCAAAGATGGAAAAATCATTCAGAAATCAGATGTTTCATCTTTGAAAAGCAATCAGCGCAAAGGATATATCATTCATACGCAAGATCCCCATGCCAAGCCGCTCTTGGAAGCTAGCGGATATCAAGTTTCAATCATCCAAGACGGGCAGTTGGAAGTATTCATCACCGGCAACGAAACAGATGCTTTTATCAAGACAATCTCGCAGTTTTCCCTTGCTGATCTTTCTATCAAAACACAAACATTGGAGGATATCTTTATGCAGTATTATGAAAGGAAGGAAGTTTTATGAGTTTCGAACTATTTCGGATGACTTGGAAAAGAAACTGGCTTTTAATCTTCATTATTCTTGCTATCTTGATTATGTATATGAGTGTTATGATAACAATGTTCGATCCAAAGGATATGGAAGCCTTGGGTTCCATGCTTGATATGCTGCCTGCGGATATGATCAAGGCATTTGGCTTCACCAATGTCATAACCGATTTAACCAGCTATTTAGCAAGCTGGCTTTACGGAATGTTGATGCTGGCTTTTCCTCTTATTCATAATGTCATTCTTGGAAATCGCCTTGTTGCCAGCATGGTTGATAACGGTTCTTTTGCTTATTTATTATCAACTCCGACCTCTCGTGTAAAAATTATAACTACTTTGGGATTGTACGCCACGTTGTCCGTCATAGTATTATTCATCGGTATTTTTATGAGCGGCGTTATCCTTTGTTCCTTATTCTTCCCAAATACACTTGATATTTCAGCCTTTGCAGCGCTTAACCTTACTACGATGCTTGTGAACTTAGCAATCATAATGATTTGTTTCTTTTGCTCCTGCTTTTTTTCCGATGCCAAGATGTCACTCGGCTTTGGCTCCGGCATTTCCATCGTAATGCTTTTAATGAATATGCTAGGAAATGCTTCTGATACCATTTCATTCTTAAAAAATTTCTCTCTTTACGGATTCTATGATCCGGTAGCAGTTGTGCAAGGATCGAATGTTGTCTGGATCAATCTGTTTTACGGCATTCTTGCAATTGCTTTGTTTATTTCCTCAATCATATTGTTTCGCCGCAAAAGACTTTCCTTATAACTATCCCGCAAGAAGCGGGATTTTTTTATGAAATGATAGACATAGTCTTGCATTCTAAGTGGTTTCATATTATACTACTACTGGCACTCAAATACAAGGAGTGCTAACAGGAGGCCTATATGAGTGAATTAAAACAATTTAAAGCTGAATCCCAGCGATTGCTCGATCTCATGATCAATTCTATTTATACGCACAAGGAAATCTTTTTGCGCGAGTTAATTTCTAATAGCAGTGATGCAATTGATAAGCATTATTTTGTTTCCTTGCGTGATAATACTATCTTAGACAGAGATCAATTGGCAATCACCGTACAACCAAACAAAGAACAAAGAACCATTACAATCACTGATACCGGGATTGGTATGACAGCACAAGAGCTGGAAGAAAATCTGGGCACCATTGCCCAAAGCGGCAGCTTGGCATTCAAGAAGCAGCTGGAAACAGCAGAACAGAAAACAGATGAAATTGATATCATCGGCCAGTTCGGTGTTGGTTTTTACAGTGCCTTTATGGTAGCAAAACAAGTGACTGTCATAACAAAGCCTTACCAAAGTGATATTGCCTATCGCTGGCAATCCAATGCGGCAGATGGCTATACCATTTCAGAAGATACGCGGGATACCGTTGGTACTACAATCATCTTGGAATTGAAAGAAAATACCGAAGATGAGAATTATGATACATATTTGGATGAATACAAATTGAAATCTTTGATTAAGAAATATTCTGACTATGTTCATTATCCAATTCGCATGGAAGTAGAAAAGAAAGAATATGACGAAGAAGGCAATGTAAAGGAAACAACGAAAGAACTGGAAACATTGAATTCCATGATTCCGCTGTGGAAAAAGAACAAGAATGATATTTCTGAAGAAGATTACAATAACTTCTACATGGATAAATTCAATGACTATGAGACCCCGCAAAAAGTCATTCATATGAATGCAGAAGGAACTGTATCCTTTACCAGCTTGCTGTTTATTCCGGGGCGTGCTCCATACAACTTCTACAATCAGGACTATGAGAAAGGGCTGCAGCTATACAGTCGCGGCGTCTTCATCATGGATAAGGCCAATGATTTGATTCCGGAACATTTCCGCTTTGTCCGTGGTTTGGTTGATTCTCAGGACTTGTCACTCAACATTTCCAGGGAAATGTTGCAGCATGACCGCCAATTGAAGCAAATTGCCTCCCGGATCGAAAAGAAAATCAAGAGCGAACTGGAACTGATGCTCAAGAATGATCGTGAAGCATATGAAGTATTCTGGAAAAACTTTGGTTTGAATATTAAATATGGCGTATATAACGAATTTGGCATGCACAAAGAGTTGTTGAAAGATTTACTATTATTCTACTCTTCCAGCGAGCAAAAACTAGTGACATTAGATGAATATGTTGCCCGGATGAAAGAAGAGCAAAAATATATCTATTATGCTTCCGGTGAGAGTTATGATAAAATCGACAAGTTGCCGCAAACCGAGTTAGTAAAAGAAAAAGGCTATGAAATCTTGTATCTGACTGACAATATCGATGAGTTCACAATCCAGGTATTGATGAATTACAACGAAAAGCAATTCAAATCTATCAACCAAGGTGACTTGGAATTAGAAAGCGATGAAGAAAAGAAGCAAACCGCAGAAAAAACAAGTGAAAATAAGGATTTGCTTGGCGCCATCAAAGATGCATTAGCAGAAAAAGTCAGCGATGTTCGTATCTCCAGCCGCCTGAAAAGTCATCCGGTATGTTTAGTGAGTGACGAAGGCTTATCATTTGAAATGGAAAAAGTGCTGGCAGCAATGCCTGATGCGCAAGGCAAGAATATGAAGGCAAAACGCATTTTGGAAATTAATCCGAATCATGCTATTTTCCAAGCCCTGCAAAAAGTCGCAACTTCAAAAGAGAAAATTCATGACTACGCTGATTTGCTCTTTAATCAAGCGATGTTGATTGAAGGATTTACAATTGAAGATCCGATTGCATTCTCCAATCGCATTTGCGATTTGATTGTTGAAGCAAATACTCTGTAATACTTAATGGCGGCTATCTGGAGAACTTCTTCAGATGGCTGTCATTTTATTATCTTCTATTTGCTTGTCCCTTTTATTCCACTCTTATCATACTTAGCCAATTATGGTAAAATTAGGATAGATACAGGATATACACCATAAGATGGTGTATGCACGAAAGGAAGCAAAAACAATGGATGAACAAGTACGCAGTGAATTAAGTACCCAAACAAATAAAATTGGGAAAGTTCTCTTTCTCTATCATTTATGCATGATTCTGGCAGGCGCGGGATTTGCATTTTCACTTGCTATTGAGCAGTTGCGCAAAAGCAGCCTGACAAGCTTTGACTTTGATAGGTTTATGGAGTCTATTCTTACCAATGGCTGGCCCAGTATTTTTGCCAGTGTAATAGGCTTGCTGATCATATACTTTATCACCGGCAACCAACTGACAGATGGCAGCATCACTCACAAACAAAAGAAAATGACCATGAAATCCTTTATTCTCATTTTCTTCTGCTTCATGGCAGCACAGCCTATCATTTCTGTTTTATGGATTCTGATTGAAAATGGATTTAATATTCTTGGCTACTCTATCTCCGGTCATATGGAAATGGCCACATCTGTTGGAAACTCCTTTTCAATGATCTTTTATGCCTCGATCATTGCTCCTGTCTTTGAGGAAATCATTTTTCGCGGGGTTGTTCTTCGACGTCTAGAAAACTATGGAAAGGTATTTGCAATTGTTGTATCCGCAATTCTCTTTGGTTTCATGCATGCGAATTTGGTACAAGGAATCTTTGCTGTTATGGTAGGACTGGTGTTGGGTTATGTTACCATTGAGTATTCAATGCAATGGGCCATTCTTCTCCATTTTATAAACAATGCGATTTTTGGTCAGCTGTTGGGGTATATCCAAGATAACTTTTTCGCATCATCAGACTTGCTTTCTATCATTTTATTTGCATCATTTTTTATCGCAGCTCTTATCATTGTGATAAAACAAAAAGAACATATCAAAGAATACCTGCGCAGCAATCAAAGTGCTGCCAAGACCTATCAATATACATTCTCTTCCTTATGGATTGTTCTCTTTCTCGCAATGAATATCGTGTTAGCCATTACCGGCATCCAGCCGCTATAATCCTGATAGCCTGCCTAGAATCTTCATTCACTGGGCAGGCTTTTCTTTTTGAATGGAATGCGTATCTTGCAAAAATTGAGATCCTCAAAATTCAAATAACAATGTTTCTCCTTGTTCTTACTGCTTTAACAAAACAAATTTTCCTAACTGTCTGCTATCTGTAATTACTTGACGTACCCGCTTTGAATCGATATATCAATTATTTTATTAAAATTATCGATTCCAACCATATATTTAGTATATTTTTTATTATATGAACGCTTCAAATCGATAAAAAACGCTGGATATTTCTATCCAACGCTCTGCTTAACTTACAATTGATCCGTTTGGCAAATCTTTTAAAAGTGTTACCAAATCTAATTCTTGTTCAAACGATGCTGCCAGAATCATTCCTTCGGATTGCACTCCTCTTAAATTCGCCGGTTTCAAGTTTGTCACAACAATCACTTTCTTGCCAACAAGTTCTTCCGGCTTATAGTGCGCGGCAATCCCGCTGACAATTTGCCTGATTTCACTGCCGATGTTGATCTTGGAAACCAGGAGTTTATCCGCTTTCGGATGTTTCTCGCATGCCACAATTGTTCCTGCTTTTAGTTCTACCTTCGCAAAATCTTCAATTCCAATTTCTGGTTTTGCCGGTGTTTTAGGCTCCTCTTTTGGGTTTTGCGCTTGTTTTTCTGCTTCTACTTGTTCAAGCACTTCTTTCGCATCCAAACGGGCAAACAAGATTTCCGGTTTTTCCACAACAGAAATTCCTTCCTCTAATTGACCGAAGGATGATACGGATTGAAAGCCCCGTTGTTTTGTTTGAATTTGATCAAGAATGCGTGTTGATGTTTCAGGCATAAATGGCTCCAGAAGCACTGCACTGATGCGAATCGCTTCCAGCAAATGATACAGCACTGTCCGCAGACGATCATGATTCGCCTCGTCTTTCGCTAATGCCCAAGGCATTGTTTCATCAATATATTTATTGCTTCTGCGCAGCAAATCAAAAATTTCGGAAATGGCATCGCTGACGCGCAGATGATCCATCTTGACTTGCACTTGTTCGATAGTCTGGCGGGCTTGCTGGATCAATTCCTGATCCACTTCTGCAGTTACATTTGGATTGGAGATCAGGCCGCCAAAATACTTATTCTGCATGCTGATGGTCCGGTTTACTAGATTCCCCAGCACATTCGCAAGATCAGAATTCATGCGCTCAATCATCAAATCCCAAGTGATAACACCATCATTGCCAAACGGCATTTCATGAAGCGCGAAATAACGAACTGCATCAACACCAAAATACCGCACCAGGTCTTCCGCATAAATAACATTACCTTTTGACTTGCTCATTTTACCTTCGCCTACCAGCAGCCATGGATGCCCAAAGACTTGTTTCGGCAGTTCAATATCCAAAGCCATTAACATAATTGGCCAGTATAACGTATGAAACCGCAAAATATCTTTCCCTATTAAATGAACGTCTGCAGGCCAGTATTTTCGGAATTGCTCACTGTGATTGCCATCGGCATCATAGCCAATATGCGTAATATAGTTGCTTAGAGCATCAATCCATACATACACAACATGCTTTGGATCAAAATCAACTGGTATTCCCCACTTAAAAGAAGTACGGGAAACACACAAATCCTGCAGCCCTGGTTTCAGGAAGTTGTTGATCATTTCATTTTTGCGGGATTCCGGCTGAATAAATTCGGGATGCTCCTCAATATGTTTCATCAGCCGCTCTTGATAGTTGCTCAGTTTGAAGAAATAAGCTTCTTCTTGCGCCGGCTCCACATCTCTGCCGCAGTCAGGGCATTTTCCATTTACCAGTTGGGATTGCGTCCAAAAAGATTCGCAAGGTTTGCAATACAATCCTTCGTAGTTCCCTTTATAAATATCTCCTTGGTCATACAGTTTCTTGAATATCTTCTGTACTTGCTTTTCATGCACAGGGTCTGTCGTGCGGATAAACTTATCATAGCTGGTATTCATCAAATCCCAGTTATCTTGAATTTGCTTTGCAATGCCATCCACAAATGCTTGTGGTGTCAGATTCGCTGCTTTTGCTTTATCTTCAATTTTCTGACCATGCTCATCCGTACCAGTTTGGAAATAAACATCATATCCCAGCATTCTTTTATATCTGGCAATGCTGTCAGCAAGAATAATTTCATACGTATTTCCGATATGCGGTCTGCCTGATGTATATGCGATTGCGGTTGTGATGTAATATTTTGGACATGTTTGACACATAAGAATTCCTCCTTCATAAAAAAAGCATCCTCTAAGGACGCTAGTAAACGTGGTACCACCTTAGTTTATACAAATACCGTATACACTCAATTCTGTAACGTAGAATTACGACTTTGTTTACGTATCAACAAAGCAGCTCCAAGATCATCTTCTAACTTGTTTTATATAGTCTTGCACCAAACGACTATTCTCTATCATAAAAGCAAGATATACTCTTCTTTTCATCGCTTCTTTTCATTAGTATTATATGCAAGAAATACTCTAAAGTAAAGCAAAAACAATGGAATTGCAGTTTGCCTGTTCGACGGGTATCTTCCTCATCATTCTTTTTTGCCATGTTTGAGCTGCTGCTCATCAATACTTTTCCCAACATCTGAATCAAGCAAAAAATTCTTGGAATAGGAAGCAATTGCCTGTTTCAGCTTTTATGCATGAGGAGGTTTGCTCGTACTGTCCATCTTTCTATCAACAGAGATATCCTTGCTTCCTCTTTTTTGACGTTTCTCAGGCAAGGAGCGATACTGCTGGCTTCGCAGAAATTTCCCAAACACGATACGCATAGCCTGCAATTTGCCGGATATTTGCTCCGCAGTCTGACCCTTGCCTAACTGACTTAGTAACTGCTCCGTTTTTTGGCGGTGCAGCCGCTCCGCATCCTCTTTGCTTCGACATTGGCGCAATGCTTTCTCATATGCTTCTTTTTCCCGCTTCAGTTCTATTGCTTCCCGGTACAATTCAGGACTCTCTGTTTGCAAATATTCCAGTTCCTCATTGGATAGTGTTTCTCCAGCTCGCAGTTTCATCGTAATGCCGCTTAGTTTGCTGGTCTTCTGCTGTTGCTTCATCTGCTCCTGCATACGGTCAAACTCAGATTGGCGGGCAGATAATTCATGCGACATATTCTTTTGGAATTGAAACCTTTGCTGCAATCCTATTTGCTTTACTTGATTGGCTATCGTTCCGTAATTGTTCCAATTGGGCACTCGCATGGTATCTTCCTCCCCTCATATAGATACTTACTCCTGATTTGATGTATCTGCGATTCGTGAATAGGCATGGACAGCTTTCGCTGCCGGTGTAAAAGATTTGGTGTCTATCCTTGAAAGCTCATGTAAAGCCTCCGGTCTTTCACTGGTCTCAACGGGCGTCTTTTTTGCTCTTTTTTCGTGATCTGTTTTCGGCAACTCTTGATAGTTTCTGGAATCCATAAATTTAGTATGGATTGTTTGCATATTCTGAAACTTCTTCGCCAGTTTCTCAATCAGATCTTTCTTTTTTCCAGCTGGAATATTAGGATTAGCTTGTATGCTTTTTATCTGACTCATGAATTGATGTGTCTTTTTCTGGTAGATACGTTCCACGTCTTCCTTGCTTTTGCTCTCTTTCAATTCTTTTTCATATATCTGCCGTTCTTTCTTAATTTCAATTGCTTCTTTATATAATTCGGGGTTTTTCTCTTTCAAATATTGCAATTCTTCTTCTGTCAGCAATTCTCCGCTTTTTAATTTCACATCCAATGCTCCCATTTTATTCCCATCCCGAAGACGAGCCATATCCTCCCGCATCTGATCAATCTCTTTTTGCTTAGGACTTTTTTCTTCCTCTTTTTTTATTGGTGCTTGCAGTTTTTTTTGCAGTTCCAATTGTTTTATCTGCGAACGGATATTGCCACCACGCATAAGTAAGTCAATGCGATTCATATTCATTCCCCGCTTTCTTATGAGTAATATCGTCACTTCCCAATATTTTTTAATATATGGTAGTCATTTACACAAGCTTTAAGTCGAACTTCAATGGAATTATAGGTTGAAGATCCGATACTATGACTAATATTCTGTCGCGCCAGCAGATAAGCAGTTGTGCAGAAATCAATCGAGTAGAGGCTAGTAATCAATAAAGTTACTTCGCCCCTCTCCTGCCACCGTACGTACCGTTCGGTATACGGCGGCTCATAAGTTTACAGTTTTGTAGTAATCTGAAAAATAGATATAT